>NZ_FCOK02000023.1 GCF_001544555.2 Caballeronia udeis | reverse complement strand
CCGCCAGCTCCGTCAGCCGTGACCGGGCTTCACTAATTGGTACCACATCATGGGTTCGGAATGACATAGTTGAATCCTGTACGAAATTCGTTAACAGAAATGTACAAACATTCGGGCAAACAGTCAAGCCAACCCGTCCGCGCGCTGCTCCATCAGGTCTCTGGTTCATTCGTCGTCGAAGTTGAAGTTGAGCCTCTTCGGCGCGAGCCATGCCACCGGGTCAACCTGCTCCTGCCAGATGATCCCGGCCATGATGGTCGCCTGCGCGTTCGACTCGGTGAGCAGCTTGTCGTGGGCGTTGTCGTTCTTGACCCAACGATCCTGCGGCAGGTTGGCGATCGTGTACAGAAAGATCTGGAGCTTCTCGATTTCGCCCCGCGGCGTGATCCGGTTATCCGGCACCGTCTGTTGATTTAACGCGTCCTACGCTTACCGCTCGCCCTCTGGTACGGACGCCGCCGCTGATGAGCAGAAATCCAACGTCGGCCTCTACCGCAGGAGTCCCTTCTCAACCGGCAAGCAGGCCAGACAAGTAGGCGTTTGTGGTCTCGGGATAGCGCTTGAGCTTGAGGTCCTGGAAACTAAGACCCACCGTCGCTCCGAGCGCATCCGGGTCAAGTATGTACATCGTGCCAGCGATGCCTGGAACCTTGTCTTCGAGAAGCTTCTCGCGAAGCGCCACACCAAGGTCGCCCTTTGTCATCCGAAAGTGCTCAATCTTCCCGACGTAGCGCGCAAGCCGCCCTTTGCTATGCGAGCGGAAGGATATGCAAAGCCGTCGCAGCGCTCTCTGAGCATCAGCCATTCGCGGATCATCGTCTTCCCTTCCCTGAGACGCGAAGTTAGACCAAGGGTACGCGCTTGTCGATGTGTGCGGCCTCGGCGGCGGCGTGGATGGCTCGGTTCAGCTGTCGCGTGCTGAGCGGGTCGACGGGATCGAGCCCGGGAAAGACCCACCCGCCATCCAGCATCTTGCCCCGGGCCCGCGCCACGTGCCACCAGACGCGCAGGCGCTCGAGCAACACCGGCGAGAGCATGGCGTAGCGGTCGCGGCGGCCCTTGCCCTGCTCAATCCGCATCGTCATACGCTGGCTGTCGATGTCGGTGACCTTCAGGGCCACCACTTCGCTCACGCGCAGTCCTGCGCCGTAGGCGACCGACAGCGCGGTCCGGTGCTTCAGGTTGCCGGCCGCCTCGATGAGGCGGCGCACTTCATCGGGACTGAGCACGACGGGTAATATGCGTGGAACGCGCACCGGCTGCATCCTGAGCATCACCTCGGGCGATCGAGCGTGACTTGGAAGAAGAACTTCAGGCCGGTAATCGCGTGGTTCAGTGATCGCGTGGCTCAGTAACACGGGCGATGTGCCGTGATCAACCATGTGCAACTGGTAGTGCCGCAGGTCCTCGACGGTGGCCGTGTCAGGCGAGCGTCCGAGAAACCGGGCAAATTCGCGCACGATGCGCAGATAGGTGTCCTGCGTCTTCGGCGAAAGCTGGCGCATGCGCATGTCGTCGATCATGCGTTGGCGCAGTGGACTGGCGTTTGCCTGTAAGGAGGCCATGATTGGGCTCCTGCTGGAGAACGAGGCGGATTGCCTCATTCGCCAACATACGGAACCGCACGGCGGACCTCCCAAGAACCGCACGCGCTGGCCGGAGCCCCTTCCGCTCGAGCGGTTTCGTTCTTCGACCCAAAGCGGACAATTGATCATCCGCCACGAATGACCTGACTCGGCGCTGCATCGGCCGTTCGGCTACCGGCGACTGCTCCTCAAACTATCGGCTTTCGACAATTCACCACGACGCCCGCGGCTGTCAGTAATCTGCCAGAAGTTGTTGGCGAATGTCGATCTGCCTTGCTCGTTGCCGATCGGCCAACCAGCCATTTTTATACGCTTTCTCAGCTACAAATAACGCAGGCACCCACGTCTTCCGGGTCGTTGAGATCGCACTATCCAGCGCGCTGGAGAATGTTTCCAGGATCCGCCGTTTATCTTGCGTCAGTGCGCGCCTACACTCCGTTCGTCTTAGCGATATATGCCTATGTGCCGTGAACTGCACGGCGCGTTTTTCCGCGCATATACCTCCTCGAATGTATGTCCACGTATAGGCGGCAGCCATGAGCTTCACGAACGATGACACAAAGATTTTCTATCGCGACGCGACCGAACTGGCGCGTTTGATCCGGACCAAAGAGATCTCACCCGTCGAGGTCATAAAAGCGCATCTGGATCGCATCGAGACGGTCAACCCAAAGGTTAATGCGGTCGTCACCTTGATGCGGGACAACGCAGTCAACACCGCTAAAGCAGCAGAAAAGGCCGTCATGAACGGCGACGTGTTGGGACCGCTGCACGGCGTGCCGTTTTCCATCAAGGATGCCCTGGATACGGCTGGCGTCTTGACCCAGCGCGGCTCCAGGCTCTTCGCGGGCAACATACCTGCGCAGGATGCCACTGCTGTTGCCCGATTCAAGGCCGCTGGCGGAATCCCGCTGCTGAAGAGCAATCTTCCCGAATTTCCAGTCCGAACCAGCAGCGGACATTCTAAGGTGGCAAAGCTGAGTGATTTCCGTCACGGTTTTCGAAGCGAAAGATAACTCATCGTATCCTTGTAGTTGAGTTCTTCGGTCCCTTCGCATTTCAAGCCATAAATCCAATAGCTGATCATAGAACCGTGCATCGGATAAAACTCGAATTCGGCGCGCCCACAACTGGCAAGCGAAGGTACCCTCGTGCAGCGAGGCTCGGACGCTATAGGTGCACGACGGCCCAGCGAATTGACGGTTTTTTTCTGCAACGGTGACAGTTGCAATTCGGACTACGGCCAGCGTCACGCAGAGCGAAGCTCATTTTTACACTCAGGCCATCCACTAGGCTGGGCAGCACACGGTCCGCATAGCGGGCGATCGGAAAATCGAATGTGCCACGCAAGTTAATGCCTTCCAGATAGGTGGGTGCGATTCGCCGCAGGTCCACAGCTCTAAGGACGTCCCCACTCATCGCCTCGATCTGACCAACGGCACGTTGCATATGCATCGTGTTCCAAGCCATGACGGCGTTGGTGAGCAACGCCAGCGATGACGACACGGCTGCGAGCGATTCGTGATGCTTTGTTAGTTCCGACGGAATCTTGCCGATGTGTATCGCCCGCTGCACGGTGTGTACGGCTTCACCACGATTGAGGACATGCTGAAGCTCGCTGCGGAAAACCGGATTGGTGAAATAGTCGATCAGGAAAACCGTACGGAACAACCTTCCTATATGAACGCCACCGTCGTACACGGACTGTCCACGCGCCGCTGCGCCGAAGCGGGTCAACGCCTCGACCGCGGTGCAGCGACCGCTTTGAATCGGCGCTGCCACCCGCACGAACTCGTCCCAGATGCTTTCCATGAGATCCAGGCGCACATCGCAGTCAGTCACGGCCGCGAGTCGGCGAGCTGCGCCACGTCCCTCGTTCCGCTTTGTCGAACGACGCCTTCGATCGCCGCGCCTGCTTGCCGCTCGTTGAGGATGATGGGTTGATCGTAGAAGATCCCCCAGCGGTCCATCACGTATGCGTGTACATGCCGATCGACGCGGTGCGCCGACGCGGGTCGGCCCGCGCCTGCCAGACCGTACGCGTTGTCTCCAGCGACATCATGTCGGACGACGCCAGATCGGCACGGCCCCAGTGCGCGGCGATCGGGTGGCGAAGCATGAATTCCAGCACGGCATCGGCGGCCTGACGTATTTTTCTTTCATCGGCGATTCGGTTCATCATTTGCCGGATCGCGGTAGGCGACAATCCCGGTACCATCCGCGAGATGTCGGCAGCGGACAACGAAGTGCCGTGCGCCAGGACCGCCGCATACACGAGAAGCAGCTCGCTGCGTGAACGTGGCTCCCGTCGTCCGAGCAGCAACCAGTTGAAGCGTGTCACGCTGTCGATCTCGAGAATGATTTCCGGGAGTTGCGGCACACAACGCATAGCGCATGAAGCATGCGGCTTCCAGCCGGCGCGACTGCGTTTCAATCCGGTTGCTTACCGACGGCGGTCGGTTCGCACAGCGTCTCGCGTAGTGGCGCACTAACGCGTCGTTGCAGTTCGCCGGCCAGCGGGAATGAACGCCGATTGCATACAGTCGATCGATCTTGGTGAAGATCTCGCTCATCTGGTGAGTCAAGTTGCGTATAGGAACGGCCCACAGCCAGTGTTGCAGGCTCCCGTGCTCCCCATCGGGTCGCGGAAGGAGGTGTCCCCAGTCATCCAGCGTCGATGCGCCAAAGGCGCGTGCCAGCGTATCGGTCAGCGCGACTTCGACGCCCTGGACGGCCTTGTACGATCAACCGCTTGAGCAATCGATCGTGAGCAATCAGAATGCGGTGCTCGTACGGCCACCGCTTCAACTCATGCAACAGTTGGCCGCGCTCAGGGCGCCCAGACAGATGCTCCTTGAGCCAGCGCAGGACGTAGCGGCGTTGATGCTCGGTCATCGGACGGAAGCCAAGTACCTGGTAGGCCAGCATCTGATGGTCAACAAGTGTGTCGGTGCGCCTACCGTACAAGGAGCGTAGCGTACCGAGCCCCGGCGGATCGACACCCAGTTGCTCGCTAAGGTGACTCCACAGGGCCTTCGGAATCTGTTTGTATGCGTCGAGCGTGCGGCCCGTCATGCGCACAAAGCCGATATGCAGCCCAACTCCGAGCCGATACAGATCAGTGCGCCGGGCGTCGATCAACCCTCGCTCTTTGCGGGAGAACGTGAAGAACGTGGCAAGCTCGAACTCGTTGAGCTCGTCCGGGATCTGCCGCATGCCGAGATACGCTAGTTGCCAGTGCTCCATCGCGTTTTCTCCGCGAGCGTGAGGGGGCCGACCAGCGTAGCGGCACAAAATCGGCGCGGCAACCGACAATCGTCGGCGCGAAGTGAGACAAACACCCAAACAGCAACTCTTTGATTTAGTGAGATATTTAAATAGGGCCGCCACGCAATCCCACGCCAGCGTTAGAGGTCGCTAGCCCGGTAAACTGCATCAAAATACAGGCGACCCCTTCAAACAATTTCGGTGCGGCACAAACGCGTCTCACCACACGGATGAAACGCGCGGACGAGACGCGGGAGAGCTGTACTGTTCGGAAACGGCTCGGAAACGGCTCATCGGCCGCCAATTTTGTTTCAATCTGCGGCAATAGGCGGCCTTCGCTATGGCTACTAGTAAGAGCCCGTATCCGAAGCGCCGGTTGCTCCCTTCTTCTGCGTTTTCTTGTGCGACATATCGGAAGATTTTCCCATCGTGCTTGAGCCTGATGCGCCCGAGGTTGACCCTGTCACACCATTACTGTTGGGAGTGCTCATTCCGGTTCCGCCTTGGCCTGCTCCCGTCCCCCCAGCGGCGCCGCCCCCACCTCCGCCGCCAGCCCCTTGCGCGAACACGGCACCGGCTAAGCTCATCACCAAGGTTGAAATCAAAATACCTTTAATCGTTGCTCGCATGACAGTCTCCTTAAATTGGTCGCCAACGGTCGCGTCGCTGCGTGATGGCATGTACGGAGTTGCAATCCACGTTCCTCCAACTTGCTCTGGCATCCTGTACGTTGCTCATTTCCGGCCGGTCATCGATCGACGTCGTGAGATATCGATGAAAGAACGCGAACGGCCGGAACTGCCAGCCTGAAGCACGGCAGGCGAACCTTATCGGTACGGTGCGCGACTGACAGCAATGATCTCCGCTCGCCAAGGTGAACGAGCGACATAAGTGGACCGCCGAAATGCAGCAGGACAGAGCGCGGGCGCGCCGTCCAGAGAGTTACATCCAGTGCGTACCTTTTTAGCCGCTTTTGGAGATCGCCAAAACAGGCTGTGCGCGACGAATGATGGCCACCGAAACTACGACGGCTTGAAGAGTCGACCTGGGTCGCTTCGAACCAACCAGCCACATATTATTCAGGGCGAAGAGGTGCTCGAGAAACAGCGGGTTCGCATCAGAACTTCTTAAAGGCCCAGTTCATACGTATAAATTGACTGGGGCGACAGCGCGAAGCGAACTACGATTGGACGCCCTTCCATCCAGTCCACGAGTTCAGGTCGCATCGCATAACGCGGAACGGCCATCCACGCGACGATATCCGAATGCAGCTGATTGAACGATCTCTCGTCAAACTCGAAATCTGCGTCCAGCTGGCCGCCGCCGTCAGGCCGCAAGCGAAGCCCCCTCACCTCCTGGCCGTCCCAAAAGGCAACGGTGCACTCGTTAATATCGGCTGCGGTGCCGAGGGGCAGCCGTCGCAACAGCGTTGCCAACTCTGGTTGAAGCGATGCGTATTCCATTTTGCACATGCAAGATCTGTCGCAATGTTAGATGTGTGTATCGGGATAAAGATTCCTTGAAATTTGCCATACCCACCCTATCGTCGGTATCGCCGTGGTCGCCTCAAGGGAGGCTCACCAGCAGCGGGCTTGGAACCGCCGCCACAAAAACCCCTGCCGGTTCGACTCTGGCCTCCGGTACCATTCCGAGTGAATAGCTCAGGCGTTTCCTGCAGGCGCCCCATATTCTGTAAACTTTCCTTGGGCACGCGCATGGCAGGAACAAAACGAAGAGCGACTCGCCCGGGTGCCAACCGAAAGCCTCTGGGCAAGTCATTGCTACGCCGATGTCGGTGCAATCGCCGCGCGATCTGTCACACGATTGCAGAAGCACCGTAGCGTACAAACCTCCCCGCTTGTGCAGTTACCACGATCTTCTGCATTTCATGCAGTACGTGCTTCCCTTCATCCAGCGATAAACCAATCTTTGCAGGTTCAAGGTCTCGATAGAGGCGCTCAAGGTTGGAAAATCTCGAAGATTTCGGTTTCACCATAGTCCGTGGCGACCTCGATGCGAATAGCGATTTTCATGTCCACCTCCAACGCCGTGATTTCACAAAATTTAGGTATCCTTCGCTAATAGTTCAAGGTTTTTAACGCTCCCAAGTCGTAGTAGCCAGCGTTCACGATCACGTGACATTCCGGTGACTGGGGAAGGTCAGCGCGCACCACCGTCATAGTCGCGATCCGGCCGGTGACGATCGAGATGGAATGGACATCGCCCTTCCTCCGGGGACGCGTTCACCGAACTCGTATAGATGATGGCCGAACCCGGTGGCATGTGAGGAATTGCAGCCTTCGTAATCCAGAACATCGCATACAGATTGGTACGGAGGGTCCAGTCAAACTGCTCGGTGCTGATGTCGAGGATCGAATCGTGGCTCTGCTGCCGCCCAGTGTTGCTCACCAGGATGTCTAGGCCACCCAGACCAGACACGGCCTGTTCTACCAACGCCTGACAGAACGCCTCGTCACGAATGTCGCCGGGTAATGCGATTGCCTTGCGCCCTGCCGCACGGATAATCTGTATGACCTCGCGCGCATCGGGTTCCTCTGCCGGTAGATAGACGATGGCGACGTCGGCTCCTTCGCGTGCGTACGCGATGGCTGCGGCGCGACCGATGCCGGAATCGCCGCCCGTAATCAGCGCCTTTCGTCCGTTAAGACGACCAGTGCCTCGATAGCTGGTTTCGCCGTGGTCGGGGCGGGGCGTCATGCGGCCCGCAAGGCCGGGCCACGGTTGCTGCTGGGCAGGAAATGGCGGATGCGGATAGAGCGTGCGTGGGTCCTGCGGTGGACTCGATATTGCTGATCCTGTCGAGTTGGAAACATCGGTCTGTGCGACAGCACGTGCTGCAACTGCCGTGACGAGCCCTGCTGTGGCGCCCTGCATCAAAGTGCGGCGCGAAGTGGATATTTTTTCGGACGGCATGGTGCACTCCAATGTATACAGGGTTCATACGGGTTCTTCGTTGTGGACATGCCAGCAAGCGCGATTCCTGACTTCCATCAGTTGGCGGTAGAAGAAAATTTTTTAGTGGCGAGCTATCAAAACATTGCGCGTGCTAACGCCACGCGGGAACGCACGGCGCAGGATTGCACTGACCCACTGCCGGAACGGCTTCCTGAACCGACGCGGCCGGTCGCAACTACTCGTACCGAGCTCGATTCGGAGGAGGGCTGAACCTGGACCCCAGGTCCAGGTTTTGCGTTTTCAGAGCGTCGTCCCTTGCCCAAAACGCCATGTCCAATACCTTTGCTCGCCCGCTCGTCATTTCGCCGCATTTCGACGATGCCGTCTTCAGTTGCGGAGCGACGCTTGCCGCTCATCCTGGTACGGTCGTTTATACCGTCTTTTCTGGTTGCCCCGCCTCCGACGTCACGACAGACTGGGACCGTCACTGCGGCTTCGACAATGCTGCCCAGGCAATGCAAGCACGTTCGCTAGAAGATGACCGGGCGCTGGACGTCCTGAATGCGGTCCCCGACCGCGGCGATTTTCTCGATGCGCAATATGTCCCGTCTGCTCCGCGTGTCCATGCCCCGACTCAGCAGGCAATCGCGCGGGCACTCGATCGGGCGCTACGCCGCCATGCTGCTCACACTCTTGTGATCCCGTTCGGTTTGTATCACTCCGACCACAAACTCGTGCATCTCGCATGCGCCGATGTCTGGCGCGCCAACCCGGAGCTGGCCTGCTTCGCTTACGAGGACGCCCTTTACCGGCGTCTGGCCGGCCAGTTGCAAACGCGCATGGCGGACTTTTCTCGCGCGGCATTATCGCGACACCGGCCCTTTCGCACTGGCGAGCCGCTCCTTCCCATCGGGCTTCGAAACGCGACGCAGTGACAGCGTACGCAAGCCAACTGAAGGCGTTCGGACCGGATGGTTATGACGATGTCTTTTGTACCGAGCGCTGCTGGAAGCTTGAGCTTGCGTAACGAAGAACATGAAGAGTATGAACGACGCAGGAAACGACCTGTCCGCCGCGAAGGCACCCACAAAGATATCGGTGGTCGTGCTTACGTACAACCGCTCGGAGCAGGTGCTCGATACGCTCGCGCGGCTGAATGCGCTTCCCGACCGGTTTCATCTGATCGTTGTCGACAATGGTTCGACCGATGGCACTCCGGAACATATTGCCGCGCACTTTCCCGAAGTCACGCTTGTTTCCGCACAGAAAAACCTCGGTGCGGCCGGACGTAATTTTGGTGTCGCAAGCGCGAGCACGGAGTACGTCGCGTTCTGCGACGACGACATGTGGTGGCATCCGGGATCGCTATCGCGCGCGGTCGAATTGTTGGACAGCGCGCCTCGCGTCGGTGTGCTGAGCGCCCGGGTGTTGGTCGACGAAGCCGGCGAAACCGATGCGACCTGCCGCCTGATGGCACGCAGCCCACTTGACGCCACCGGCTTGCCCGGCCCCTCGCTGATCGGCTACATTGCCGGGTCGTGCGTGTTCAGGACGTCGCTCTATCGACAGATAGGCGGGTATGAGCCCCGCTTTTTCATAGGCGGAGAAGAAACGCTGGTCGCACTCGATGTGCTCGCCAACGGCTTCACCATCGTCTATGCCGAGGAGTTGATCGTCCATCACCACCCTTCCCCGCTGCGCGACAGTGCACTCCGGCGTCGCATGCTGGCCCGAAATGCCGCGTGGGTTGCATGGATGCGCTTGTCGTGGCGCGAAGCGTGGCGCGAAACCCGGGGCGCCGTCCACGCGATGCGCCGTGAAGGTGCTTTCGTTCGCGACGCCTTGGCGTTGTTCGCAGCGCTGCCATGGGCCCTGAGCCGACGTCAACCGGTTCCGCGTGAGATCGAGCGAATGAGAGAAGCGGTGCGTCGGTCCGAAGCGCTTGCCGACGCCTGGCGACACCGGCCCTGACGCTTTTACTCGCCCGATGTAGTTCTCACCGGCCGCTCTCGCGGCAATCATTTGCCATATCTTTTAAGCCACGTGAAAAAAATGCGTAGGTATCGCAACGAACCAACGCTTGTTTCGTTCGCTTCGATATAGGCACAACGAATGCTGTGGACTGTGCACGCCGGGAGGTCGATCGCGGCGCGCCATCGCATACGAAAGACTCGAACACTAAGGACACCACGATGAAGATCGCACTCGTCAGCGAGCATGCCTCGCCGCTGGCCGCTGCCGGCAGCGTCGACAGCGGTGGTCAAAACATCTACGTGGCGAACGTCGCGCGTCAACTTGCCCGAAAAGGCCATCAGGTAGATGTCCTCACGCGTTGCGACAGGTCGTTGTTGCCGCTTGTCTCGCGCCTGGACGGAGCACGTGTCATCAATGTACCTGCAGGTCCGAAACGACAGGTGCCGAAGGAGCAACTTCTTCCGTATATGGAGGGCTTCGCGCGTTTCGTTGTCGAGTTTTCCCGCCAGGAACCGTTGCACTACGACGTCGTGCACGCAAACTTCTTCATGTCCGGCTTGGTAGGCTTACGTCTGAAGGAAACGCTTAGCATTCCTCTCGTGACGACTTTCCATGCGCTTGGCCGCGTACGGCGCCTTCATCAGGGTGTAAACGATGGTTTCCCAGACGAGCGCTTCGATATCGAGGATAGGCTCGTGCGCGATTCCGACTCGGTGATCGCCGAGTGCCCCCAGGACGCAGCGGATTTGATCTCGCTCTATCAAGCCGATGCCGCTCGTATCGACCTCGTGCCCTGCGGTTTCGACCACGATGAATTCCACCCTGTAGACAAGCGCGCCGCGCGAGCTGAGTTGGGCTGGCCGAAGGACCGTTTCATCGCGCTGCAGCTGGGACGCATGGTGCCGCGCAAGGGCGTCGACACGGTGGTGCGTGCCGTTGGCCTCTGCAACCGGACTCTCGGAGAGGAAGTTGATCTTTATGTGGTGGGTGGCAATTCCGATGAAGCCAACGAGATTGCGACGCCCGAGATCGGCCGCTTGCGCGCCATTGCACGCGAATGCGGCGTGACGGATCACGTCAACTTCCTTGGCCGGCGAGCGCGTTCGCTCCTGCGTCTTTACTACAACGCGGCCGACGTATTCGTCACGACGCCTTGGTACGAACCGTTCGGCATTACCCCGTTGGAAGCGATGGCCTGCAGCACGCCGGTGATCGGCGCGGATGTTGGCGGCATTCGCTATTCAGTCGCGCATGGCGAGACGGGATTGCTCGTGCCGCCGAAAGACCCGCTTGCTGTCGCCCATGGACTGGTCATGCTCAAGCGCGACCCACCGCGGGTGCAACGCATGGGCGCGGCAGGGCTCGCGCGCGCGAAGGAAATGTTCACGTGGGAAAGCGTAGCGGACACGCTCAGCGGGATCTATGCGCGCGTGGCCAAGATCGATGTGGCCGCTAATGCGGGACCACATGCGCATAACGGCGCGCACGACGTGCGGCTCGCAGCCGGCGGCGCTTCCGCATGACGCGCCGGATGCGCAAGCGTGGTGAGTTGACAACGGCAACGAGTCGATGTGGCGTCGCGGACCCTTCCGAGAACCGGACCGCGTGGTAGCCAACCTTCACGAGGGGGCGTTGGCGATTCAATACAGCATCCTTCGACGGGAGTTCACGACATGACGCACGCGCCGGTGGTCCGGATCGCCATCGATTCGCATGCCCGTACGCCCGAAACCGCGTCGGCAAGGCCGTGGGGCGCCGAGATCAAACGCATCCTCTGCGTGCGCCTGGACAATCTCGGCGACGTGCTCATGACCACGCCCGCCCTGCATGCGTTGCGCACCTCGGCACCGGATCGCCACATCACGCTGCTGGCATCGGGTTCCGGCGCACGCGCAGCAGGTTTTATCGACAGTATCGATGCGGTGATCGAATACGACGCGCCGTGGGTAAAAAACAACCGCCCCGCTGATGCGGCCGCGGACCTTGCGATCGTCAGGCGCCTGAGGGAAGAAGCTTTCGATGCTGCAGTGATTTTTACCGTCTACAGCCAGAACCCGATGCCCGCCGCGATGCTGTGCCATCTGGCCGGTATTTCGCGACGCCTCGCGCACTGCCGCGAAAATCCCTACGCACTATTGACCGACTGGGTCGCCGAACCCGAACCGCAGACCGGTACACGGCACGAAGTCGAACGGCAGTTGGCGCTGGTCAGACACGTGGGCGCGCTGTCATCGAATCAGCGCATGCGTTTGGCCGTGCCACCTTGCGACACCGCATCACTGAACCTCAAGCTTGCGCAGCGGAGCATCGCGCTTGATGCGCCGTTCATTGTCATGCATCCGGGCGCCACGGCCGCCGCTCGACGCTATCCCGCCGAGCGCTTCGCGCAGGCCGCCGCACAGCTCTCGGACCTGACCGGCTGGCCGGTACTGATCACCGGCGGCGCCGACGAAGCTCACGTGTGTGCGCAGGCACGCGGGACACACCGCATGACCGTCAATCTCTCAGGGGCGCTCGAACTCGGCGAGCTGGCAGCCTTGATCGAGCGCGCGAAGGTGCTGGTATCGAACAACAGTGGACCTGTGCATATAGCGTCGGCGCTCGGCACCCCGGTTGTCGACCTGTACGCATTGACGAATCCGCAACATACGCCTTGGCAAACGCCGCATGTCGTCCTGCATCACGACGTACCTTGCCGATGGTGTTATCGCAGCGTATGTCCCGAAGGACATCATGCCTGCCTCACCGGCGTCACGGTGGGACAGGTGATCGACGCAACCATGCGACTGCTGCGCGCCGATTCTGCATCAAGCGCCGCCGACGCAATCCTCATCACCTCATGAAACGCTTCGTCACCCGGATTACCGACCATGTACACATTAGGCATCAACGCGGCTTACCACGACAGCGCGGCTGCGCTGATCAAGGATGGTGTCGTCATTGCGGCGGCCGAGGACGAGCGCTTTACGCATATCAAGCACGCGAAGCGGCCGGTGCCTTTCTCGACCTGGCAACTACCCTTCGATGCGATTAACTATTGCCTTAAAGAAGCCGGCATCGAACTCGCTGATATTGATCATGTCGCGTATTCCTATGATCCAAAGCTGCTTTCCTCCATGCCCGCGCGCGTGGGCGCCACGATCGAACTGCCGCTCGAACCAGGGCTCAAGCCACCCGCCAATCCATCCGAATCGCCGTGGGATCCCTTGTTCTTGAGCTATATCGTGAATGCGCGAGCACAACTGATCGACGGTGCGCCGCATCATCTGATGAAACGCTTTCGTAGCGCCGGCCGCGCGATGCGCTTCGAATGGCATTACGTTGATCATCATCTGTCGCACGAGGCAAGCGCGTTTCTCGCCGCGCCGTTCAAGGACACTGCGGTGTTGACCGTGGACGGCCGCGGCGAAGGCGTGACAACAAGTCTCGGACAATTCGCGGATGGCGAATACAAGCGGCTCAAACAGGTCGAGTTGCCGCATTCGCTCGGCCTGCTTTACGAGAGCGTGACCGGCTACCTGGGTTTTCTTCACTCCGCCGACGAATACAAGGTCATGGCGCTTGCTTCCTATGGACAGCCCGCCTATGTCGACACGTTCCGCGAGATCGTGCAGTATCGGCATGACGGCACTTATACGGTCGATGCTCCGCGCCTCGTTGAACGCTTCGGGCCGGCACGCGAACGCGGTGGACCACTCGAGCAGAAGCACTTCGACATCGCGCATTCGTTGCAGGTAACACTCGAACAAACAGTGTTGAAGCTTGCCGGCTGGTTGCACGAGCAAACCGGACTGGAGCATCTGGCGATGGCAGGCGGCGTGGCGTTGAACTGTGTGATGAACGCACGCGTGCGGGACCGTGGTCCGTTCTCGGAGGTATGGGTGCAACCGGCGTCGGGTGACGCCGGCACGGCGCTCGGCGCGGCACTATGGATCGATTATCGCAAGCGCGCCGAATCCGGCGATCGCTCGCGCCAGTGGCAGATGGACCACGCCTACCTCGGCCCCGAGTATGCAGACGACGAGATCGAGCAGCTCTTGAAATGGACCAAAGCGCCCTACCGTCGCCTTCACGATGTGGTTGGCGAAACAGCCGATATCCTCGCATCCAATCGGGTCATCGGCTGGTATCAGGGCCGCACGGAATTTGGTCCGCGGGCCCTCGGCGCACGCTCCATCCTCGCTTCGCCTATCGATCCCGACATGCAGGCAAGGCTCAACGAGATCAAGGATCGTGAGGACTTTCGGCCTGTCGCACCTGTGGTGATGGAGGAATACGCGAACGAATGGTTCGTCGACGGCGCCGCGGCACCCTTCATGCTGTTCATCTTCGACGTGCGTTCTGCCAAGGAAAAACAGATTCCGGCGGTACGTCACGTGGATGGGACTGCGCGGGTCCAAACGGTGAATCGCAGCCAGCATGCGCTGTATTACGACCTGATTGACGCTTTCCGGCAACGCACGGGTGTGCCCGTCTTGGTCAATACATCGTTCAATACCAGAGGCGAACCGATGGTGAATTCACCGCGCGACGCGCTTGAATCGTTCTGGACTTCGCCCCTTGATGCGCTGGTGATCGGCTCGTTCCTGATCGAGAAACATGGAGCCGGGGTATGAGCACACTCGTAAGCACGCTTGCAGCAGATGCCTTCGACCAACTCCGCAGTAAATCTGACGGGATGGCAATCGATTCGCCGATAGCACGGACGCCCGATATCTCCGTGGTTGTTCCGACCTACCACCGTCCTGCAATGCTCGAGCGCTGCCTCGCGTCGCTGCTGACGCAGGATTACGACCCGGCTCGGTTTGAGATCATCGTCTGCGACGACGGTCCCGACGATGCGACCCGCGCATGCGTTGAGCGTATCGCGCGGGTACACGCGGCGAGCGGGCCGCTGGTGCGCTTTGTGCCCGTGACGGCAACGCAGGGTCCGGCGGGCGCGCGCAACGCCGGATGGCGACTCTCGCGTGCGGCCAGCATCGCGTTCACCGACGATGATACCCAGCCTGACGCACGCTGGTTAGCATCGGGCGCGAAAGAGCTGACTGCCGGCGCTGGCGTGGTATCGGGCCGTATCATCGTACCGCTTGGCAAGCGTCCCACGGACTACGAAACCGACGCCGCAGGCCTCGCGCACGCGGAGTTTGCGACTGCCAACGCGTTCATGGATCGTGCGGCACTTGAACGGATCGGGGGTTTCGACGCGCGCTTTACATCAGCGTGGCGCGAGGACTCCGATTTGCAGTTCGCGCTCATGAAAGCAGGCATTCCGATCTCCCGCGCCGACGACGCGATCGTCTTGCACCCGGTCCGGCCGGCACGGTGGGGCGTGAGTTTATCGCAGCAAAAAAAGAGTCAGTTTGACGCACTGCTTTATAAAAAATACCCACTGTTCTATAAGCGCCGTATTCGACGCAGGCCCCCGCTGTTGTACTACGCCATCGTCATCGCAGTGATCGTTTTGTTGTACGCCGCGGCTTGGGGTGATGCGCGCGTAGCGGGCTGTGCAGCCGCAGCGTGGCTCGTAATGACCGCCTGGTTCTGCGTCAAGCGGCTATCCCATACGTCTCGCGGGCCAGCTCACGTAGTCGAAATGGCGTGTACATCGGTGCTTATTCCATTTCTTTCCATCTATTGGCGCCTTTTCGGGGCGTTCAAGTTCAGGGTGTTTTTCCTATGAGCGAGAACATCGCGATCTTCCGCGCGCTTCAACTCGGCGATATGTTATGTGCCGTGCCGGCGCTACGTGCCTTACGACGAGCAAAGCCCGATGCGCGCATCGTCCTGATCGGTCTTCCGTGGGCGCGAAGTTTCGTGGAGCGCTATGCGCATCTCGTCGATGAGTTGATCGTCTTCCCCGGCGCAGTCGGGTTTCCCGAGCAAGCGGAGACCGACGACCATCTCGAAGGCTTTTGGGAAGCAATGCGCAAACGTCGTTTCGATCTCGCGATTCAGATGCATGGAAGCGGCGGCATTGCGAACGAGATCGTCCAGAAAATGGGCGCGCTCGCCAATGCCGGTTTCGCACAAGCCGGGGAAGCGCCGAGGAACGGTATTTTTGTTAGCTGGCCCGACACGCTGCCTGAGATCCTGCGCTATACCGCGTTGATCAACGCAATGGGCATCGAGACGCAAGACACCAGCCTCGAGATTCCGCTGAGCAGTAGTGACCGCGCCGAGTGTGAGACGCTGATGGACACCTACGCGCTGCGTTCCGATCGCCTCATCCTCGTTCACCCCGGCGCGCAGTTGCCCTCGCGCCGATGGCCAGCTGATCGGTTCGCCCGAGTCGCCTCCTTGCTCGCCGACAATGGCTGGCAAATCGCGATGACCGGCACTGTAGGCGAACGCATGTTCACAGCGGGCATAGCGCTCGCGACGAACGCACGAGCGGTTGATCTCGCCGGCAAGACATCGCTGGGGGGACTGGCTGCGCTGGTGTCGAAGGCACGGCTGGTCGTATGTAACGACACCGGCATGTCTCACGTAGCCGTTGCGATGAAAACACGCAGCGTGGTGATTGCGTTGGGCAGCGACACCAAAAGATGGGCGCCATTGGATCATGAGCGGCACCGGGTACTCGCTCACTACCCGCCATGCCGACCGTGCGGCTTCCGCGATTGCCCGTACGGGCATCCGTGCGCACTGAACATAAGCGTCGAACACGTCGTGGACACCGCGTTCGAGCAACTGATGCGTGTATCGGAAGTATCGGGCAACGCTTACGGGCCGGTGAGCCATGTCGAATAGCCCTTGCCGACGCCTGCGCGTGCTGACCTGGCATGTCCACGGCAACTATCTGTATTACCTCACGCAAGCGCATCATGACTTCTATCTCGTGACCAAGCCCGATCATCCACCGGGTTATGCGGGCACAGTGGGCGTTCTGCCCTGGGGTAACAACGTTCACGAGATGCCGGCAGATCGGGTCGCATCTCAGCAGTTCGACGTCATCCTGTTCCAACATAAAACGCAATGGAATGACGACCGCATCAACTTGCTTAGCGAGACGCAACGCCGCTTGCCACGCGTCTATATAGAACATGACCCGCCTCAGGAAAACGCGTTCGAACAACGCCACTGGGTTGACGACGCCAACACGCTGCTGATTCATGTCACGCATTTCAATCAGCTGATGTGGGACTGCGGCGTTACGCCGACGAGGGTGATCGAGCATGGCGTGATCGTTCCCGAAGGCGTGCGTTACACCGGCGAGAAGGCACGCGGGATTGTGGTTATCAATCACCTCAGGCAACGCAGACGGCGTCTGGGCGACGACATCTATACAAGCGTAAAAGCGCACGTTCCACTGGATCTTGTCGGCATGGATGCAAAGTCCGCCGGGGGTATCGGCGAGGTTGGCAATTTGGATCTTGCAGCATTCAGCGCGAGCTATCGCTTCTTTTTTAACCCGATTCGCTGGACCAGTCTCGGGCTCGCTGTCGTAGAGGCCATGACGATCGGCATGCCCATCGTCGGGCTTGCGACCACCGAACTTGCGACTGTCATTCGCAACGGCGAGAGCGGATATATCGACACAAACGTAAGCGCGCTGATCGACGCGATGCACGAACTGCTGCGCGATCCGGATGAAGCACTCCGGCTCGGTAACGGTGCACGCAAGGTCGCCTTGGAACGCTTTCGCATTGACCGCTTTATTCGCGACTGGAACCATACGCTGCGTTATGTAAGCAGTTGAGCGCCGATTAAATCGACGGTGTCACCGAGAGAGCTAACATGAAAGAGCATCATCGTAAGCGGATTCTTGTCACCGGCGGCGCCGGTTTTCTCGGCTCGCACTTGTGCGAACGGCTGGTGATGCAAGGGCAGGACGTCTTGTGTGTGGATAACTTCTACACGGGAACGAAAGACAACATCGCACATTTGCTGGACTGCGCGAACTTCGATCTCATGCGTCACGACGTGACCTTCCCCCTTTACGTTGAAGTGGATGAAATCTACAATCTGGCCTGCCCCGCTTCACCGGTTCACTATCAACACGATCCGGTCCAGACCACAAAAACCAGCGTGCATGGCGCAATCAACATGCTCGGACTGGCGAAACGCGTCAAGGCGCGAATCTTCCAGGCCTCGACCAGCGAGGTCTACGGGGACGCCCTCGTTCATCCGCAAAAGGAGGACTACTGGGGCCATGTGAATCCACTGGGTCCGCGGGCGTGCTACGACGAAGGAAAGCGCTGCGCGGAGACGCTATTCGTGGATTACCGGCGGCAACACGGCTTGTCGATTAAGATCGCCCGGATCTTCAATACTTACGGTCCACGGATGCACCCATGCGATGGCCGGGTGATCTCCAACTTCATGATGCAGGCGCTCGCAGGCAAGCCGATCACGATCTACGGCGATGGTTTGCAAACACGATCGTTCTGTTACGTGGACGACATGATCGACGCATTCATTCGTTTGATGAACAGTCCGGAAGGCATAACCGGTCCGATGAACCTCGGTAACCCGCATGAGTTATCGATGCTGGATATCGCACGGCGCATTATCGAATTGACGGGGTCGTCGTCTGAAATCGTGTTCGCGCCATTGCCTATGGACGACCCCTGTCATCGGCAACCGGACATCCGATTTGCTATCGACACGTTAGGTTGGAAACCGGAAACCGGACTCGATGAAGGCCTGAATCGCACGGCGCGTTATTTCCGCCGCTTTACGCAGGAAGCGGCGGTTCGATCTGATCTGCCTTTACCCGCCTGAGCAGCAACGGGTTGCGGGGAACGAGCTGGTCAACACCGCTTCCCGTATTCACAACCTCAATTCGGCTCGGGCGCACCTTGCAGCAGTGTCGACGAAAAGGCTTCGGCGCGTGAGTCGCAGAGTCCACTGACAAAGTACGACGCTTTTTTCCGGCACACGCCGAAGGTCGGCGCCTTGTTTGCTTCGAGCCGCCTGACAACTCACTGGCCCTTCACGTCGGTGCTCGCGTTGGCACCCGAGGCGCGCCCCATGGTGCTCGAATCAGTGGCCGACTTATGCGTCATCCTGCGATACCTCTTGCCGCGCTTCTAACCACAACGGCAAAGTTTTCAGCTGGACGGGTTCGCTACGCCTCCAGGATCTCTTGACTGAAAGGAAGCACCTTATCGCGGCTCCGCCGCGTTACCGAAGGCTTTGATCAAAGCGTTTCGCCTGGCGACTGGTCAGTGGGCAGCTTCAGTCGCGAGTCTGCCGGAAGCCGGGAAGTGCGAATCTCAGCGGAGCGAAACTCGCATATTGGAAGGTGAAAGATACTTTTATGGAGGCTCGCGGACCCCCACCAGTAACTGACAGTACCGTGTTTCTTTTCCGCCATCCCGAGCCATTGACTCAGGTTCAAATTCGCGCTTCTTGCTCAGCGGGACCACTTGTGACCGTACCATGCTCCATGCTCCAATTGCCAAAGGGCCGGAGCGAAGAAGAACAGCAAACCGATTGGCTGGTTCCCTCCGGTTCCCAGGGAATGGCGATTGCGAACGCAAATGATCGGAGCGGAAATTAGCTGCGCCGAATCGAACTTGCCTGCACGACGAGCGCTATCGTTTCGAGGTTAAAAGATGCGGATCCTCTTTGTCGTAGGCAATCTCGGCGACTACCATGTGCCGCGGTACGAGGCGTTGCTTGACCTAGCGTCCATGCGAGGTGACGACGTATATCTCGTGGAGATTTTTGGGAAGTCGAGCGTATATGCTTTTCCTCAGGACCGTCGCGTCCAATTCTTTGAACGGGAACCCGCTCGATCGGTAACTCTCATCAACGACGCAACCGACGCCGGTGGGCACTGGGTGAAGGTTGCGGCCGGCTTATCTGATGCGGTACGGCAGTTTGCCCCTCATGTAGTAGTCACGCTCGGTTATCACACGAGCTACTCCATGTGGCTTTGCATCCTGAAGGTGCTATACCGCCGATTCTTCCTGATCTACATGTCCGACTCGAAAGCTGACGACGGCAAACGGTATGGGGCGAAAGAGTGGCTCAAGCGGACCATCGTTCGTCGGTTCGACGGCGCGCTCGTAGCGGGGGAAAAGCACCGCGCATACGCACGCTCGCTAGGGATTCCGTTTTCCCGGTCTCGGGTGGGTTTCGACGTCATCGATGTGGAATATTTTTCACAGAGGTCTGAGGCAGCGCGCAACTCCGACAGCGACGTCCGCGCAAAATTCGGTCTGCCGCCTCGATATTGCGTTTGCGTGAGTCGGTTCGTACCGCGCAAGAATGTTGATGTGGTGATCGAAGCCTATTTTCAATCAGGGCTTTACAAAATAGGCCAATCACTGGTTCTGATCGGTCAGGGCCGGTGTCGCGATCGCTTGCTTCAGCAAGTCGCGCAACTCGGCTTGAACGCTCATGTGGTCATCCTGGATTCAGTCAAGAACCTCGACATGCCGGCCGTCTACGCGCTCGCGGAATTCGCTGTGCTCGCCAGCAAGTTCGATCAGTGGGGGTTATGCATCAATGAGGCGTTTGCCGCGCGGTGCCCCGCTATCGTCACGAGGACTTGTGGAGTTGCTGGCGAGCTAGTAGCGGACGGTATCAACGGCTTTATTGTTGAGCCGGGAGACGTTCATATGCTGGCCGACAGGATGAAGCTTCTCGGTTCCGACCTCCGGTTGCGTGGCCGCTTCGCTGAGAAAGCAAGGTCCGCCGCCGACGATTGGACGCCCATCCTGTTCGCTTCCAACCTCATGGATCTGTCGGCATCAATCGTAACGGACGCAAGAAGCATCCTCGGTCCGAAAGACTGAACCCGCTTCCAGCACGGAATTCCCTGACCGGCGGACAGGACGCCCCGCTTGGGCGATTGGCATTTGGTCGAGAGGGCTGTGTTGACAAAATCACGTGCTGTTAGAGGCGCCCACGGGCGCCGCGTTCAAAGCTCGGCGATGCAGACGAATTTCGGTGTGACCGTCCGACACATTGTTCCTACCTTGCGACGCGGGCGCAGGCCCGTTATTGTCGTGCCGTCCTGTCGTCCTGTCCGACATACTGCATTGGTCCTACATTTTGACCGCCGTCTCCGCGACCTCCGCGCCCGGACTTTTGATGATCTACCGGACCGCGAGCAGGATCAGTTTCTAGACATCTGTGCCCAGGCCAAGCTTGTGCCCGAGGACTTCAATGTATCGTTCACAGATGAGATCGCCGGCGACACTGGCGTCGAACCTCGCTTGCGCTCGATCCTCGTTCAATTTGGCTCGATCACGCGGGCCTATGATGGCGGCCACGAGATCCCTTGGACCGTTCAATTCGAGGAAGACGTGAAGGCAAACGCATTTGTCTCAGCCTCGCCCTAACGAACTCCATGTTATCCAACACTGGCACCTTCCTGTACATCGCCCCAACGTTCTGCGCCAGTCACGTTGCGCGCCCGACGTCGTCGGTAACCCGGCGTCGAGCCGTGCCGTTAATCTGTCGTGTGGCGCGTCTACCATCACCGCCTATCGCCGCGATCGCCAAAGCCCACCGAGCATTAGGAAAGGTCGACATGGACCACATCGCTTCCCTGGTATCTCGCTCAGTAAGGCTTGGGCAAGGGCTTATCGCCCACGGGTGGGACTGCTTGCATTGGCATGCTGAGTCCCGCACCGCTCGATCCCGAAGCAGACCCGCTCGACGGTATTTTACGATCACTTCCAGCATCAACCGGTGGACGAACTTGGTTTTGCGCTGGCGCCCCGTCGGTCTTTGGCGGCCCAGTTGCTCGCGGCGTCCTCGCTGGCAGCGTCGGCGTATTTGCTGATTGAGCCTCCGCTACGATCGGAGCGCCGGCCGCGGCGCTAGGAACAAACAGTATCGCAACATGTTTCGTTTTCATTCAAGCCCCCGGCAGCGCTCCGATGCGCGGTACGCCGCTTGCTTATAACTCAATACGTCCTCGGCAGGTTGGCCTTTAGCAATCGCCGATCCTAACTACCTACGCTGCTGTGCATCCTTTTTGGTAAAACAACATGCCCTATTTACTCGGTTGGCTTCTCGGCGTTCCCGTTATTGTCTTAGTAATCCTTTACTTAGTTTTCCATTGATGTAGCAAGCGATAAATCAAGGCTCTTGTTCCCTGCAACACATACCCTACCAACCTCGGAGGCTCAGATGGAAACGAACGAGATAACAGGCGCGACCAACGAAACGATTGGCAAAATACAGGATGTTGTTGGAAGCGTTACCGGCGACGCAGGTGCTCAGTTTGCCGGGAAAGCAAAAGAGCTCGGAGGTAAAGTGCAAGAGATTTATGGGCAAGCAACCGGTCAGTTGCGTCAGACGACCACTGAAAACCCGCTGATCACGCTTGCCGTGGTGGGGCTGGCCGGCTTCCTCCTCGGTGCGCTCTTCAAGAGCGCAAATCGCGACTCGATAAACTATGATGATGTCCCGCCCGCTCGGGGGCGCCGCTACTGACCTTGAGCAGACATCGATGGCACTCAGTTCATTGACGAAGGTGCGAGGTCACGTCCGCGCGTGGAAGGCGGTTCGCGCTTTCTGCGCTCAGCGTGGTGGCGATTACGCGGAGTTGATATCGCTCGAGCTCGCGGATACGAAGGCAAAGCTGCTGCGCGAGCTCATCGCGATGGTCGCGCTCGCGATAGGCCTGTTGTTCGCCCCTTTTTATGTATCGCGTTGATTGCCACTGCATTTGGAACACCTTACTTCATAGACGTCGTCTGGGGCGTTGCAGGATCTTGGATAGCAGTCTCGATAGCGGCGTTCTTTGTGTTGCGAGCCCAATTGCGTCGCGCTTCCCATTTCGCGGCACTTCGATCCGAACTACGTAAAGACGCTCAAGTCATCAAGGAGGCGTTGTGAACGCCCCCTTATCGCCGCAGGAAGAAAGCATTGATTGCGAACCGGGGGCGACTCAACCCGCTGATTGTTATATGAATGATTGGCCTGCCCCTTTGCTCGGGGCCAGCCAGCCAATCACCTGCTTCGCTTAGACCTTAGCCCCTGCCGTTTCGGCGGAAACCTCCTGCTCTGCCAAGATGGTCAGTTTCTTATCGGTCGCTTTTTCCTCTTCCAAGGTTTGATTCAGCAGAGTCATCGCCTGTGTATAACCTAGTTTCTTCGCGAGCGCGCACAACGTTCCGTAGGAAGCAATTTCGTAGTGTTCGACTTTCTGCGCCGCGCCGATCAAAGCAGCATCCAACACAGGGCCCACCTCGATTTCGCCGATTTCCTCATCTGCTTCCTCGATCAATCCTTCCATCGCGACACACTTGATGCGCTTCAATTTGATGCCAGTTGCCTCCACCGCCTGGTCAATGCGCTCAATCTGCCCGTGAGTTTCTTCCAGGTGCGTCTCGAAAGCCTCCTTGAGTTTCGTGCTCATCGAGGCCCGGGCTTGTTTCTTCAATGCCTTGGTAAGCTGCTTCTCTGCGCTGTAGATGTCCGACAGGGCGTGGACGAACAAATCGTTCAATGTTTTCGCTGCCATGATGCTCTCCAAAGTTTGCGGAAAGTTTGCTTCGCTACTGGGCTGTGATGCCCTTCTTGGTCGCAAGTTCCTGCGCCATCTTCAAGTGCTCTTTAATCGTGGGCAGAGCTTTCTGAGCAGCCTTTTTGAGGGCTGCGTTTTGGCCGCCGTCAGCCTCGGTTTGAAAGGCTGCTACGGCCTTCTTGTGCCCGTCGAGCCCGACCTGCTTGATGTAGGCCGCGTCGAACGCTTTGCCATGAAGGCCGCTCAGCGAATTGAGAACGGCCATGTCGGAATTGTCCTTTGGCACGGCTACGCCGTGCGGCGCCGCCATCTTCAACGAGATCGCCAACTTCGTGTGGTCCACTTCCATGTGGTGGGCGAAGCTTTTTACATCTGCATCCTGTGACTGCTTCGCAGCAAGTTTGCTTGCGTCTATTTCAGTAGAGCTGGACATGCTGGCTGCTTGTACGAACTCCTTGTCTGGCGACGGCAGGTCGTTCGCGGCGGTAGTACTCGCAGCTTGCGTTTGCGCGACGGCCGAGCCGGCCGTGGCAAGCGCCAGAAGCGCAGCGGCGATAGGGGCGGGTTTCATAGATCAACTCCTTCGCGGATGACCACGGTGGATAGTATCGAAGGCTCACAGGCATGAGAGACGACGCCACTAATGCAAACGCCATTCCACCCGTGCCGTTTCCACGCGGTCGTGGTTGAAAGTGGTTCGGGCACCCCGTTTGCACATGGGAGCTCGCTCACCGGCGCGTACAACATTGCGAGAAAATGGGCATAGATCTAGGAGATGGAACACCCGGCGCCGGAAAAACTAACCGCTCATAGCGACTGAGCGATGGAGGGGACAATGACGTCAAGGAGGCCTGACCAGCGCCGAGGCGGACCATACGGAAACGGCGTTTGTAATCAACGCTCGGAGCGCTCAACCTCCAATCGAATAACCATCCCCCTTCGCCGCTGAAGAGCACGTCGCGGGTCGCGAATTCCGGAAGTTGGCGAAGCACGTCCAAAATTATTCGACTGAGATCGATATGTTTGGTGGCGAAAATGGCAAAAGGCCCGCGGAAAAATTTCACGCAATTCAAAGCAGTTTTACAACCTGCAATCCAGGGTCGATCGCTTGCCGATTTTCGAATCTACGCGTCGTATCGCGGAGTTCCCGGCCAGTTCTACGGCACGCTTAAGGTGGTGCGTTTGACCGATAAGCGGATCTTGTTCCCCTTCGAAGGGTGCCCGGAAATGGGCCCATTCGTAGACCCTCAATCGGCAGTCGATGCCGCGCAGCGGTATGGCGAACAGCTTGCATCAGGTGACCTACAGAATCCCGAGTTATAGCCGCGTTTAGAAGCGCCAAGACGGTACGCTGGGCGCACCTCATTGCACTGAGCAGAGGTCCGGCTCCCTCAGTGGGCGAACAGCGTGACCAAAGTGGCGAGCCGCGATGGTGCCTGTCCCTTTTGGCAATAAGCGTCGAACTCGTGGTCTACGACGTGTTGGCGCAGTTCTGCTTCGTCGAATGCTGTGAACGCAACGATAGCGACCTCTTTCGTACGCGCGTCACCTCTTAACGCTAATGCCGCTTGGTAGCCATCGCAGTCCGGCATCGATATGTCCATGAGGATCACGTGTGGCCTGAACTCAGTGGCGACAGACACAGCGGCATGTCCGCCAAACGCCGCCTCGCATTCCATCCCCTCGAGCGAAAGATAGGTCGCCAGCGCCTGCGCGGCCGAGACATTGTCGTCGACAACTAACACGCGTATTTTGGAAGTACCGCGCGTCACTCGGCGCGACGTCCAGACTGCCGCACGAGCGTTTCTATGTTCGTTTCCCATTAACCCTCCTCTTTTGGGAATTACCGAGCACCGGGCATGCCTGACGAACTTTTGTTTGCAGGAAGCAAGGTCGAGTATCGACTTTCAACGGTCATTCCCTACTCTAGCTTCAGCGAGCCAGTGCGGTGAGAGGAAGGGGCCGCGGCCGCGCGATCGATGCGGCATACGGCTTGCTCAGTCTTAGTGCACGCATTCGCGTGGCTGAAACAGGATCTCTAACGGCTTCTATTCCCACTTAGGAAGACATATGAAACTGCTAACCACCCAGGACGGACTGCCGCGACTTTCATGGGGTTCTGTGATTGCTGGCGTGATCCTCTCGTCTATTGTCTATTTGATCATGAGCGTCCTTGGTACCGCCATTGGAGCCTCTCTGCTCTCCCCGTTATCCCGGCCTGATCCTTTACACGGCTTCGGATTTGGGTCGGGCGTCTGGGTGATCGTAACGACGGTGCTGGCTGTCTTTATCGGTTCGTACTTTGCCGGTCGCTGCGCGCCGGTGCTTGGATGGCTGCACGGACTGCTGTCGTGGGCCGTTATGACCTTGCTGATTGTCTTCGGTATGACTTCATTGATCGGAGGTGCGGTGAGCATGGCCGGCAACGTTGCGGCCACGAGCGCACAAGTTGGGGCAACGGCCGCGAACCAAACCAGCACGGAGCCGTCGATGCTTAATTCGGCGAAGCAGCAGGTGCAGGCGGCCGTTGCGTCAGCCGCGTCAGCGGCGTCGAGCCCGGATGCGGAACAAGATGCGCGACAGGCCGCCGATACTGCCGCGCGAGGTGTCGCTCGCGCCAGCTGGTTCTCCTTCGCCGCGCTCATCGTGGGTGCCATCATCGCTATCGTGTCCGGGGGCGCGGGATTCCGTCATCAGCCTCCCTTTGAGGACGCCGGCGGCTCCGCCGTTGGGAACGACGCCGTTCCCGCGCGTAGCCGTGTGACGCGCCCAGGCAGCGGACGTCTGTGAGTTGACCGTAGGTCGGCCGAAGCAATCGCTTCGGCTTTTTTTCTTTGGAGCACACCCGTGGTACAGAGTGCGAAGCCGACGTCCGCCAATCCCCCGCCCTCTGATGGCGTTCACGCCGACGAAGTTCAGATCGCCGCAGTCCAGGAAGAACTCGAAGTCGGGGTGAAAACGACCGAGACAGGCGCTGTCCGAATTCACAAGACGAAGAAGTGAACCACTACCATGAGTCAATTCGCCGCGGTCATGCGTTACTGTCAGTGGACGTAGCAGACGAGTCGCAAGTTGACCGTGTCCGCGCCGCGCTCAATGGTGCCGGCGCCCTCGATATCGACGAACGCGTGGCACGGTGGAAGAGTTCCGGCTACAGCGGCTACGACAGTAGCGTTCCTGCCTATACGGCGGATGAAATTGCAGCGGACCGTCAGGCGTTTCCAGTCGTCAAAGAAGAACTGTCAGTGGGCAAGCGTGAAGTATCCACGAGCGGCGTTCGGGTCTATTCCCGGCTGACCGAAACGCCCGTCAGCGAGTCGGTGAACCTGCGCGAGGAACACGCTACGATCGACCGCCGTCCGGTTGACCGCCCGGCGACTGCAGCAGACTTGAAGAAAGGCTTCGTCGAAGTGCGTGAAACAGCGGAAGAGCCGGTCGTCGCCAAAACCGCACGCGTGATCGAAGAGGTCGTGGTCGGCAAGGAATCAAGCACTCGCACCGAGACGGTGAACGACACCGTGCGCGGCACGGATGGGGCGGTCGAGCGCGTGGCAGGGGAAGACCCCCAGCTGCGCCCGGACTCCACCACAAAGAAGACTCAATAATAGCCTTCGCCTTATGTATCGGCGGCCGTCGGGTCGCCGGTTCTTCTGCAATGAGTTCCTGACAGCCGTGCAGTCCTCCAACAATAGCCCGGCTGAAACGGGTGGACGCCTGATAGCTCGGCACAAAGACAAAGCACGCACGTTATTCAAAACCCGCCTTGAACCTTATCTAACCGCGGCGCGCTACCGCGGCAATTAGGCCGAGGACAACAAGGCCGCATCCCCCTAAAGCTCCAAGTGCGCCTAAAGACCCTAACGGGCGGGACTGCGCACCGGCGATCACGGTTCCAAGTGGCCAAGTCCCAATGCAGACGGTGAGCAACCCCATCATGCGACTGCGTAGGCGTTCGGGCGCTACGTCGATTACGATCGTGGTTTGAAAGATGTTATAGAGCGCACTAGCGAATCCCCCGACGAACAGTACGGCCAGGACGGGCACGAAAGGATGTTCCGACCACCCAACGAGTGACGCGACAACGAGCGCGAGGAAAAGGCCGGCAGCACCGGTAGCTAGCCAAACGATGGGCCGCCCGCGCGGCGTCCGAACAGCGATGACCAAGCCGGCGACGAGCGATCCTCGGCGGACGCCAGCAGACCCCATGGCTGACGACACTTTGAAAACCTGCAAACCAAGAGACGTGACGAGCGCGCCGTAGCTGTAACCTCCGATAAAACCCCGATGAACGCACCCGTCAACAGCAGCGGAAAACTTCGCGCAGCCGAGACGATCGCGACGGCAAGCCCGGAGCCCGTCGCCTGAAATGTGAAGAGGCCGGCAGCCAGTACCTCAAGCCAGAGCATCGCGTTTGCAATACCCGCAATCCAGAGCTCCCTGAGGCCAGACACCCTGTAGAGCGGCGCAGTCACTGATCGATCCATATTCTTGTCTCAATGCCAGTTAAGGACGCAGCCCGCTGCTATGCGTGTCGTCGCCCACGCTTACCCGCCGACCCCTTCGCCGCCGAATTGAAAAAATTGGCAATCCCGTATGTCGTTTTTCCAATCGAAATGCGACTGAACAATTCACTGCCGTATCTCGAGCAGCGGCCCGACGCAAATCACGGCTTGTTACCGAAGTCGCGATGGAAACAGCGGATTTTGCCGGCTCCCCGCCTGACTCGTCTTAAGTTTCCCCCCTACATTCGCGATATCCCCGCGCAGGGAAAACAACACGGCACCAATTACGTTTCCCCGTCGATCAGCATTCCTCGACAGATATGTTTTCGGTCGTTGGTGGGATTCGAGTCGACTTTTGACATTTTTATTTCGCAGTTCCTGTCTGTGCTCATTCCTGTTTTCTGTCCTCGGTCAAAGTCTACTTCCCCCTTCATTTCGCGATCCACGTTTCGGATTATTTTGCCGGAAGCCAGATCCTTAGGTCCTTAGATTTTGTTTCCCAATGCTTCGACGGTGCCTCGGTGCCGATTGTCACCGTACATATCCGAGCATCCGGTTTTTTAGTGAAAACCCGTTTTAGCGCTCTGGTGGTACGTCGATTGCACAGAACACTGCGCATCCCCTTTCTTAAACACTGCAACCTTCGCCAGGGCCGCAAGCCTTGAGAATCGAGCGCCCAGCACTGGGTGCGCTGTGCGGTCAAACGCAGCGCCGCTCGACCCAACGATTCGCACCTCCGTTTGACGCGTGTTCGACATGCGTATGGCGAAACGTTTCATTTAACCTAGACTGGAGATATCAATGTTCGTACACAACAAGCGCCTGCAATACACCGTCCGCGTTTCGGCTCCCAACCCGGGCTTGGCGAACCTCCTCCTCGAGCAATTCGGCGGCCCCCAAGGCGAGCTGGCGGCCGCGTGCCGGTACTTCACTCAGGCGGTCAGCGAAGATGATCCGGGCCGCAAAGACATGTTGTTCGATATCGCTACCGAAGAGTTGAGTCATTTGGAAATCATCGGCTCCATCGTTGCGATGCTGAACAAAGGCGCAAAGGGTCAGCTTGCAGAAGCCGTTGAGTCCGAGGCCGAGTTGTATCGATCGCTCACTGAAGGAGGCAATGACTCGCATACGACGGCCCTGCTTTATGGCGGTGGACCTGCGTTGACCAATTCGGCCGGCGTGCCCTGGACCGCGGCTTACATCGACACGATTGGAGAACCGACGGCCGACCTTCGCTCGAACATCGCGGCAGAGGCACGTGCAAAAATTGTCTACGAGCGGCTGATCAATGTCACTGATGACCCAGGCATCAAGGAGGCGCTGGGATTTCTGATGACACGCGAAATCGCCCACCAGAAGTCTTTCGAGAAAGCGCTGCACTCGATCCAACCCAACTTCCCGCAGGGCAAGCTGCCGGGCGTGCCCGAGTTCACGAGCGTCTATTTCAATATGTCAAAGGGCGACGACATCCGTGGGCCTTGGAACGAAGGCGGCGACTGGAAGTTCGTTGAAGACCCGCAGCCCGCTGTTGACGGCGGCGACGGACTCGCAACAGTTGGCGTAACGGAGGCCGATGTCGAGGTCCTGCAGGCGATGGCGTCCCGTACGGCTTCAGACGTCAATGCTGATCCGACGACCGGCGCGGATCTCGGCGCAGGTCAGGCGACTACGGCGAAGTAGGATCGACTGAATAGCAGCTGCATGAGTTCCTGTTTGGAAGGATGGCCCGCTTAGAGGGCCGTCTGTCTTATCGAGCCGCCCCTCTTACCGAGGTGACCAGCCTTCCAACGAGGTAGGCGGCAAGTGCTCGGGCATTGCTTGCCGAGGACACTCGCGGCTGACCGTAGGATCTCGCATACGTGCGCGCAACCCTTTTTAACTGAGCAGGCACACACTATGGACTTTGAATCGTTCGGAGCCTCCCCTCGCATTACAACGATGATCAAGCTCGATCACGCTCATGTATTGGCAGCTTTTCATCGATATCGAACAGACGGGCCTCACTGGCGCAAGGCAGCGCTCGTCAACACCATCTGCGCCGCCCTCGAAATCCATGCACCGCTCCGCGCGATTTCCAATGAAATCAGCCTTCATTTTTGATCTCGACGGCACGCTCATCGATAGCGTCTACCAACACGTGATCGCATGGACCGAAGCGCTGACGAGCGAAGGACTGAGCCTGCCCGTCTCCAGAATCCACCGCAAAATAGGCATGAGCAGCGAGCTCTTCGTGAAACAGCTTCTACGAGAGGTCGGTGGCCGCATCAATACGGATCGCGTCGACCGAATCAAAAAAAGACAGAAAGAGGCGTTCGACCGGTTGAACGGCCAGATTCAGCCGCTCCCAGGAGCCCGTGAGCTTCTTGCAGCATTGACTGGAGCCGATATACCGTGGGCAATCGCCACCAGCGGCAGTCCCGAGGCGACAGCCTCCAACATGGAAAAGCTGAGTCTGGACACATCGAAAACATTGGTACTCACGGGTGACGAGGTCGAGCACGGCAAACCCGAGCCGGATCTGTTTCTGAAAGCCGCCGAGCGTTTGGCGTTCCGATTGAGCGCGCGTACATCGTTGGCGACAGCATATGGGACCTGCTCGGCGCTCGGCGATGCCATGCGTTGGGACTGGGACTGACATCGGGTGGTGTCGGGGAAGAGGAACTCCGGGGAGCGGGTGCGATCCGCGTGTACGAGGATCCCCGCGACCTACTGGACCATCTGGATGAGTTGGCGGCGCATCCGAAGTAATCGTTTTATCCGAATGCAATTCACTACGAGCATGGTTTCTGCGACAGCGTAGTCGTAGGGTGGTTTGGGGCACTTCTCGAAGTGCCCCACTTTTTTCGTTGCGAAGGGATGATCGGCCTCGGGCCTGTCAGACCCTGACGCGCGTCGTCGGCGTACGTGGCGGCGCCATGGAAACGCCGCGCCGGCACCGTTCAACGCCGCGACGGCGACGCGATTGCGACATTGAATCACCGGTCCGCGCGTCCGCTACGGCTTGAGGACAACCTTGATGCAGCCGTCTTCCTTGTCGCGGAATGTCTTGTACATACCCGGGCCGCCTTCCAGCGGGACCGTGTGGGTGATCACGAAAGATGGATCGATCTGGCCCTCCTGGATTCGATGCAATAAATCGTACTGGGTTTGGGTATCAATATTTCTCCGACCAACGTCGACTTGGCTCGTCTGTTTGCCGATGAACTGAACCTGGTGCGAGCAGCGCACCCGGATCACCAGATAGATCTGGTGAGGGTGGGAGACTCTAAGGGTGTTTGGGACGGCAGACGGTTGGAGCAGTTGCTCGGCAACCTGGTCCTGAATGCGATCAAGTACGGAGCGCCAGACTCGCCGGTACGGGTGGTTGTGACCGCGGCGGACGAGGAAGTTCGTTTCGAGGTGAAGAACAGCGGAGTCGCCATTGAGCAACAAACCCTGGACCGGATTTTTGAGCCTCTCAGGCGAGGCCCGGATCAAGAGAACAAATACGACGCGGACGGCAATCCGGGACTTGGGCTGTATATCGCCCGCGAGGTTACCAAGGCTCATGGCGGCGACGTTGAAGCACGGTCCGACGAGGCAGAAACGGTGTTTACCGTGCGCCTGCCCCGTCATCAGTAATACACGGTTGCCTTCGTCGCCAACGGAATTTGCCGACAATCGGTTCGGAGAGCCGAGGAGATTAAAGCTCCTTTGCGCGCCCGCCGAACGGCGGGCTGCAGACTGTTCGTCAGTTACTCGATCCATTACTTGTCGAGCCTCCCGCGCCGGCCGTGCCCGGCTTCGCGCCTGTTCCGGTACCCAATCCACCGCCGGGGACCGCCTTACCCGGAGCACTCATTGCACCCCCCGTTTTCCCAGCTTGGTTTGGCGTAGACATTCCTACTCCTGAGCCGCCGGCACCGCCGTTGCCCGCACCGCCGCCACCGGCCGACCCTCCACCCGCCCCACCCGCGCCAGCGCCAGCGCCTCCGCCTCCGCCGGCACCAGCACCGCCGCCTGCACCCGCTCCACCGCCCGCTTGGGCGTACACACTGCACGACAATCCGAGAACCGTGACTGAAACTAGAAGTTGCTTAGCAAATGTTTTCATATCGCCTCCTTAGGCATTAGCGCTTCGAGCACGATTTTTCGGCCCGTGAAGGAGTAGTGCAAATACCGTTCCCTTGACGTGAGACCGATGGCGAACGCGAGTTTTTGCCAACAGCCTGTTTGACGAACATGTGATGCGCTCGGCGCGGCATTCGCTTTGCTAAGAAAAAGCGCTAAATCACCGATCAACGCACAGGGAAAGCCAGAAGCCAAATGGCCCTCGCTACCGAAGAACCCACACTGGTGGTCTCGCCCTTGATCTCGCTGATGAAGGACCAATTGGAGAAGCTGCTTGAGGCGGGAATCCCGGCGGCGTTACTGAACAGTTCATTGTCGGCGTCGGAGGAAAAGCAGGCTCTCGACGCGGTGACCGAGGGCGAATGTCGGATTCTCTTTGTGACACCCGAGCGTCTTATCAAGGAGGACTTCATCGCCATGCTCGACGCCCGCGACAAGGCAAAGGTAGCGCTGGTTGTCGTTGACGAAGCAAACTGCATCTCTGAATGGGGGCACGATTTTCGTCCCGCATTCGTCGAAATGCTGCATTCAATCAAGGCGCTTGGCCGCCCGCCTATTCTCGCCTTGACCGCAACGGCTACACCGGCTGTGATGACCGATATCTTCCACCAACTAGGCATGGATAACGCCGCGTGGTCAACACCGGCGTATATCGCGCCAACTTGCGCTTCACGGTCGAACAATTTACTAATCTGCAGGAAAAGCGCAAACGTCTCGTCGATAAGGTCACGGAACGAGAAGGCGCGGGCATCGTATATTGCGCGACGGTTGCGGAATGCAACGCGGTTCACGCGGCGCTCCTGGACGCAGGCGTCGATGCTCAACGCTACAACCGTACGCGCCGCGGGGCCGTCAAGCTGCAGGCACGCAGTGCGGATCAACTTGCGGACGAACGTCTGCGGGAAGCCGCGAAACACTACGCGGCGATGGCCGAGAATGACCGAAACATACTCGAACGAATGATCGGCTATGCGCAAAGTGCCCAATGCCGCTGGCGGATCGTGCTCGATTACTTCGCCACGCAGATGGTGAGCATCGATACATCGCGCGCAGCGGTATCGAGTGAGTATGGTCATGGCGATGCTGGGGCCAACATTCGCGATGAACTGAACGGCGGAGTATGCGGCACGTGTGACAATCGCCTGGCTCCGACCACGATCACACCGGGCCCGCGAGAGATGCACGAAGCGCAGCACGATGCGCAACATGCGCAGTTGCCCGCGCGAAAGACAAGGACCTGGGAGGCGGGCGACGAAGTATGGGTGCGCCGTTACGGCGCAGGCGTGGTGAAGCTTGCAAGCGGAGAGCGCGTCGCAGTGACCTTTCCGGATGGACAGACCCGCACGTTCATCTCGCGGTATCTGAGGCCGAAAACGAGCGACCGGTAGACGACGGCGCCCATGAGTTCGTCTACCTCGCCGCGAAGATCGAAGGCTTCGACAACGCTCCTCCGGATGACGCTCGAACAGACATGCGACTGTCTGGTCGCATGCGGCAGGATGCCGATGGAAGTAACGGCCCAACCTTGCCATCGATGTTGTAAGCTTTATAAGGCACACTGCGGCCCACCTGCGCAATGACCGCGGGCCGTTCAAGCGAACTGATGCCTTATATGTCCGTTGACATCAATCCGTCCGACACGCCCGATACCGAAGTCCAGTGATGCTGGAAAGGCTGGGGCCTGGCCTGATTACTGGCGCCTCGGACGACGACCCCAGCGGTATTGCAACCTACTCGCAGGCGGGGGCCCAGTTCGGTTTCAACATGCTGTGGACCATCATCATTACGTACCCGTTGATGGTGGCCATCCAGATGATCAGCGCGAGACTGGGACGGGTCAGCGGGCATGGACTCGCCACCAACATCCGGCGTTACTATCCAGCCTGGCTGCTTTACGGCTCTGTCGTTTTGCTTCTTGTCCAACACCATCAACATCGCAGCTGATCTCACCGCGATGGGAGCCGCGGTCAACCTCGTATTGGGCGGCCCGACGCGCGTCTATACCATCGGGCTCGGGCTCCTATCCGTTTTATTGCAAGGGTCCTTGGGACGACCACCAGTCCTTAACTGTTTTTCTGGCAGGCGTCTCAAGAGGTGAAAGAGATGCGCGCCGAGACCGGTCAGAAGGCTTTGAAGAACGCGCCGGCTCAGGGGCCGTCGAGCCTCAAACGCATTCGGATGGACACCTGGATCGGAATGGGATTCTCGAACCTGGTCGCTTTCTTTATTATTTAACCACTGCGGCGACGCTGAACGCCCATGGCATCACCAATATTCAGATCTCGTCGCAGGCCGCGCTCCCGCCCAAGCCCATTGCGGGCGAATTCGCATTTCTGCTCTTTAGCCTGGGAATCATCGGCACCGGAGCCAACCAACCCACCACGCGTAACCGTATCGAGATGGCGAACTTGCCCATGATCTTCGGATTGACGGCCATGAACATGTGCCTGCAATCCGCGTTCCTTCACGTTTCCGTACGGTTCTTGGAGCCGAATACTGCCGCTGCTCGCGTTCCGGCTAGCCATTGTTCGACGACATGCAATATCGACGGAAGACCGCGAACGACCGACTGGACCAGTTGCGGTTGTGACTGACAGGAAGAATCGTACGAGCGGCCGCGCTCGCAAGAAGGACGAACGCATTGGTGCGAACCGCCCAACTTGCACCTGGCGAGACTGATCCACTATCGGATATTCAACGACGGCGCAAGGAAAAGGCCACCCGCGCTTTTTGAGATTACCGAGCCAACCACCGTGCTTGGAAAAGCCCGAAGCCCATCTCGTACCGGGTCTTGACTAGATGGAGCACTTCCTGGTCAAGACGCTGATCGAAAATTTAACGATGATGAAAGCCAGCGATGAAGGCTTCGACGCCACCAAGGTCCTGATCGAGAGCGTCACGCATCATCTCGAAGAAGAAGAGTCGGAGCTGTTCCCGGGAACTGCGCAAGACCGGGCTCGATCTCGTGAACCTTGGCGAGCGCGTCGCCACACGCCGCGAGGCGCTGCAAAGCCGGCTCACCAAAGTGGCCACGCCGCACTGATCGCACCGCCCGGTCCGGTCCGCAAGGCGTTCAAGAATGTCCCGAGTCGGACGTTGGTAACGACCGGCTTGAGCAGTGCAATGTTCTTCTTGCCCCGCCCGCCTCAGGTAGGAAAAGAAAAGCAATTCTTTGCTCAAGATCCCGGTGACATGCGTGGTTTTCCAAGCGCGCCAAGTGCGTTTCGGCGGTAGCCCTCGCGTTAGCTCTCAACTACTCCAGTTGCGCACCGGTCCGACGACGGACAGCCATATCCGCAAACAGACCCCGTTTACTACGTAGCCGTGCCGAGCGAGGAATGAAGACAATTGCGTGCAAGGATTGGGCTTCGGGAAGGCAGTTTGCAAAAATGGGGGGGACCATAGATTTTGCACGCTCTCCATAAGTCCGCATTAACTTTGTCAATGGGCGCACTTTTCATCAGATGTGCTGTAGTCGCGCGGCTTGATCAGGTTATCCACTGGACACCCCGCCCGCGTAACCGATAGGCGCCACCCCCGCGCTTCAACAGGCCTGCTCTGCCTCGCTGCGGCAAGCGCATGGCAGTGGGTCAAGATTTCCTGATGGTTCAAGGACGTCGTCGGTTCCGTTTTCATCGTATCTCGTCAGCGCTTTTTAGCGCTCGTCACGCTGCAAGCCGATAACCGTTCATCGCCGGCTGTGTGCGCCTAGGGGGAAACACACACCAGCAGCCGTCATCGTGGCGAAAGAAGAAAATTGCACGCGATCCGGTCGGCGCGAATGCCTCGACGTGTACATAGGGTCCTTTGTCGTGGCCAACGCGACCGAATTGAACTACGCGGATCCGCATCCCCGGGACGGGTGTAAGCCATTTGTCGACGACAAAACGCAGGGATCTCTCTGAGATGGTCATGTCCTTCTCCTTCAACTTCGGCCGCACCGCTCACGCTAGTCGGCTGGTCGACGGACGAGAGCTACATGCTGCAGTCCGGCTTAATAAAAGAGTAGGATCGCAGAAGAATTAACGATAATTAATGTTATTTTGATTAACTATAATTCATGGTTTATATATCAACCTCGACGTTGAAATGAGGTACGAGCAGCAGAATGAATTCCGGTGGGCGGCCGAGTCACTACGCAACAGCGAAGGCTGGGCAGCCGGGGTTGACGCGACGGTCGCCGTGGTGAAGGTCGGGGCGAACGGCAATATCGATACGTCGACCGCGACCGCGCCGGTGCAGGCCTTCGTGTTGACCAACGCCGGCCTGATGGCCGGTGTCTCGCTGGAAGGCACCAAGGTCACGCGACTGAAGATCTGATGGCCACACGGTGTGCCCCGGCCCGGGTCGCGCTCGCATGCGGCCACAAATGACGGACCCGCCTGATGTGCCTGGCCTTATCGGAATCCGGCAGCAGGCGTAGTCAACCCGCCATGCCGGGTCCGGGCGCTCAGGGTGATGCGTATCTGAATTCAGGCAACGCCGTCAGGGAGTCCCGGCTGGCGAGTCCGGGCGGCGGCCGGCAAATGCATCTGCTTATCGACGACGCGCAGACTGTCAAAGGGCGCCGAGATCAGGTGGGTACCGGGATTTTTTGTTTTTCGCATTCCGAGGCGTTCCAGTCATATCCAGCGGTTTTCCTTTGCCGCCAGATAGCTGCGCAGTTGGTCAGCCACGATCTCGCGCGACGCTTCGGGACAAGCGGCAAGCACCCGTTTGAAAAACCGCTTGGCTGCCGCCTTGTCCCGACGTTTCCGCAGCAGGATATCGAACTCGACGCCATGCTGATCGACTGATCGCGGCGCCCGCACCTGGCACTGTCCACCAGTGCAAGTCATGGATTTCCGCACATCTTCCACGCTTGGTCATCTTCAGAACTTGGTGGTAATGCCCAGGATGACAGCGACCTGACTGGGCGTACTCGAACTCGACTCGAGATCCCCGATCGAACCGGCCGCAGACACAATACCGGTGCCGGCTGCGTTGAAGGTCGTGCCTCGTGCATGCGAGTACGCACTAATGGCATACAGCGTGGTACGCTTCGACAAGGAGTATTCGGTGCTGGCGGCGACCGTGTGATAAGTGGCTGATGACGCACCCGTCGATCTTGTATAGACGTATCCCACATTGAACGCCAGTGCAGGCGTAAGCAGGTACTGGAGCGACGTTCCGCCAGTATTGAAGGTTTCCGTCCGGTTGAATGCCGCTAGTTTGATGTAAGGCTTCCATTGCGCGTTGCTGTAACGAATGTTCGCCGTGAACGGCCCTATTACATACTGCGCCGCTACATGGGCGATCTGGCGCGAGCCGACGAACGAGACGCTGCCAAACAGTGGCGTGACCGAATTGTTATGGGTCAGGTCGGCCGTCCCCACCCCGGCCGCTCCGTCATTCTTCGCAAAGATATAACCCGCCGCTACGCTCAATGGTCCGCGTGTGTACGCCGCAGCACCGGAAATTGTGTCTTGCGATGAGACGCTGCCCGCCACGCCCCCAAGGGCATACATCAATTCGTATTGCAAACCGCCATAACTCGGACTCGTGTACTTGATCGAATTGTCGATCCGGAACGTGTTGTCGTTGTTGTCTGCATCGCCCGGTGTGGTGAACGCCGGACCGTAGGCGTCAGCCGTGATCGGTTGCACCAGGTCGACAGTGGGATCAAGTTGACGACCCATGGTGATCGTCCCGAGGGACTTCGACGCGAGCCCGACCCATGCGTTCTTGCCGAATTCACGACCGCCCTGGCGCAACGTGCCCGTATTGATATCGAAGCCATTTTCCAGGTTGAAGATCGTTGAGAATCCCCCTCCTAGGTCCTCTTTACCCTTGATCCCCCATTGGTTAGCCGTCAAGTCAGCGCCCTGCATGGCGAAAAGCGAATGGCCACCCACATTGTTGTAGTAGGCGAACGCGTTATCTATTTCGCCGTAAAGCGTAACGCTGCTTTGAGCGTAGGAAGTCGAAACGCCGCTCAATGCGGCCAAGGCAAGACTGGGAATCACGAGGCGTCGCATGGTATCTCCGTCAATATTGATAAGTTTTATTGATTTCATTTTTATTAGTACACCTACTATTTCTACCGGCTCTGCCGCGAACTGTTTGCTCCGCGGCTCTTTCGCTTCGCCTGTACCACGCATCCGCTTAATAACCGCTTTACCGCTCTTACTGTAAACGCTAGGCTGCTAACTGTTGACAATATACATAAGTAATTGGGTGTGCAAGTAGGTTTAGCCCGGGAATCTCCGGCATTTGTAATTAACTACCCAGTTTTTATGCGTTCGCAGAAAAGATAGCCAAATGCACGCTTAAAATTTATGGACGATGCCAAGCATCATCGCCAACTGAGTCGGCGTCCCCGAGGTCGGCGCAAGGTCGGAGACCGCGCCTCCTGCGGGCACGAGCGTTGAGCCATCGGTAGAAAACGAGGTACCGCTCGCGTGCGTGTAGCCCACGGTTGCATAAAAGTTCGTGCGTCTGGATAGGCCGTACTGGGCCGTGGCCGCCCCTGAGTTATAGGTGGCCGAAGCATTTCCACTGGATCGCGTATACGTGTAGCCAACGGCAAGCAATAGCGCTGGCGTTGCCTGCCAGCCCAGCGATGTCGCGCCGATATTGAACGTCTCAGTGCGATTGAACGCCCCGAAATTCAGATAGGGCTTGAACTGGGCGTTGCTGTATCGGGCATTGGCAGTGAAGTCACCCAATACGTATTGCACGCCTGCCTGCACGATCTGGCGCGAGCCCACAAAGGCAGTCGCGCCACTCAATGGCGTCACCGAATTATCGGCGATCGGATCGGATGAACCCGCTCCACCGCGATCGTTCTTCGCAAAGAAATACCCGCCCGCAGCACTGAATCCGCCGTTGGTAAAAGAGGCCGCAGCTGAATAGGTCTGACCCGATGTCGTGCTGCCGGGCACGCCGCCGAACCCGTAAAGCAACTCGTACTGGAATCCCGCGTAGCTTGGGCTGAGATATTTCACCGCGTTGTTGACCCACAGCGAGTTATCGTTATTGTCCGCGTCGCCCGGCGTTGAAAACGCCGACCCATACCCGTCGGCGGTGATGGGCTGAACGAGGTCGACCGTCGGATCGTCCTGACGTCCCAAAGTCAGTGTTCCCAACGCCTCGCTCGACAAGCCCACATAGGCTTGTCGCCCGAATTCGCGACCGTCCTGGTCCAGTGTGCCGTTGTTGATCACAAAGCCATTTTCCAGTGCGAAAACCGCCTTCATGCCGCCACCCAGGTCTTCTCCGCCTTTGAGCCCCCACTTGTTATCTTCCTGCCCGCCGCCTTGCATCTGGATCACTGAGTGACCGCCTACGTTGTTGTAATAGGCCACCGCGTCGTCCAGCGTGCCATAGAGGGTGACACTGCTTTGCGCCCAGACGTTCGAACTCTCTAACATAAGGATCACTAAACTTAGTGATAGTCGATAGACATTCATTATTTTCCCCATGATCAATCGGGTAGATTCAGCGCGAGTCGCCCCTCTGGCGGCGCGGAGATCCGTGCCGCCAGCAGGTTCATTCAGATATCAATCAGGCAGCGTCAATGCCGATGTTCGGCGAGACGCTGTTCCGCCAGACGTTGCTCCGCAATGCGGGCTTCGGCCAGTTGCAGGTCCTTGACCGGACGCCGCTTGCTCCAGATCGAAGCCCCGATCATGATGACAGCGCACAAAAGCAGGCCAGCGGCGATCGGGCTGCGGACAAACACGGTCGGGTCGCCATTGGAGATCGTCAGCGCCTGCCTGAACGACTGCTCCAGCGTATGCCCGAGAATCAGCCCAAACAGCAGCGGCGCTTTGGGCACGTCAAGCTTGCGGAACAGGAAACCGACTACACCGAAGCCAAGCGCGAGGTACAGGTCGAAGACATCGTTGTTGAATGAATAGACCCCCGCCGAAGCTATGCCCAGGATCAGGCACAGCAGGATACCTGGCGGCACATATAGAATCTTGGAGAGAATGCCTACGAGCGGCAGGTTCAGCACCAGCAGCATGATGTTGCCTATGTACATGCTCGCGATCAGCCCCCAGACAAGATCCGGCTGCGTATGAAACAGCATGGGTCCGGGCTGGATGCCGTACATGATGAACGCGCCCATAATTACGGCCGTCGCCCCGGAGCCCGGCACGCCGAGAGCAAGCAGGTGGACGAAAGCGCCGCAGGTATCAGCATTGGTCGCGGCTTCTGGGGCAGCGATACCCTCCACCGCGCCGTGCCCGAATTCCTCGGGATGCTTGGAGATCTTCTTCTCCAGCACGTACGACAGCATCGCCGCCAAGGTGCCACCCAGGCCTGGCGCAGCACCACACAGGAAGCCCACCGCCGTTCCGCGGAAGATTGCCGGACGGGCGCGTTTCCATTCCTTCTTCGTGAACCACAGCTTGCCTTCCACCTTCACTGAATGCAGCGTCCCGCCGAGCGTGCCTTCCACCATCCGGCTGACCTCGGCGATCGCGAAAAGCCCGACGACAACCACGAGAAAACTCACCCGGTCCTGGAGTTGTGCGAGGCCCATGGTGAAGCGCGGCACGCCGCTCTGCAGGTCGATGCCAATGGTCGCGAGGCCCAGCCCCATGAACACCGCCATCATGCCCTTCGCAATCGAATTGCCATTGAGCGCACCGACGGTCGAGAGAGCGAAGAAGATGAGCGCGAAGTATTCGGTCGGGCCGAAGTGCAGCGCCACCGCAGCGAGCGGGACGGCGACGAACGAGAGACACGTCACACCGATCATGCCGGCAATGAACGAACTCACGCCGGCAATGGCGAGTGCGGCCGCAGCACGACCTTTGCGCGCCATCGGATAGCCGTCGAGTACGGTCATCACAGCAGCGGCATCGCCCGGGGTGTTCAGCAGAATGGCCGTCACTGCGCCGCCGTACATGCAGCCGTAGTAGATGCCGGTCAACATCATCAGCGCGGTAATCGGGTCCATGCCGAAGGTGACCGGGATCAGCAGCGCAATCCCCGCCGATGGACCGATGCCTGGCAGGTGACTAATCATCGTACCGATGAACACGCCGATCAGGGTATAGAGAAGGTGGGTCGGCTGGATGGCAACAGCCAGTCCATGCAGTATCCCGTACAAGCTTTCCATGTGGTGCTCCGCGTCAAATCGATAACAGGCCGGCGGGCATTGGAACGCCCAGCACCAGGGAAAACAGCAAGTCGAAAACAAGCGTGAAACCAAGTGCGACCGCAATATTCGTTTTGTGGCGGTTTCGGTTGAAATACGTGAGCAGACCCAGCAGGAACACGGTCGTAGCAATCAGGTAGCCAACACGATCGAAACACACGTAATAAAGCGCCGTCCAGGCCACCATGCCGACCAGGACCAGCGGCGAGTGCCTGATACTTTTACCTGGATTGGTGCCCGGCTCATCAGCCGCAGGCGGTGTTTCGGCGAGCGGATTGATCCGCAGCTTGTGCCGCCGTTCGAGCAGCAACAACAACGCGGACGCTATCAACCCCACGCCGACGAGCGCCGGAAATGCCTTGGGTCCAAGCGGATCGCTCAGGCGCACTTCCGGCAGGCGCATGTCCATGTACAGATATACGGCGGCGAGCACGATTACGCCGATGGCTAGCTGCGCGTCACCCTTTAAGCTTTTCACGTCTCCTCCCTATATTTCCATGCTCCGGCGCGCCCGTTACACAGGCGTCGCCGGTCCTGCACTGATGCTGGGGCTAAGGTATTCCGCGCTCTATTTCTCGTTGTAGCGTCCGGGCTTCACGACTTCGGCAATCGTGCCATCCGGGGCGCGGAATTTGAGTGCCCCTTCGCCCTTGGCCGAGAGGATCGTGCCGCCATATTGCTTGATCTTCTCGGCCGCCAGTTCCTGATCGTCCACGGTCACGCCCCAGTGGTGCAGGCGCGGTCCCTCTCCCGCAATAGTCGCCTCATGCGAATCCTCGCTGTCGTATTGCATCAGCGTGAAGTCGATGTGGCCGTCGGTCATATGCCGCGAGATGTGCTCCCGGTTGCGGCCGGTCTTGACCTCCGTAAATCCGAATACCTCTGTATAAAACTTCGTCGCCTCTTCGAGATCGTTGACCTTGACGGCGAGATGGACGATGCGTGACATATGGTTCTCCATGTCGTTGGTTGATACGGTGGAAAAGTCAGGGGTGGAGCAAACTCTTACGAATATTTCCGCTATGGGGCTACTTTGCGAGACCGAGGTCTGTAAGAAGCGACGTCAACCGCTTCTGTTCCTCGTTCAAAAAAACTTTGGTTTCGGCACTATTCTTATAGTCAGCAGTCCAGAGGTTACGCTTGACTGCTGCGCTCCATTCGGGGGAAGAGGTGGCCTTCTTCAACACGTTGTCCCACCAGGCGATCTCATCCGGGGTCATGTTCTTCGGCCCGACGAGCACCCGCCATGTGCTGAAATCCACGTTCACACCCTGCTCTTTCCAGGTCGGCACATTGGCCAGATCACCCCCTTCTCTGGAATTCGAAGGAATTCCGATCATCCTGACACGACCCGCCTGACTCGGTCCAAGCACGACTCCCGCGGGTGTTGCGCTCGCTGTGACGTGCCCGCCCATCAGCGAGGTGACCGCTTCGCCGCCTGAATCGAAGAACACTATTTTCAGCTTCTTCGGGTCCTGCCCAGCCGCCCTCAGTACCAAGGCGGCGGCGTCGTGGCTCTGGCCACCCGGCGAACTGGACACCGCCATGCTGACCGCCGAGGGATCCTTTTTCAGCATCTCGATAAGATCCTTGCCCGTCTTGATCGGCCCTGACGCCGCAACCGCAAAGACGACCGGCTCGGTTACGAAGACGGCCAGCGGCGTCACGTCGTCTACGCCTACCGTGCTAATGCCGGTGATGCGGTTCGTGATCAGCGGTAGCGCCTGCACGCTGACGTAATGGCCGTCCCCGGGATGCGAGTTGATGTACGCAATGCCGACTGTACCGCCGCCGCCCGGACGGTTGATGACGGTGACTGGTTTGCTTGAGAGCTTGTCTTGCTGGATGACGCTTTGCAGCGTGCGTCCTACGAGATCCAGCCCACCGCCGGGCGCGCTCGGCACCACGATCTCAACGGGCCGATGAGGCTGCCACCCGTCGGCGGCGCGCGCAGCTATCGAGTTGATCGCGAGAAGCACTACGCATGAGAACAGCGCCGCGCTGCGCCGATTGAAGCGGGTACTACCGGTCTTGCCCATTACATCGTCTCCTGATTGTTTTTTGATCGACGTTTCGTGACTCAGAAATTGAAACCATCAAACGTGGTTGCGGCAAAAAGCTCATCGAGCGGTACCTCCTGACCGATGAGCCCGTCGGTTCTCGCATAGCGCTGCAGAGCGGCCAGTTCGGGGCGGTTGGCGTCGAGTCCATAGCGCCAGTAGTCATTGCCCATCAGCGCCTTGACCCGGTCCACCTCCGCGTTGATCCACGGATGCGTAACGCGCAGCGTGTCGGTAATGGTCAGTTCGGTCATGGCGATCTCCTTCGCTTTCACGAAAGCGGCGAATACGTTCACCGGCAACCAGGGATATCTCTCCACCAGCGAACGGCGGATGCCGATGGTGTGCATCGGCGGAAACAGACGCGTCTTCGTGAAATAAGCTTCCTCGGCTTCGCGAAAATGCGGGAACAGGCGCAGGACATTCGGATTGCGGCCGAAGCATGAGGGCGGTCTGGGCGCGATGATCGCGTCGACGTCGCCAGTATCGAGCAGTTTTGAAAGCGTTGCGCCCGAATCGATCGGAGCGATGCTGATGTCCGCAGGCAAGTCGAGCGGCATGCGCACTTCGCGCCCCGCCTGCTCAAGCCCGCCGGTGACCCAGTGCACGTCGCGTGTGCGCACGCCGTGTTCGTCGTCGAGAAAACCGCGTACCCACACCCCTGCCGTCTGCTGGAAATCAGGCACGCCGATCTTGCGTCCGCGCAGCGCTTCGGCTGAGTCGATCCCGCGATCGGCGCGCACATAGATGGCCGAGTGGCGAAACGAGCGCGACACAAAAGCCGGCACGCCAATGTAGCGGCTCTGGCCACGCGCCGTAGTGAGCAGGTGCGTGCCGAGCGACAGCTCCGAGATGTCAAATTCCTCATGACGAAACGCTCGCTGAAACAGCTCCTCCGCGGGACCATGAACAAAGTTGATCCGACATCCACCGACGCTTACGCGGCCGTCAACCAGCGCCCGGGTCCGATCAGTAATTTGGCATGCTAACGAAAGCTCAAGCATGATATTGGCAAACCTCTTTGACAGCATCTTATAGCGGCGCCCAAATCAGCATCTCCGGGCATGCACATCCAATACAATTCGTAGACCGTAATAATTCGACCGGCCAATTTGTAATTGACCCTCCATATTCGATCGTCCCTTCCGCCCGCCGTGCTACACGATCGGATCGCTCATCTCCGAGTGCTTAACGGGCGAAGACGCGTTTTTAGCCAAGTCATCCAGCGCCGTCAGCATGCGTTCCTTGCCATGGCTAACGTGGCTGAAACTAGCTTCATAGCTCAACTTCGAATCCTTCGACTTCAGCGCCACGACAATCTCGCGATGCTCTCGATTCGATTGCAGCAAGGAGCCGCGTTGAACCAGTCCGTGCGCACGAAACAGGTGAAACTCCTTCACGAGGCTCCCATACAACTTGATCAGCCGCGTGTTCTCAGTCGAGCGCACGATGAAGTCATGGAACTCGAGGTTCACCGGATCGAAGCGCGAAAAATCGCCCTTTTCCGCCGCATCTTCCATTTCGTCGACGAATGCATCGAGCTTCGCTGCGGCCTGCGTGGTCAGGATCGGCGCTAGCAGCGATGCCGACAGGCCAATCAACCCGGCGCGCAGATCGTAGACCTCGATCGCATCGCTCTTCGTGAGCCGCTTGATAAAGACACCGCGGTTCGGAATCAAATAGACCAGCCCCAGTTCTGCGAGCGCCCGGCATGCTTCCCGAACCGGACCACGACTGACCGACAACTTGTCGGAAATGAGTTTCTCGTTCAGGCGCTGCCCTGGGGCTAACTCGCCCCGCAGGATCATTTTTTCGATCTCGTTCTGCACCACTCCGGTCAGGGTATGTGACTGGAGTTCGGCGACGGTAACGGTTGAGGTGCTGTAGTCGGTTGTCATGGAGTCATACTAAATTGCACTTTGCAAACTGTCAACACTTTGATAAAACGCTGTTGGCATGGACTGGCGCCCACGCCTGCACTGCCTTTTCACGGCGCTTTACGACGTTTTGCGGCAAGTCGGAATACTGGGATTGTTCTCCGCAGGCTTGATGAGTCGCTTGCCTCCAGTTGGTCCGATTCACGGTTTTGCCGCTCCCGCCCGCTTGCGTTCCGCATTACGCCTGCGTGGCCTGCGTGGCGTTGCCTGTCACCTCTGAACCTCAAGTGGGTTCGAATACCGCAACCTTGTTACTGACGTTGAGATAGACAAAGATCCGGTGCGTCTTCGGATCAACCGTCAGCGTGTGAACGCCTTTTTCCGTCATCAGGTGATCGATTACCGTATTGGCATCGAGATCCACGACTTCAACGTTGCCTGACTTGTCGCCCATGAAAGCGCGACGAGCGCCGACATCGATCGCAGTCTCGTCAATATCACCGCCCTCAAACGGGATGGTCGCAATGACTTTTCCCATTGTGGGGTCGACGATCAGCATCTTCTTGTCACGCGTCCCGATCACCAGGTGTTTGGTCTTGCTGTCGTACGCCATGGGCTTGGCATCGGTTTTCACCCCTAAGTCCCAGACGCTTTCTATCTGGTTCGTATTTGGATCGATGACGTCGATCATGTTGTCCACCGGCTGATATAAACGGTCCAGCTCCCGCACGTACAAGCCGACGTCCGGTCCGTGTTTCGCAGGACGCGGTTTCAACTCGATCGCGCTGATTTTTGTGAACGGCGGCTTGCCATCGAACATCACTTCGTTATTGCTATCGTCATTGGCCAAAAGGATTTTCCCGGTGCGTCGGTCAACGCTGATGCCATCGGGCGATTCACCTCCGGAATCCACCGTCGCGACCTTCTCGAACGTGCGTTTATCGATCACAACCATCGTGTTGCTTTTAGCATCGGATACGTACGCATAAGCATCGTCCAGGTCGATACCGGTGGCTTCCTTGACACCCGGAATAGTCGCTTTCACCGCCAACTTTTCAGCATCGAGGACGACGACGTTATGCGCCGGCGCCTGGCCTATCCACACTGTATTAGTGGGTTGATCGAACGTGACCCAGTCTCCATGGCCACCTTTCCCCGGCAAATCGATCGTTTTAATCAATGCGTAGTGAGATTGCGCATGCGCAAACGAACCCGTGGCTAGCGCAAGGATGCCGAGCGCCATCGTCCTGCTGACATAAGAGAAATTGAACGGCTTCATGTTTGCCCTTTTTTCGACGGTCCGCGTTGAACCAGTTTTTTTATCGTTACCTTGACGACGACAGGTCTTCGTTCAGCCAGTTTGCTGAAAAACACAATTGATTTCTGCTAACTGTTAATTGTCGACAGTTTATTTTGTCATATCCAATTTAATTGTCAACAGTTGGCAACTAGGGATTTATGCTGAGGGATCGGCAGGTTTTGGCACCCCGCCCGACGACAAACTGTCGTAGTCGACGCTGAACGACCGCCTGCATCTCTCGAAAGCGGCCGCTGATTCCAAGGCGCGATGAATGCCCGACTCGGGCGAGAAGACAGGCATCATCTACGCGATTCGTTATGGGAACCTACGTCGCCTCGTCAAATGCGGTACTTCGTGACAGCGTCTCCCACTCGTCAAAGTTCTTGACCATGGCAGCAAGCTGTTTGCGCGCAAGGTCAAGCGCGTCGGCACCCAGCAGCAGATGCATCGGCGGCTGCTTCGCCTTCAATGCTTCAATGATTGCAAGTGCGCCCTTCGCCGGATCATTGTGTTGCTTTCCGTGCGAGTCGAGCAAGGCATCGCGTTGCCTGCCCAATGTCTCGGCAAACTCAGGAATGCGAATTCTGGATTGCCGCATCGAACGGCCGCGAAAATCTGTCCTGAACGCGCCGGGTTCCACTACCGTCACTCCAATGCCGAACGGTGCCATCTCCTTCGCGAGGGTCTCCGAAAGGCCTTCAAGGGCGTACTTGCTCGCATGGTAGTAACCGACGTTCGGAAAAGTGGTGAGTCCGCCGATCGAACTCACGTTGACAATATGTCCTCTCCCGCGATGCCGCATTCCCGGCAGCACGGCCTGCATCATGCCGATGACACCATGGACGTTAGTCTCGAATTGCGCGCGAATCTCGGCATCCTCGCCCTCTTCGATGGCCCCGACATAGCCATAGCCGGCATTGTTCACGAGTACGTCGATCTGGCCGAACCTTTCATACGCAACGCTCACAGCAGAGCTGACTTGCGCGGACTGGGTAACGTCGAGGCCCACGGCGATCGCCCGGTCGCCGTATCGATCAACAAGGTCGCGCACCGCGTCGGGCTTGCGAGCTGTGACAACGGCGCGATAGCCGTGTTCCAGCACCTTTTCGGCCAGCGCACGACCCAGGCCGGAAGAGCTACCGGTGATCATCCATACCGAATTGTCGTCAATCATTCTTCCCTCCTTTCATTTCAAATTATCAACACCGGCCGCGGCCCCGTGTCTTGACCATGAGAAAGGATAGATGCGAGTATTCGTTCAATCATCGTGGATAATTCGTATGAGTCATGCAGTCAGATAAAACGATCTCGCGCGGGGTCCTGGATGACCTTTCGGTCTTCGCCGCAGTCGCGCGGACGCGCAGCTTTTCCCGCGCTGCCGCGGAATTGAATGTGTCCAATTCGATGCTGAGCTATACGATCAAGCGCCTGGAAAATCGGCTCGGCTACCCGCTGCTTCGACGAACCAGCCGCAGCGTGGCGCCCACCGCCGAGGGGCAAACGCTGCTGTTGACGCTGGAACCTGCATTGGAGGCAATCGATGGTGCCTTGGGGGACCTCGGCCGGATCCGCGATCGTATTTCGGGCACCCTGCGAATCACTGCTACGCGACAAGGGTATGAGGCTGTCATCCGTCCGGTGCTACCCGGCTTCTGCACGACCTATCCGGAAGCAACCGTCGAAGTCATCATCGACTATGCGTTCAGGGATCTTGTTGCCGGGCGTTTCGACGCCGGCATCAGGCTAGGCGAGAAGCTCGAACAGGATATGGTGGCGTTACCGGTCGGGCCCGCCCTCAGGATGGCCGTGGTTGCTTCACCGGAATATTTGTCGCGACATCGCGCTCCTGCAACGCCGGACGATCTCCAGCATCACCGATGCATCAATTACCGGATGGAGACGGCAGGTAGCCTTTATTCATGGGAATTTGAAAACGGCGGTCGAAAATTAAAGGTGGCGTTGTCGGGACCGCTGACGTTCAATGAGCCGGATCTCATGCTCCAGGCCGCGATAGATGGTCTTGGCGTCGCGTACGTGTTGGAGCATGAGGCAGCGCTCCATATAGAGACGGGGCGTCTGGTCCGGGTGTTGGAGGACTGGTGTCCCCCGTTCGCTGGATTTTTCCTCTACTACCCGTCGCGCAAGCAAGTTTCTCCTGTGTTGGCCGCGTTGTTGAAGCGCTTGCGAGCACAGTGAAACCGCTCGCGAAGGCTGCGCGCCCACTCGTTATACGAGCGTCCGGACATAGTCTCGATCACCTCGACCACCTTGATATAGCCGGGAAATCCTGATCGCAGCCAGCGCGCTGGCCGAACTCATGTTCGAACATACGCGACGATACGTTCTCGAAAACCTGCAGGAATGCGAACTATTTACCGATAGGATGGTTGAATCGTCGAGGCTTCCGCGCAGCACGATTTATCGGCTATTCGAACATGAAGGCGGGCTTGGTGCTTATCCGTCATCTTCGCTTGCGCGCCGCCACAGACCAGCTCGTTCGATTTCCGGGCGTTCCGATCAAGGACGTTGGGTATTCAGCCGGCTTCAAAAGTGCGTCCAGGGCGGCGCGTGCCACCCGGCTATAGACTGCCGCAATACTTCGCTGCAATACTTCCCGCTGACGCCCGGCGTGCGTGCTCATGATGACGCTCGCCACCGGGATCGTTTAATACTCACAGGGAAAATAACGAAATGAATCAGAGCAAGTTGAGCGACGTCGAATTCCCCGTGCAAAAACAACTCGAGGCTTATAACGCCCGGGATATAGAAGCGTTCATGCAGTGGTGGGCCCACGACTGTGAGTACTATGAGTTCCCTTCGCGTTTGCTGGCTAGCGGCGCAATCGAGATCCGTGAACGGCATGTCGCCCGGTTCAGCGAAGCCAATCTTTCCGGCAAGCTCATCACGCGGATATCGGTTGGCAACATGGTGGTCGACCAGGAGGTTGTCACTCGCACCTTTCCGGACGGCCCCGGCGAGATCGACGTGATCGCCATCTACGAAGTCGAGAACGGGAAAATAGCGAAAGCATGGTTCAAGATGGGCTCACCGAGGTTGCATACCGCCGTGACACGATAACTGCTCAGGCTGGTCTCATGTCCAGATCCGGTTGCGAAAGCTGAAATACATTCCCTTCCGGATCCTGGCCGTCACACAGGGTGTGGGCAAAACCGTCGTAGCGCTTCAGCGCGCTCATTTGAACGCCTGCGCTAACGAGTTGGTCCCGCAGTTCCGCCATCCCCGACGGCATCGAGAAGACCAGTTTAGCGTTTGAACTGTCGGGCACGAGCGGCCTGTCGCGGTAAGGCCGTCCGACCAGACGAAGAGCAAGCTCAACGTGCCCCGCTTTAAGCACCACCCACTCCCCTTCAATTTCCTCAACTACGTCAAAGCCAAAAGAAGTCTGATAGAACGACTTCAGCGCAGCGACATCCCTGACGAAGAGAATCAATCTTGTCATTGCAATGGACATCAGGACCTCGATAAATTGCGCCGGGAAAGCACGGCGCCGATCACGATAGGCGGGCCGATTGCGCTTAACCCTCCGGCGAGCATTATTATCCCTGCTTTCGCCATCGTGAGGCCTCTGCCAACGTCCTTGTCCCGGATCGAGTTCTTAGTACCGCGTTACCCTTCCCTCGTCCGGGATCTTGAACACGGATACCGCGGCCTTCAGGTGGCGCGTCTGCTCATGCAGCGACGCCGCCGCCGACGCCGCCTGCTCCACCAGCGCCGCGTTCTGTTGCGTCATCTCGTCCATCTGCACCACAGCCTGATTGACCTGGTCGATGCCCGTGCTTTGCTCGAGGGACGAGGCGCTGATTTCCGCCATCATCTGCGTGAGGCGCGAGATTGACGTCGATACCTCGCGCATGGCCTCACCAGCGCGTCCCGCCAGCGCTGAGCCATCGTTCACCTGCGAAACCGATTCGCCGATCAGCTCCTTGATCTCCTTGGCTGATTGCGCGCTGCGTTGCGCAAGCCCCCGCACCTCGCTTGCCACGACCGCGAATCCGCGGCCCTGCTCGCCCGCACGCGCCGCCTCGACTGCTGCATTCAAAGCAAGGATGTTGGTCTGGAAAGCGATGCCGTCGATCACCGAGATGATCTCCGCGATCTTGTCCGAGCTCCTGGCAATGCTGGTCATCTTCTCGACTACCTGGTCAACCACACCCGTGCCTCGCGATGTCGCCGTCAGCGCGTCGCCTGCAAGACTGTTTGCATCGCGGGCATGCTCGGCGTTCTGGCGCACGGTCGCGGTCAACTCCTCCATGCTCGATGCAGTCTCTTCCAGCGAGGCCGCCTGGTTCTCCGTACGTGCCGACAGGTCCGCGTTGCCGGTTGCGATTTCATCAGCGCCAAGATTGATCGAGTCCGACGACTCGCGCACTGTCTTTACCGTGTGCGCGACGCTTGCCTGCATGGACGCGAGACCGGCGAACAGGCGGCCGATCTCGTTCGTGCCGTGATCGGCAATCTGCTCGTCGAGCTTGCCCTCTGCAATCCGTTCGAAGTGACGGCCGGCCTCCTCGAGCGGTGCGACCACGCCGCGGCGCAACGAGACGTGCACAAATGCAACGCCCGCTACCAGCACGATGAAAATCGCCAACCCAACGCCCCGGAACAAGTCAAGCCGGGCATCGATGGAATCGAGGTACGACTGGCTCGCCGCGTCGCCAAACTGGGCGAAGTTTTGTTGCTCGGCGAGGTAGCGGTCCTGGAAGCCCTGAGTCGGCTGGTCGAGGAAAGCCTGGAGATTGTTGGCATCGAGATATTGGGTCAGTTCATTCAGTGCGCCGTGATACGCCTGGAATTTTTCCTGCAACGCGGCGGTGCGCGCCCTGTTTTCATCGCCGGTTTTCGGCGCATTGACGAAAGCAGTAAACGACTTGTCCGCCAACACCAACTGCTCGCGCGCGTGCTGGACGATATCGACCGGTTCCGTGCCCCCGCGCGCCATGCGCGTACCGGCGCGCGACAGGTTGATCCGCGCGTCCATCAGGCGCTGGGTGGTTTCATTGACCTCGTTGACTTGCTTGAGCGCGATGTTCGACAGGTTGCCCACATCCTCGTGAGTTTCGGTCAACGACCAGAAACCCAGCCCTTCGGTGACGACCTGGAAAAGACAGAACACGACCAGGACGACAAGAAGGCTGGTGGAAACGCTGGCTTTTCTAAGCATATTGACGACTCTTCGTAACGTTGAATTCGATATGGCCCTTCAACGCGTCTTAGCCTGTCAAACAACAGATATCTTTCTGCAGCACCCGTCGACAGCGCCCATTCACGGCAGCACGAAACGGCGCGGGAATGTCATCGGATGTGGATCGGAAAAGCTATTGCCGGATGGTCGTCGAGTGATCTAAGACAGCGTTGAAACCTGACAGGCTGGCCTCTTGTTAACGGCTGCATTGACGGATACTTAAGCTTGCGAGAGGACGGGGAAGCGCGAGAATTGTTATTGAACACGCCCTAAAAACACCGCTCCTGACAAGATCTGACAGGGAGGGCGGATATGCTGTTTCCCGCCGTTGCGAGAGACGCACTCTCATGACGAGCGATGTGACGCAGGCCGCGACCAGGACCATGAACAAAAGCATAGTTGCGCGGCGGTACTATTGGGCGCCCCGCTGCGCCTCCATTGCACTTGCTACAAGAAAACGATAACGATGCCGGACACCGAAAACACCGCACTGAAAGAGATCTTCAACGAGCGCCGGTTCCGCGACATGGCGCTCGACGTCAAAGCGGTTTATCCCCCGTTCGACACGCGACGTTTCCTCAAGATTTCTCTAGCCGGGCTTGACGAGCTGACCCTGATGCAGCGCCTGCGCCGCATGACTCAGGCGTTGCATGCAACCCTTCCCGCGGACTACCGCCAGGCGCTCGAGATTCTTCGTGCGCTGGCACCACGCATGGGGAACGGATTTGCTACGCTGGTCCTTCCCGATTACGTTGGACAATACGGCCAGGACGACTTCGATATATCGATGGACGCGCTCAAGTTTTTCACGGCCTTCGGCACGTCCGAATTCGCTGTCCGCGAGTTCCTGCGCAAGGACCTGAAGCGAGCCCTGGTCATCATGACAACGTGGTCACGCGATGACAGCGACGCCGTGCGACGTCTCGCCAGTGAGGGAAGCCGTCCGCGCTTGCCATGGTCGTTCCGGCTCGACGCAATCCTGGCTGATCCTTCACTGGCCGCACCAATTCTGGAGAACCTTCGTTCGGACACGAGCCTCTACGTCCGCAAGTCGGTCGCCAATCATCTGAACGATGTGACCAAATCGCATCCTGACTGGGTGCTGGACCGGCTGGCGACTTGGCCGATTGAAAACGCTCACACGGCCTGGATTGCGAAGCGCGCCCTGCGCTCCCTGATCAAGGCCGGCAATGGCCGCGCACTGGCGGTGATCGGCGCGGGCGGCATGCCCGATGTGAAGCTCAGCAAGTTCGCCGTGACGCCACGCCAGGTTGCGTTGGGCGAGCGTGTGACCTTGTCATTCGATCTTGCCTCGAAGTGCCCGGAAAGCCAGCGGCTCGTGATCGACTACAGGATGCATTACGTGAAGAAATCGGGCGTGACGGCCGCGAAGGTATTCAAGCTAAAGGAACTGACACTCGATGGCGGACAGAAGGTAGCGATAGAACGCACGCAGAACATCCGGGACTTCACCACGCGCGTGCATTACGCAGGGCGTCACGACGTCGAGATACTGGTGAACGGGGTATGCCTTGCCAAAGGATATTTCGACCTGAGTTGTTGAGCATTGAACCATCGCAACCCGGGTTCCCGCTAGCTTGAGCGCGCTTTAGCGGCAACACCAAGCTCCTCAACCAGCGCGCGCTCCGGCCGTTGCAACGCCTCCAGATCGCGAACGCAGATCAGCAACTGGCGTGTCGCCCAGCGGTCGGTCAACTCTATGGTGTGCACGCCCGGCGTCCCCCGGTAGCGCTTGGCGGCCGTTGCCGGCACGATCCCCAGACCGGCCCCTTGCTCGACCATGCTGCATATGTTTTCGAAGGTCCGCACCCGCGCGCGAAAGTAGAAAGGCTGCCCGGCAAACAACGCCTGCTCGCCCAGATACTCCTGAAGGGCGCTGCCGGCGCTCAACCCGATGAAATCCTGCTCGACCACGTCCCTGAGCGCGACACGACGACGCCCGCTCAGCGCATGATCGCGAGCGACGATCAGGACGAGCTTGTCGGTTGCGAACGGGAACGTCTGCAACGTCCCATGTTCGAGCGCATCGGAAACAACGCCTATCTCCGCGGAACCGTTAAGGATGGCCTTGACCGTCTCGGTACTCTGCCGCTCCTTCAGGTCGATATGCACGCCGGGGTTACGCCGAAGAAATCCGCCAAGGGGACGCGGCAGGAATTCGGTGACGGCAGCGGTATTCGCCCACAGCCGCACACGCGTTCTGCGGGACTCGGAGTGCTCTCCCAGTTCGCCCTGCATCCGTTCGATCTGGCCGAGCACCAGACGCGCGTGGTGTGCCAGCGTGTCCCCTGCGGGCGTGGATTCCACCCCACGGCGGCCTCGCTCCAGCAGCGGCAGCCCGAGCGCTTCCTCCATGCCGCGCAACCGGGCGCTGGCCGACGGCAACGACATATTCGCCTGAGCCGCGCCGTGCGTAATGCTGCCGGTCTCCAGGATGAACAGGAAAAGGCGCAGGTCTATCAGATCGAGGCGCATGGTCCAAGGAAATTCTGTTGATCAGCCTTAGTTATACCCTAAGGCACAGTACGTATCTTCCGCATTGTGGCCGTTGCGAATCCGGGGAAAATGAGGGCAGATCATTTCTCCGGAAGTACCGATGACCTCGTTCGCCATTGCGCGTTTTGCCGCCATTACGCTGACCTTCCTGATCGCCGGCACCGTAAAAGGCGTCACGGGCATGGGCCTGCCGACCGTGGCCATGGGTGTGCTCGGAACGCTCATGCTGCCGGCCGAGGCCGCTTCGCTGCTGATCCTGCCGTCGTTCGTCACCAACGTCTGGCAGCTTGTTGCAGGTCCTCGCCTGGGTGCGCTTGTCAGGCGCTTCTGGCTGATGATGGCGGGCATTGTGATCGGCACCGTGGCCGCGGCTTCGTTCATCGCCGGCAGCGGCGGGGTGTGGGCCGTGACCGGCCTTGGCGCCGCGCTGACGCTTTATGCGGCCTCGGGGCTGCTGTCCTGGCACTTCTCCGTGGCGCCACGGCATGAGCGGCGCCTGTTCCCCGTGATTGGCGTGGTAACCGGTCTTGTCACGGGAGGAACAGGTGTTTTTGTCGTACCAGCAGTCCCCTATCTTCAGGCGCTCGATCTAAAAAAGGAGGATCTCGTCCAGGCCCTCGGACTATCATTTACGGTATCGACCGTGGCATTGGCCATTGGGCTTGCACGAGAAAACGCATTCGCCCTCAACAACATCGCAAGCTCGCTGTTCGCTGTCGTCCCTGCCTTGCTCGGCATGTGGATCGGTCAACGCATACGCGGCCGTATCAGCCCCACGACCTTCCGCCGATGGTTCTTTATCTGCATGCTGGCGCTCGGTCTTCAACTGCTGTTACGGCATTTCATCTAAGTGTCGTGCCGGGAGCATGCAACCGGCTTCGACTCTGGGAGATCAGACGCGATGCTCTCACCATTGCTCGAAACACTGGGCGCGCTGGCGGTATTGGCCAGCCTCGCAATCAACCTTCGCGCATTTTTCGATCGGCATCGGTAGCCTCGCGAACCGCGCCAATAGCGCGATGACCGCCGCGTTGCTTAGCGCGGCTTTGCAAGCCTGGTCAACAATTGCACGAGTGCGTCGGCTTCGTGTTCCGTCGTCCGCCAGGATGACACGCTGATCCGGAAGGCCGGCCGCCCTTGCCAGACGGTCGCGCCAAACCAGGCCTCGCCGGACGCCTGGACCGCTTCGCGGGCAGCAACGGTGAGTTCATCGGTATGCGCGCGAACCAGGACCTGGTTCAGCGTGACACGGTTCAGGACCTCGAATCCCGCCTGTGCCAAGCCCTGTGCAATGCGACGCGCCAGCGCGCATTGCCGGTCGCCTAGTAAAGCCACGCCTTCACGTCCTAACGAGCGCAACGCGGCCCACACAGGTATGCCGCGAGCCCTTCGCGAAAATTCGAGAGTCAGGTTCTTTTGCGCGTCTCTCGCGCCGCTCAAATAGACTGCATCGCTATTCATTGCAGCGGCGAGCGCTTCGCTATCGCGGCAGATTGCCATCGCGCAGTCGTAGGGGGTGTTCAGCCATTTATGGGCGTCGGTGGTCCAGCTATCGGCCGCTTCTATGCCTTTCGTCAATTCCGCATGCGATGAAGCCCGCGCCCACAAGCCGAACGCCGCATCCACATGAACCCAGGTACCGGCGGCCTTGGCTTGAGGAATGAGCACGTCGAATGGATCGAATTCGCCGGTGTTGACCTCACCCGCCTGCAAACAAAGGATGGTCATGTCATCGAGCGGCGGCAAACGTTCCGGGTCCACCTGACCATGGTGGTTGACCGGCGCGAACAGTATCTTGTTCATGCCGAAACCAAGCAGGCGAAGCGCCTTTTTCACGGTGATATGCACAAGCTCGGACACCACGACCTTAACCTCGGGAGCACCTGCCAGTCCGTCGTTGTCGAAGTCCCATCCCTTGCGCGCAAGCAGCACGCGACGCGCAGCGGCAAGGCAGCTCAGCGTGCAAGCCGTGGCGCTGGTTCCGAATCCCACGGCACTTTCGCGAGGCAGGTCGAGCGCATCAAGGACCCAACCCGCCGCGACCCGTTCGAGCGTGGCCGCGACCGGTGAGTTGTCGAATGACGATGCACATTGGTCCCATGCAAGCATCAAGCGTTCTGCGGCCGCAGCGGCAGGCAGCGACGCACCAATCACAAAACCAAAGTAACGCGGTCCGTTCGACGCCACCGTGCCGGGCGAACCGATATCGTCCAGTAATCGCAACACGTCCTCCGCGGCGTATCCGTGAACGGGCAGTGGCTCGTTGAATGCGGCCAGAGCCTGCAACGCCGCTTGATCCGGGAACACGCGGCGCCCCGGAATGGACTCGGTATAGCGCCGGGCACGATCATCGGCTTCGGTCAGCAGTGTTAGTTCGTTCATGGTTCTTTCCGGTCAGGTACTAGCTCAGCAAAATATTGGGTTGGCGTCACACCGAAGGTCCGTCGAAACATCGCAATGAACGCGCTGACGTTTTCATAACCGAGATCGAGCGCAATAGTCGTGACCGCCGTGCCCGATGCAAGCATCTCCAACGCCCGCATCGGACGCGCGAAGCCGCGAAGCCGCGAAGCGCACCGAAGTCTTGCCACGGGCGTAGCAACGAGACCTGGTGACACGCGCGTCATCGCCGGATAGCTCGACCGCGATCAACACCGGGCCATCAGCCGAATGAGTTTTTGCAGGATCAAGAAGCGGAGCGGACATGGCCGGGGAACCCTCTGGAACGGCTTTTATACCGCGGCGCAGTGGCTCCGCACAACATAAATGCGTCAATCGCGCGGCAGGTTAACTGCATGGCTCATCCGATCAGAATGAGCCTGCGATCAAGAGGGAGCTGTTGCTCCTACCGCTGCCAGGGAGCTCCCAACGCCGACGCCGCCTTCCCATATTGCTGCGACGCTTTTCGCACAGTCGCCATATCGATCTCACCGTCGTCGGCCAGCGCTTTCAGCGCCGCGATCACAATGGACGCGCGATCCACTTCAAAGAACTCGCGCAACGCCTGACGTGTGTCGCTACGGCCGAAGCCATCCGTGCCAAGCGTCACGTAGCGGCGTGGCACGTAAGCGCGGATCAGTTCAGGCACAGCACGCACATAGTCCGTTGCCGCGATCACCGGACCACGCGATGCACCAAGCATCGTGCTTGCATACGGCGCTGGAGCCACCTCGCCGAGACGGGCAAGCCGCTCGGACGCCATGCCGTCGCGCTGCAACTCCGTGAAGCTCGTCACGCTCCATACCGCTGCTTCCATACCCCAGTCGTCGCGCAACATCTGCTGCGCCGCGATCACCTCGCCAAGAATCGCACCGGCGCCAAGCAACTGCACCCGTGCTGTCTCGTCCGGTTCCGCCGCGAGCGGATACATGCCTTTGAGAATACCCTCGCGCAGCATCTCCAGGTTACCGCCGGGCACCGACGGCTGCGCGTAGTTCTCGTTCATCACCGTGACGTAATAGAACACGTCACGCTGGCGCTCGACCATCTCGCGCATGCCTTCGTCCACGATAGCCGCGACTTCATAGGCGAACGCGGGATCGTAGGCACGGCAGTTCGGTATGGTCGATGCCACCAGATGGCTGCTGCCGTCCTGATGCTGCAGCCCTTCGCCGCCAAGTGTGGTCTTGCCCGCGGTCGCGCCGATCAGGAAACCGCGTGCGCGCTGGTCCGCCGCCGCCCAGATGATGTCGCCAATGCGCTGGAAGCCGAACATCGAGTAATAGATGTAGAACGGCAGCATGGGCAGGTCGTGCACGCTGTATGACGTTGCCGCGGCAATCCATGACGACATTGCCCCTGCTTCCGAAATGCCCTCTTCAAGAATCTGCCCCTTGGTGTCCTCGCGGTAGTAGAGCATGGAACCGAGATCTTCCGGCTCATACAGCTGCCCGAGCGGCGAATAGATGCCCACCTGCCGGAACATGTTCGCCATGCCGAAGGTGCGCGCTTCATCGGCGACCACCGGCACCACGCGAGGGCCCAGCGTTGCATCTTTCATCAGCGTGCCGAACATGCGCACGATCGCCATGGTGGTCGACATCTCCTTGCCCGCCGCATCGATTGCAAACTGGCCCCAGGTAGCAATCGAAGGGACGATCAGCCCCTTCGACGCCGCTCTCCGCCTTCTGGGCAGATAACCTCCAAGGCCTGCGCGTCGTGCGTGCAGGTACTGCATCTCCGGACTGTCTTCCGCAGGTTTGTAGAACTTGACTGCCTCGACATCGGCGTCCGACAGCGGCAAGCGAAAGCGATCGCGAAACGCCTTGAGGTCGTCGAAGCCCAGTTTCTTTTGCTGATGCGTCGTCATCCTGCCCTGGCCCGACGTACCCATGCCGAAGCCCTTCATGGTCTTGGCAAGGATCACGGTCGGCTGGCCTCGGTGACTCAGCGCCTTCGCGTAAGCCGCGTGGAGTTTGCGCACGTCGTGACCGCCACGGCGCAAGCCGTCAATATCCTCGTCGCTAAGATGCGAAGCTAACGCGGCAAGCTCGGGATTCTGGCCGAAAAAACGCTCGCGGTTATAACCGCCATCGTTTGCCGAGAAGGTCTGGAACTGACCGTCGACCGTATGCGCGAACGCACGCAGCAGCGCGTTCGTCTGGTCGCGTGCAAAGAGCGCGTCCCAGTCCGAACCCCACAAGACCTTGATCACGTTCCAGCCCGCGCCAATGAACTGCGCTTCGAGCTCATCGATAATGCGGCCGTTGCTGCGCACTGGACCGTCGAGCCGCTGCAGGTTGCAATTGATCACGAACACCAGGTTGTCGAGCTGTTCGCGCGCAGCCAGCGACAATGCGCCGATCGATTCCGGCTCGTCCATCTCGCCGTCGCCAAAGAAGCCCCACACCTTGCGGTCCTGCGTCTTTGCGAGGCCACGGTTTTGCAGGTAGCGCATGAAGCGCGCTTGATAGATCGAGTTGATCGGACCAATGCCCATGGAGCCCGTGGGGAACTGCCAGAAATCCGGCATGAGCCACGGGTGCGGATACGAACACAGCCCGGGTCCCGCTATCTCCTGCCGGTAGTGCTGCAAATGCTCTTCGCCAAGAAAGCCTTCGAGGAACGCGCGTGCATAAACGCCCGGCGATGAATGCGGCTGGAAATACACCAGGTCGCCGCCCGTGCCTTCACCGGCATCCGGCGCTGAGGCGCGGAAAAAATGGTTGAAACCCACTTCGAAGAGATCGGCCGCGGAGGCATAGCTCGCAATATGGCCGCCGAGCTCTCCGTAAGCCTTGTTGGCGCGCACAACCATGGCGAGCGCATTCCAGCGCAATGCGGCGGCGAGCTTTTCCTCGATCTCCAGATTGCCCGGATAACGCGGCTGCTCTGCAACAGGAATGGTATTGATGTAGGGCGTGACACGCGCCCTCGACGACTCGATCCCAAGCGACAGCGCATGCTCGGCAAGGCGGTCATAAAGGTATTGAGCGCGGTCTCGGCCGACGTGTTCCGTGACCGCGTCGAGCGCCTCCAGCCATTCGGCGGTTTCCTCGGGATCGCTGTCTTCGCGACCTCGGGATATCGACAGAATCTGTTCGCTTCCGCTGGATAAATCGGTCATGGCACGGCTCCGCATTGAATGGGGAAATAGCATTTGCTTTCAATACAGCTTAGCTATTACGCCGCAGAATGTGCCACTGATTTGCTTTTAATCAGGCTCCGGGATAGTGTATTTATTCCGTGTACGCCCCCTTCTCCAGAATATTCGAGCTATGACCACATCGCCTAAACGCCTGGACCGTATCGACATCGGCATCCTGAACCAGTTGCAGCAGAATGCGCGCATCACTAATTCGGAGTTGGCGCGGGCGGTGAACCTCTCGCAGACGCCGTGTTTCAACCGCGTTCGCGCGCTCGAAAAGCTGGGACTGTTCAAGCAACAGGTCACCCTGCTGAACCCGGAACCGCTTGGGCTTCGGATCAACGTGTTCATACAGGTCAGCCTGACGAAACAGGACGAAGATGCGCTACGGCGTTTCGAAGAAGCGATAGGCGAGCGGCCCGAGGTCATGGAGTGTTACCTGATGACCGGCGACGCGGATTACCTGCTGCGCGTGATGATGCCGGACATCCAGTCGCTGCAGCGCTTCATCATTGAACGGCTTACCAAGATTCCGGGCATCTCGAACATCCGTTCAAGCTTCGCGCTCAAGCAGGTGCGGTATAAAACGGCGTTGCCGCTGCCGCTGTCGGGACTGACGTTGCATGACCCTGACGAGAACGCGGATACGGAGTGGAGTTAGCGGCCTTCAATTAGCGGCTTTCAATGGCTCATGAGCCGTGCCGTTGGCGTGGAAAGCGTATCGAATGGCGTTTCCGCCGCAGCGCACCGGCTGGCCGCTCGCTAGAGTCGAGGGGTCAACCACCACACCAGGAGTACATGATGCGCACAGTGAGCGAACTTGTCCGTAGATAAACCGATGTCTTGACCCCAAGTGAAGCTCGGACGCCCCTCTCCCGCAAACCTGTTTAATACAAAAATAATTCAATTAACTTTCATTTTCTTTAAGTATCGGGCTTAATCGAAAGCCATTCGATTGACGTGTTGCCCAGCAAACGTGAAACCATACCGGGGTTAATACCAGTTTGAGTGATCGTTGCGAGCATCCAATTAAACAGCGGCGTACACTCCAACCTGCCGACACCAGCCGAGCGCCTTATCCGGCGCGGCGCAGAGAAGGCCTCGGTGACGTCGTCATGATTAATCAATTACGCGAATGGGGAGATTACGGTAATGAGCTGGACGCGAGAACAAAGAAACGTGACGATTGCGGCCTATTTAGGCTGGACACTCGATGCCTTCGATTTCTTTCTAATGGTTTTCGTATTGAAAGATATTGCCGCGGAATTTAATACGAAGATCCCGGAGGTCGCTCTGGGGATTACCCTTACTCTTGCAATGCGCCCTATTGGAGCGCTGATCTTCGGCCGTCTCGCCGACAAGTACGGCCGGCGTCCGACGCTGATGGTCAATATCGCCATCTATTCGTTGCTGGAAATGCTGTCGGGTTTCTCGCCGAACCTCTTTACGCTGCTTGTGTTGCGTTCGCTGTTCGGCATTGCGATGGGCGGTGAATGGGGCGTGGGTTCGGCCCTTACGATGGAAACCGTGCCAACCAAGGCACGCGGTTTTGTATCAGGTCTCTTGCAAGCGGGTTATCCGAGCGGATATCTGCTGGCTTCCATCGTATTCGGCGTCGCGTATCAATATGTCGGCTGGCGCGGGATGTTTTTTATCGGCGTGGCGCCCGCGCTGCTGGTTTTATATGTCCGTGCACACGTCCCTGAGTCACCGGCATGGAAAGCCATGGAGAAGCGGCCACGGCCCGGCTTGCTGGTGACACTGAAGAAAAACTGGCAGCTCTCCATCTATGCCATTGTCTTGATGACCGCGTTTAACTTCTTCTCGCACGGCACCCAGGATCTTTATCCGACCTTCCTGCGCGAACAGCATCACTTCGATCCACACACGGTTGCGCTCATTACCATTGTCCTGAATATCGGGGCAATCTGCGGCGGGCTGTTCTTCGGGTCCATGTCGGAGAAAATCGGGCGCCGTTGGGCAATTTTTATTGCCGCTTTAATTGCGTTGCCGGTATTGCCGCTCTGGGCATTCTCGAGTGGCCCGGTAGCCTTGGCCGCCGGAGCGTTTCTGATGCAGATCTCTGTTCAAGGGGCCTGGGGGGTGATTCCGGTACACCTGAACGAGATTTCGCCCGATGAGATTCGCGCCACGTTTCCCGGGCTCATTTATCAGTTGGGCAATCTGCTGGCTTCGGTTAATGCCACCATGCAAGCGTCTATCGCTATCAAGAATGGCAACAACTATGGGCTCGCCATGGCGCTGGTCGGCGGCACGGTCGCCGTGGTGATCGCGGGGCTTATTTTCTTTAGCCGCGAGCGGCGCGGTATTGACATGACGGAGTCTGCCCAGCACATCGGGGCTACGGAATCGGTTTAAATTCGGTTAAGCATTTTTATTCGATGGGGACGCGCTCGCGTCCCCATTTTCCCACTCGCCTCATATCCGTCTGCTTCTCTTCCTCCCGTGCTATCGCTCTCTTTCTAGAGAGCACGCTCCATGAAATGGCTTGTCGATTTCGCCAAAGCTTTTTATCGTGATTAGAACGATCGTTTTAATCACGATAAAAAGCTTGCATCCACAATTCCGACCATGCGGACCGCCATAACGGTCCCGGAGACGCCAGTGCCCACCCGTTCCACGCTTAACCCTTCCAGTCGCGCATCCTTACGCACAACCGGCAATACCAAAACCCGCTTGCTCGACGCCGCCGAAACGCTCTTTATCGACGCCGGTTATGAAGCCATGTCGATGCGGCTCATCACCGCCCGCGCCGAGGCGAACCTGGCTGCCGTGAACTATCACTTCGGCGGCAAGGACGCGCTGATCCACGCCATGCTCAGCCGTCGCCTGGACGGTCTCAACCAGGGCCGCCTGGCCCTGCTCGAACGCTTCCAGTCGTCTCTGGGTTCGCACCTCACGTGCGAGCATATCCTCGGTGCAATGTTCATCCCGGCGCTTCAGCAATCCCGTTGCGCCGAGAAGAGCGGCCCTGCGTTGCTGCGCCTCCTCGGCCGCGCCTACACCGACCCGTCGCCGTTCATCCGCGGCTTCCTGCGCGGCGTCTATGCCGAGGTGGCCGAGCGTTTCTTCAACGCTTTTCAAACAGTCCTCCCGCATCTGCCTCGCGAAGAACTCGGCTGGCGGCTGCACTTTTGCATCGGCTCGCTCGCGGGCATTCTCGCCGGTGCCGATACCGACAGTCGCATCGCAGATTTCGCGCAAGGGCAGCGTCTGGAAGATTCGCAATTGATCGGCCGTCTCGCGCTCGTCATGGTCGCCGCGCTCAAGGCACCCTTGTTGCTCCCGAACAGCGTCTGCCAGTTCGCCTCCATGTTCGCCGAGCACGGACCGGTTCTGAACAACGCAGCACCCTTGAAGACCGACCCTTCGAACGAGAGTCGGTTCGCGCACGATGCTGCATCGCAACATGCCAATGCCTGAATTGACGACGCGCGTGCCGGGTATGTAATGTGCTGAACAATAAGCTGCCGATGCACGCCGCCTCCATGCCGTTCTGCCGCACACTATCGAACAACATCAGGAGAGGTCGTCATGACAGCCAGCTTCGTGATCGCACTGTTTATCGTGAGCGGCGCTCTGCTGTACAGGCAAGCACCCGCCGTTGCCTGGCTCGCATGGACGGTGATATGGGTGGCTATCGGCTGGTTCGCGGGGGTGACCGGACCAGTCGTCACAGCGTTGCTTGCGATCGTCTTCGTGCTGCCGCCGCTCGTGCTTGCCATCAAGCCAGTGCGCCGCGCGCTCCTGACCAAATCCATCTTCGAGCTGTTCCGCAAGATCCTGCCGGAGATGTCGCCGACCGAACGCGATGCGATCGAAGCCGGCACGGTCTGGTGGGATGCAGCGCTGTTCTCGGGACGCCCGGCATGGGACACGTTGCTCGCACTCGGCGCACCCACGCTCACGGCTGAAGAACAAGCGTTCATCAACACTGAATGCACGCAACTCTGCGATCTCGCCAATGACTGGGAGACGACGGCGGTCTGGCAGGACCTGTCACCGCAGGCATGGGAATTCATCAAGTCGAAGGGCTTTCTCGGCATGATCATTCCGAAGCAGTACGGCGGCAAACAATTCTCCGCCTACGCGCATTCGCAGGTCATCATGAAACTCGCCACGCGCTGCTCCGCCGCAGCGGTTTCGGTGATGGTGCCCAACTCGCTGGGTCCCGCCGAATTGCTGATGCACTACGGCACCGAAGCGCAGAAGGATCACTATCTGCCGCGCCTCGCCCGTGGCGACGAAATCCCCTGCTTCGCGCTGACCAGCCCCTACGCGGGATCGGACGCGGCGGCCATTCCCGACGTGGGGATCGTATGCAAGGGTTTGCATGAGGGCCGCGAAACGCTCGGCTTTCGTGTGACCTGGGACAAGCGCTACATCACGCTTGGGCCGATCGCGACCGTGCTCGGCCTCGCGTTTCGCGCACTCGATCCCGACCATCTGCTTGGCGCCGACGACGAAGCCGGCATCACCTGCGCGCTCATTCCCACCACGCATCCGGGCGTCAACATCGGTCGTCGTCACTGGCCGCTGAACGCGGTGTTCCAGAACGGCCCGAACCGGGGCAACGATGTATTCATCCCTCTCGACTGGGTGATCGGCGGACGCGAACAGGTCGGCAACGGCTGGCGCATGCTGATGGAATGCCTTGCAGCGGGGCGCGCGATTTCGTTGCCATCGTCGAACGTGGGCATGGCGAAGCTCGCCGTGCGCGGCACCGGTGCGTACTCCGCCGTGCGGCGGCAGTTCCGTACCGCTATCGGCAAGTTTGAAGGTGTGCAGGAAGCGCTCGGCCGCATGGGCGGCAACCTGTATGTGATGGACGCGGCACGCCGCTTGTCGGCGCAAGGTGTCGATCTCGGCGAGAAACCGTCGGTGATTTCCGCGATCGCGAAATATCACATCACCGAACGTGCGCGCAAAGTGATCAACGACGGCATGGACGTGGTCGCCGGCAAGGGCATCTGCATGGGGCCATCGAATTTCCTCGCCCGCGCTTATCAGCAGGTGCCCATCTCGATCACGGTGGAAGGCGCGAACATCCTCACGCGCAGCCTGATCATCTTCGGCCAGGGCGCGATCCGCTGTCATCCCTACGTGCTGAAAGAGATGACCGCAACACGCGATGCCGACCGCGCGAAAGGCCTGCGTGATTTCGACAACGCGTTCTTCGGTCACGCGAGTTTCACGGCATCGAACGTGGCGCGCAGCCTCGTGTTCGCGTTGGGCGGCAGCGTGCTGATCGCAAGACCCCAGCGCGCCGACGCGCGTCTTGTGCCCTACTATCGCGCGGCCACGCGCATGTCCACCGCGTTTGCACTGCTGGCAGATGTATCGATGTTCGTGCTCGGCGGCGAATTGAAGCGGCGCGAACGCCTGTCCGCAAGACTCGGCGATATCCTCTCGCAGCTCTACCTGATCTCGGCCACGCTCAAACGCTTCGAAGACGATGGCCGCCCTGAAGCCGATCTTCCGCTCGTGCGCTGGGGTGTTGAAGATGCGCTGCATCAAGCGCAAACGGCCTTCGAAGGCATACTCTCCAATTATCCGAAACCACTCGCTGCAGGTTTTGTGCGCGTCCTTGCGTTTCCGTTTGGCATGCCGCATTGCGTGCCGGGGGATCGGCTGGGAAGCGCCATTGCCGAGTTGATGACAACCCCCGGGGACGCCCGCGAACGTCTGGTTGCGGACTCGTACGCGCCGCCCGCGCATATTGATCCGCTCGGTTACGGCGAGTTGATGTTCGCGCTCAGCCCGAGATACGCTGAAATCGAGCATAAGCTGCGGGATGCGGTCAAGGCCAGGCAGATCCCGCCGATGCCGCAAAGCCTGCCCGAACTCGACGCTTGGAGCGCGGCTTGCGAATCGCGCGGTTTGATCGATGCAAACGAACGTCAGGTACTCTCCGACTACGCGCGCTACGGCGTGGAGGTCGTCAAGGTCGACGACTTCGGCGCGGACTTCGGTATGCTCGATGCGTTGAAGAAACGTCAGCAAGCGCTGGCGAACGAGCCGGAGGAGATCCATGCGTGACCCTTCACATAAGCCCTAAATTGTTCTCAGGCAGGCATGAAAGATCGCTATCTCGACTTCGTCAATTCACCCTTCGGCGCGAGCATCGCGCGCTCCATCGGCCTGCCGCAGCCCGAAGTATTGCTGCGGTACGCGCAGGGCCGCGCGGAATTCGGGGGTATAGCAGCCATTGGAGCAGGGCCGTCGCCTACGCTGTTCGAACCGATGCTGACGCTGCTGACTTCGCTCGGCATGACAAGCGTCGCCCACGAAAGTGCGCTCGGCTGGCTGTCCGTCGCGGCAAGACATGGCGCCATGAGCGGCCGCTTCGAAGCGCGTGCGCCGGGCGCGCCGCCGAACGACCGGGTGCAGGCGCTGATCTTCGACGCAACGGGCATTACCGACAGCACGCAACTACATGCGCTTTACGGCTTCTTCCACGATGCCATCCGGTCGGTGGCGAAGAGCGGGCGCATTGTCGTACTCGGATTGCCGCCCGAATCCTGCGCTTCACCGCGTGCCTGGACCGCGCAACGGGCGCTGGAAGGCATGACACGTTCGCTCGGGAAGGAAGCGCGTGGGGGTATCTCTGCGAATCTGGTGCAGGTCGAACCGGGCGGGGATATTGAAGGGGCGCTGCGTTTTCTGCTGTCGCCACGCTCGGCCTATGTGTCGGGCCAGGTCGTGCGTATCGACGCCACGCCTGCCAATCCACCCGCCGACTGGAACCAGCCGCTCGCGGGCAAACGCGCGCTCGTGACGGGCGCGGCGCAAGGGATCGGTGCGGCGATTGCGCAGGTGCTGGCCGATCGTGGCGCGCATGTAATCGGGCTCGACGTACGCGAGGCGCAGGACGCGCTCGACCAGACCATGCTCTCGCTTGAAGATGCCTGGCCGTCGCAAGGCGCGCACACGGCGCTCGTCGCGGATATCACCGCCTCTGACGCACCCGCGACCATCGCGGCCGCGCTGCTGGCAATGGGCGGTGTCCATATCGTCGTGCACAACGCCGGCATTACGCGCGACAAGACCATCGCGAAAATGACGGAGGCCGCGTGGGACAGCGTGATCGACGTGAATCTTTCGGCGCAGGAACGGATAGACGACATGCTGCTCGATCAGCATGTGCTGCATGACGGCGGCCGGATCATGGGGATATCGTCGATCAGCGGGATTGCCGGCAATCCTGGCCAGACCAACTATGCGACGTCGAAGGCCGGTGTGATCGGCCGCGTGCAGAGCATGGCCGAATCGCTGCGCACACGGGGCATCACGATCAACGCGGTGGCGCCGGGGTTCATCGAAACGCAGATGACCGCCCGGATTCCGCTGGGACTTCGCGAAGCCGGACGCCGCTTGAATTCGATGAGCCAGGGCGGCCGGCCCGTGGATGTAGCAGAGACTGTCGCGTGGCTCGCCAGCCCCGCATCCGCCGGCATCACCGGCAACGTGGTGCGCGTGTGCGGACAAAGCCTGATCGGAGCGTGACATGAGCATGCCGCTTCCGTCGGGCTCGCCACGCATGCGCACGGTGATCCTGGAGACCCTGCCGCCTCCGGCAAAACTCTATGGCCGCGCGCTGCGGGGCATTTTTAAACGCGCGGATGCGGTCGACCAACTGCCGCCGCTGCGGCTCGTGCGCCCGGGCGTGACGCTCGATCCTGAACAGATCGGCCGCTATGCGCGGGTGTGCGGGTTTATCCCCGAGCAAGGCGTGCCAGTCACGTTCCCTCACGTGATGGCGTTCCCGCTGCATCTGATGCTGCTCACCGATCCCGCGTTTCCCTGGCCCGCGATGGGTCTCGTGCATGTGTCGAACAGCGTGCGCTTGCGGCGTACGCTGCACTCCGGACAGACATTGCGCATTGAAGTGGAAAACGGCGCGCTCGAGGCGCATGACAAGGGCCAGGTGTTCACGCTGCATACGCGTATCTATCGTGGTGGCGAAGCGGTATGGGATGCGGACAGTGTGTATCTGAAGCGTGGTGCCGAGGGTCGGGGCAGCGCTTCGATCGTCACCGATACAACGCCCCCCGCGCTCATACGTGAAGCACGCTGGCAACTTCCTGCACAACTCGGCCGCGATTATGCAAAAGTGTCCGGCGACTTCAACCCGATTCATCTGCACGCGCTGACGGCGAAAGCGTTCGGCTTTCCGCACGCAATCGCGCATGGCATGTGGACACTCGGGCGTACGCTCGCGGCGCTGCAACCGTCGAAGCAACTGGATACCGCCAATGTGCGTGGCGACTTCAAGTCGCCTATTTTCCTGCCGGCAGAGACGACGCTGTGGACCGCGGCTTTATCGGCGACAGCGCGCGACTTTGAAGTGCGCGATCTGGCGGGTGAGCGGCACCATCTGCGCGGCCGCTTCGAGTGGGAATTGCCATGATGCAACCCCGAGTCATGAACGAGTGCCGCGATGTACTCGCAGCCTTGTACAAGAACGTGCGGTGTTTGAAACCAGCCGCGCCGGCCGGTTTCGATCCCGAAGCGCCCGCCGTATCCTTCGACGAGATTTCATCATGACTGTGAGCGCCCTTCCCGCCGTGCGCCGCGTGGCTATCGTCGGCAGCAACCGGATTCCGTTCGCGCGTTCCAACACGGCGTATTCAACGGCATCGAATCAGGACATGCTGACGTTCACGCTGCAAGGCCTGATCGATCGATACGACCTGCACGGCCTGCGTCTCGGTGAAGTCGCGGCGGGCGCGGTGATCAAGCATTCACGCGACTTCAATCTAACGCGCGAAGCAGTGCTGTCCACCACGCTCGCCTGGGAAACGCCCGCCTACGACGTGAGCCAGGCGTGCGGGACAGGCCTTGAAACCGCGATCCTCATCGCGAACAAGATTGCACTCGGGCAGATTGATGCAGGCATTGCGGGTGGCGTGGATACGACTTCCGACGCGCCTATTGGCGTGAACGAACGGATGCGCAAGATCCTGCTGGAAGCGAACCGCGGCAAGTCCACGGCGCAGCGCATGAGCGCACTGGCGAAGCTGCGGCCCGGCATGCTGCTCAAGCCCATGCTGCCGCGTAACAGCGAACCCCGTACCGGCCTGTCAATGGGTGAACACTGCGAGTTGATGGCCAAGCGCTGGAAGATCTCGCGCGAAGCGCAGGATGAACTTGCGCTCGACAGTCACCGCAAGCTGGCAGCGGCGTACGAGCGCGGTTTTTTCAACGACCTGATGACACCGTACAAAGGCCTTTCACGCGACAACATCTTGCGCCCGGACCTCACGGCCGGGCAACTCGCTGCGCTGAAACCCGTCTTCGATCGCGACGCCGGTACGCTCACAGCCGGTAATTCCACGCCGCTCACTGACGGCGCATCGGCGGTGTTGCTGGCGTCCGAAGAATGGGCGGCTGCGCGCAACCTGCCCGTGCTCGCTTATCTGACGCTCTCGGCAACCGCGGCAGTCGATTTCTTCGACAAGAAAGAAGGCCTCCTGATGGCGCCCGCGTACGCCGTGCCGCGCTTGCTCGAACGGGCCGGACTTGCACTGGCCGACTTCGATTTCTACGAGATCCATGAGGCATTCGCGGCACAGGTGCTGTGCACGCTCGCGGCCTGGGAGGACGAGGAATACTGCCGCACGCAACTCGGGCTGGACGGCCCGTTCGGCTCGATCGAGCGCAGCCGCATGAACCTCAATGGCGGTTCACTGGCAACCGGTCACCCGTTCGCGGCGACCGGCGGACGGATCGTGGGGACGCTCGCCAAGATGCTGGCGACGCTGGCACAGGCGCCCGGCGACACGCGAACGCGCCGCGGTCTCATCTCCATCTGCGCCGCGGGCGGACAGGGGGTTGTCGCCATTCTCGAGCGCTGACGCCGGCGGGCGAGCCGATCAGGTTTTGTCGACGGTACCCCCGAAGATATAGCGCGATGCCCCGGAATTTTCGGTCTCCCCGAGCCGTTCTAAGACAAGGAAAGATTTCGGCCGTGAACTGTGCGACGCATACGCAGCCAAAGTAGAACGAACGGACCACGGAGAACTTCATGCATCGAGCACGACAGCGCCGCCAAAACCGTCAGCTGATTCGCGTAAGCGTCTGGATCTGGGGTATGTGGACCGCGATTGGACTCGCAACCATCGCCATGCCCGCCAGCGCACAAGACGCGGCCAGCGCGGCCACGGCCGCCTTGCCAGTGTCCTCCGCCACCTCCGCGGCCGGTCCGGCGCTCTCCGCCAGCATAACGAGCGTAACAAACGCATCGAGCACATCGAGCGCACCGCCGACGACACCCGCGGCGCAGGTCGACAAACTCCCGCTCGATGACCAGGTCCGCTGGCTGAGCCAAGCCGCGTTGAGCGGCATGCTCGCCAATATGAGCGACCCGGCGCTCGTGGCGCTGTTCAAATCGCTTGATCCGCTTGCGCTGCCGCGCTACCTGAAGAACGGCCCCAACGGTTATCCGTCGTATGAGTTCACCATGCTGCGGCGTGAGCGTATCCATGGCAGGTGGCCGAATCAGGCTGACCACATGCTGGTGCGCCTGACGCGTGACCCGCTGCGGGTCTACGCAAAATGGCTGCCCGACGGTGCGCATGCGGGCCAGGAAATTCTCTATGACGAAACCTCACGGCCCGACCAAATGTACGGCCATCTGGGCGGTTTTCTGAAGGTGATTGCGCTCTGGGCGTCACTCAACGGCCCGCTTGCGCACTCGCAATCGCGACATTCGGTCCGCGATCTCGGTACCGAATACATCACGCAGCAGTTCCTGGCCGAAGGCAAGAAATTCGCCGACGCCGGGGTCACGCGTGCCGACGACATCGAAGTAAAAACCATTGACGGTGCGCGCGTGGTCGCCTTCACTTACGAAACCCCTTCCGGACAGCCCGATTTTTATGCCAAGAAGGAAATACTCGGCCTGGACCTGAGGCGGCCGTTTTTCCGGACGGCGGAATCCTTCGACAACGACGGCAATATCTTCGAAAGCATTGTGTTCCAGAACATCGTGCCGAAGACCTTCGACAACGCCACGTTCAGCCCCAGGAACCCGGCTTACAATTTTTAACCTCATCAAACACAATATTTAGCCTCCCCGATCGTCTTCATCGCAGACGCACGCGTGGCATTTGTTCTGTTTTAAGTTTCGCCTAAGACTTGATCGGTACCCTGCCCCAACTTCATCGAAACGTGACACGCTGTTGCGTGGTTCAATCGACGCTCTGCACGAAACAAAGACAAAGCATTAACGAAAGGAGTTCGTCATGAACCTCCGCAACGCATCGGCTCCGGTACGAGCCATCAAACGATTACTCAGCCATCACGAAATCGCCACGCTGCTGTTGCTGCTGCACGCGCCGATCGACGCAATGGCCGCGCCTCCCGACGTAGCCTCGCTGAGCGAATACGGCTACGTGGAAATGGTATCGCCCACGCCAGGCGAGGCCAAGTTCCGCCTCACCGAAGACGGCAATGCGGTGCTGCGCGGACTTGGCATCAAGTAAATACGCAAGCACACAGTCTTCGTGGACACCGTTCACGAAGACTCCCCATCACGTCTCCGCCCCGCATCGCGATCTCTGGAATAATCGATCGATTGACGTTTTCCCTCAATCGAAAGGAGATTTGCAATGCCCTCTGCGACGTCCGCCCGACCCAGACTTGCACGCGTTCTGCTGACCAACGACGACGGTATCGACGCACCCGGCCTCGCCGTGCTTGAAGCCGTTGCTGCCGAACTCGCTGACGAAGTGTGGGTCGTCGCCCCCGAGCACGACCAGAGCGGCACCTCGCACTCCATCAGTTTGCATTCGCCGCTGCGCGTGAGCCAGCACGGCAAGCATCGCTTCGGCGTGCTCGGCACCCCCGGCGATTGCGTAGTGATGGCTGTGCGGCATTTGATGCAGGACGCGCCCCCTACGCTGGTGTTGTCGGGAATCAACCGCGGCGGCAACCTGGGCGTGGAGACCATGTTCTCCGGCACGGTCGGCGCGGCCATGACGGGCTTGCTGCTCGGCTTGCCATCCATTGCATTGAGCCAGACCTTCAGCGATCGCGACAACGTGCGCTGGGATACGGCGCGCGAACTCGCACCCGGCGTGATCCGCTCGCTGCTCGCCATCGCGCACGACGCACCGACTTGCCTCAACGTGAATTTCCCGGACATAGACGCCGCTTTGGCCGGCCCTCTTACCCCGACGCGCCAGGGCGTGGGGTTGGTTGAAGGTATCGACGTGCTGCCGCAAACCGATCCGCGCGGCCTGCAATATTACTGGCTGCGTTTCCAGCGCGGCCCGCGCGAGAACGCGGCCGACAGCGAGACGGCGGTGGTAGCGTCGGGCCGGGTCTCGGTCACGCCGCTGCACTTCGAGCGGACCGACGAACACACGTTCGCCGCGTTAACCGCAGCACTGGCGTAGAAGTCAACCCAGGCGGCGAGCGCGTCGGGTGCGGCACCGCTGCCTGCAACGTCTCACTCCTCGGCGCGAGTTTCAGGTTCTTCGTCGAAGATCTGGAACTTGCGCATTTTTTCCCACAGCTCCTTGCGGCTGATGCCAAGGTGACTCGCGGTATCCTGCCGCCGCCAGCCGTTCGCCTCGAGGGCGGCCAGCACGCGGTTGCGTTCGTTCATGTCCCACTTGCTGCGATCAACGATCACTTCAGCACTCAGCTCTGGCGGCACCGGCTGAGAGGTGCGGGCAAGCGTAAGCAAGCGTTGCAGCCGCGCGGTATCCCACGATCCCACTTGCCGCACAGTCACGCCTATGCGCTCCGCCAGATTGCGCAGCTCACGCACGTTGCCGGGGAAATAATTATCGGCGACGGCATCGGCCAGCCAGTACGGCAACTCGGGCAAGGTCGCGAGCTTCTCTTGCCCCACCACCTGCGCGATGAACGACTTGAACAACGCAATCTTGTCCAGTGCCCCGCGTTCCTCCAGCGACGGAATCTTCAACTCGATCACCGCCAGCCGATAGTAAAGATCCGCGCGGAAGTCGCCGTCCTTCACCAATTGCGGCAGGCTCTTGTGAGTCGCGGCGACCAGCCGGAAATCCACCTTGACCGGTGTGGCCGAACCGATCCGCGTGACCGCACTGTCTTCCAGCACGCGCAATAACTTGACCTGCTGATAGAGCGGCATATCGCCGATTTCATCGAGGAACAACGTACCGCCGTCGGCTTGTTCGAAGTAACCTTTGTGCGCGATCACAGCGCCCGCGCCGGCAGCACCGCGAGCAGCGGCAAGCCAAGCCGCTCGGCAATCTGCTCGGCGCCAAATTGCAACATAGGATCGAACTTGTTCACGACCAGCTGCAGCTTCTGCGGCGCATCGGCGGTATCGCGATCCTTCGGCAAGCGCGCATCGACATCCTGGAAACGCAGGCCTTCCAGCAACTCCATGGCGGACACCGCTGACGCCACGTTCGGATCGCAAACCAGCCACACGTTGTCCGCGGCACGCACCATCTGCGCGACAAACTCAAGGTTGGTAAAACCGCCGAGATCGACGATCTGGTGATCGAAGAAGGTCCGCAACCGGTTAACCAGGTTCACCGCCGACGCATACGACACCTCGCGCATCGCCGTGAGATCCGGCGGCAGTGTGGTTACCGCCAGGCCACTCACGTGGCGCCCGAACGCGGTATGGACGAAGGTCTGGTCGAAGCGGCGCAGGTTACGCACGGCATCGACGAAATTAAATTCGCTTTGCGTGTCGAGCAACACCGAACTGTCGGCAGCGGGAATGCCCAAGTCGAGCAGCGCGGCGGTCTTCGCCGCTGCCGTACCACGCTTTTGCAGCTTCACCGCCAGGTTCGCCGCCAGCGTGCTGACGCCTACGCCAATACGCGCGCCGAGCAACACCGTCATATGCCCGTGACGGTTGGTGATCTGTTCTGTCTTCGCGGACTGGCCGGCCTGCTCGATCAACTGCTTCGCAATCCGAAGTGCTTCGCCAGGCTCACCTTCCACGTCGATAAAATCACGTACACCGGCGCGCAATGCCGCAATCGCGCTAGCCGACTGCTGCAGTGACCGAGCGCAACAATGGCAACTCCCGGGAATGCATCGTGCACTGCGGCCGCCACGGCGGTCGCGCTTGCGATGCTGGCCTCGGGCGCTTCAAGCGGCGCGCGGGCAAAGTCGATGAACACCATCGCGGCGCCCAGCGTCGATATCTTCGGCATCAACTCGACAGCGTCGAACGGCACATACTCGAGCGCGCCCAGCGTACCCAGCGCGTGCGCGAGCCAGGCCCGGTGTCCCGAATCCGAGCAGACGCACAGGAACCGGACGCCTGGAGGACGCGCTTCCGTCTCAGTCAAAGATAGAACTCTTGCGTTCATCGCCGCTTTCTCCTGCCACATCGGCGCGGGCAACGCTGCCTGCACACCTCGCGCGCGCCGCCGTTCCGGACGAACTTGCACGCGTCTTCACAATCTGCCTGCCACCCCCTCTCTCAGCACTTGCGCCGATCATTTCGAGAACCCCGGCACCTCGTCACTCGACGCCGCGACACCTCCCATGAACGAGCGCCACACCGGTCCGTCGCGCTGCTCGGATTGCTCGCCGGGCGTGGCGGGAAGCACTGCGCCCTTTGCGATCGGCGAGACCAGGTGCGGTGTCACGATGATCACCAGTTCGCGATCGTTCTGCGTGTATTGCAAGGTCTTGAAGAACGAGCCGATGATCGGCAAGTCGCCGAGCAACGGCACTTTGTCGACGTTCGATGCCGTCTCGCGATCGATCAGGCCGCCGATCACGAAACTCTCGCCGTCGCCGAGTTCGACTGTGGTGTCCGCACGCCGCGTCGTGATGGCCGGCACCGAAATGCCATTGATGGTCAGCGCGATCCGCCGCGGCCCGAGCACGGTCGGTGTGACGGTCAACCCGATACCGTAGGGCTTATAGACAATGCTGATCGTCCCAAGGGACTGCGGCACCGGCACCGGGATCTCGCCGCCTGCGAGAAAGCTCGCACTCTGCCCCGACAATGCGACAAGCGTCGGCTCGGCCAGCACGCGCGCCAGGTTGTTCGATTCGAGCAGGCTCAGGTTCGCGAAAATACCGCGAGTCCCGAGGTTCACCATCAGGTTGAACGCGCTGCTGATGGGCGTCGTGGACATGACCTGCAGATTCGAGGTTGCGCCCCCTGTATACGACGTCACCGACGAAGGCGAGAAAGTGCCGAATGCAAACGCGTTGTTCTGCTTGAAGAAATTGAAGCCCGCTTCCTTCAGCACAGCCTTGCTGAATTCGACCACCTTCACATCGACCTGCACGACGGGACTTGTCGCCACCGTCGATGCATCGAGGACCGCGCCCTCCTTCGCACCGCCCCCGCTACTGCCTCCGGTCACCGCCGGGTCAGGCGAACCGCCGTTCTGCCCGCGCGAATCCTTGGCTGATGCTCCTGATGACGTATCCGGCGAACCGGTGGTACCCGCAACCGACTCCCTCGCTACGGCGATAGCAAGCTCATGGGCATCCATGCTCGCGGCGGACCCCGTTACAACCGCTGTCCGGCCAAGCACGTTCACCGCAGGTGTATCGCTGCCGAGCAGTTTGCGGGCGGCCAGCGTGGTGACGTTGATCGTGTAGGTCCGGGGCGCGCCCTGACCGCGCTCCCAGATCATCATCTCGGTACGTCCCGCGCTTTTTCCGACCAGCAACAAGCCACCGTTCGCACCACTGCTGCTCTTGAGCCAAAGCACGTCCGCGACCGCGGGGTCGCCCACGGCAACACGCTGCAATGTGCGCCCCATCGCGATCTGCTTCTGGGCGCCGACGGTGATGTCGATAACCCTCGACACCGCCGAGTCGGCCACATCAGCCGCAGGCCTAGCAGTCTTCGCACTGGCGTACGGACTCGCCGTACACGCGCACACCAGCGTGGCGAGCAATAACCGACCAGCGCCAGAGACGCCGTGTCCTCGATAAGAAGCCGTGGCTTTCATGATTTTTATATATCGACTGCGTACTGCTTTGTCGCCATACGGCGGCATGGCCCCGAACTTTCTTTTGATTTCGACTCCTACTCGTCCTTCTACTCATGCTTCTAAATGTGTTTACGGCGCAGCCTGCATTTTCAGTACGTCACCTTTTCCCTATGCGCACCGCGAATCAACTCGAGATCATTCGACACCGCCTGAACACGCGGCGCACGCGCCGCAAGCATGGAAGGCATTGCCGGCAATGGCGGCATGACCGGCGTGCGCGCCGACCGTTCGCCACGGGAACCCGCCAGCGCCTCCAGGGACAAACCCGTAGCCGCACGCGATGCATCATTATTCGGCATCCTTATCGATGCGAGAAGCGGTGCCATGGCGGGCGGCTCGGCTATGTCGGTGTCGGCGGGATTACGCAGCGCCAGCACCAGACGGCCTGCGCCTTCGGCGAGCGTGAGCGCATCGATATCCGCCGTGCGCACGGCCAGCACCGCCGTACGCGCACCCGCACCGCGCGGGGCATTGGCCGCGTTGGCGTTAGCGTCGCCAGCATCCGACGTGCCGGGCAGCGTCGCATCGCCGAAACTGAGCACCCGGACCTTCGACAACAACAGCCGCGCTTGCGTCGCATCCACCTCCGCATCCGCGCCAGGACCAGCGGACATATCGCGTTTGAGCATGAAAAACACGTCGACGAAATTGCCCGGCCGCACCCGGTTGCCCACCGCATTGCCCTCGTCCACCCGCACCGCGATGGCACGTTCGCCGGGGGCGATGGCATCGGCAAGTCCGGTAGTGAGATTCGCTTCGGAGAGCGGCGTATTCGCGGTTATCGCGATCAGTGGCACGCGCCCCACGAGCCCAGTGGCATCGGCGAACTCACCCGCTCCGCGCGATGGCGCCATCCGCAAGGTCAATGCATCGGCGTCGATCGGCTTGCCGGGAGGCAGATCGCGCTTGGCCACGACCACGGGAAAGCTTGCCTGGCCCTGCACGATCTGCGGCACGGGCGCCACAGGCCGGCGCGAGAGGGTCCACGCGAAAATGCCGAGCAGCACGGCAAGTACGATCAGGGACACAGCGAGGATGCGGGTAATGTTAGCCATGATCGTCTTGGTTGTTTCAAGCGCGGAGAACGCCTAAAACAGGTTCTCCGGGTTCAGTTGCACCATGGCGCTTGCGATGAGACTTGTCGGTACCGGTAGCCCGATCAATGGCAGCGAGGGCACGAGCGGCTGGCCCGCGTAGTTATATTTGAGCGTCACATTCACGCATTGCATCGTGGCGTCGAAGCTGCATGCCGCATACGTGGCGGTACAGGGTGCCACGCCCGCGAGCCAGTTGACGAGACCCGTCGCAGTGGTGCACGCGCTCCTTCCGATGCAGCGAGCGTGAGCGATTGCTGCGCGACGAAGATCATGCTGTACGTAACGATCGCGTAGAACACGAGGAAGAAAAGCGGAAACACGATGGCGAATTCCACCGCCATGCTGCCGCGTTGCACCCGGCGACCAGCGCGGGATCGCCCATGTACGGGGGCACGTATTCGGACACGCTGTTGAGCGTCCTGCGACACCGGCCGTGCGGAATTGAGCAGGGTCATCGGGCGGCCTCTAATGCTTGCAGCGTCAGACTTCCTATCGCGGAGATGGCGAGCAGTGCGGCATACGGCGTAGCCCTTCGACCTCCAACAATGAAGGTGTACCCTGATGACCGTTCGGCGCCAGGTCTAGTGACGTCGTGAAAGCCTTCCACGTAGCCGTCAACATTCGGTGAGGATTCCAATGAACTTGACGCGTTCTTCCGCCTCCCCTCGATCACCGCTGACGCAAGCAAATACAGGGCATGAATCCCAGCGGCAATACTGGCGACGATCCACAGCGCGGGCAATGCGTGAAAACCGCACCATGCACCGAGCGTAGTGAACACCTTGACGTCGGCGGCGCCCATCAGGCCGATCAAATAGAACGGCAAGAGCGCAAGCAGCCCGGCCATGGAACCGAGCGCGGCACTGGATACGTCGATATGAAATGGCGAATGACCACCCGCCACAAGCACCCAGGCCACCGCCAGTCCCGCAATAACGAGCCAGTTGGGTATGCGGCGCGACCGGCAATCGAATAAGACGACCGCGAGTGCCCAGCTAATGAATAACGCGGCGTTAATCATGATATGGACTCGCTTCAACCAGGCAAACTAATCCCGCCGGCCGCTCTTTAAAGCAGTCGACTGGACAGCCCGGCGTCACGCCTGCGCGCAGCAGATCCGCTACGTGTTATGCGAATTAACGCAACACCACACAGTGAGTGAGCTATACCGGCCAACAGGCCGGTATAGCCAATAATTGCTACGCGAGAAGAATGTGACGCTTTGATGCCCGGCGGCGCGAAGCCTGTGTCGCTATAACACACCCACAATAGAGGTGAACACGCTCTGCAGTTTCGTGACAACGCCACCTACCGAGGCCGCGAGTGCAACCGCGATAAGACCGGCAATAATCGCGTATTCAATGGCAGTGACGCCGCGTTCGTCTTTGACGAAGCCTTTGATAAACTTAGACATGATGCTTCCCTCGGATATTTTTAATGGCCATCTGGCAAATGATCCGGCATTTTTCTGGGTCGCCGCCAGCGGGTTCTCTCTTCCCCGCGGGCTTGGCTCCACATGCCTGGGTGCGCGTCGTTGCGCGCGATTTCATTTGCCGCTTCTCTCAAGTTCTAGACGTGTAATCGATGGTGCCTCCATCAGTCAGGATATCAAACGATGAATCCCTGAAACGATTTATAGCTGAACGCTATCTTGAAATCAACGGGTAACCAGCAATAATTTCATCGGTTGTTACCCTCGACAGGTAAGGTTTGTGTCACAACAACACTTTGTATTCAAACACTTACCTCGACCTGTCATTTTTGTTGGCATTCGCCGAACGATGCGACGGCTAACCATCCAGTTAGCGGAACGTCTCTCACAAACTTTAAGAATTCTTATCTTCTAGTGTTTTCCCTCCCGTCCGCACTCATTATTCGGATGACCCGCACGCATTATTAGGCCGACGCAATACGGCTTCGTATTGGAAATCGTTCGTACTACCGTCAAGTGAATGTCTGACAGTGCACACGAGCGACAAGGGGTGTGATTGCGCATGACCGACCGCTCACGTAGTAAGCGTTGAATGCGTGCTCGAATTCATAGCCGGATTCGTAACCCGACGCATACGGCGTTACGGGCCAAGGCGTAACGACCTTGACCGCACGTTACGTTACGTGAGACCTCGGCGCGGCGTCGCCCCATTTCCTCAAGACCTTCGGCCCACCGGCAAAGCCATGCCAGGCCTTGTACCGTCTGGTTAATCCTTTATTCATACCAAACCGTTCGTCATCCTCCATACAAATGGCACGCGTCCTGCAATAAGACGATGGCAATTCAAAAAGCAAAAACTAAATACCATCCGAGGGCGTTATGAAGACCATCCAAATCCAAAGCGGCGCATTGCGCGTCACCATTCTCACCGCGGCTATCGCGACCGTGTTGGCCCTTGGCGCCCCCGCAGACCACCGACGGCGCGACCACGCTCGATCTCGATGTCGAGCGCAAGCCCTTCAATTTCGCGACCGGGATAGACATGAATCATTCCGGTGTGCAGGGGATTATTACTGCAACGGAAAACGGCCTGCTCGGACAGGGTGAGACGCTGGGCGTCTCGGCGCTCGCGCCCAAGGGCCGCGACGATCAGACCTATTTCGACGTCAACGGCTCATTGCCAATAGGTACCGACGGCTTCACCGTCAAGGTAGATGCATCGCACTACTATGGACATCCTGTCGATAACCCCTATCTACCCTCCTATGTCGAGCGCACTGTCGTCAACGACAAAGTGGGCCTGTCTGCGTCGTATACGTTCGTGTTGAGCAACACGCGCAACCTGATCGGCACGGTCGGCGCGTACGCTTCGCATGACGAGGACCGCTACAAGAACACCATCACGGGCGCGCAGCTTGGCCAGCGTTCGCAGGTGCGTGTAACCACGTTGCAACTCGACTACACCGGCGTGGATACGGGAACTGTACGGCGCGCGAGCCTGAACGTGGCGAAAGCGTTCGATGTGCTTGGGGCATCGAAATCGGCGGACACCAACATTCCGGGCGTTGTCACGACCAACCCTGCGTCGCTCACCTTCGTGCGCACCGGCGCGACGGTCTCGCAGACCAACGAATGGCCGTTCAAGATAGGCACCGCGATTGCGGCGACCGGACAATACAGTGCGGACTCCCTGCCGACGTCGGAACAGATCGCATTTGGCGGACAACGCTTCGCGCTCGGTTATCAGCCGGGAGAAGTATCGGGCGATTCGGGTTGGGCCGCATCGGCCGAAATCAACCGGCCGTTTGCAATTGGCCTGGCGTTTTTGAAGACCTTCACGCCCGACGTTTCCGTCGATACCGCCCACACGTATCTCCATGCCGGCGGCGCGAAACCAAGCCGCCTGGCATCAATAGGCGTGGGCTTCCGGATCTCCGATGCTAAGTACTACAGCCTGGATTTATCGCTGGCGAAACCGGTGAGCGATGCCCCGCTGGAAGGGAGCGGATCGCGCCGCCCGCGCGTCAACGCAACCTTTTCCTACCAATTCAATTGAAGCAGGACAAGCCATAGCGGCCAACCAGGTCCGACTAGAGGGTTTGTACAAAACGCATCCCGATGCTTTGACGTATTCTGTCCGGCACGCTGTGCCCCGTGGCCGGCAGAATAACGACATCGACAATGTATCAAGAGACGTTTTACCTCAAGGAGGAAGCATGACGGGACTTACCCCACGCGCCTATGGGCATTTCAGACGCATCCTGCTGGCCGGCGCACTACTCGCCTCGGCAGCAACAGCCATGGCGCAGGCTGCATCTCCCACGGGACTCTGGCAGACCATCGACGACAAGACCGGTCAGCCCAAGGCAGTCGTGCAGATCGCCCAGGACAGCGATGGCACGCTCAGCGGCAAGGTCCTCAACGGCCTGGGCAACAACGACGATCCGAACCGCCGCTGCACGGCCTGCACGGATTCACGCAAGGATCAGTTGATGAAGGGCATGACCATCATCAACGGCATGAAGCCCGATGGCGATACGTGGGATGGCGGCGAGATCCTCGACCCGGAGAACGGCAAGGTATACAAATGCAAGATGCATCTGGAAGACGGCGGCCAGAAACTTGTGGTGCGCGGATATATTGGCATTTCACTGCTCGGACGCTCGCAAACCTGGATTCGACAGCAATAGGAACGCTGCGTCATGTTGTCTGAAGCATAAAAACCCGTCTGAGGACGTCGAGCCTCCCAGACGGGTTTTTGTGTGCGAGCGACCTTTGCTCGCACGTCACATCGCCTATCACACCGCCATCAGGCCGCGTGACGCACACCGCCCCGCGTGTATTCAACCGGCTCGGCCGGGGTCAGCGGTCCGAGCGGAACGAGCGACCCAGGCGGCATGAGCACGGGCCGCACATCGCCCTGCATCTCCGCAAGCTGAGCGATATCCGCAGCAACCGCATGGTCGCCCAATCCCTCGGGTAACTCGGTTGGCACTCGCATGCGCGAGGTCATCAGCGAATACAACCCTTCACTCGCTGGGCCGAACAATTGCTGCATCACGCGCCCGAGCACACCGGATTCGTGCCACGCCTTGAAGCGCCGGTGGCATGTCTGATACGACGGATATTTGCGGGGCAATGTTGACCATGAAGCGCCGCTGTACATGACCCAGAGCACGCCGTTGAGCACGGCGCGGGTGTTGGCGAGCGGCCGCCCGCGCAACTCGGGACGAGGCCGCAACTCGGGCAGCAAAGGCGCGACCATTTGCCATTCTTCGTCGGACATATCGCGGTAAGGCTTCATGGTTCTCTCCAGTCACAAGTAAGTGATTAGAAGATACCGATCCGCCGGAAACCCCGGAATAAGACATGTCCGAATCTTGAAATACGGTTCAAAGCCTTACAGCAGTAAGCTCGCAGCGAAATTATGAGTCTCGCATTGTCAACTCGGCCGTTCGGCCGACGCTGCTTCAGGTCAGCGAGGTATCCACCAGCCGGCGCTCGGACTCCAGATACTCCTTCGACTGCATCTCCGTGATCCGCGAGACCGTGCGGGCAAACTCGTTGGCCATCGGCCCTTCCACGTACAGTTCTTCCGCGGGCACCTCCGCCGACATCAGCAGCTTCACCTTGTGGTCATAGAAGACATCGATCAGCCACGTAAAACGCCGTGCCTCGGACGCATTGCGCGGCGACATCTTTGGTACATCGGAGAGAATCACCGCGTGGAAGCGGCTCGCCAGTTCGAGGTAATCGTTCTGCGAACGCGGGCCGCCGCAGAGCGTCGCGAAGTCGAACCAGACCACGCCATCGGCTTTGCGCAGGGCCTTCAGCTCACGCTTCTCGATGCGCAGGATCGGGCTTTCGTCCGGCACGGCGGCAAGCTTGGCGAAGTCGGCGCGCAGCGCCTTGTCGGCGGCAGCGCCCAGCGGCGTATGGTAGGCGGTCACTTGCGACAAGGTCCGCTTACGATAATCCGTACCGGCATCGACATTGATCACGTCCAGCTTCGACTTGATCAGCTCAATGGCAGGCAGCAGCCGATCGCGATGCAAGCCATCGGGATACAGCAAGTCAGGGTCGTAGTTCGACGTCATCACGAACTGCACGCCGGCGCCGAACAAGCGGTCGAGCAGCCGATAAAGAATCATGGCGTCGGCAATGTCCGAGACATGGAACTCGTCGAAGCAAATCAACCGGTAACGCTTTGCCACACGTCGCGCGAGTTCATCGAGCGGATCGGCCGTGCCCTTCAACTCCTCCAGTTCCCGATGCACCTCGCGCATGAACTCGTGGAAGTGCAGGCGCGTCTTGCGCTGCACCGGCACCACCGCGAAGAAACTGTCCATCAGGAAGCTCTTGCCGCGTCCCACGCCGCCCCACATGTAGACGCCGCGCGGGATCTCCGGATGCACGATCAGCTTCTTGAACGCGTTCGAGCGGCGCGCCTTGTAGGCGACCCACTCGTCATAGCAACGCTGCAACCGTTCGACCGCCGCCAGTTGCGCTGCGTCCGACTGATAACCCCGTGTCTGCAGTTCGTGTTCGTAGTATTCGTTGACGTTCATGGTGCGAGGGACCGGGTGCCCTGAAGTGAGCCAAAATGAGCTGAAGAGGCTGAAGGCCGTGGATAAAACAAAGGCGAGCGGGAAAACTCCCGCCCGCCTTCGTCCTGCTGCTCAAGCCGTGCTGCTATTACATGTTGAGCGCGCGTTTGTCGACGGCGAGCGCGGCTTCGCGCATCACTTCCGACAACGACGGGTGCGGATGGCAGATCCGGCCGATATCTTCCGATGCCGCCTTGAATTCCATCGCCACCACGGCTTCAGCGATCAGGTCCGACGCGTTCGCTGCAATGATGTGGCAACCGAGCAGTTCGTCGGTCTTCGCGTCCGCGATCATCTTCACGAAGCCGTCAGCCTTGCCGATACCCAGCGCGCGGCCGTTCGCCATCATCGGGAACTGGCCGGTCTTGATCTCGCGGCCTTCAGCCTTCAACTGCTGTTCCGTCTTGCCGACCCACGCGATTTCCGGTTCGGTGTAGATCACCCACGGAATGCAGTTGTAGTCGATATGCGGCTTCTGACCGTCGATGATCTCCGCCACCAGCACGCCTTCATCTTCGGCCTTGTGCGCGAGCATCGGACCACGCACCACGTCGCCGATTGCGTACACGTTCGGCACGCTGGTCGCGCAATGGTCGTCAACGGGAACAAAACCGCGTTCGTCCACCTTCAGGCCGATGGCTTCCAGACCGAGGTTATCCGTGTTCGGCACGCGGCCGATCGACACGATCAGGCGGTCGGCGTCCAGCGTCTGCGCGTTGCCGTCCTTGTCCGTGTAGGCCACCGAGACGCTCGAATCCGTCGTCTTCACTTCGCCGATCTTCACGCCAAGATGAATGTCCAGGCCCTGCTTCTTGAACTGCTTTGCGGCTTCCTTGGCCAGCGACTCGTCGCACGCGCCGAGGAACGCGGGCAGCGCTTCGAGCACGGTCACGTCCGCGCCCAAACGGCGCCACACCGAGCCCAGTTCCAGCCCGATCACGCCCGCGCCGATCACGGTGAGCTTCTTCGGCACGGCGTCGAACGACAGCGCGCCTTCGTTATCCGCAACAATCTTGTTGTCGACAGGAATGCCCGGCAGATGACGCGCCTTCGATCCCGTCGCAATGATCACGTTCTTCGCGGTCACGGTTTCGGTTTCTGCTTCGCCGCTCACTTCGATCTGCACACCGGCGTCCGTCTTGCCGGTGAACTTGCCGTGACCCTTCAGCCACGTGATCTTGTTCTTGCGGAACAGGAACTCGATGCCCTTCGTCATCTTCTCGACAATGCCGTCCTTGCGGGCGAGCATCTTCGCGATATCGAGCTTCACGTCGCCCACGTTGATACCGTGATCGGCCAGGTGATGCGAAACGTTTTCAAATTCCTCCGACGAAGCCAGCAGCGCCTTCGACGGAATGCAGCCCACGTTCAGGCACGTGCCGCCGAGCTTCAGATTGCCGGCCGGGTTCTTCCAGCTTTCAATGCACGCAACCGACTTGCCGAGTTGCGCTGCACGAATTGCCGCGATGTAACCGCCAGGGCCCGCACCGATCACGACGACATCAAATTCTTTGGACATGACTATCCTTCTCTTGTTGGATACACAACGCGTCCGGGTCTACCGAACGCGCCATGAGTCCCAAATAAGGTTTTACTGCCAGATTTAAAGGGCCAACGCAGGGCTTACAGGTCCAGCAGCAAGCGAGCCGGGTCTTCCAGCGCATCCTTCATCGCGACCAGCGACAACACGGCTTCGCGGCCGTCGATGATCCGGTGGTCGTAAGACAGCGCCAGGTAGTTCATCGGACGAATCACGATCTGGCCGTTCTCGACCACGGCGCGTTCCTTCGTTGCGTGCACGCCGAGAATGGCCGACTGCGGCGGGTTGATAATCGGCGTGGACAACATGGAACCGAACACACCGCCGTTCGAGATCGAGAACGTACCACCTGTCATTTCCTCGATCGACAGCTTGCCGTCGCGCGCCTTCACGCCGTATTCAGCAATCTTCTTCTCGATGTCGGCCAGGCTCAATTGATCCGCATTGCGAACGATCGGCACCACCAGGCCACGCGGCGAACCAACAGCAATACCGATGTCGAAGTAACCGTGATAGACAATATCGTTACCGTCGATCGACGCGTTCACCAGCGGATACTTCTTCAGTGCGTGGACTGCCGCCTTTACGAAGAACGACATGAAGCCGAGCTTCACGCCATGTTCCTTCTCGAACTTGTCCTTGTACTTGTTGCGCAGGTCCATCACCGGCGCCATGTTCACTTCGTTGAACGTGGTCAGGATGGCGTTGGTTTGCTGCGACTCGAGCAGACGCTCGGCAATACGTGCGCGCAGACGCGACATCGGCACGCGTTGTTCCGGGCGATCCTTCAGCCATTGGTCAGCGCCCGGCGCCTTCACGTCCGGCAGGGACGGACGAGCAGCCTTGGCAGGAGCGGCCGGCTTTGCAGCAGGCGCGGAAACCGCAGCGGAAACAGCCGGCGCACCTTGCGTGGCGGCCAGGGCGTCGCCCTTCGTGATGCGGCCATCGCGGCCCGAACCTGAAACCTGGTCGCTCGAGACGTTCTTCTCGGCCAGGATCTTGGCGGCCGACGGCGAAGCCGACGTGTTGGAAGCGGCAGCCGATGCCGTTGCCGGAGCAGCTTCCTGCGCGGCCGGTGCCGGCCGCACTTCAGCCGCGCCTGCGGCGGCAGCAACTGGTGCTGCGCCCGCTTTCGCTTCCGTATCGATCGTCGCGATCAATTCTTCGGCCGTCACTATATCGCCGTCATGCTTGATCACTTGCGCCAGCACGCCCGCAGCCGGTGCCGGCACTTCCAGCACGACCTTATCCGTTTCGACTTCGACGAGAATTTCGTCGATGGCAATTGCATCGCCCGGTTTTTTCTTCCACGTCAGCAAAGTGCCTTCCGACACGGACTCAGAAAGCTGGGGAACCTTGACTTCTACGATAGACATTATGTTTTTCCTGAATGTATCTGGGTACAACGTCAATTCCTGGGTGACCAGAGCGTGTAAATGCAGCGCGCGTCCAACGGGTCTTACCAACCGCGAGCGCTGCTTGTGCATTCCACGTTCAAAATCGAAACTTGAATCACAGGACAGCGCATGAAAAACCGGGGAGCCGCCAAAGGCCGATCCCCGGTCACAGCCGTTTACTTCGAGATTGTCTGCGCGCCCTTCAACCGGCCAAACGCGCCTTCGATCAGCGCCTTCAGCTGCTCGTAGTGCTTCGCGTAGTAGCCGACTGCCGGGGATGCCGATGCCGGACGGCCGCTGTAAGCCAGCTTCTGTCCTTCACGCATGCCTTCACGCAGATGGTGCTCGACGTAGAACCAGGCGCCCTGGTTCTGCGGCTCGTCCTGTGCCCAGACCACTTCGGTCGCGTTTTCGTATTTCTTGATTTCCGCGTCGAATTGCTTATGGGCAAACGGATACAACTGCTCGATACGGATGATCGCGACGTCGTTCGCCTTCGCTTCGCGACGATGCGCCACCAGGTCGTAATACACGCGGCCCGAGCACACGATCACGCGCTTGACCTTCTTCGGCTCGACCGCGCCGTCCACTTCGCCGATGATCGGCTGGAACGAGCCCTTCGCCAGTTCCGACAGATCCGACACCGCTTCCTTGTGACGCAGCAGCGACTTCGGCGTAGCGACAATCAGCGGCTTCCTGAACAAACGGATCATCTGGCGGCGCAACAGATGGAAAATCTGCGCCGGCGTGGTCGGCTGGACCACTTGCATGTTGTGATCCGCGCACAGTTGCAGGAATCGTTCGATACGTGCCGAAGAGTGCTCCGGACCTTGGCCTTCATAGCCGTGCGGCAAGAGCATGGTGAGACCCGAAACGCGGCCCCACTTCACTTCGCCCGACGAGATGAACTGGTCGATCACGACTTGCGCGCCGTTCACGAAGTCGCCGAATTGCGCTTCCCATGCAACCAGCGTGTTCGGTTCCGCAGTCGAATAACCGTACTCGAAACCGAGCACCGCTTCTTCCGACAACACCGAGTCGATCACGGTGAACTTCGCCTGACCTTCAGCAATGTTCTGCAACGGAATATACGTACCGTCGTTCCAGCGTTCGCGGTTCTGGTCGTGCAGCACGGCGTGACGGTGCGTGAACGTGCCACGGCCCGAGTCCTGGCCCGTGAGACGAACGGCGTAACCCGACGCCACCAGCGACGCATAGGCCAGATGCTCGCCCATGCCCCAGTCAAGCTTCGCTTCGCCACGGCCCATGGCGCGACGATCGTTGATCACACGCTCGACCAGCGGATGCACCTTGAAGTTTTCCGGAATCGACGTGATCCGTTCAGCGAGGCGCTTCAGTTCTGCCAGCGGCACGGCCGTGTCGGCTGCATCGGTCCACTTGCGGTTCAGGAACGGAACCCAGTCCACCGCATATTTGCTCTTGTAGTTCGAGAGCACCGGATCGACCGTGTGGTGACCGTCGTCCATTGCCTGGCGGTACGCCTTCACATAACCGTCAGCGTCTTCAGCCGTGATCACGCCTTGCTGCACCAGCTTTTCAGCGTACAGCGCGCGCGTACCCGGATGCTTCGCGATGGTCTTGTACATCAGCGGCTGCGTGACCGCCGGCGTGTCCTGTTCGTTGTGGCCGAGCTTGCGGAAACAGATGATGTCGACAACCACGTCCTTGTGGAATTGCATGCGGAAGTCGATTGCCAACTGCGTGCACAGCACGACCGCTTCCGGATCGTCGCCGTTCACGTGCAGCACCGGCGCTTCGATCATCTTCGCCACATCCGAGCAATACAGCGTCGAGCGTGCATCGCGCGGGTCGGACGTCGTAAAGCCGATCTGGTTGTTGATGACGATATGCAGCGTGCCGTGCGTGCCGTAACCGCGCGTTTGCGCAAGGTTCAGCGTTTCCATGACCACGCCCTGACCGGCAAACGCCGCGTCGCCGTGAATCTGGACCGGCAGCACTTGCAGCCCGTCGACGTCGCCGCGACGGTCCATCCGTGCCTTCGCCGACCCTTCGACCACCGGGTTCACGATTTCGAGGTGCGACGGGTTGAACGCGAGCGACAGGTGGACCGGGCCGCCGTCGGTGGATACATCCGACGAGAAACCCTTGTGATATTTCACGTCACCGGCCGGCAAGTCGTCGACGTGCTTGCCTTCGAACTCGGCGAACAGGTCAGCCGGCATCTTGCCCAGCGTGTTCACCAGGACGTTCAGACGTCCGCGGTGAGCCATGCCGATAATGATTTCCTGCACGCCGGCTGCACCGGCGTGGCGCACGACTTCGTCCATGGAAGCGATGAAGCTCTCGCCGCCTTCCAGCGAAAAACGCTTCTGGCCAACGTATTTCGTATGCAGGAAACGCTCGAGCCCTTCAGACGCCGTCAGGCGCTGAAGAATGTGCTTTTTCTTGTCGGGGGTGAAATTCGGCGTGGAGCGGATCGATTCGAGCCTTTCCTTCCACCAGCGCTTCTGTTCCGGATCGCTGATGTACATGAACTCGGCGCCGATCGTGCCGCAGTACGTGTCACGCAATGCCTTCACGATCTCGCGCAGCGACGCCTGTTCGAACCCGAAATACAGGTTCTGTGCATGGAACATCTGGTCCATGTCGGCTTCGGTGAAGTCGTAGAACGCGGGTTCGAGCTCAGGAATGGCCGGGCGCTCGCGGCGCTTCAGCGGATCGAGGTTGGCCCATTGCGAGCCGAGGAAACGGTAGGCGCCAATCAGTGACTGGACGTAGACCTGCTTGCGCGCGGTCGCCAGATCACCACTGCTCTCGCGCGGCACGAAGCCGTTCGATTTCGCGCGTTGCGCGAACGATTCGACGATAGGGCCGTGGGCCACGTCGTTGTGATTCGTCCCATCCGATGCAGGCACGTTCTGCAGCGCATCGAAATAGGTACGCCAGGTCTCGGGCACTGACGCGGGATTATCGAGATATGCCTCGTACTGTTCTTCGACGTACGGGGCATTACCGCCGAACAAATAGGAGTTCAGCTGGGAATTCTTCATCATTTTTACGCTCACCTTTCTTCGAGTTTCTCGAGAAATAGCGGGTTACTCAACCTTCCGCAACACGGCCTGACCGTTTAGCGGATTGCGCGAATCAAGTCTGCTTGGAAGGACCTAAAACTGGCAATACCTTCTCTAGCATAGCACAGATCAATGCGTCGACGCGCGGATGGTCGCAGCCGGAATGCTTATCCAGCGGGCTTTCGAGGATCTTTCGTGAATAAGGGACGCATCCGATGCGGTGCCTCATTGCAATAAAAAAGCCGCCCGAAGGCGGCTTTTCCAGACACGCGCACTCGCGTGAAGTTAGTCCACTGCGCCCTTACGGCTGGCGCTACGACGCTCGTGTTCCTTCAGGTAACGCTTACGCAGACGGATGGATTGCGGCGTAACTTCGACCAGTTCGTCGTCGTCGATAAATTCAACTGCGTATTCCAGCGACATCTGGATTGGCGGCACGAGGCGCACCGCTTCATCCGTTCCCGACGAACGCACGTTGGTCAACTGCTTGCCCTTGATCGGGTTCACGACCAGGTCGTTGTCACGGCTGTGAATGCCGATGATCATGCCTTCATACAGTGCGTCGCCCGGCGACACGAACATGCGGCCACGGTCCTGCAGCTTCCACAATGCGTATGCGACTGCGGCGCCGTCGTCCTGCGAAATCAGCACGCCGTTACGACGTTCGCCAACACCGCCTTCCTTCACCGGCTGATACGAATCAAACGTGTGGCTCATCAGACCCGTGCCGCGCGTTAGCGTCAGGAATTCCGACTGGAAACCGATCAGGCCACGCGCTGAAATACGATACTCGAGACGCGTACGGCCACGGCCATCTGACGCCATGTCGAGCATTTCGCCCTTGCGGCGACCCAGCTCTTCCATCACGCCGCCCTGGTTGGCATCTTCCATGTCGACGGTCAGGTTTTCGTACGGCTCGTGCTTCACGCCGTCGACTTCCGTCATCACCACGCGCGGACGCGACACGGCGAGTTCGTAACCTTCACGGCGCATGTTTTCCACAAGAATGGTCAGGTGCAGTTCGCCGCGGCCCATGACTTCGAACGTGGTTTCGTCGCCCGTTTCATTCACGCGCAACGCCACGTTGTGGTTCAGTTCCTTGAACAGGCGGTCGCGGATCTGGCGGCTCGTGACGAACTTGCCTTCGCGGCCAGCCAGCGGCGACGAATTCACCAGGAAGTTCATGGTCAGCGTGGGTTCGTCCACGGTGATCATCGGCAGCGCTTCCGGCGTGTCGATCGCGCAAATGGTCACGCCAATGCCAATTTCTTCAATGCCGTTGATCAGCACGATGTCGCCAGCTTCGGCTTCTTCGACCTGCACGCGCTCCAGGCCCTTGAATGACAGAACCTGATTGATCTTGCGGTTCAGGATTGCGCCGTCAGGACCCGTACGCACGGCGACAGCCATGCCCGGCTTGATACGGCCACGCGTGATCCGGCCAATACCGATACGGCCAACATACGACGAAAAGTCGAGCGACGTGATCTGCAACTGCAGCGGCGCTTCCGGATCAGCCGGGCGAACCGGAACGTGTTCCAGCACGGCGTCGAACAGCGGACGCATGTCGCCTTCGCGCACGTCCGGGTTCAGGCCGGCATAACCGTTCAGGCCCGATGCATAGACGATCGGGAAATCGAGTTGTTCTTCGGTGGCGCCCAGCTTGTCGAACAGGTCGAAAGTCTGGTTGATCACCCAGTCGATCCGCGCGCCCGGCCGGTCGACCTTGTTGATCACCACAATAGGCTTCAGTCCCAGCGCCAGCGCCTTCTTCGTCACGAAGCGCGTTTGCGGCATCGGGCCTTCAACCGCGTCCACCAGCAGCAGCACGGAGTCGACCATTGACAGCACGCGCTCCACTTCACCGCCGAAGTCGGCGTGTCCCGGGGTGTCCACGATGTTGATGTGCGTGCCTTCGTACTCGACCGCGCAGTTCTTCGAAAGGATCGTAATGCCACGTTCCTTTTCGATGTCGTTCGAGTCCATCACGCGCTCGACCACTTGCTGGTTCTCTCGGAACGTGGCCGTCTGGCGGAGCAATTGGTCGACGAGCGTAGTCTTGCCGTGGTCGACGTGGGCGATGATGGCGATATTGCGGAGGGCGCGAGTCATAGGAGGCTGAGGAGCTTTTACATACAGTTGAGCGCCGTGGGTGGGTGCAAGCAGCAGGCCGCGGGGTCAACTCAGAAAGTTGACGCAAAAGGTCAACTCAAAAAGAAACGTCCACGCCCCCCGCACTCGGCGCGATGGGAACCCGAGAGTGTAACACGCCGGCGTGTCCTCTTCCTCCCCATCGTGCAATAGGACATAACCCGGAACCGCCTGCCAATTTCAAGACAGACTAAAAACGCCGTCAACGCCTGCCTTCGGGACTCGGCGAGCCTCAAACGAATCTCAAAATAACAACACCGGCGATAGCCCCAGACGAATTAAGGGGATTCTTAAAGTCCTTGCCGCGTCAACTACCTGACCCTATAATCTTGCATAGTCAATTATTGCAAGCGCACGAGAATCCATGAGCGACACCCCCCAGCCGGTTCCCGAAATCGCGAACTACGAACTCAGCGAAAGCGTGGGTTACCTGCTTAGCCGTGTCCGCTCGACTTTGTGGAACAACGTCACGCAGCTCACCATGGCCGATCTCGGCATCACCAGCACGCAAGCCAGCATCATGTTCATGCTGGCGAGCGGCCGGAGCCTCGCCGCAGCGGATCTCGCCCGCGAATACGGGATCGACGCGAGCGCCGTCACGCGCCTGATCGACCGGCTGGAAAAGCGCGGACTCATTACGCGCTTGCGCAGCGAGGAAGACCGGCGGGTCGTTCGACTGGCGCTGACCGAAGAAGGCCGCGCGCTTGCCGGACAGATCCCCGCCATTTTTACGAAGGTGCTCGACAAGCTGCTCTGCGGATTTACGCCAGAGGAAGTAGGCTTCCTGAAAAGCATGCTGCGTCGAATCCTGTTGAATTCGGGCGACCCCATGTCTGCGGCAATGCTTGGCATGCAGGAAAAATCCGCTTCCAAACCCTCCTATTGATGACCCGTCGCGCGCCGCTGAATGATGCCCGCGGGATGACAGTACGTTCCTCTTACGCGCCTGATATCGTAACGGAAACGAAAGAAATTAGTTGCAGCGTCCATCTTTACACACCCTATCAAAGAGCCGAGCGATGAAACTCTTTTATTCGTCCGCTTCCGCGCCCGTCGCTGCGCGCAGCGCCGTGGCTGTCGCCGTGGCGGCGTTCGCGCTGGCAGGTTGCGCGAACTACGCCGGCATCAAAAGCGACAAGCAGATTGCCCAGCCCCAAAGCGATGCGCTGCAAGCCACGCAAAGCCTGCCATCGCAAGGCGGCCAATGGCCATCGCTTGACTGGGCCAAGCAGTTCGGCGATCCGCAATTGCCGCAATTGATCGACGAAGCGCTGGCCGGTAATCCGTCGATTGCGCAGGCACAGGCGCGCATCGCGAAGGCGTCGTCCTATATCGAGTCCTCCCGCTCCAGTCTTTACCCGAAGGTGAACGGCTCGTATTCATGGACGCGCGAACTTTACTCCGGCAATGCGCTCTACCCGCCTCCGTTCGGCGGGTCGTGGTATAGCGAAAACAATGCGCTCGTCAGCGCGTCGTGGGATCTCGACCTGTGGGGCAAGAACCGCGCACGGCTGGATCAGGCTGTGTCGCAGCAGAAAGCCGCCGAGGCCGACATGCAGCAGGCGCGCATAACGCTGGCCGCGTCCGTTGCGCAGACCTATAACCAGCTCGCCCTGCTCTACGCACTGCGTGACGTGGCCCAGCGCGAGATCGCAAACCGGCTGGACATCGGGCGGATCACGAACGGCCGCGTGCTGGCGGGGCTCGACACGAACGTGGAAAGCCGCACCGCCGAAGGCAATATTGCGACTAGCCAGACGAACCTGTCCGAACTCGACGGCCAGATCACGACCACGCGATATCAGTTGGGCGCTTTGCTCGGCCAAGGCCCGGATCGGGGCTTGAAGATCGCCACCCCGGTGCTCAATTCGAAGATCGAGGTCACGCTGCCGGACAACGTGCCGGCGGATCTGATCTCGCGCCGTCCGGATATTGTCGCGGCCCGCTGGCAGGTGGAGGCAGCGACATCGGACATCAAGGAAGCGAAGGCAGAGTTCTTCCCCGACATCAATTTGTCGGCGGCGGCAGGATTCGACGCGTTCGGGTGGAGCCGCTTTCTCAACTTTACGAGCCGTCAGTTCCAGGCGGGACCCGCCATTCACCTGCCGATCTTCGACGCCGGCGCATTACGCGCACAGTTGAAAGGCCGTTACGCGGACTTTGATCTGGACGTGGCCAACTACAACCAGACCCTGATCAATGCGCTGAACGACGTGGCCACGCAGATCGCATCGATTCGTTCGGTGGATCAGCAAACCAGCGACGCCGCGCGCGCCCTCGACGCCTCGACGCACGCGTATCAGCTCGCCGTGATTCGCTACAAGGCTGGTTTGTCGCAGCAACTGCAAGTGCTCACCGCCGATCAGAACCGGCTGGCGAACGAGCAGACCGTGACGAATCTGCGCATGAAGCGCCGTGACCTGCAACTCGGGCTCATCAAGGCGCTGGGCGGAGGATTTGACGCCGCGGACACAAACCTGGCCATCGACGGGCAAACGTCGAAGAGCGCACCGTCGCAGACCGCGTCGGCTGCGTCCAAGACAGCAAACTGAATCGACTAGCAGCAATCCAAGACAGAGCATACGGAGCTATTCATGAGCGACCCTCAACAAAACGCCGCAGCCGCGCCGGCGCCCAAAACCAACAACACCAAACGCCGGGTGTTGATGAGCCTGATCGTGCTGGTCGTGATCATCGCTGCTATTGCTTACGGGCTGTACTACTTCCTGATCGCGCGTTTCCACGAAAGCACGGATGACGCGTACGTGAACGGCAATATCGTGCAGATCACGCCGCAAGTGGTCGGCACGGTAATCTCGGTGAACGCCGACGACACGCAAACCGTGAAGATGGGCGATCCGCTGGTCGTACTCGATCCCGCCGACTCCAAGGTCGCGCTCGATCAGGCCGAAGCGAATCTCGCGCAGACGGTGCGCCAGGTCCGCACGCTGTTCGTCAACGACGACCAGTACGCCGCGCAAGTCGCGCTGCGTCAGTCGGATCTCTCGCGTGCGCAGGACGACTTGCGCCGCCGCATGACGATTGCGCAGACGGGCGCGGTCTCGGGCGAAGAAATTTCGCATGCCCGCGACGCCGTGCGTGCCGCGCAGGCGTCGCTCAACGCCGCGCAACAAGAGCTCCAGGCGAACCGTTCGCTCACCGCGAATACGACTATCGCGAGTCATCCAAACGTGCTCGCCGCTGCCGCGAAGGTCCGCGATTCGTACATCAACTACGCACGCAACACCATGCCGGCGCCGGTGACGGGTTATGTCGCGAAGCGTTCGGTGCAGGTCGGCCAGCGCGTCTCGCCGGGTAATCCGTTGATGGCGATCGTGCCGCTGAACGGCGTATGGGTCGATGCCAACTTCAAGGAAGTGCAGCTCACGCATATGCGTATTGGCCAGCCGGTCGAATTGACGGCCGACGTGTACGGCTCCGGCGTGGTGTTCCACGGCAAGGTGATCGGCTTCTCGGCCGGCACGGGCTCGGCGTTCTCGCTGCTGCCGGCGCAAAACGCAACCGGCAACTGGATCAAGGTCGTGCAGCGTTTGCCGGTGCGGATCGGACTCGACCCGCAGGAACTTGAGAAACATCCGCTGCGCATCGGTTTGTCGATGAACGTGGACGTGACGATCAAGTCCGAGAACGGCGGCCAGCTCGGCGCGGCACCCAACACCGTGTACCAGACCGACGTGTTCGCCAAGTACGGCGATCAGGCCGACGCCGAGATCGCTCGCATTATCGAAGCGAACGAAGGCAGTTCGGGTCCGGGTACCGGCGGCACGCAGAAGACGTCGAAGGACAACGTGCAGCCGGCGACGAAGCAAGATCTCGCCAAGCTGATGTAAGCGCTCGCACAAGTATTCCGGAACCGTCATATGTCTCAACCAAACGCCGTTCATCCACCGCTAGAGGGCGCGAAACTCGTGATCGGTACGATCGCGGTGTCGCTCGCGGTGTTCATGAACGTGCTCGACACGTCGATTGCCAACGTGTCCATTCCGTCGATCTCCGGCGACCTCGGGGTATCGTCGGATCAGGGCACGTGGGTGATCACGTCATTCGCGGTCGCCAATGCAATCTCGGTGCCGCTGACCGGCTGGCTCACGCAGCGCTTCGGACAGGTGCGCCTGTTCATGACGTCAATCGTATTGTTCGTGCTCGCTTCGTGGTTGTGCGGGCTCGCGCCGACCCTGCCCTTCCTGCTCGCCGCACGCGTGTTGCAGGGTGCGGTCGCCGGCCCCATGATCCCGCTCTCGCAGACCTTGCTGCTCGCGAGTTATCCCAGGGCGAAGGCGCCCATGGCGCTCTCCATGTGGTCGATGACCACGCTGATCGCGCCGGTCGCCGGCCCAATACTCGGCGGCTGGATCTCGGACAACATCTCCTGGCCGTGGATTTTCTACGTCAACATACCGGTGGGTATCGTCGCGGCTGTCGCCACGTTCGTGATCTTCCGCGACCGTGATTCGGTGATCCGCAAGGCGCCTATTGATACCGTGGGCCTGGGGCTGCTCGTGCTATGGGTCGGATCGCTGCAGATCATGCTCGACAAGGGCAAGGATCTCGACTGGTTCAACTCCACCACCATTGTGGTGTTGACCTTGATTGCCGTGATCGCGCTGGCGTTTTTCATCGTGTGGGAGCTGACGGCGGAACATCCGGTTGTCGACCTGTCACTCTTCAAGCTGCGCAATTTCACGGGCGGGACGATCGCGCTTGCGATCGGTTATGGGCTGTACTTCGGCAATCTCGTGCTGCTGCCGTTGTGGTTGCAGACCGACATTGGCTACACCGCTACCGACGCCGGCCTGGTGCTCGCGCCGGTCGGCCTGTTTGCGGTCGTGCTCTCGCCGGTGGTGGGCAAGTTCCTGCCACGCGTCGATCCTCGCAAGATCGCAACCGCCGCATTCCTCGTATTCGCGCTCGTGTTCTGGATGCGCTCGCGCTACACCACGGGCGTGGATACCTTCTCGCTGATGATGCCCACCTTGATCCAGGGTATCGGCATGGCTGGATTTTTCATCCCGCTCGTGTCCATCACGCTGTCCGGATTGCCGGGAAACCGGATTCCGGCGGCTTCGGGATTGTCGAACTTCGTGCGGATCATGTGCGGCGGGATTGGCACATCGATTTTTTCGACCGCGTGGGACCATCGGTCGAATATTCATCATGCGCAACTGGTGGAGCAGGCCAACTTGTACAACCCGAACTTCACGGCGTCCATGCAGCAGTTCGGTGCGGCCGGCTTCAGCCAGTCGCAGGGGTACGGTCTGTTCAATAGCATGGCCACGCAGCAGGCCGCGCAGTTGGGCGTAAACGACCTGTTCTATATCTCGGCAGGGATATTCGTCGCGCTGATTGCGCTGATCTGGATCACGAAACCAGAGCGATCCGGCGGCGGAGATTCCGCGGCCGCGGCTTCGGCAGCGCATTGACGCTGGTTCGATACACAATAAAAAAAACGCCACGAAAAATTTTCGTGGCGTTTTTTTTCAACGGTCCATCTTCAAGCCGCCGATACCACCAGCCGCTCCGGCGCCAACACACCCTCGCCCGCTCGCGCCACGCCGAGCAGACGATCGCCATCGAGTGCATAGACACGCACGCGGTCGGCCTCAGCCGGTGCATCCGCAATCTCCGATAGCTTCAGCCGCTGGCCTTGCGCAAAACGACGCGTGGCATCGGCGTCGAGGTGAACCGCCGGGAAAGTGGACAGCAATGCATCCACCGGTTGCAGCCAGCTGTCCCGCGTGTCTTGCGTGGCTTCTGCAAGCGTGTCGAGTGTGACCGCATGCTCTAGCGTCAACGCGCCAACGCCCGTGCGGCGCAGCCCAACCAGATGCGCGCCACACCCCAGCTTCTCGCCGATATCCTCAGCAAGCGTCCGCACGTACGTCCCCTTGCTGCACGTCACGCGAAACGTCACGTCCGGCAACGCACACGCAATCAGATCAAGTGCATGAATGGTCACGTTGCGCGCTTCGCGCTCCACCGTCTGCCCGGCCCGAGCGTACTCGTACAACGGTTTGCCGTCGCGCTTGAGTGCAGAATACATCGGCGGAACCTGCGCGATCTCGCCGAGAAAGTGAGCCATCGCGTCCCTGATGGCCGCTTCGTCGCAGCTTACGTCACGTGTTTGCACTGCTTCGCCTTCGGCATCCCCAGTCGTCGTGCGCACGCCGAGACGCATGGTCGCTTCATAGGTTTTATCGGCTTCAAGCAAATCCTGCGAAAACTTGGTCGCTTCACCAAAACACAACGGCAGCAGACCCGTTGCGAGCGGATCGAGCGTGCCGGTATGCCCAGCCTTCTTCGCCAGATAGATTTTCTTGGCACGAATCAGCGCGTCGTTACTCGATAGTCCGAGTGGCTTGTCGAGCAGCAACACGCCATCCAGCACACGACGCGGGATCTTCGGGCGGGTAGAACCGTTCATCGGTCAGGCGCCCTTCTCGTCGTCGGTTTTGTCCGCATCGTCTTTGTCCGCGTCATCTTCTTCGTCATCCAGCGCGCGCGTGGAATTCGCTTCATCGATCAGCTTCGACATTTCCACCGCCCGCACCACAGTCTGGTCGTAGTGGAAATGCAGCGTCGGCACGGTATGGATATGCAGGCGCTTGAACAGCAGGTTATGCAAATGCCCTGCTGCGTGATTCAGCCCGGCCTCCGTTTCCTTCGGATCGCCGGTCAGCGTCGTGAAATACACCTTTGCATGAGCGTAATCAGGCGTCAGTTCGACGCTCTGAAACGTCACCATGCCGATGCGCGGATCTTTGACATCGCGCACCAGTTCTGCGAGATCGCGCTGGATCTGATCCGCGATCTGCACATTGCGATTGAGTGAAGTACGTTTCTTGGCCATGATGTTTCCATAAATGTGTATGCGCCGGACTCATGGGGGCGCTCAAGGGCGCTCACTCAGGCAAATAAAAAGGGCGGAGCGGGCGTGAAGCCCCCTCCGCCCTCGAGTCCAGCGGCGAATCTTTTAAAGCGTACGCGCGACTTCGGTCACTTCGAAGATCTCGAACTGATCGCCTTCCACCATGTCGTTGTAATTCTTCAGCGACATACCGCACTCGAAGCCCTGACGTACTTCCTTCACGTCGTCCTTGAAGCGCTTGAGCGAATCGATCTCGCCCGTGTGAACGACCACGTTGTTGCGCAGCACGCGCACCATCGAGTTCCGCTTGACGAAGCCGTCGGTGACCATACAACCCGCGATCGCGCCGATCTTCGGCACACGGATGATCTGGCGCACTTCCACCATACCCGTGACCACTTCGCGCTTCTCCGGCGCCAGCATGCCCGACATGGCCGCTTTCACTTCATCTACAGCGTCATAGATGATGTTGTAGTAGCGAATGTCGATACCGTTCGACTCCGCGACCTTGCGCGCCTGAGCGTCGGCCCGCGTGTTGAAGCCGATGATGACCGCCTTTGATGCCGTTGCCAGGTTGACGTCCGACTCGCTGATCGCGCCGACCGCGCTGTGCACGATCTGCACGCGCACTTCGTTGGTCGACAGTTTGACCAGCGACTGCACCAGCGCTTCCTGCGAACCTTGCACGTCGGCCTTGACGATCAACGGCAGGTTCTGCACGTTGCCTTCCGTCATGGACTCGAGCATGTTTTCTAGCTTCGCTGCCTGCTGCTTCGCCAGCTTGACGTCGCGGAACTTGCCTTGACGGAACAAGGCGATTTCGCGCGCCTTGCGTTCGTCCGGCAGGACCATGACTTCTTCGCCGGCGCCCGGCACTTCCGACAGACCTTGAATCTCGACCGGGATCGACGGACCTGCCGACTTGATCGGCTTGCCGGTTTCGTCGAGCATGGCCCGGACGCGACCAAAAGCCGTACCCGCCAGCACGATGTCACCGCGATTCAACGTACCCGACTGCACCAGGATGGTCGCAACCGGGCCCTTGCCCTTGTCGAGCTTCGCTTCAATCACGAGACCCTTGGCCGGAGCCTCGATCGGCGCCTTCAACTCCATCACTTCAGCTTGCAGCGAGACGTTTTCCAGCAGGCTTTCGATACCAAAACCCGTCTTCGCCGACACTTCCACGAACGGGGAATCGCCACCGTATTCTTCCGGCACGACGCCTTCAGCCACGAGTTCCTGCTTCACGCGTTCCGAATTCGCATCCGGCTTGTCGATCTTGTTGATCGCCACGACGATAGGCACGCCACCCGCCTTCGCGTGAGCGATGGCTTCCTTCGTTTGCGGCATCACGCCGTCATCGGCTGCGACCACCAGGATCACGATGTCCGTTGCCTTTGCACCGCGAGCGCGCATGGCCGTAAAGGCCTCGTGACCCGGCGTGTCCAGGAACGTAATCACGCCGCGCGGCGTTTCCACGTGATAGGCGCCAATGTGCTGCGTAATCCCGCCCGCTTCACCCGAGGCGACCTTCGCGCGGCGAATGTAATCGAGCAGCGAGGTCTTGCCGTGGTCGACGTGACCCATGACCGTGACCACCGGCGGACGCGGCAGGCGTTCGCCCACTTCTTCCTGCGTCTCGCCTTCGACCAGCATGGCTTCCGGATCGTCCAGCTTGGCCGCAACCGCGCTGTGACCCAGTTCTTCGACGACAATCATCGCCGTTTCCTGGTCCAGCACCTGGTTGATCGTGACCATCTGGCCCAGCTTCATCATTACCTTGATGACTTCCGAAGCCTTCACCGACATCTTGTGCGCCAGGTCCGCCACCGACACGGTTTCCGGCACGTGCACTTCCCGCACCACCGGTTCCGTCGGCGCCTGGAAGTTGGTCTGGTCCTGATGCTTGCCACGACCCTTCGGGCCGCCGCGCCAGCCGCGATCCACACCGCCGCTGGTGTCGCCACGCGTCTTGATGCCGCGACGCTTGGCTGCATCGTCCTGCCAGCTGCTCTTGCCACCGGCCTTCTTCTTGTCCGGTCCCAACGACGGCGTGGTAGCCGCCGGTGCGCCTGCAGCCGGCTTTTTCGCCACTGCCGGACGTGCCGGAGCCGAACCTTCCGGGCGTGCCGGTTTGTGCAGCGTACCCTTGGCTTCTGCAGCCTTCGCGCCTTCCGCCACCTTCGCGGCGGCGGCCGCTGTCGCAACTGCAGCAGCCACGACGGCCGGCGACGGCTCAGGCGGTTTCGCCTGTTGGGCCTTGCGCGGCGTATTCATCATCTCGCGAATAGCGCGCGCTTCAGCTTCAGCTGCAGCACGGCGTTTCGCGATCTGGTCGTGCTCGGCCCGCGCCTTTTCGGTCGCAGCGCGCGCGGCGTCTTCCGCCTTCTTCGCGGCTTCGCGTTGAGCGGCACGCTCAGCAGCCGCCTTCTCATCGACCTGCGGTGCGGCAGCTTCGACCTTTACCGGTTCATCGGCGGTGTGTTCCGCCTTCGATTCCGCACGGGCTTCCTGACGCGCCGACGATGCAGCACGCGAGATTTCCGCGGCTTCCGCCTGAGCGGCAGCACGCTTGGCCTCTTCTTCCTCGGCCCGGCGGCGCTCGGCTTCAGCAGCCGCTTCACGCGCAACCCGTTCCGCCTCTTCGCGTTCGAAGCGTTCCTGGCGTTCCTTCAACTCCAGCGCTTCTTTCTCGAGCAATTCGGCGGCGTGGCGCGCCTCTTCGTCGCGACGCTGCAATTCGGCTTCGTCCACTTCGTCTTCTTCGACGTGGTTCGCACCTTCAACGACCTGTTCAACACCGCTCTGATCGCGCTGCACGAACACGCGCTTCTTGCGGACCTCGACCTGAATGGTGCGAGCTTTACCCGTAGAGTCGGATTGTTTGATTTCCGACGTATGCCGGCGGGTCAAAGTGATCTTGCGTTTGTCAGCATCGGCGGAACCGTGCGACTTGCGCAAGTGTTCGAGCAGGCGCGACTTGTCCGTCTCGGACAAATCGTCATCCTCGCTCGCTTTCGTGACGCCAGCCGCCTGCAACTGCTCGAGCAGGACGCCCGCAGGCATTTTGAGTTCCGCGGCAAATTGGGCTACGTTGTTACTCGCCATTCATTCCTCTTGATGCAAGGACAAATTCCCTGCTGTTTGATCGGGTCATGCGGCCTAACGGCCGCGATATGTCAGTGCGCCATGGTCATTTCTCACTGGAACCAGTGTTCACGTGCTTTCATGATCAACGCCTTAGCGGCATCCTCTTCAATACTGGTCATCTCGACCAGTTCATCCACAGCCAGCTCGGCGAGGTCGTCGCGCGTCCGGATCTGGTGTTCTTCGAGCTTCGCGTACAACTCATCGGTCATACCTTCGAGACTCTTCAGGTCGAGCGCCACACCCTCGACCTTTTCTTCATTCGCGATCGCCAGCGTCAGAAGCGCGTCACGGGAGCGATTACGCAACTCGTGAACGGTGTCTTCGTCGAAGGCTTCGATTTCGAGCATTTCGTTGAGCGGCACATACGCAATCTCTTCAAGGCTGGTAAAGCCTTCGTCGATGAGAATGTCAGCCACTTCTTCATCAACGTCGAGTCGCGCCATGAACAGGCTGCGCAACGTGCCACGCTCTTCGTTTTGCTTCAGCGCGGACTCGTCCGGCGTCATGATGTTGATTTGCCAGCCAGTCAATTCGCTGGCAAGACGCACGTTCTGGCCGCTACGGCCAATGGCAACCGCGAGTTCGTTCTCGTCAACAACGACGTCCATCGAATGTTTCTCTTCATCGACGACGATCGACTGTACGGCAGCCGGCGCGAGCGCGCCGATCACGAACTGGGCGGGGTCCTCTGACCATAGCACGATGTCGACGTTCTCGCCACCGAGCTCATTTCTCACCGCCTGAACCCGCGAACCGCGAATCCCGACGCAAGTACCAATAGGGTCGATGCGCTTGTCGTAAGCAATCACCCCGATTTTCGCACGCACGCCAGGATCGCGCGCGGCCGCCTTGATTTCGAGCAGGCCCTGCTCGATTTCCGGCACTTCCATTTCAAACAGCTTCATCAGGAACTCGGGCGCCGTGCGCGAGAGTTCGATCTGCGGACCACGTGCCGTGCGGTCAACCTTCGCAATGTAGGCGCGAACCCGGTCGCCGACCCGCAGGTTTTCCTTCGGAATCAACTGGTCGCGGCGCAACAGCGCTTCCACACGGCCCGATTCGACGATGAAATTACCCTTGTCCAGACGCTTGACCGCGCCGGTCATGATCTTTTCGCCGCGTTCCAGGAAGTCGTTCAGGATCTGCTCGCGCTCAGCGTCGCGAACCTTCTGAAGAATCACCTGCTTGGCAGCCTGCGCGCCAATCCGGCCGAACTCGATGGACGGAATGGGTTGCTCGATATAGTCGTCGACCTGTGCGTCGGGCTTTTCTTCCTTCGCTTCGAACAGCAGGATTTCCTGATCGGGCTCCTGCAGGCCGGCTTCGTCCGGCACCACTTTCCAGCGACGGAAAGTTTCGTGCTCGCCGCTTTCCCGGTCGATTGCCACGCGGATGTCCACGTCTTCCTCGAACAGCTTCTTCGTTGCCGAAGCAAGCGCTGCTTCGAGCGCTGCGTACACCACGTCCTTGTTGACGTTCTTCTCGCGCGCCAGCGCATCCGCCAGCATCAAAACTTCGCGACTCATTGTTTGCGGCTCCTAAAGTCAACTTTGGGGACGAGACGTGCTTTATCGAGGTCTGCGAGCGTGAAATCGAGCATCGCAGCGCCGCCGTCCTTCCCTTCGAATTCCAAACCAATCGACTCGCCATCCGGGGCATGCAGGATGCCACGGTACGACTTGCGCCCGTCCAGCGGCTTCTTCAATGTGATAGTGACTTCGCTGCCTGCGAAGCGTTCGAAATCCGCCAATTTCTTCAGCGGACGATCGAGACCCGGCGACCCGACTTCCAGCCGTGAGTAATCGATATTCTCCACTTCGAACAGATACTGAAGCTGACGTGTGACCTTCTCACAGTCTTCGATCGCGATGCCGGCGGGCTGGTCGATGGAGATACGCAGCAAACCGCCCCCCGCGCGCTCGATATCGACAAGTTCGTAGCCCAGGCCCGAGACCGTGGTTTCGATGATTTCCGTCAGTTGCACAGTGAAAGACTCCAAGATGTTCGCGCGCTCCACGCCGAACACCTGCGGACCGCGCCTTGAGCCGGCGCACTTTCGTTGCCCCAAGATGCTGAACCGAACGGCCAAAAAAAAATGGGCGCAACGCCCATCCTTCTGTACCGAGATCACATCCGGGCGGCGAAACAAAACACCATGCCCAGCGACTTTGTGATTTTAGCCATTTTTCGGGATAAACGCAACCAATGCGCCCTGTATATAGCCATTTGGCGGCCATTTACAAGGCAAATCGAAGCCATTCATCACCGTTTTGTCGGACTTCCCCGGGCTAAAACTGATCAAGCTGAATTTCACGGACAAGTGAGAAGTGAGCGGGCGATCCGATTGCCCGCCTGCCCCTTGTCCGTTGTTCAAGTCACATGCCGCGCCGTAGAAATTTCTGAGGTTTGTGCCGGGCGCGAAATCTGACTCTTAGCGTCCGCGTGTCCGGTTGCGCGGCGCCGGGCGTGCGCCGCCGCGGCCCGCGCCGCCCGCGTTGCCGCCATTACCTTGCGCACCGGTGCCAGCCGGGCCTTGACGGCCACCCTGTCCGGGACGTTTGCCGCCCGCGTTTGCCGAGCGTCCGCCTGCCCCATTGCCACCACCCATGGCAGGCGAACCGGGCGGACGACTGCCGCGTGGGCCGCCGGCCGAGCCGCCTGGACGTGGAATCGCGCGGTTACCGTTCGCTTCGCCGCCCGCACGGTTGCCGTTGGCTTCCCGGCCGCCATTGCTGCCGCGCGCGCCGTAGCCCCCGCCGCCATTGCCCGCATAACCACCACCACTGGAGGAGCCGCCGCCGAAACCGCCCGGTGCGCCGCGCCGGCCGCCCGCGCCTCCAGGGCCACCGCGTGTCGGCGTCTGGGCGAATCGGCCATGCGAACTGAGCACGGGTTCACGGGTGATGATGCCCATCGACGTTTGCAGCGGATCAGGCTGAATGCGCGGTGCAGCGCTGCGTGCGCCCCGTTCTTCGGCCGGTGCTTTCAGTCCGACCGATGCCAGGAGACCACGCACTTCGTTGTCTTCGAGTTCTTCCCAGCGACCGCGCTTGAGCCCCTTGGGCAACGCGATCGGGCCGTGGCGCGTACGGATCAGCCGGCTCACCATCAGGCCGGCTGCTTCGAACATGCGGCGCACTTCGCGGTTCCGGCCTTCAGCCAGCGCCACGTGATACCAATGATTCGTGCCTTCGCCGCCGCCGTCGCGGATACGAAGGAAATTGGCCGGGCCGTCTTCCAGCTCCACGCCATGCAGCAACTTCTGACGCATGCCTTCCGACAATTCACCCACCACCCGCACCGCATATTCACGCTCGACGCTGTAACGCGGATGCATGAACCGGTTGGCCAGATCGCCGGACGTTGTCAGCAGCAAAAGACCTTCTGTGTTGAAGTCGAGCCGCCCGACCGCGAGCCACTTGGCTGTTTTCATTGGCGGGAGGTTGTCGAAGACAGAAGGACGGCCTTCCGGGTCGGCGTGACTGACGATCTCGCCGGTCGGCTTGTGATACAGGAGGATGCGCGGCGGCTTGCTGGCGAGCTTGCGCTTCACAGGCTTGCCGTTGATGCGGACCTGGTCGGTCGGCATGATGCGCTGGCCGATATGCGCCGGCTCGCCATTCACCGATACCCGGCCGGCCACGATCAGCTCTTCCATGTCGCGGCGCGAACCCATTCCCGCCTCGGCGAGCACTTTGTGAAGCTTCGGCGTGTCGTCGTCCGCTTCGAGCACGCGTTTTTGGGGAGCGCTGCGACCGCGCCGCAACATGGGAGCGCGCACGCCGCCCGTGGTGTTGTCGGCGTCGAATGCCGGCGATGTCACATAGGCAAAAACGTCGTCCTCAGCGCCTCCTGCGGCGGTTGCCGAAGCCGGCATTGCCGGTGCTGCCGCGTCATCGCGGCGACCGCGCTTTTGAGCCTGTCCGGGTTGAGCCTGCCGCGCCGGGCGACGGCCGCCTTCGCGCGGCGGCTGGCCTTCGCGAGTTCCCTCGGCCGACGCTTCACGCGGACCGCGGGGCTTGCCAGCCGCCCCGGTCCGTGCACCGTCGCCACTTCCCGCGCCGTTGCGCGGCCCACGCGAGCCCGCATCCTTGCGCGGCATCCGCACCTGCGCAGCAACCACGCCATCCGGGGGAGCTTCAGCAATCACGCCACCCGGTGCCACCGATGGTGCACCGTCGGCGCCCTTCGTCTTGGCGACGGCGCGACGGCGGGCAATCAGGCTGCGAGGCCCGCGCCGCAAACCGCGACGCGGACGTTCTTCGCCGTCCGCGGGTTCGTCGTTGCGTGTGCGTTCGCCTGCGTCGGCCTGGCCATGTGCTTCATCGGCACGAACGGGGCGCTCGGATTCGGGCGAATCGCTGTCGTGGGAATGTGTCAAAACAACCTCAATTGTGTCGGGTCGCGCGCCCGTCGCAGGCGCGTCAAAAAATCCGGCCGATGGTGATTAGCAGCCGAATGAAGGTTCGGGCAAACAGGCCTCAGGCGCGGCGCGCAGTCTGGTCGTCCGGTGCGTTGAATTCGTCGGTTTCGCTTGATTCGTCCGGCGCATCGGATGCGTCGAATGGGTTCGATGCATCCGATGCATGCGCGGTGTCAGCGCCATCGGATTCATCTGCGGCGCGCGGTAATGCGTGTTGCGCTGCGTCGCTCGTCAATGCGCCGGCATCCGGCGCCGCCTCGCGACGCTTGAGCGCGTCGCCGGGCGTTGCTTGTACTGGGTCCCGGCTGACACCCGCAGCCGCTTCGAGCGGTTCCGGGCTGGTCAGCGGCACCGCTTGTTGCGGTTCATGCGATTCAAATTGCGCCGGTGCGTTCGTTTGCGCGCCGTCGTTCTCCTCATTCACAGGCTCGTCAGCACCGGCCCGTGAACGCAAAAACGCTTCGCCTTCCGGGTCGACTGCTTCGGCCGCCACGGGTTCCTGCGAACGGGGTGACTCACCTGCTTCATGCATAGTCGTACTCGCCGCAGCATCCGGCGTTCCCGGCTCGACAGCACCGTGCTCGTCGCCCGCCTCGTTTTCAGCCGTACCCATTGCTGTCGTGACCGGGTCAGCGCCGGACAAATGCTCGGGTGACGGCGAATTGCCCGCGTCCGGAGCGTCCAGCGACAAAGCGGGTTCGCCCTTCGATTCCAACCCTTGCACCAGCACCGCGCCTATTGCCGCCGCGTCGTCACCGGGAAAATCGATTGCATGTTGCGCGAGCAACGACGCTTCCAGTTGCGCCGACGGGTTGTCGAGAGCAGGCAACTCGTCCAGTGCGCTCAAGCCCAGGTCATCCAGGAACTGCTTGGTGGTGGCATAAAGCGCCGGGCGGCCCGGCACGTCGCGATGACCGATGACCTCGATCCAACCGCGGTCTTCCAGTTGCTTCACGACCTGCGTGTTCACCGTGACACCGCGAATTTCTTCGATGTCTCCACGCGTCACAGGCTGCCGGTAACCAATGATCGCAAGCGTTTCAAGAACAGCTCGCGAATATTTGGGCGGCTTTTCCGGGTGTAGCCGATCGAGATAGGCCCGCATTGCAGGTTTGCTCTGAAACCGCCATCCGGACGCCAGCGCCACGAGTTCCACGCCGCGTCCCGACCAATCCTGCTTCAGGGCGTCGAGCAAGGTGCGAACCGTGTCTGCCGAGATGTCGTCGGCGAAAAGCTTGCGCAACTCGGCGAGTTTCAGCGGCTCCTGCGCGCAGATCAAGGCAGTCTCGAGGACGATCTTCGCCTCTTGGGTATTCATGCAGCTAGATAGGACCCTGTATGGTCTATGAACCGGTCAAGTCAGGCCGAATCGAATGACGCCGACTACTCGAACCATTCGCAACGCTCAGACTGGAAAATCGTGGACGAGGATACTGACGACGCGCTCGCCCGATTTCTGATCGGTCATATTGATTGGGAGCACGCACCGGGGGGAGGCAAAATACGGGATCAGATCCTGATCGCCGAGCTTTTCCCAGCCGGACGAAGTAGCACTTTCCAAGGCGGAAGCGCGTGACTGGACGCATATTACGCAAAAACAAACGGTGCGTAAAGGTGAAACATTGGGTAGCTGCCCGACTCACGTCTGGCGGTCACGTCGGCAATCCCGTCTGGCGGCCCTGCGAGCCGAAACCCCGCGCCCGGCTCCCGGCAATCCGTCCCTTGCGCCCCGACAGCCCGCAGCCCTTACGAAACCGGGTGCGCTTCCATGAACGCCCGCAGGCGTGCCACCCCGGCGTCCAGGCGAGCGGTATCGCATGCGTAGCACCAGCGCACAAAACCCTCTCCTTCCGGCCCGAATGCGCTGCCGGGAGCCAGTCCGAGCGCACTCTCGCGCACAAGCGCCTTGCACAGTTCAAGACTGCGGTCCGCGCCCGGAAGCCTGAAGAACAGGTACATGGAACCCGCGGGCGCCCGCACGTCGATACCCGGAATGCGCTGCAACGCCGCCACGAGGTAATCGCGGCTGGCGCGCAGGCCGGCGACCAGCTCTTGCGTAAACTGCCCACCGTCCTTCACCGCGGCGACACCGGCCATCTGGACAAACGAAGGCGCACACGACGTGTTGTACTCGACCAGCTTGCCGAGATCCTCCATCAGACGCTCGGGCGCGACGATCCAGCCCAGCCGCCAGCCCGTCATCAGCCAGGCCTTCGAGAACGAATTCACCGCGATCACCCGTTCGTCGCGGGTCGCCAGGTCAAGGAAAGAAGGAGCGACCGCGGCGTCATCGCCGTAATAGAGGCGCTCGTAGACTTCATCAGCGACCAGCCAGATGCCCAACTGCCGGCACCGGTCGAGCACTGCCTGTTGCTGCTCGCGCGTCATGACCCAGCCGGTCGGGTTGTTCGGCGAATTGATCATCAGCATGCGTGTACCCGGGGTGAGCGCCGCAAGCAAACGTTCGAGATCGAGCGTCCAGCCGTCGGGGCCATACGTCAACGTAACCGTTTCCACCGTCGCGCCAAGAATCTTCGGGATTTCCACAAGGTTCGGCCACAGCGGCGTGACCGCCACCACACGGTCGCCCGCGCCTGCGACCAGTTGCGTCGCGAGCATCAGCGCGTTGACTCCGGCGCTGGTCACGGCAATTTCAGCAGGCCGGGTAGCGCCATGCAGCTTGCCGACGTAATCCGCAAGCGCTTCTCGCAACGCGGCGATACCCAGGTTATGGGTATAGAAGGTTGCACCGTCGGCGAGCGCGCGGCTGGCGGCGTCGCGGATGAATTGCGGCGTGACCTGGTCTGATTCACCGAACCAGAAAGGCAGGACGTCCGGGACACCGAAACCCGCGTTGGCAACCTCACGGATCTGGGACGGGCGTAACGCACGGACCGCGTCGCGTGCATTCGGCGCACGTCCACCCGCTTCCTGCGCATTGGCCGCCGCACTGGTCAGCGCACCCAGTTCCGAGATAACCGCCCCTCCTGACTCACTCATTGCCGCCTCCGCCGATGGAAAGCGAAAGTCTAACGCGGCGCCTTCTGAAAAGCGCTGTACGGCACACGCGTTAGCCATCAGGCCAGTTCTCGCGCTTTCGCGGGTTTCGCGAAGCGTGGAATCGGGCAAATCCTCGACGATCGAACGAAGCCCGCCCTCCCACATAGCCGCCAACGCTATCGAGAAGCCCGCTACGCCAGTTCCTCGACGCGCTTCGGCAATCCGGCAACCAACCCCCACACCGACTCGGCCGCAGGCGACAACGACCGGTCGCGCCGGCGCACCAGTTCGACAGTTCGCTCCACGCGTGGCACGAGCGGCAATGCCACCAGCGACGAGTTCGCCGGCAACGGCAGGGCCAGCCACGGCAGCACGCTGATGCCGACGCCCGCCTCCACCAGCCCGAAGACGGTGGCGGAATGGCCGAGTTCCTGCACCACATCGGCGATAACGTGATGCTCGCGCAGCACCGCATCGATAATCGGACGGCTTCCGGAAGCGTGATCCAGCATCACCAGACGTTCGCCGGACAATGCCGCCCATGGCACCTCCTGTGCCGCCGCAAGGGGGTGGTCCCGCCTCGCGACCGCGCAGAACGAGTCGGTCATCACGACTTCCCCATGCAGGTCGTCATTGGCGTACGGGCCGATCGCCACGCCGAAATCGACTTCGCCGGACTTGACCTTGCGGATCACATCGCTTTGCAGATCGTCGCGCAAGCCCAGTGAAATCAACGGAAATTCCCGGACGCAGGCCGAAATGACCAGCGGCATCAAGCGGCACGCCACCGTCGGACTGGCCGCCACGATCACCCGCCCCCGTCGCTGCTGACCGAGGTCGCGGATTTCCCGGAGCGCTTCATCGAGGTCCGACAGCAGCCGCGACACGCTGCCCACGAGATTGGCGCCTACATCGGTGAGTTGCACTTCGCGGGTGGTCCGGTCGACCAGCTTGAGGCCGATTTCCCCCTCGAGCTCCCTCACGCACCGGCTCACCGCGGACTGCGTCAGGCCGACTTCGTCCCCGGCCCGGCTAAAACTCTGCAGCTTGGCGACTTCGATAAACACCCGAAGCTGCCGCAACGTCACATTGAGCGCTCGGCCCATACCTTCCCCTCATCAATCCGGCTTATCAATGCAAATTGTAGATCAACGCTGGGCCAGGAAAACGGTTTCATCACTCGCGCTGCGGTGCAGCAAAAATGCATTTGCGCACGCCAGATGGGCTTGTTGCACTTGATTGGTGATTGTCCCGATTTCATTAACTGCACTTATAGCGTCTCATACGGCCCATGCTGGCACCGCGCCAGCCTACTGCCGCGAGGCTTTCCGACCGATCGATACACGCATGGCACGGTTCTCGCATTAAGTTGCGCAGGGGTCGGTGCCATTGCAGTTTTAAACGCAAATCGTCCGTCGCAATGTCTGCTCCGACCTTACCTGGATTCGATCTTCGAATTCCGACCAGAGTGCGCGGCGCGGGGCAGCGCACCGGGGTTAGCTTCGCTGAGGTGAAACATGATGTTCGACGATTTAAGAGATAACGAGTGGGCGCTGGTAGAGGCCTTGTTTTGCGCAGAACCGGCACGTAGCGAACGGCGCGGCCGTCCGCGTGTCGAAGCACGCGCTGTCGTCAATGCCGTGTTGTGGGTCCTGTCCACGGGTGAAGGGTGGTCGAAGCTGCCGGGCCGCTACCCGTCGCCGCCGACCTGCCGCCGCCGGTTCGACGAATGGCAAGCGGACGGTACGCTCGCCGAAATCGTGAAACGTCTTGGCAATAATGGTCGTGAGGTGTCGCTGCGGGGCCGGATCGGTTCCACCGCTGCGAAACCGCCCGTACCGCCGAGCCGCGACCGTTTGCGTGGCGCATTCTGGACGAATCCGGAATCGTGGCGCGCTCCGGTCAAGATGGCCTGACAGGCTGGCACAACGCGGCAAGTAGCACGTTCGGGCTGTATGGTCGGTCGCGGTACGACCCACGTGGTGTGACCAGAGCTGTACGATGAGCTGTGTATGACCAGCGCGGTAGGACCAGATTCACGCGAAGCACCCGCGCGCAGGTTTCCTGCGCTTTATCCCGGCTCAGCACTCGATGTCTCTTCTCGAGTGACGGGTCGCCGGTCTGCGCTCGCAGACCGTTTTAGCCTGTCAAAAATCTGCCGGCAAGCGCTCGCCTTTCGTTGACCGAAAGCGAGCGCATGGCATGCCTTGTCTTTGCGCGCCTTGTCTTTGCGGCAGCTTAAACGCGTGCTTGGTCATTGCTTGCCGTCCATGCCGGGAAATCAGGAAACAACTCTTTACCAATATTTACAGCACCCTTTCGTGCGCTGGCATAGCTTATGAAGCTGGCTAGCGGGCCGATATCGGTCCGAAGGGGAGTTTTCATCATGAAACCAATGTCACTGCTGGTGTGCGGCATTGTGGTTTCATCGCTGGGCGCGGGAATTCCGGTGTACGCCGGTTCGCCCTCGGGCAACTTCGCGCTGCGCGCGCAAACGCAGCCCAGTCTGCAGGCCTGGAAAAAGGAACCAGTGCGTGGTGGTGGTGCAATAACCGAAACGGCGCCGCGCGGAGACTTGCGAGGCGACATAGCGAGCAACGCGCGAGCGCGGCCGGAACCGGAGCGTAGTAATCGACCGCCAAAGCGCTGAGCAGCGTCGACGCGCACCAAAGCGTCGGAATATCGCTAATTCAAGCCATATTTAGCCGATGGGGAACCCTTCCGTATCGCACAAGTCCGACGTTATGCCATGAGCACAGCGTGGCAGAAGTAGATCCGGTACGCCCGTATCCTTGTGATACGGGCTTTTTTTTGCCGGAATTTTGCCGCGGTCATGAGCGCGCCACTTTAGAGCAGCACTCATTCGACCCAAAAGTGGAGCGACAGTCGCCGCAACCGTTTGCCCGGCACTCGGGCACTGCGAAGCGCAAGACCGTTTTAGCGCGGAGGATGGAAGCGCTTTAAGCGCGCGCTTCGGCCAAGGGTTCCTGAATTACGGCCGGAGAATAAGGCGCGGCGCGGTGCAGATCCCAGTCCATCGAGCGCTCGTCTCGTGCGAGCCGGGAGAACTCGAGCTTGCCTCGCTCGGTTACCACCGCAATGTCCACGGGAGCGTGAAAACCAGGAGCAGGTGCTACGGTGCGTTGCCGGACCAGTTCCAGCAGGCCCAGGTCGCGTAGATGGCTAAAAACGTTTGGGCGTCTTGCCCACGGAACTTGACGATACTGAGCTCGCCGGAGCGCTTCGAGTACGGCTTCGTTTGAATACGTGGTCATCTCGTTATGTCTTCCAGTGCAGCCGTGACGGCGCCACATGGCAGTAACTGACTGCCAGCGGCACCGACTAAACGCGGCACGCCCCGAAACCAGTCAAAATGCCGACTTCGCGGCCCCTGACCGGAACTCGCAGCCGCCGCTTGCGCTAGGTGCTGCTTATTTCTGCTTACCGCTACTTATAATTCCGAGCGCCCGTTAAACGTGCACTACGCAAAGCGTTCCGCAGATCCGGCGATGCATTCTCACGAATGCGATGACCACGAAGCGGATTATCTCGAAAACCTATACGTTACCTCAAACCAAATTGGTTCTTATAACTTTATTGCTGCTTTTCTTTGCACTGTTCGCAGTTTGGCGACAACGCCGGCGCACTGTCGCGGTTGTTTGCGTCTTGCTGTTCTGGGCGCTGGGCGCGGGGTGGCTTTCAGCGCCGTTGCTGCACCTTGCGCAGCGCGGCTTTGAAGCCAGGTCGACGCCGCAGGACGTGCATTTCGCATCGCGAACGACTTTTATCCTGCTGGGTGGCGGCACGCGTTACGACAGCGAAAAACATCTTGTTCCAAAACGCGATGCGTTCACACGTATTGTTGTCACAGCCGAGCTGTATCGTGATTGCCGGCGCGCAGGCGGCGCTTGCCGCGTAATCGTAAGCGGCGGTAATCCGCAGCATCACGAACAAGCCGAAGCCGACAATTACGCCCCCTTCCTGCTTGCCCGCGGCGTGAGCGCCTCCGATCTCGTGATCGAGAACGAAAGCCTCAATACGTACCAGAACGCCCGCAACGTAGCCAGCATCGTGCAGCCCGAACCCGACGGATCGCTGATACTGGTTACCTCTGCTTATCATATGGAACGGTCACTGCTGGCCTTCAATGCTTTCGGCCTCGACACGCAAGCGTTCACCAGCAACGTGCGACAACCTCGGGCCACCTTCTTTCCCGGCTCGTGTGGTTTCATCGATGCGGAAACTGCGCTTCATGAACTGGTCGGCCTCGCGCGCTTTCGGGTGTACCGACGCCTGGGGCTCTATTGAATCATCTCGATGTTACAAATCATGCAGAAGCACCGCCAGTTATCTCAAAATTCAGTACTAGAAACCAAAACGCTTCGCCGGTATTATCGCCGGCTCAGTCAATCGACTGGCCGGGCTGAAGCTCTGTTAGAGTCGAACCGCAGTGCTATTGCTGAAATGTGACGGCACTGTAACTACATGTAACGATTCGCGAGCAGGATCGGTATTTGCTACGCAGCGTGTAATGTCTCGCTAATCGGGACAGGCCAACCCGGGTTCAACGAGTCTATGGAGGTAACAATGAAGAAAGTGTCCCTGGCAGTCTTGTTTTCCCTGAGCGCAATGACCAGCGCAGCATTCGCACAATCCGATCAGGGCGTCACGATGAGTACCGATCCGGCCAAAATCTCCGATATCGAGCAGCGCGCGCAGGACCTGCAGGCACGCCAGTCGAACATGCAGAGCGAAATGCCGATGCACAAGGACACCATGCATCATAAGAAGCCGGGCATGAAGCATTCGAAGAAAGGCACGGCCGAATAAGCGATCGGGCGTACGCGTCGCAACGGCGCGCAAACGTTAGCTGTTTGGCAGACCGTTCGACAAAAAAGCCGGATACGACGCGCAAAGCGTTGTATCCGGCTTTTGTTCGTGAATGACGACTTCTGACCACGATGCCGGCAACGATACCCCCGCCGGCGCGGCGTATGCTACATTCCGCGTCGATAAATTGAATCGCACCCGTGTGCGGAGGATCGTATGAGCAACATCCAGCTGGATATCGAATGGACCGAAGCAGCATCACGCAAGATTGAAAAGCTGATGCCGCGCAACACAAAAGACAAGGACGCGTATCTCGCGCTGCCGCCCGTTGAGTGCCTGCCCATGGAAGGCGACGTGCTATTTCTCGGCCCGGACGGCAAACAGCAGCCGTTCATTGTGGCCGAGCGTCAGTATCACCATGACGGCGACGCCGACTGGACCATCATCCTGATCCTCGACGTGCCGCACGAGACTCACTAAGGTGCTGAGGTACTATTGAGTATTACGTAAATCATGACATCACCAAAGCTCGGCTTGCTTCCAGCAGGCAACGATGATCGATTTACGC
>NZ_FCOK02000022.1 GCF_001544555.2 Caballeronia udeis | reverse complement strand
GAAGTCAAGGCGTCGGTGCTTCAGCACGTGCGCTTCAAATATGCATGCCGCCACTGCGAGCGCCACGCCGAGCGCACGCCGGTCATCACCGCACCGATGCCGGCCCAGCCGTTGCCGGGCAGCAATGCCAGTGCGGCAATGATCGCCACGGTCACCGCGGGCAAATACGTTGACGGAACACCGTTGTACCGGATGGCCCATGCGCTGGCGCGTGCGGACATCGAAGTCGGACGCGCTACGCTGGCGAACTGGATCATCCGGCCTGCTGAGCTGCATTACAGCCGTTTGTACGAGGCGCTGCGCAAGACACTGCTTTCGCAACAGCTGATTCACGGCGACGAAACAACGGTACAGGTGCTCAAGGAGCCGGGCAAAGCCGCCCAGAGCACCTCGTACATGTGGGTGTACCGTAGCGCTGAAGACTGCTCCGAACCCGTCGTGCTGTTCGACTACCAGCCGGGGCGCGCTCAGCAATATCCCCAGGCGTTCCTCGCCGGCTACAAGGGTCTGCTGATGACCGATGGATACGCCGCCTGGCGCACGCTCGAAGGTCCGACCCACTTCGGCTGCCTCGCCCACGCGCGACGCGCCTTTGTTGATGCCTTCAAGGGCATGAAGAAACCAGGCGGGCGGGCCGCACATGCACTGGAATACTTCAAGGCGCTCTACCAGGTCGAAACACTCGCAAAGGGAGATCTGCCCGAAAGCGAGACGCGCGTCGATTACACCTTCCGGCTGCGCCACCAACATAGCGTGCCGCTGCTCGAGTCCTTCAGGAAATGGCTTGACGAACTGGCACCGCAGGTCCTTCCTGAGAGCCTGCTGGGCAAGGCGATCGCCTATACACGCAATCAATGGACGTACCTGAGCCGCTACGTGAACGATGGGCGTGCCCCAATCGATAACAACGTCATCGAGCGCGACATCCGGCCATTCTGCACGGGCAGATCCTCGTGGCTGTTCAGTGACACGGTTGCTGGTGCGAAGGCCAGCGCAATGATCTACAGCTTGATGCTCACATGCCGAGCGTGCAACGTCGAACCCTATGCATATCTCGTACGGGTACTCAGCGAATTGCCGCAACGAGCATTAGACGCCGATGTTACCGACCTGCTACCGTTTAACTTCTTGAAGCCTACGGCTTGACCGCGTAAGCGCTTGGTCCGAACCGGATTGACGCGACCGTTACCACGCGGCCATATGGTTCCGCGTGTGCCAGATTGAGCGCTTACGATTGTTGAAGCGCGCGATTTCAGTGCCGCACTCGATGGATATCGTCTCCAGAACGTGGCGGAGCGTTTTTACAATTTTCTCTAATTGCTGAACGGTGCTTACATAGGGGGCGCAAGGAGCACTGTGTCACCAAGCAGTCCATCCGCAGCCCCTCGGCCGGCAATGAGGAGTACGCCACACTCCAACGCACGATCAACAACTAGATCGGAGATGCGTAGGTCGCTGGAGAACGGTTCGTTTTTCAGGTTATCTTCTACTAGTTCAACCGCCCACAGAAAACCGGTTCCCCTAATGTCGCCGACGATGCGCAGGTCACGAAGCGCTTGAAGAAGTTGGCCAAGATATCGTCCATTCCGCTCTACGGTCGTCAGGAGGTCATTACGCTGGATATGCTCAATCACTGCGTTTGCCACGCAAGCGGAGAGCGCGTGACCGGTGAAAGTCTCGTAATGCACAAAATTCCTGCCAGACGAAGAAAATGCCTCGAATACCTTGCCCGCTACGACTAACGCTCCGACCGGTGAGAACCCGCCCGCAAGACCTTTTCCCAAGGTAATAAGGTCCGGCACCACCCCGCTGCGAGACGTTGCAAACCACGCCCCGGTTCGTCCCACCCCACTAATGACCTCGTCAACAATCAATAGAACGTCGTACTTATCACAAATAGTTCGTACTTCTTGTAAATAACCGTCCGGCACCTCCAAGGCCCCTAACGGTGCTCCCGCTATAACTTCTTTAATCACCGCCGATACCTTGTCGGGACCAAGTCGTAGAATTTCGGTCTCAAGCGCTGACGTGCACTCGAGAGCACATGATGAACGTTTCTTGCCCCACGGACATCTAAAACAGTAGGGTGGATCGATATGAGGGCGCTGCGCAAGCAAGGCCTCGAACGGGGCCCGTTTATGAAGATCGCCCGTCATGGCAAGTGCTGCCATGGAACTGCCATGATAGCTACGCCACCGGGATATCACTTCTGTTTTTCCGGGATTGCCACGTATTGTGTGATATTGGTAGGCCATTTTTGTCGCCGCTTCATTGGCCGCGGTCCCCGAACTACAGACCCACACCCTTGAATGCGACATTGGAGACAATGCCGCCAGGTTTTTGCAGAGCCGCAACTCCGGTTCGCTGGTGAAGTTACGCGTATTAGTGAATGTGATCCTTGACGCCTGCTCGGCCATAATCTTTGCAATGGACTCGATGCCGTGTCCTAAATTGCAAACGAACGAACCCGATGATCCATCCAGATATGATTTCCCTGCGTGATCAAAGAAAGTCGCACCGACACCTTTCATCGCGACTTTGTATGTCCGATTGACGTCTCTGTGGAAAACGTGTCGATCATTTTCATCGAGCAACGCTGATGCACCCGACTCGATATCGTCCATATCTTCTTCTCCAAGCCTGGTAGAACGAGGTGGTCGAGACCGATGACCTCGAAGTAAGAGCACTCTAGCCGCCTTCAAACATCACGCTTTGCTTAGTCGAATATAAGCGGCATGAGCGCTCGAATATTGTCGGCAAGTACCGATAGCCGCTGCCCGACTTGCCCCGTTTCGGTTTGCGCTGGTGTCATTGAGCAGGATGGTATTCCACAATTGACCGCTAAAACTTCGCCGGTAGCCATCCTTCCCAATGGACTGGCAAAGGCGAAGATATCGGCACGCCAAGTTCCGAACACTGTGCAAAAGCCATACTTTGAACACGCCTCCATCCCTGCCAAAGCCTGAGCGCCATGAGCTGCCCACTGCTCTGGACGGAAACGCTGCATTCGCTGCCGATACTGCTTCAGACGACTCTCTTGCATTATCGATAGCAGGGCTCGCCCCATTGCTGTCGTCGCAAGTGGCGCACTGAATCCAACTTCTGGCCGATGTTGCATGGTGTTGTTCGGGTGTACCGACTCAACAAAGACATAGTCCATATCACTCGCAACCGCGATGGACACAGCTCCGCCCGTGCTTGCTGCGAACTCCCGCATCAACGGCCTTGCTTTTTGTCTGTCAACTAACCGTGTCACTACGGGATAGCCGAGAGTAAGTGTGCGCCCACCAACCTCGAACTTCCCTCGCGACGCTCGCACAAGAAAACCGAGTTCCACAAGCGTGGTTGTCATTCGGCCGACAGATGGACGAGGCAGCCCGACCTTCTCAGCAATCTCCGCATTAGTCGCCGCGCGACCGTAGGACGCGAAAGCCTGCAAGACTTCTAGTCCTTTTGCCAGAGTCGTTGATATACCCCCATCAATCCAACCCGCTTCTCTCATGGTGTGTGCTCCACGCCGCTTGGTCCGCTGTGAATCCGGGGGATTTTTGGGCCATAACAGTCATCAAAGGTCGAACTCCCGATGGCATCTCTGGAACACCCGCGTTTTAGCATGCGAGGGAGTTCTCGACGGGGTGAATCCATGCGTGCGCCTTGGGTGGTCAATGCAATCGAAGCCGTTAAGGAAGGTCTGAACAACGCGCTTTTAAGCACGACATTTTGTTTCAAGGACGGTTTGTCGTGGCGAAGGTCGGTAGGATGGGGAGCATTGCCCAGGTAACCGCGACGAGTCCTGATCCAAGCTCATCGCATGCTGCATTTTTTCACGCTTTTCGCAACGACTTACGTGCCATCCACAGATTGCCCAACGCAAACAGCGTCGTGATTTGAGCGGTGTTTTTGGTCAGCCCCCGGTATCGCGTTTTCATGTAGCCGAACTGTCGCTTGAGAACTCGGAACGGATGTTCCACCTTCGCGCGAATGCCTGCTTTCAAGCGCTCGATCTGATCGTATATCGCATCAATGGGGTCCTTCAGGTTTAGCTTTCTTCGCTTACCGGGCCGCATCGCGACGTGCCATCGTACTGGGCGTGCGTGCTCACGCTTCTCGATACCCTGATAACCCGCGTCAGCGTACACATCCGTTTCTTCGCCGTGCAACAACGCCTGCGCCTCGTTGATGTCGTGCACGTTTGCCGCCGTTCCGATGACGGTATGCACCAGGCCCGACTCCGCGTCCACGCCAACATGGGCCTTCATTCCGAAGTACCAGTTGCGGCCTTTCTGCGTTGGTTGCATCTCGGGATCTCGTGTGCCCGAGCCGTTCTTGGTCGAGCTCGGCGCTGCGATCAAGGTGGCGTCAACGGCTGAGCCTGCCTTGAGCATCAACCCCTTATCAACCAGAATCTCATTGACCAGTGCAAGCATTTGGGCAGCGATTCCATGCGTTTCGAGAAGATGCCGAAATCGAAGAATCGTGGTCTCGTCTGGCAAGCGGGCCATGCCACCATCGAGGCCCGCAAATTCGCGATATAGCGGCACGTCGTACAAAGCTTCTTCCATCGCCGGGTCCGACAGCCCGAACCACTGTTGCATGAAGTGGATTTGAAGCATCGTCGCCACAGGAAATGGCGGTCGCCCCGTCTTACCTTTCGGGTAATGTGGCTCGATTAAGGCAATCAACTTTGACCACGGCACGACTCCCCTCATCTCGTCGAGAAACTCACGTTTGCGCGTGCGCTTCGTCGACAAATTCAATCCAAGATGAAGTTGCGTCATCGCATTACCCCGTTTCAGTCACTGCGTTTAGAGTAGTACACGCCGCCCCCGATTGCAGCAGTTTTGCAGACCTTCCTTAACTAAATTTGGCTCCATGTGTTTATGGTAATCAGCGATCTGGCAAACGTCGATATTTCATAAATAATGAAGATCACTTGTCCATATATCGGACAATGCTCAATAGTGGTGCAACAATCAGAATTTTTTTATCCCTATTTGAGGTTGTTTTATAAAGCTATGGCCACCCCAATTTTGCAAGACTGGTTTTCGATATCGTTCAACTGGTTGCGGGTTACGATTGGAATCAGAATCACACTTCCTGAGGATAACGTAGGATGGCATGGATACCATCTGCGACGAGCAGCCTCAGGCCGTTCCAGCGCATTGAGTCGCATGGGGTCGGGCCAGCGAAATCAATCGAGCTCGGGCCAGTTCGAAGGGTTCTGCCCACAGCCCTCGTTGCGCCTTGCTGCAAGACTTCGAGCTGACGGCGTGCAGGCCCCCGCCACTGTCGCCTAGCGCACCAATAGTTCGTGCAGTTCGACCTGCATCCTGACATACATGTCCTACATCATCAGCGCGGCCATTCACGGCAAGATCAAGATTCGATTGCGGGAAAATGCAGCGAGAGAACGACACGCACGATCAGCGAGCCCGAATCAAACAGGAAATCGGAGAACTCAGTGCAGTAGTGAGCAGGCACGCAAAGGACGGACGTCAGCGCGCGCGAAGGTGACTGAGCCATATCACAGACAGCCCAAGAGATTGATGACATCAAAGGAAGGATCATTCAGCGCGGAATGCGAGTCCGGCCCCCCCCGCAACTTATCCGTGAACAAGGGGCGTGTCACAAGACACCGTACAGCCCCTCGTCATCTTTAGTCGGCCGAATATCGCGCACGGGCCAATAGGCATATTGTGAGTCTAACAAGGGCCAGACACCATCTGACCTTCGCGCTAGCCGGCGTAAGGGCCGCTGATTATGCAGACGGAACATCTTCGGACCCGAGGCGGCGCGCAATGATCTATGCACCTGTCGCTGCAATTCGACCTACGTGCAGTTCGGCCAACCCTTACTCCCTTCGCCGGCGGGTCATTTACCAGTTTGTGTCACTATGGCAACCCATTTACCTTGCTTCACCTGATAAAGCGTCGATGAGCCGCCTTTCAGTGCACCGTTGGACTCGAACGCAATTGGGCCGGTAACGCCTGTGAACGAGATATCTTTAACGGCGGTCAAGTACACCTTCGGGTCAACGGAATCAGCTTTTTGCATTGCCTTGATCGCAGCCCAAGTCGCATCGTACCCGAAGGGAGCGTACGACTGCGCTGGCAAACCAAAGGTCCTCTGAAACCGCGCGCCAAACTCTTTCCCAGTCGGCAAGTTCTCGAGCGGGCTACCCGGTTCCCACGCCATCACGCCTTCACCGGCGGGCCCCGCCAGTTTAAGAAAATCGGAATCGGCAACAGCGCCGCCACCTACCAGTTGAGCAGTCATTCCAAGCTGTTTCATCCGTTTCGCGACACCTGCTGCTTGCCGGTCGAGGCCACCAAAGAAGAGCAAGTCGATGTTTGCCCCTTTGAGAGCCGTGAGTTGTGCGCTGAAGTCTACCGTCTTGTCGTCGCAATACTGTCGATCGACAATCGAACCACCCTCGGCTTTGACAACCTTGTCGAAGTGGTCCGCTTCCCCTTGCCCGAATGCAGTGCGATCGTCAAGAATCGCGATGCGCTTTGCCTTTGATACCCGGACCGCATATTTGGCGGCACGTCCGGCATTGTCGTCATCCGTCCCGAGCACGCTGAAAATATGATCAAAACCTCGTTGATTGATAATCGGATTTGTGGCCCCCGGATTGATCATTACCATCCCCGCTTGTTGGTAGATAGCCGATGCGGGTATTGTCGTTCCTGAATTGAAGTGTCCAATCACTACGGCTACGTTGGAGTCGAGTAGCTTTTGCGCTACCTGCACCCCCACGCGCGGATCAGCCTGATCGTCCTGAGCAACGATAGAGAACTTGACAGGCTTCCCACCGATGAGGATCTTCTGCGCGTTCGCATCGTTAAGCGCAAGTTGCACTCCGTCTTGCAGATCCTTGCCAAAACTAGCGCTCATCCCTGTCAACGGACCTGCAAAGCCAAATTTCACATCTTGCACCTCACCAGCACTGGCGGATGAAGAGATCGCAGCGAAGCCAACAGCACAACTCAGGATCCGAAAGGTTTTTTTCAGTTTCGTTGGAATGTACATGACTATGTCTCCTCTGTTGCTGCGCATGCAGCTCTGTATGGGCCGGCCGGTAATTTGCACCGCCGTTCCCTTCATGTTTAAAGCAGACGTTTCCCTTGGCATCGGAGATGGTTTCCCGCGTAGTCATCGTCAGCTTCTGGATTCAAAGAAAACTAGTATCGACAGGTCGATGAACGACTGACATCAAGTGACGCCGCTCCCGGCTCCCGATTCCCGATTCCCGATTCCCGATTCCGAGACCATCAATAGCGGATGCCTCTACAGAACGTGAAACTGTTCGTATGCCTCAAAAAGGCTTGCACCACCCTTCACCGCGTCCCGGAACTGATCCTCTTTCCCTGCCTTGCCGAGAGCCAGTGCCAGGATCTCGTCCGCCATGCCGGACGGCACAACAGCCACCCCATCGCGGTCGGCCACAATCACGTCGCCAGGTTCGATGCTCACGCCATCTACTTCCACGCGGATGTCGAACGCGACGACCTTCTGCCGGTTGAAACTGTCGTAGGGAGAAATGAAGCGCGAATAAACAGGAAAGCCCATTGCTTCAACCTGTGCCAGGTCCCGCACCCCGCCATCGGTCACGATCCCGGCCGCTCCCCTGCGCAGCGCCGCGGTGGTGAGCAACTCACCCCAGATGCCGGACCTCTCCGAGTTGCCCGTCGCGCAGACAACAATCTCGTCCGCCTGCAAACTATCAACCGCTTTCAACTCGAGCTCATAGGTGGCCGGATCATCATGTGCAAAATCCATCCAGAGCAGTGTCTTGGCCGCTCCGATCACAACCTTTTGAACCGTGCGCGGAATGACGCCCGGTTTCAGCGCCTGATGTCGCAGGCCCTTGCTGTCAAGAATGTCCAGAATCAGCGCTGTTCCCAGTCGATCTGCAGCCCGCTTCCAGTCCCTCATTGAAACACTCGTACCTTGTGATGTTGATTGATTCACGACGACTCTGTCCTTTTTGAATGTCTGCCCGGGAGGTGGATACCCTCATCCCCGTGGTAAGCCACGGGATATGCACCGAAGCACAGGCACTGCTTCGGCTGCAAGAATGACGTGATCAGTAGACCAGAGCCATTTTTCTCCGTACAGTAACGATAGTTTCGCCTAACGGAAAAATTGAGCTTCCATGAAAACCCTAACCGAAATGCCACGAGGCGGTTACGTCGTTGCCCCTGTATGGAAGGCAATGAAGGTTCTCGAATTTGTCGCAGAAAGCGGCCGGGCTGTTTCGATGACCGAAGTCGCGAACGCCCTCGGATTGCCGAAGACGACAGTATTCCGATACTTGCAAACGCTTAGCATCACGACGTTCTTGCAGCACAACGTTAGCCAAGACAGGTATGAGCTGGGCAGTAGATTCCGTGCGTTAGCGCGGACTGACAACAGCCTGCATCGTTTGCGCGAAGTCGCCGTACCGGTCATGCGGGAGCTGAATCGTGAGTTCAACGAAACCATCAATCTCGCGATCGAGATGAACGGAGAGATGGTCTACATCGAAGTGATTGAGGCGACTCGTGCCTTGCGCATTCAGGCTCGGATTGGCAGCCGGGAGCCGATGCATTCCACCGCGCTTGGCAAAGCATTTCTCGCTTACATGGGAGAGGCTGAACGAGAAACAGCATTAGCCGGTTCGCTTTCCCCAAAGACGTATCGGACGATAAGAGACTCCAAAGTGCTGCGCCGTCAACTGAGCGAAGTGCAAAAGACCGGATATGCCATTGAAACCGGAGAGAACGAGGACGGCGCCGTCTGCATCGGGGTGCCCATCCTGGACGACCTGTCTTGCCCAGTCGCGGCGCTCAGCTTGTCGGTACCAGAACAGCGGCGAACAGAGACAATGCTGTCAAAGGCGAGTGACGCCCTGAAAAGCGCCGGGTTGATCATTGCACAGCGAATGCGGGAAGGTTACGTTCTCTGACGTGCACAAAGAACGTGTATGAGCAGGATAGTTGACGGCTCGCATCGGCACCGTCTCGGCGGTCAACGACGTCAATCGCCGAGTAGTTTTTGAGAGCCCGCGGGCAAGCATGCCCGCTCGCTGTATTCGCGTGCTTTGAAGTGGAACATGTACGCTCGCAAGTCGTAATAGGTTCGGCAAGGCTCCCTATGATGTAAGTCCATCAATATGGGCCTTGAACATCCTTAGATGGCAGATCAGTTGCAGGCTGCGGTGTAAAAAGTGAGCCATGCTCTTCTCCTCGAAGAATCAGGGCCCACCAAAGGAGACAACGCACTTACCAGACAATTACCTTCAGCATCAAAATTAACGCAATTGGATCCAGATTGTCTTCAACTGCGAGTACTGGTCATGAGCGGCAAATGACTTTTCGCGCCCGCCAAATCCCGACTGCTTAAAGCCGCCAAACGGTACCGACTGATCACCTTCCGAAAAACAGTTAACCGATACCGTTCCTGCTCGAATGGCCCGTGAAACCTTATGCGCCGTGTGCAGATCATTAGTGTAGAGAGATGCGGCGAGACCATAGTCAGAGTCGTTAGCGATCCGTACAGCATCATCGGTATCTCGGAATGTGATCGTCGACAGGACCGGACCAAAGATTTCCTCACGGGCGATCTTCATCTTGTTATCGACCGAATCAAATACCGTTGGCTCAATGAAGAACCCCCCCGTTTCCTGAAGGATGCGTTTTCCTCCAAGCACGATTCGTCCACCCTCAGATACGCCCGCCTCAATGTATCCGAGAATTCGCTCCATGTGCCTTTCTTCGATCACTGCACCAAGCTTCGTACCCGCGACCAACGGATTGCCCACTCGCCAGGTTTTGAAATGCTCAACCACTGCGGCAAGCAAACGATCCTTGACACCCTCGTGAACAAGTAGCCTTGACCCGGCACTGCAATTTTCGCCTTGAGAAAACAAAATACCCTTGGCGATCTGCTCGACGACCGGTTGAAGATCGGTAACGTCCTCCATCACAATAACTGGACTCTTTCCGCCGAGTTCCAAGGTGATTCGCTTGATGTTTGATTCCGCTGCATATTTCAAGAAGTAACGACCAACCTCCGTCGAACCAGTAAACGTCAGGCAGTCGACGTCCATATGACGGCCGAGCGCTTGCCCCGCAGTTTCTCCGTATCCTGGAAGGACGTTGAAGACGCCAGCGGGAATTCCTGCTTCTGCAGCCAGTGCGGCGAAGCGGATTGCAGTCAATGGAGTCTGCTCGGCAGGCTTGACAATGATAGAGTTGCCGGCAGCTAGCGCTGGCGCCACTTTCAGTGCCAGGATCACCAATGGGAAATTCCAGGGGATAACTGCGGCTACCACACCAATCGGCTCCCGCACAATTAACGAGACAACATCTCCCGCCGTTGGTGAGACCTGGTCATAAAGCTTGTCGATCGCCTCCGCGTGCCAACGCAACGTCTCAATGCAATCAGGAAGATCAACGGCCAGAGCGTCGTCGACGGGTTTTCCTGTGTCAAGACTTTCTAAGAGGGCCAACTCCTCGATGTTCGATTCGACGAGGTCAGCAAGTCTCAGCAGTGCCCACTTTCGATCTTTCGGGCTCAGATTGCGCCAGCGCCCGTCTTCGAATGCACGCCGTGCCGCTTCAACAGCACGATTGACGTCCGCAACGTCGCACTCCGCAACTTCGGCAAGGACCTTTCCGGTTGCCGGATTGATCGTGTGAAAGGTCCTCTCGCTCAAAGCGCCAACAAAATCTCCGTTGATGAACGCTCGACCCTCAATGCTTAGATTCGTAGCTCGGGTCGCGAAGTCCGGACGAGTTACATTGCTCATCAAAAGTACTCCTTTGTATTGCAATTTTACGACTCTCTACGGACATGGTCTTCACACGAATCCTATGCCACGAAGATCATCTTTATCGTTAATCAGTCGATTTCAGTGTCGAACGCTACAAACACACATTGTCCATCTTTCATCGATTTCTCAGATCCGGCTGCATATGCTCAAGCTCTCCGGACCTAGACTCGCTAATAGAAAGTTACACAAAAAAATGGCACACGACAGCGCCCCTCGACGCTAAGCCGCGTCAGCATAGTCATCGTCGCGAAATACATGAAGTAATCCAGACGACATGACGCAATGTCCTTGTGTTCAAAACCCAGGCCGTGAGTCTAGATAGCTCTAGTACGCACAGGTTGCTCACAGAACGTGAAACTGTTCGTATGCCTCAAAAAGGCTTGCACCACCCTTCACCGCGTCCCGGAACTGATCCTCTTTCCCTGCCTTGCCGAGAGCCAGTGCCAGGATCTCGTCCGCCATGCCGGACGGCACAACAGCCACCCCATCGCGGTCGGCCACAATCACGTCGCCAGGTTCGATGCTCACGCCATCTACTTCCACGCGGATGTCGAACGCGACGACCTTCTGCCGGTTGAAACTGTCGTAGGGAGAAATGAAGCGCGAATAAACAGGAAAGCCCATTGCTTCAACCTGTGCCAGGTCCCGCACCCCGCCATCGGTCACGATCCCGGCCGCTCCCCTGCGCAGCGCCGCGGTGGTGAGCAACTCACCCCAGATGCCGGACCTCTCCGAGTTGCCCGTCGCGCAGACAACAATCTCGTCCGCCTGCAAACTATCAACCGCTTTCAACTCGAGCTCATAGGTGGCCGGATCATCATGTGCAAAATCCATCCAGAGCAGTGTCTTGGCCGCTCCGATCACAACCTTTTGAACCGTGCGCGGAATGACGCCCGGTTTCAGCGCCTGATGTCGCAGGCCCTTGCTGTCAAGAATGTCCAGAATCAGCGCTGTTCCCAGTCGATCTGCAGCCCGCTTCCAGTCCCTCATTGAAACACTCGTACCTTGTGATGTTGATTGATTCACGACGACTCTGTCCTTTTTGAATGTCTGCCCGGGAGGTGGATACCCTCATCCCTGTGGTAAGCCACGGGATACGCACCGAAGCACAGGCACTGCTTCGGCTGCAAGAATGACCCGTTCAGTAGATCAGAACCACTCCTCACCGTACAGTAGCGACCGTTTCACACCACGAAAAAATTATGCAGTCACGGAAAAGACGGATCCACGATCCACGAAGTGCAGGCCCTTCGAGTCTGACGTCCAACCGGCCGCGCACGCTCGATGCTTACTTTCTGATCATCCTGTACTTGCGGACAGTTAAGACGCGATTCAATCCGCTTCGTACGGCACTGCCCATTCATTAGCAGCCCAAATTCGCAATTTCAAAGTACCCTGCAAGCTTCGAAATAATTTCACCACACGAAACAAGGCCAAGTTCAACGTGTGGCTTGTCTCTGATAAGGTTGACAGCTCGCGCCCAGACGCTCGGCGAGCGTCGAATACGGTAGGAATTGAGCCGAACAGCAAGGCTGGTTGCAGACACAGTAAGTCGTTAGCTCCTGAAAAAGGACCTATACCCGTCCCAGGCGATCAAATCTGCCTACCTGTGCCTGACATTTCATCGCCGAGACGCTCTCCTACGGCTCCACGAATTCTGCACCTTGTCATTAACTCCGAGAAATCAACATGCGTAATATCGTCGAAACAGGTCTTACCAAAGCCGCGGCCCCTCTTGAATTGGCCGCGATAGCAAACGGCACGCTCTATGCCTGCTGCATCCCCGCTTTCCCCGATGGAACAATCGAGACCGGCAGTTTCGTCGCTCAGGTAGAACGGACGATGCTTAACCTCAAGCAAACGGTTGAAGCTGCCGGCGCCACAATGGACGACGTCACGCAGGTCCAGGTGTTCCTGACTGACCATAAGTATTTTCCTGAGTTGAACGACGCGTACGGCAAGTTCTTCAACGCGCCATATCCCGTTCGGGCAACCTTCATCGCAGGCCTGATTGTTCCGGGTGCCAACATCGAAATCCTGGCGCAAGCTGACGTTAGCGCAGTGAAAAAGTAAGAGAGGTATCGAGATCAAGCTTGAATGGTCGCCGTCTCGCTGAAATCAATCTTTAGAGTTGTAGCGACACGCCGACCTTAAACGCGGCTTTCGTGCCGCCTTAGACTGTCTTAGCAGGTACTACGTGGGGAAGCGTTGGTGAAAACGGTAATACTTGGTGGTGGGATCGTTGGAGTAACGACGGCATATTATCTTGCGAAGGCGGGCGATCAGGTCACTGTGGTCGAGCGCAATCCGGGTGTAGCCCAGGAAACCAGCTTCGCGAATGCCGGACTGATTTCGCCAGGCCATTCTTATACATGGGCGTCCCCCCAAGCGCCGAAAATCTTACTGAAGTCGCTGTTCAGCGAAGACCAGGCTTTGCGCCTTAAGCTAATACCGGACTGGCGAATGTATGCCTGGTGCTGGGAATTCCTCAAAAACTGCACGGCGGCACGCGCACATCTGAACACGTCACGCAAGGTAAGGTTATCGCGCTATTCACAAGCGCAGATCCAAAAGGTGACCGCCGATGAGCAACTCCATTACGATCGGACGTCACAAGGACTTCTCTATCTTCACCGGGACGAAGCATCGTTTGCTCGTGCGATTGATAACATGTCTGTCCTTACGGATAGCGGCCTCATTCTCCAAACGCTGAATGCAGCAGAAACCCTTGCTCGCGAGCCGGCGCTTGCGAATGCCGGTGCAAAACTTGCTGGTTCGATCTTCTGTCCGAGCGACGAAAGTGGTGACGCGCACCTCTTCACGAACGCGCTTTACGAACGTTGCTTGCTGTTAGGTGTGAAGTTCGAGTTCGACACAACGATCCAAGCCGTTTCAGCAAGCGCCGACTCGGTGGAATATGTTGAAACCTCTCGCGGTCGGTTTTCAGCGGATCGATTCGTACTAGCGATGGGATGCTATGCCCCCGCGTTCGCCAGGAAGCTGGGTTATCGGCTACCCGTATATCCGGTCAAAGGCTATTCGGTAACTTTTCCGGTCGCCGAGGGACACGAAGCTCCGATCATCGGTGGCCTTGACGAGCACAATCTCATCGCGTGGGCACGGTTCGGAAATCGCCTGCGCTTCACTGCAACTGCAGAGTTTGCTGGCTTCAATACCCAGCATCGTCCCAGTGATTTCACGCATACCCTAAAAGCCGCGCGCGACCTGCTTCCGAATGGGGCTGATTACTCGAAACCTACTTACTGGGCGGGTCTTAGACCCATGACGCCAAATGGCACGCCGATCTTAGGTCTGTCTCGTCATCGGAATCTCTTCTTCAATGTCGGGCACGGACATCTGGGGTGGACTTGGTCTTGCGGCACGGCTCGTGTGACCAGCGACTTAATGCTAGGTCGAAAGCCGGAAATCGACCTCACTGGCCTTATCTATTCGTCTTAGAAGCTGGTCAGTCTTGTTATTCGCGGCTGACTCAACGGTGCGGGCGGAAATTCATGCGTCGATGCAACAACCTGAAACCTAACATCGTCATTGACACGCCGAATCATATCGATATCAGCCCACAGCACAACCCATGATGGCTGCCTGAAAATGTGTTCGATGGAATATATGCATCGGGGTGAGCGTTAACGTAGAAAGCGCGCAAGTAATACCGTGTGCCAGAGGTTGCCCGTAACAGCAATGCTAGCTTTCCGATGGCAGCAATTCCTTATATTCGGGCCCCATTCCATCGACGCAGTTCCAGCCATGCCGCAAATATCCACTTCATAAATTCCGGCTTACAAGGACGACATGCCTGCTTTCAAACTTCCCTTCTTTAAGCGTACCTGCCGGCTGCTATCGATTGGGCTTGTGTGTGCAGCCAGCTATTCATACGGAGCGGAACCGATGCAAGACCAAGCCTTCACTCCTCTGTTCGATGCAACCGCCGGCCGATTGCAAATAGCCCGTCTGGTGGTGCTTGCCAAGTGGGACAGTCATCAAGCGATCGAAGATCCGACGCGTGAGGAAGTGGTTATCTCGACTGCGGCGAACCAAGCGGCTGCACAAGGTTTGTCTCGTGCTTTCGCGGTTCGGTTCTTCTCGGATCAGATCGAAGCGAACAAGGTCGTTCAATACGGTCTGCTTTCAAACTGGCGACGCGCGGGCAAGGCTCCCGACGAACCCAGGCCGAACCTCGTCGAAGATATCCGGCCGCGTCTCGACCGGCTGCAAGTGGACTTCATCCAGCAGTTGGTGGCAACGCAGGACCTGCGCAAAGAGAAGGACTGCCCAACGCGGATCGCCAAGGCTTCGTCGCTTTATGCAGTCGAACACCATTTGGATGCGCTCTACGTCGTTGCCTTCGATCGCGCCTTAGCACGGGTGTGCCAGGACTAGGGCGCGTCGAAGCGTCGGTATCCGTCCGGCGCTTGCCGCAGGACGGTGCAGCGGGTTCAGTCGCAATATCGAGCTGTCGCGCTAAGCCTGCACGATCTCGATGAGATGACGACTCCATTCGGTAAGCCCGTTTTTTTCAGAGCAAAACTGGCCCTGGTATCGAGACGTTGCGCGGCACTACCATTTAGGATATCGAACTGATAGTGATAGCCGAGGCACGCTTCGGTACAAGTTGCATTGCGTGCCGTTTTTCTAGGGCCTCAAGTCGTATTCGGAAACACCGTCCTCCTCCGTCTACACGATCGTCTCAGCGTTCCGCTCGCACCGTTCGAGCTAAACACTGTCTTCATGATCGAGATTGCAGGTCACTCACAGTAAAGTGACTCCGATTGGCGAAATCCGTAGGATTGTACTTCTTACATTGGTGGATAACATGAATGCAGATCGGCCCTACGACTACATCATTGTTGGCGCCGGTTCAGCCGGCTGCGTACTGGCGGCGCGACTCAGCGAAGATTCGAATATTCGGGTCGCGTTGGTCGAAGCGGGCGACCAAGATGACGCCCCGGAGATCAGCATGCCAGTCGCCTTCCCTACTCTGTTTAAAACCAAATACGATTGGGATTTCTCGACTGAACCGGAGCAGGGCCTGGGGGGACGCAGGATTTATCTGCCCCGAGGCAAAATGCTCGGTGGAAGTTCGTCGATGAATGCGATGATTTATGTTCGCGGCAACGCGGCTGATTTCGACGACTGGGCGCAGCGCGAGGCTGCACCAGGATGGTCGTACCGCGAGATGCTGCCATACTTCATCCGGTCCGAAACAAACGAGCGAGGCGCCTCTCGCTATCACGGCGACGCCGGACCGCTGGCCGTGCAGGACGGCCGCTCCATGCACCCTCTTGTAGATCACCTGATCGAAGCAGCCGTGCACGCGGGTCATAGCCCGAACGACGATTTCAACGGCGCTTCGCAACTGGGGGTCGGGCGATTTCAACTGACACAGCGCAACGGTATTCGATGCAGCACAGCATCGGCCTATCTCCATCCAGCGCTCGAGCGAAACAATCTGCACGTATTCACTGACAGTCTCGTACAGAAGGTGCAGTTTCAAGGGCTGTGCGCGACCGGTGTTTCGATTCACCGACATGGCGAGGATAGGACGCTGACTGCAGAAAAGGAAATCATCCTTTCGGCGGGCGCATATGCGTCACCGCAGATTCTAATGTTGTCCGGGATCGGGCCAGCCGATGAATTGGCTCAATTCGGCATTTCCCCCATTGTCGACCTTCCGGTTGGATCCAACTTGCAGGATCACCTGCTCCTTCCGATCAGCTATCTTACCAACGAACGATCGCTGTTCGGCGTTGGCTTGCCGGAGGACGTAGCCCTCTACCAGCAAGGCCGCGGGCCGTTGACATCCAATGTCGCGGAAGGTGGCGTATTCCTCTCAACAAGCGGAGACACGCGCGTGCCCGACTGCCAACTGGAAATGGGACCGGTGATGTTCTACGACGAAGGACTCACGGCGCCCTTCGATCACGCCTATGTCGCGACGGTGACCGTGCTGAAACCGACGAGCCGTGGAAAGGTCTCGTTGCGATCAGCGCGCCCCGATGCCAAGCCGCGAATTCACCATAACTATCTGCTCACCGAAAATGATCGTAAGACCATGGTCTGCGGTGTGCGCCGAGCGATGGAACTGCTGGGGCAGGCCTCCCTCTCCAGCCTGCGCCGCGCGCCATTCTCCGTCCCCGAATCCGACGCGTGCGACGACATCACGAAATTTATCGAGCGACGGATTGGTACGGATTTCCATCCGACGAGTTCGTGCGCGATCGGTCGCGTCGTCGACGCGAATCTCCGCGTTATTGGCACGGAAAGGCTGCGTGTGATCGATGCTTCGGTGATGCCCTCGATCGTCCGCGGCAACACTAATGCGACTGTCATCGCCATCGCAGAGAAAGCCGCGGACATCGTTCTCGGAAAGCCGGCGGCTGCAGCAGCGCAAGACTTATGAACTCTCCTATCGCTAAACGTCGGTCGATGCTATGACGAGGACGTCGCGGTTCACAGATTTATGACTCGCCCTTGCCCCGTCAGAGGTTTGAATGTCGCCGCAACGCCTTTTCCGGGCGCCAGCGCATCGATCAAAGCTACCGCGCTGGGTTTTGAGACGGATTTCTGCCTGTTGAAGGGTGTCGACATCAAGCGGCGTTCGCCGTGGCAAACCAAATCGTCCCCACTACGCGGCTTTCCAAGGAAGGCTAGTTCGACGCTCTTTGCGGCAACATTGATGCTTGTGGTCACCAGCCCGTCGAAAATTCACGAAGACTCAACTCCCATAGGGTGTCCAGGTTCGTAGCGGATCGATCAAAAATGGCCGCGAATGCGAAATATTTCTAGATTTGCGAATCTGCCTTTGATTGATCATGCCTTACACCACTCATCCGATTCGTCGAGCCCCACGGCGTCACGTCATCATTGAATCATGTTCAGCATTCCAAAATTATCTCATTTGTATTCGTAACGTCCTTCACATATCCTCTTTTCCGGTTCCGTAAGAGAGGTTTGTCACGAATTTGAGCCAACACGACTTGAGGAAAATCATGAGAAAAATTGGCAAGGCCGCCTGCATCGGCAGCGGTGTCATTGGTGGAGGATGGGTTGCACGTTTTCTATTGGCAGGTATCGACGTCAAGGTGTTTGATCCAAATCCGGAGTCGCAGCGAATAATCGAGGAGATCCTCGCTAATGCTGAGATTGCATACGCAGCGCTCACCTCGGCGCCACGTCCCAAGCGTGGCAAGCTAACTTTTACCAGCCGAATCGACGACGCCGTCCGTGATGCCGATTGGATCCAAGAGAGCGTGCCCGAACGTCTTGATGTAAAACGTCCCGTGCTAGAGGAAATCAATGCGGCGGCGAAACCTGACGCTTTGATCGGATCCTCTACGTCCGGTCTTTTGCCGACAGATCTTCAGCGCGGCATGAAGCACCCCGAACGGATGTTCGTCGCCCATCCTTACAACCCGGTCTATCTGCTCCCGTTAGTGGAAATTGTAGGCGGCGACCAAACCTCTGCGAAGACAGTCGAGGAAGCAATAGATAAGCTCTCGTCCATCGGCATGAAAGGTGTCCATATAGCGAAGGAGATTGAAGCGTTCGTCGGCGATCGTTTGCTGGAAGCGATTTGGCGTGAAGCGTTGTGGCTCATCAAAGACGATATCTGTACGGTAGAGGTCTTGGACGACGTGATCCGGTACTCGTTTGGCTTGCGTTGGGCTCAAATGGGCCTTTTCCAGACTTATCGTATTGCTGGCGGTGAAGCAGGCATGCGCCACTTCCTTGCTCAGTTCGGCCCCAGTCTCACCTGGCCCTGGTCAAAACTCACGAATAACGTAGATCTCAACGACACACTTATCGAGAAAATCGCTCATCAATCAGACGACCAGGCCAAAGGCATGTCGATCCGAGAACTCGAACGATTGCGTGACGAAAATCTGGTTGGAATTCTTCAAACGCTGAAATGCTCTAACGCTGGCAAAGGGTGGGGCGCCGGCAAGCTACTCAAGGATTTTGAAAAAACGCTGTGGGACAACAGTTGCGATGATAAAGCAACATCCGATAGCAATTTGCCCCTTCGTCTAGTCGAAACAAAAGTCAACCCGACATGGGTAGACTACAACGGGCATATGACGGAACACCGTTACCTGCAGGTGTTTGGCGATACCACTGACGCACTGCTGCGATTGGTCGGTGTTGACCTTGCCTATGTCGATGCGGGACAGAGCTACTACACGGTCGAAACCCATATCCGCCATCTCGGCGAAGCAAAGCTCGGTACCGCAATCCACTCGACATGCCAGGTGCTTGCAGCAGATCAGAAGCGCCTGCACGTGTTTCACAGAATCTTTCTCACCGACACGGGCGAGGAGATTGCCACAGCGGAACAGATGCTTCTACACGTGGACTCAAAGATCGGCAAGGCGGTTCCAGCTCCGCCGGCGATACTAGCAAAGATTGACAATATCTTGGCAAATCACCGGAAGTTGCCGTTGCCAGATGCAATGGGCCGGTCGGTGGGGCAGCCCAAAAGTTCGTAGATTGTTCCTTTCACTGACGCCTTTCATTTCCGCTCAAATGGCAGGCGTCATCTATTATCGAGATTCGCCAACACAGTTGCTACAAAAAAAACCGGCCCGAATCCAACGGACCGGCACAACATTCCGACCCGAAAACTTCCGGACGGTGGCATGCTCCCCTCGTGCGAAAGAAGCAAACCTGGACATTCCGAGACCGAATCTCCGCACGCACCCCACTTGCTTTGATGCCGGCGGGGAGATCTGAACATCCGCGCTTCGTACCTGCAAGCCTCCACCGCCGTAGCGACGACCAACCTACCTGGATGGGTCGAAGCTTAGCGGCATTGCAAGGTCTGGATTCAAAATTTATGCAACATCGCTACTCGATATGTCATCTGGTTTCCATTCGATGAAATGCCCGACGATCCGACGATATTTGCGTTATCAAATTGCGTACCCGTGTCACCATTGACGTGCTGGTATGCACTCTGAATGTATACCGATGTCCGTTTGCTAAGATCGTAATTGAGCATCAGCGCCACCTGTTGCCACTTGGGTGATGAACGCCCCGCCGTTGTCGTTACGTGCTCCAGCGTGTACGTATAATCAGCCGCGAGCCAGAGGTCTGGCTTGAAAAACCACTGACCGCTAATATCGAAATTGTCGAATTTCCACGACTTCTGCGAACCGGGGGTCGGCTGCACAGTAAAATACGCATTGCTCGTCGGGTTGTAGACATCGACGTGAGAATAGGCAAACGCCAATTGAGCCTTGTTTTCAAAAGTATACGAGACCCCCGCATCAATATTCTGCTGCGACGACCCCGTGAACACCTGGGTAGCACTGGAGACGGCACCGGTCGTATTTGCCCCCCCGTTGTTCATCTTCATATACGCAAGCGCCGCAGAGAAACCACCCATCTGATAGGAGCCTGCAGCACTGTAAACGCGGTTTGTGGCGAACCCGCCGGCAGCATTGCTAAAGCCGTATAGAGCTTCCCCTGTAAGTCCGCTAACTGTCGGCGACACATACTTGACCGAATTCTGGATTCGGAAATCGTAGTCAGAATTGTCGTTATCAAAGGGATGAGCTGCGAAATCACCGATGTTGTTGCCTGCCCCCGTGAAACCGCTCCACATGTCAATGGTTGGGTCGTACTGACGACCCATTGTGAGAGTGCCAAATTTCGCAGAGGAAAGGCCTACGTACGCCTGCCGGCCGAACGCTAACCCACCCTGGCCCAGTGCCCCGGTGTTCGCATTGAAGCCACTTTCCAATCGGAAAATCGCAGAGAGCTCCCCACCAAGGTCCTCCGTACCCTTCAGGCCCCAGCGGGCGCCCGCGACGTCGCCGTCGAGCATCTGATACCCGCGGTTTCCCTGCGCGTTATTTGTGAAGTTAAAACCCTCGTCAATAGTGCCGTAAAGGGTAACGGTATTCTGAGCATGACTTACTCCGCTCAGGAGAAGTGCGGGAATTCCCACGAACAGCAAACCTTTTTTCATAGCTTCCTAACTCCTCTTTCGAATTGACAAATTGATCTCCCAACCTTCCACAACAACGAAACCTTGCTAATTTACGAATCTGAACGGGGCAAGCCATCCTGCAACCTGGACCCATATTTCCAATACGATCGCCAGCTATTTGACGGTCGTTTTCAATATATTTTGTATACCTAACCAAATATCCATCAGCTTATTCAATGGAATCACCTATGGATCAATACTTCTGCGTATCAACTGAAGGCAATCGTCCAATACCCTCAATTTATGCGCTGAAAGAAGACCCGATTCATCGCCACAAACCGGCCATGCTCATGAGCACGACGAGCTGATTCATTGCCGTATCGAACGATCCCCTGACTATAGAAACGAACCCGATTTAATTCTTAGATAAATTAGTTTTTCTAAGTTATAAGAATCACATCCAGCACCAAATCTAACTTCACCCTCGATGTCCTCTCAGGCACGCACGTCGAATGGACGAACGGTAGCAGATGCAAAGTTGTCAAAAAATGACCCACTGTTTCGCCACATGAAAATATGTCAGATGACTGACAGTGCTCTTCGGAACCAGACAGCATCAATTCGCACACGAGCCCCGAAGCTGATTGGCGCGTCGGCATCGCTCATCGGAACGTGTACCTGCCGACTCCCGGGAAACTACCAACTGCCATGATTTCGAGAAAAAACAACGAATTTAGCGCTGGAATTCGCTCGCCGTTGTCGTCCGCCTCCGACGTCTGATTCTTAATGCAGCTCGTTAGCCATCCCGCCGGAGCCAACATTTCGTCGCGATTTATGCTTCACCAACAATTCAGTTCGAACCGATGGTCGGGTTTTCAGGGAGGCATTTTTTCGCGAGACGAAACAGCGACTTCTACCCCCGGAAAAATGGCTCTGATCTACTGACCTCGTTCACACGGCAGAAACGAATCACCGCGTTTTCTGAGCAGTCCACGACGTGCCATCCACTTTCGTTGCCAAGTAGAGGCCAAGGCCCGCCATGGAGACCATCAGCACAAAGGTACTGAAGCAATCGCCCGGCTAGTCTTTCGAAACTCCAGATGTAGTCGTATTGAACGCTCAATCGGGAAAGCTCGTAAGCCAGCTCTCGATGTAAGTCCAAAATCAACGTCGGCAAAGAGGAAACTTCAATGAATAATGCTGTAGATGACACCACTCAAGACTCAACCACGACGACTTTGAGCAGAAGAGAATTCCTCAAGCTGGCTGCCGCCGCGGGAATGGTCGGCTTGGTTGGCGAAGGTCTGCTTGGCAGTTCCGCGTTTGCACAGGTGCCCAAAAAAGGAGGACATCTCAAACTCGGATTGGGAGGCGGAGCGACCACCGACAGTCAGGATCCGGCTACCTTCATTTCGCAGGTTAGCTTGGTAAATTCTCGAATTTGGGGCGATACGCTAGTAGAGGTTGATCCACTGAAGGGAACTGCAGTCCCTTCCCTTGCGGAATCGTGGACCAACACGCCGGATGCGAAGACGTGGACTTTCAAGATCAGGAAGGGAGTCCATTTCCACAACGGCAAGGAGCTAACCGTTGACGATTGCCTGGCAACCCTTAAACGCCACTCCGACGAGAAGTCTGCCTCAACGGCGCTGAGCGTCATGAAGATGATGGGCAGCATCGGTAAACAGGGCGATACACTCGTTATCACACTCCCTTCAGGAAACGCCGAGTTGCCGCTGCTACTTTCAGACTGGCGTCTTGTCATGCAACCAAACGGAGGCTACGACAATCCGGCGTCCGGCGTAGGAACTGGTCCGTATAAGCTGACGTCGTGGGCAGCAGGCGTAAGGTCTACTTACGAAAAGAACACAAATGACTGGCGCAGCGATCGTGGACACGTTCAGTCCGTAGAACTCCTGGTTATGAACGATGCCACCGCACGCATCGCGGCGTTGACTTCAGGCCAGGTGCACTTCATAAATCTGATTAATCCCAAAACGATCGACCTGCTTAAGAGATCGCCCAACGTTCAGATCCTTTCGACTCCGGGGAGGGCTCACTACACCTTCCCGATGCATTGCGACACCGCGCCCTTCAATAACAATGATCTGCGAATGGCGCTCAAATACGCGATTAATCGTGAGGAGATGGTCCGGAAAGTCCTTGGTGGATACGGCAAGGTCGGCAACGATTTCCCGATCAATAATACCTATGCCCTATTCCCCGAAGGGATCGAGCAACGCACCTACGATCCGGACAAAGCCAAGTTCTATTACAAAAAATCCGGTTATAGCGGCTCCATTGTTCTGCACACCGCTGAAATTGCATTCCCCGGAGCGGTTGACGCTGCGGTACTTTTCCAGGAAAGCGCGAAGAAAGCCGGAATCAGCATTGACGTTAAACGCGACCCAGACGATGGTTTCTGGAACAACGTATGGCTGAAGGTGCCGTTTTGCCAGTGTTTTTGGACCGGACGGCCTACTCAGGACCAGATGTACTCGCTCGTCTACCAATCCGGAGCAACATGGAACGAATCCAGGTTCGTTCGTCCGGATTTCGACCAGTTACTTCTCGAGGCGAGGGCCGAGTTAAACGAGGAGAAGCGAAAAGACATGTATCGCAGCATGGCAATGATGGTTCGGGACGATGGGGGGGAAATTCTGCCGATGTTCAACAATTACCTGAACGCGGCGACCAAGGAAGTCAAAGGCTACGTGCACGACATTGGACTAGATATGTCCAGCGGCTACGTCGCGAGCCGCGTTTGGCTAAACACCTGAGTGTTCGGGGCAGTCATCTAAATGCATAAGACAGCCGGAACCGTAGATGTACCGTGCGGTTCCGACCTACTAGTCTGTGAGTGAAACGTTCCACATGTCGAAATATATAGAGACCTGCAGCAAACCAGAGCGGGGACTGCTTGTGCGTTTCCCGTTGCTGCTGTTGATACTGAAGCGGCTCGTCTTGAGCGTCGTCCTGTTACTCTCCGTTTCCTTCCTTATCTTCGGCGGCATCGCTGCTTTGCCCGGCGACTTCGCCAGCACCTATCTTGGCCAGTCCGCGACACCCCAAGCTGTCGCCAACATCCGACAGGAACTGGGTCTGGACCGGCCAGTCACCACGCGGTACTTCGAATGGCTCAGTCACGCATCCAGGGGCGACTTCGGCACGTCATGGGCAAGCAAGAGTTCAATCAGCGAGCAAATAAAAAACCGTCTCGGTAATTCGCTTTTCCTCGCCGGATTTGCCGCAATCATCTCTGTACCTCTAGCTGTAAGCTTAGGTATGTTGTCGGTACATTTCCGCAACCGCCTTCCTGACAAGTTGATAAACATAGTGTCTCTCGGAGCAATCTCTCTTCCGGAATTTTTTATAGGCTATCTGCTGATTCTCTGCTTTTCGGTAAAGTTGGGGGTCGCCCCCTATCCGGCCACCGTCTACGATGGGATGGACTTCTTTAGCAAAGTAAAGGCCACAGCCCTCCCGACCTTTTCACTCGTGCTGGTGGTCCTGGCGCACATGATGCGTATGACGCGGGCAGCGATTCTTTCGGTTATGTCGTCCGCGTATATGGAGACCGCTGAACTCAAAGGCATCGGGGCTTTCCGCGCAATCATCAAGCATGCGGCTCCAAATGCCATTGCGCCAATCGTTAATGTCGTCGCCCTGAATCTTGCGTATCTCGTCGTTGGCGTTGTCGTTATCGAGGTCGTTTTTGTCTACCCAGGAATGGGACAGTATATGGTCGATGCTGTAACCGTTCGAGACATGCCGGTCGTTCAAGCTTGCGGACTCGTCTTTGCCACGCTCTACATCTCACTAAACATGATTACGGATATTATCGCGATCATTTCGAATCCACGACTGAGGCACCCACGATGAGGAGATTGAAACGGATTCCCCTCACCGCATGGATCGGCATCGTCGGGATTTTCGCCGTTGTTGTTTGCGCCTCGCTCGCACCGTGGATTGCCCCGTATTCCGAGACACAGATGGTTGGCAATGTCTGGGCTCCGGCAGACTCGCATTATCTGCTAGGCCTCGACAATCTCGGCCGGGATATTTTTTCACGGCTGATCTTTGGAGCGCGCACAACTTTGTTTGTCGCTCTGAGTGCGACTGTCATATCGTTCTCACTCGGGATTCTTCTTAGCTTCACCGCTGCGGTTTCCGGCGGCATTGTGGACACCCTGCTCTCACGTCTTAACGATCTGATGATGTCGGTTCCAACGCTCATTTTCGCACTCGTCGTTCTCGCCGCTTTACCGCAGAACCTGATCGTACTGATCCTTGTGATGGCCGTACTTGACTCCACCCGTGTCTATCGTCTGGGTCGCGCAGTTGCGCTAGATATTACCGTGATGGAATTTGTCGAAGCTGCAAAACTCCGAGGTGAAGGTAGGATGTGGATCGTATTCCGTGAGCTTCTTCCGAACACATTGTCTCCCCTACTATCCGAGTTTGGATTGCGCTTCGCCTTCGCGATTCTCTTCCTATCAAGTCTTTCATTCCTGGGCTTGGGCATACAGCCGCCTACGGCCGATTGGGGAGGAATGGTGAAGGACAATAAGGATGGGATCATATTTGGCGTATCGGCAGCCCTCGTACCCGGAGCAGCCATTGCCGCTCTGGCCGTCTGTGTGAATCTGGTAGTCGACTGGCTTTTGAAACGAACGAGCAGTCTAAAGGGAGGACGTGGTGACGCGTGAGCTTCTATCTGTCCGCGACCTGAGAGTCGAGGCGACAGTCTATACGCCAGGTGGGTTGCACAAGCGTGTAACCATCGTAGACGACGTTTCCTTTACGCTAAAAAAAGGTAAAGTGCTTGGGCTTATCGGCGAATCTGGCGCCGGGAAATCGACGATCGGTCTTTCCGCGCTCGGCTACGGTCGCGGCGGCGCAGCAATAACCGGAGGAGAAGTTCTCCTGGATGGCAAAAACATCCTCGCTCTCGGAAAACGTGGAATTCGAGAGATTCGAGGAGCACGTGTCTGCTACGTGGCACAATCAGCGGCCGCAGCCTTCAACCCCGCTCACCGCCTCGGTGACCAGGTGATCGAAGCCGCAATCAAACATGGACTAATGTCCAAGAAGGAAGCAAGGGCCCGTGCGCTCTATCTTTTCCAGGTACTAGGTCTGCCAGATCCGGGCGCGTTCGGTGGCCGCTATCCTCACCAGGTCTCCGGCGGTCAACTCCAGCGCGCCATGACGGCCATGGCACTGTGCTCCAACCCCGAGCTCATTGTCTTCGACGAGCCCACAACAGCACTCGACGTTACAACACAGATCGACGTGCTCGCCGCAATTAAGCGCGCGATAGAAGAAACGCAAACAGCAGCCCTTTACATTACTCACGATCTGGCGGTAGTTGCACAGATCTCCGACGACATCCTGGTACTTCGCAATGGCAAGAAAGTAGAATACGGCACTGCCCAGCAGATCATTTCGGCGCCACGCGAAGCGTATACCAAAGCGCTCGTCAATGTCCGACAGGCTAAATGCGAGGAAGCGGCTGATCAGACAAATCCGCTGTTGAAGGTCATCAACGTAAGCGCCGGCTACCCTCAATCGAAGGTGTTGTTTGATGTATCGCTTCAAGTGCCGAGGGGACAGACGCTAGCGATTGTTGGCGAATCCGGCTCGGGAAAATCAACCCTTGCTCGTGTGATCACCGGCCTGTTACCGCCGCTGCAAGGCTCCATATCCTTCGACGGTAGTACATTGCCGCCACGTTTGAATGCGCGTACGAAAGATGACCTGCGCCGCATCCAGCTGATCTATCAAATGGCAGATACCGCGATGAATCCGCGGCAAACCGTTGGCGAGATCATTGGCCGGCCACTAACTTTTTACCATGGGTTGGGCGGTACCGCGAAAACGGGGCGCATTAACGAACTCCTTGAACAGATCGAGATGAGCAACGGCTTCATTGACCGTTATCCGGCAGAACTTTCCGGCGGCCAGAAACAGCGCGTCGCCATTGCCCGGGCACTTGCCGCAAACCCCGAACTTATCGTTTGCGATGAACCAACGTCTGCGCTTGACCCCCTTGTCGCCGAAGGAATTCTCAGCCTGCTGATGCGACTGAAAGATGAAATACAGCTTTCCTATATTTTTATAACTCATGACATAGCGATCGTCCGTGCCATCGCGGACAGTGTCGCTGTAATGCACCGGGGGAAAGTCGTCCGCTTTGGGTCCAAGTCGCATGTGCTATCTCCCCCCTTTGACGACTATACCGATCTATTGCTGAGGTCCGTGCCAGAAATGGAGGTGGGATGGTTGGAGCGCACACTTGGGATACGGGATGAAGTCACCGGGGATAAAGTCGCCGCGCCGCACTAAGCGGATCAACAGGATGGCAAAGTGTGTGACGCAGCTTGGCGTCGACAGTCGTGGCTTCAACGCAGACCACGACTGTGGAGCAGCATCGGCAGGGACGATGACAGGACGCTGACTCATTTCCCACAGCCTCAAAGTTCTGGGGTCCACTAATCTTTGCGTGGCGGCGTATGCTATGGGAGACGGATAGGGGACCGCTGTCCCCTACGCCAACATTCGCATCCTGAATCGCATCGCTTGATCGTTCAACAGCCGGCCACCCGGTTACGCCGCGGTTCGCTTTTCACCGTAGTCAGGACACGGCCCGGATTAAGAATATTAGCGGGATCGAGAGTACGTTTCAGCAAGCGCATTAATTCGAGTTCCGGCGCCGATCTGCTTAACTCAAGATACGGAAGTTTCAGTACGCCAATTCCATGTTCGGCGGAAACGCTCGCCCCGAATGCAGCAACTGTCCGATACACAATCGAGACAGCTTCAGCTTGATCGTCATCGTCCGTTGGATATACCGCCAGGTGCAGGTTGCTATCTGCCAAGTGGCCAAACACCACGAGAGTGGCGTGCGGTCGGTTCGTGTGGAGCGCACCTCGCAGAGTTTCGATTGCCTCATCCATGCGATCAAGTGGCAGACTGACGTCGAAATGCTGCCCCTTTGGCATAAAGCGGTCGAATTCGTAGTTTGCCTCTCGATAATCCCAGAACCGCTTCCGATCGTGTAGTGACTGTGCTATCACGGCGTCCTCGATCAACCCCGCGTCCAGAAGCTCCGCCAGGGCTTCAGCGAATACCTCTCGCGCCCAATCGTCCTCCCCCAACGCCGCCTCAACCAGTACGGTGATTTCGGGATCTCCTGCAAACGGCTTCGACAACCCGTCCATTCGCGAAGCGAGATCCATGTATTCCTTCCACATTGCCTCGAAGGCGATAAGCCTTCCTGGAAAACGTCGGTCCAGAGTTCGCAGAGTCGCTAACGCAGAGTCGACTGACACGCATGCACAAAGAGCGGTCTGTGGCCCCGCTGGGCGCTCTTGCAGTGCTAGTGAGACGCGGGTCACTACCCCGAGGGTTCCCTCACTACCGATCAGCAATTGCGTCCAATCATAGCCGGCATTGTTCTTCAACATTCTGTTAAGACATGTGACGGTCGTACCGTCGGGCAAGACAGCCTCCAATCCCAGGACATTCCGACGCGTCATTCCGTAACGCATAACGTGAATTCCACCCGCGTTGGTAGCTACGTTGCCGCCAATTGTGCAACTTCCCCGGGCACCCAAATCAACTCCGTAAAACAACCCGGCTGCTTCGGCCGCCTCGTGCACGGCAAAAAGCGGAGTACCTGCACGAACAATCATCGTTCGGCTCGCGATGTCGACATCCTCCACGACATTGAGACGCTCCAGGGATAGCGCGATCTCCCCGGCCATCGGCTGTGCACCTCCAGCCAAACCCGTCATCCCGCCCTGTATGACCAAAGGCTGACGAATCAATTGGCAAAACTGCAGAACTTGCGACACCTCCTGGGTATCACCTGGAAGGACTACAGCCCGGGGGACCACCGGAGGAATTTCAGCGGCGTCGGCACAATTGCGCGGGGAAATATCGCTGCCCACGCGGAGATGATCTTCGCCAACGATGCTGCGGAGTTTGGCGATTACATTCGTCACTATGATAGTTCCTCGACCCGAGGGAGACGCTACGGCGCAACGCCGCACTCCACTCACATGATTCAATGACGCCTCCTATCTACGAAGAGCTTTCGATCTCGCGCAACGGCACCTGGTCTGGCGGTGTGGAAAATACCTTCACGAATTGTTCGCGCTATCTCTTCGCTACATCCCCAACCGGTATCAGGATCGTTGCCATGCAAAGGATCGAATTTTTCGGTATTACGATTTCTTCGATCGGAAAGTTCAAGGAGCAGGGCAAAACGAAGACCTCCGGAAGCTCGGCATCGATCTTCCTGGCACGTGCATCTCTTGCACTGAAACAAGCCGAACGACGTTACTCATCCCAACCCATATACCCACTGACGCTTATGAGTTCGCCCGTAATTCGAGCACCCTCCGGCGATGCAAGGAAGAAAGCTGCGTCAGCTACCTCCGCAGGCTCCGTCCGCTCACCCAGTGCGACATAGCGCAAAAACTCTTGTTCAATCTCCGACTCGTCTCTGCCCTCCCTCTCTGCACGTGCCGCGATGATCCCGTTCATCCGGGAGTTATTCATTATTCCGGGAAGGAGCGCGTTACACCGTATTCCGTACCGTCCCAGCTCTCGCGCTGCGTTAAGGGTTAGACCTTCAAGGGCGAACTTAGACGCGATGTACGCGGTTCGCATGGGCAAGCGAGTCCGGGTTGATGCAGTCGAAATATTGACGATCGCCCCACCGCCACTTTGCTTCATGCTGGAAATTGCATACTGCATGCAGATCAACGCTCCTCCGACATTTACCCGGAACGTCTGAATCCAGTCTTGATAGGCTATAGATTCCAAGGCCTCTCGTGGACCTGCAACTCCGACATTGTTGACCAAAACCCCAATGCCTCCCATCCACTCGTTTGCCTCTGCAAACAGACGCTCTACATCGGTAGGATCGCCAACGTCAGCAAGCGTTCCGCGCATATCAGGATGCTCTAACAGCATTTGCTCAAGAGGAGCAGCACGGTTGTCACACACATGAACAGCGTAACCGCTCTTGTAGAATCGCGTTGCAATGGCCGCCCCTATACCATCAGCGCCGCCGGTGACGATAACGGAACCAGCGATTGTCGATTCGCTTGAACTCACGGGTGTGCTCCTAAAAAGAGAATTGCTCCAAGAATCGTCCAGAAGCTATTATTTCGAAATTGGGTTAGCGTGCGACACGTCAGTGCAACAATGCCGTAAAGACGCAATCGAAGTCTAGGAGAGGGAGTTTCGTATAGCGGAAATTCACGGCAATATCGAGTACTTTCCAAACTGCGATATGGGTATGCCCGATATCGCACTCGACTGAGCGGTCAATGCGGGACTAAATGATGTTCCCAGAAGGGCGCAACCCAAGCTTCTTCCGGGTCTCTGCCGGTCCGATTACCTTCGATCCAATGGCCTCAATGATTGACACCGCTCGCTCCACTAATTGCTCATTGTTCGCCAGCGTCCCCTTGTCGAGGTAAAGATTGTCTTCCAGGCCTACTCGCACATTTCCTCCCATCAATACCGACTGGGCAACCATAGGAATTTGCAAGCGACCAATTCCGAATGCGGACCACGTCGCGCCCAGGGGCAAAGCGTCCCGAAGCGCTTTCATTGCATCGGGCGTCGCCGGAGCACCGTACTTGATCCCCAGGCAAAGCTGAAAATGAGGGTGCAAATCGATAAGGCCTTCACTGATGAGTTGCTTCGCCAACTCTATGTGACCAAGTTCGAACACCTCGATTTCTGGCTTTACTCCCATGCGCTGCATGACTCCCGCCATCCGGCGAAGATAGCTAGGTGTCGTTGCGTAAATGATGTCATCGAAGTTCAACGACCCGCAGTCCAGGGAACCGATCTCCGGGCGCAACTGAGCTATGTGAGTTATACGCTCGTCGGGACCAACAACATCGGTATCCGCACCAAAGACAAAGGGATCTTCCACGCCTAACACCAGATCACCACCGTTTCCACCGGTCAGATTGATGATAACGTCGCTGTTTCGTTCGCGAATTCGTTCGACGACCTCTCTGAAGAGAGCTGTGTTACGACTATTTTTCTTTGTTTCGGGGTCGCGAGCATGAATATGCACGATCGACGCGCCTGCTTCGGCCGCCGCCAACGCCGCGTCGGCAATCTCGGCTGGCGTAACCGGAACGTTCGGATTTCGATTGACCGTATCGCCAGATCCCGTAACAGCACATGTGACAAAAACTTCTGGATTAATTTTCATAAACCGCTCCAAAGACACTCCTACGCCCACCCGTTGATGGACACGATGACCGACAAAAAGGTACGGGATGTCCCGATTCGAAACAATTGATATTTCGTATAACATATGAACTCAATTCAACAATCCATCCGGTTCTGAACACACCTATGTCTTCGTCGCCCGGCATCCTCCCTCCGCTTCATGCGTTGCGTGCGTTTGAAGCCGTGGGTAGGCTAGGTGCCGTGAAAGATGCAGCGCTTGAGCTTTTCGTGACGCAGTCAGCAATCAGTCATCAATTGCGGCAATTGGAAACGACATTAGGCGTTAAGCTTTTCGAGCGACGTGGGCGCTCGCTCGCCCTGACATCAGCGGGTCGCGAATATTTCTCAGCAGTCGTACAAGCCTTGGCACTGATCCGGGATCGCACCACATCTCTCATCAACAATCGAGAGCGGGATACCGTAACCGTCAGTACATTACCTTCGTTCGGCATCAACTGGCTAATCCCAAGACTCGCCCTTTTCAGAACAAAGCGGCCCGGCATCAATGTTCACCTCAAGTATTTCATAATGGGTGATGCCCCCCCCAATGATGCCGCGGATCTACGAGTGCGCTACGGAGACGGAAATTGGCTCGGCTACGAATGCAGGAAGCTTCTACAGACATCCTTGGTTGTTGTTTGTAATCCTAACTATATAAAAGGGGAAAAACCGATACAAAACGCCGAAGATTTAAGAAAATTTGTTCTAATCCACGACGAGAACTTAAACTATTGGAGGACATGGTTCCGCGAGATGGACGTCGAGAATGAATATCTTGGCGCCGAACTCATATTTCAAGACCAGCATATGGTGATCTCGGCCGCACTGGCCGGCCAAGGAATTGCCCTATGCCGATCTGCGTTGATTGCGCCTGACATCGCCGAGGGAAGGCTAATCAAACTTTTTGATCACACCATTGACGAAGAGAATAGCTATTACCTATGCTGGCGGGACGATTTCCCTCTCTCTCCAGCGGCGAAGCTGTTTCGGGACTGGCTGCTGGAAAGCGCCCTCTTCACGTTTCAGGCGGATCGCCAATAGACCTGAACGACCCACCCTTCGCGCGCGGTTTGCAAGAATGCATGCCTGGCCAAAATCAGGATATCCAGCCTACACCCAGGGCGAACAGAAAGACTGGCTACCTGGCGCAATGTCGTCCATGCCGGGAAAATCTGCAGCGCTCCCCGGTCAACTCGCAACCATCTGTACGGGTCGAGTAATGTCTTTAAACAAGAACTGAATCGGTGCGCAGCATCGCACGACCAATCTCTGGCGGAAAAATGTGCCAGACGCCGTCATCGTGCCTAAAGAAAAAGAGCGCAACCGGACCCTCTGGCCTGGAAACCTCAACGCGTACGTAACGCCCCCTGCGCGCGCTACTGAAACGGGTTATCCGAATCGGCGCCGCCCTATTCGGCGGTATCCATTTGTCGACAAGCGAACGCAATGACGTCTCTGCACTATTCATGAGAAGCTCCATGAACCCCACTCCCATTACAAAGAAAGCATCCCGCGCCGGACTTTTTTGCCTAACTTTGTCAACGAGATTTCAACCCATCCCCAAATAACTGCGGGGCAGATACATTTGTTGCCAGAGCTTCTTCACACAAGCATCGCCTTCAGGCTCCTTTGCGCCTCACGTCCACCGCTAAGAATGAAATTGAAATCTGCCCCGTAAGTCAAGATACTGAATCCCATGTCACGATAGGCACGAACATATTCCAGCGATGCAACATCAATCCCGGCCGCTATGCCATTCTTACGAGCTGCGTCGGCGACTCGGGCGCAGGCATCAAGAAAGGCAGGATGCAACGCCCCGTCTGCCCCATGCTTCAATCCCATTGACATCGCAAGATCCGCTGGACCTACGTACAGGGCGTCAACCCCAGGGACTGCAGCTATCTCGTCCAACGCTTGCATTGCCTCCTTTGTTTCGATCTGGAGAATAATTGACGTCAGAGTGTTTGCCGTCGCCATATAAGCCGCTTCGTCGACATAGTAGTTTGACGCCCTCCACGCACCAACACCGCGCTTTCCTAAAGGAGCATATTTGGCCGCTGCCACAGCACTTTCTGCTTCGCCTGGCGAACTAATCATTGGCACCATGACACCTGCCACGCCATGATCGAGAGCCGCCTTGATCAGTTCGGTACGATTCGCGCATACCCGATAAATCACCGGCAATTCGTACAGTTCAACGCTAGGTAGCAATGTGCCGAGCACGTACGGTGGGACGGGCGCATGCTCCCCGTCAAGAAGCAGAAAATCTACGCCGGTTTGTGCCAAGGCTTCGGCAACTATGGGGTGTGGGATGGACATCCACGGGCCGACTATTGGTTTCGCCGATCGTATCTGGTCAGCAAGTTGCGAACGCTTCTTCATCTTTCCCGTTCCGCTAAAAAGCAGGTCTTGTTACGAGAGCCGATTGCCACCTACCCGACTTGTCCCTAGGTTAGGGCAGCACTCGTCGATTCCACCCATTTGTGCTTTTCAAAACCTGTTACACATGCACGACTTGTACCGAAACTATTAGACGCGGTACCAGACACCGACGTCTATCGTCATGTGTTTCATGTGACGGAAAAATTGACAATTAAACGCAAATGGAAGCCACCTGTGACAGATGCGGCGCGAAGTGGCCATGTCGTTAAGAGCGCACGATCTAACTACTGCCTGCCGCGACGACGTCTCAGCCCAACCACCATTCGAGACTCCGGGCGAACCATCGCTGATCGGCCCAATTGGCGTCGTACAGGCAAATGCCTTGCGTAGTCCTCAGCTATGCTCTGGTCAGATGATCTGACCGAGCTGAGTGGATAAAGGTACAACCGAGCGTTCCCGCGATGTCCGAATCATGCACCTTCTTGACCAGCCAATAGACGTGCATGAACTTCGTTCATTAGTTGCTCGTGATCAGGCATGGTTCGCCGCAAAACATTTCAACCAAATCGGCGATCGACATCGTAGCCCCGCCCGCGCTACCGGTATATATGGTTCAGCGGCCTCAATCCGCGCCCCCTGCGGGCACCTGGTAACCGAGCGTCCGGGAGATCTCCACAGCGCCCTCCCCCAAGATTTCGCGCGCTTCGTCGAGAGAGGGTCCGCGCTGCGGGCTAATGCTTTCCATGTAAGGCATCGCGAGCGCGGCCACCACCGGGCCGTTGCGGCCCCACACCGGGTAGCCGATATTGGTGACACCCCGCACCTGCTGGCTAGGCGAGCTGGCATAACCGTCACGCGCCACAGACTCTATCGCCGCCTTCCAGCCAGCGTGATGACTTATCCGCGGCTCTCCCGACAGCAGAGCATAATCCTCGACCAGCCTCATGCGTTCCTCCGGCTGGCGAAACGCGAGCAACACCTGACCGGAAGCGGTATCGAGCAAGCCGACGACCGAGCCGGTACGCACACTGAGTGACAGCGTCCCTGGTGCATCCACGTGGGCGATCACAAGCACGCGGCCGCCCGCAAGTACCGATACATGGCATGACTGATGAGTGCGTCGCGTGATGGCCTGCATGGTCGGCAACGCTGCTTCGACAAGTGTGCGCACTGGGCGGTTGCGGTGCGCGAGTTCAAACATCTTTGACGACAGATGATAGCGATCACCCTGATCCGCCGATATCCAGCCGCTGCGTTGCAGGGTAATAACCATTCGGAAAATCTCGCTGATGCTGCGGCCAAGTCGCTCGGCAATCTCGGCCATGGACAGGCCGTGCTCCGCGTCGGTCAGCGCCTCGAGAATATTGAGCCCCTTGGTCAGCGCAGGAGCCATGTACTGGGCGCCATCGCCGTCTTCCTGAGTGGGGGGCGAAGATTGCTTCCGGCGCGAGCCTTGCGACGGGGATGGTACATGGGGCTCATCTACGGGTTTGATCATGAATTGTCCTTGACAGCTGGCCAGTGGGCCACGGATAGCCCCTACCATTCTAAAGCACGTCAACAACCGAAACGGACGACGCATGCGCAAACTTTTTTGGCACCGTGCATTCGAGGCGCGCGTGCGCCATGCGAATGCTTCGGTATAGCCTCACTGTCACACTCCTTATTATCCCAAGCGAGGCACCTATCCCTTGACGCCGCCAAGCGTCAGCCCGGCGATCAGGTGTTTCTGAACCAGAAACGTCAACACCAGCGCGGGCGCAATAATCATGACAGCCATCGCGCACATCCCCGCCCAATCAACCGTAAACTGCGCGGTGAAATCCATCAGGCCTACGGGCATCGTCTTTGTCGCCGGCGAACGGGTGAGCTGAGAAGCCAGCGCAAACTCGTTCCAACTGGTCAGGAACGCAAAGATGCCAGCAGCGGCAATGCCACCGCGAGCCAGCGGCAGCTCGATTTTCCAGAACGCCTGCCAACCGGTACAGCCATCGATCTGGGCAGCTTGGGAAAGCTCCTGTGGAATCTGGCGGAAGAAGCCGTCAATCAGCCAGATCGTGAACGGCACGTTCATCGCAAGGTAGACGAGGATCACGCCCGGCTTCGTGTCGAGGAAACCGAGGTGCGACCAGATGATGAACACAGGCAACGACAGCGCGACGCCGGGAATCGCACGGGTCAGCATCAGCCCGACGAACAGCTTGTTTTTGCCCGCAAACGAAAAGCGGGCAAATGCGTAACCTCCTGCCAGACCGGCTATGAGAGCTATCACGGTGCTAGCCAGCGAAATGATCAGCGAGTTGCGGAAATAGTCCAGCACCGGCAAAGCCTGCATGTCGCCAAGGCCGAAGATGTTGCGGAAGTTGTCCAGCGTGTAACTGGAGATATTGAACGCACTCTCGTTGCTGAGAATCGCCACGTTGGGCCTGAAGGCATTGAGCACCACCCAAAGGCCGGGCAGACAGATGACACACATGACGGCAAAGATGGCTAGCCAGAGTACGGTGGCGCGGATGGTCTTGTTCATCGGTTACTGTATCCGTGAGTTTTCAGGCTGGGTCCATGTGTCGGCGCGCTGCGGTGAGTTTCTGGAATAGGTAGATCGTGAAGCCGATCGAGAGGAGGATGGACGTGTAGCCGATTGCGTTGGCTGGCCCCATGCGTCCGTCCTCATAACCGACGCGTGCCATCAGCGTCCAGAGCAATTCCGTCCGGCCACCCGGTCCACCATCGGTCATGATCTTCACGATATCGAATGCGCGGCCCACATCGAGCGAACGGATCGTCATCGCGATCCAGGCAAAGGGCATCAGGTACGGCAGCGTGACATGCCGGAATGCCTGCCAGGCATTGCAGCCGTCAACCCTCGCGGCCTCGAGCGGATCTTGCGGCATCGACATCAAACCCGCCAGCAACAGGATGGCAAAGATCGGCGTCGAGTTCCATATTTCGGCCATTGCCAGCGAAACGAAGGCGAGGCGTCCATCGACGAGCCAGGCTACAGCATGATCGAAATGGAACAGGCGCCTCAACAGGTAGTTCACGATACCGATATTGTCATTGAACATGAACTTGAACTGGAAACCGACCAGGATCGGCGAGAACATCATCGGGAACATCAGGATCGTACGCAACGTACGCTGTCCCCACGTGACTCGGTTAACCAGGATCGCGAGTCCCAGCCCCAGTAACATCTCCAGGTTGAGAACCACGGTTACGAAAAGCACGGTTCGTCCGAGTGCGGCCCAGAAGTCGGTGTCCTGTAACAGGCGGACGTAGTTCGCCCAGCCGATGAAGTTTTCGATCGATTCGGGCCGCGTGAGCCTGTATGCCGTGAAGCTGGAATACAGCGATAGCAGCAGGGGCAACAACACCACCGCCGTCACAATTGCGATGGCGGGTAAAAGCAACACGTAAGGCGTTGATCGGCGCATGAGGTCGAGGTTCGTCAATGGAGCGGGTCACTCAGGAGGCTGCCGGCAGGTTCAAGCAGCAACTGACGGATGGATCTGGCAGGTGCGCGCTCAGGTAGCCCGGCGCAGGCACCGGATCAGGCCGGTCCAGCAGTCCGGGCCTGACACGCCCCCTACCGGGAAGGCGCCCGCATCACTTCAGCCGGCCGGAGTCCTGCAGGATATCGGTCACCTTCCTGGCTGCGTCGTCAAGCGCCTGCTTAGCTGTTACGTCGCCGATGATGGCCTTCTGTAGTTCCGGCCACATTGCATCGGACACTTCGTTCCACTCCGGGATCAACGGAGGCGTGAACGCATCCTCAGTCATCCCGCTGCTGAACGTTCGGTAGACGTCAAGCATGTACGGATCGCCCTTTCTGGTCAGCTCGTCGAGCACCTGCTTCTGGGCATCAATGCGAGTAGGAAGCAGCCCACTGCGCGCCTCCCCGACCTGGGCGTCAAGACTGGTCAGAGCCATGACGAAGTCGGCTGCCGCCTTCGGATTGTCACAGGTCCTGGTGATCGAGAAGCCGTGCAGCCCGGACCAGCCCGTGCGCTTGCCGGACGTTCCAGCCGGGGCGCGTACAACGCCCACACTCCCGGCGACCCTGGAGTTTTTCGGGTCGTTGAAATAACCTGCCCAGCCGCTCCAGTCGAGATCCATCGCCACATTGCCACTGGCGAACCCCTGGCCGACGTCGTCCCACAGGTAGTTCGGCACTCCCTTCGGCACCGCACCCGACTTGTAAAGGTCGACGAAGAAGCTCAGCGCGCGCACACCCGCGTCTGAGTTGAAAGTGGGATGCCAGGACTTGTCGAACAACTGCCCACCGTCAGCCACCAGCATTTCGTAGAATCGCCCGTTGATCGCTTCATCCTTCCCCGGGAACACGGTGCCGTAGACCGCCGGCGGCTTCGCGAAGAACCGGGCCTGCTGCTCCATCTCCACCCAGGTCTGTGGCGGCGCCAGATCCTTGCCATACCTTGCCTTGTACGCGGTTTTGTTGCCGGCGTCTTCGTAGAACTTCTTGTTGTAGTAAAGCTCGCTGATGTCCGCGTTACGCGGCAGTTGCACCAGCACGCCATTCACGGTCGAATTACGCAGCTCCAGCGCGCCGAAGTGGGCAAGATACGACGCGGGCAGCAATTGCCGCAGGTCGCGGTAGATGTCGCCGTATTGTGGTGCGAAGCTCGTGTGATTGGACATGACGCAATAGTCGATCTTGCCCGCTGCGATGTCCTGCTTGATTTCCCTGTTGAGATCGAAGAAGTTCTTGCGCGACAGAATCTCGACTTTTGCGCCGGTCTTCTGCTCCCACTTCGGAATGACGGCGGAGTACAGCGGTTCGTATTGCGCGCCGCCGACGAGTTTCACCCTCAGCGTGTATCCTTTGAACTCCTGCGGCGCAGAACTCTGCGCCGCAGCGGACACCGTCAACATCATGGCAGCAAGCGCAGCCGCCGCACCTATCGCACACGCGCACTTTTGCCTAGTAATCCGAATCAATTTCAAGATGTCTCCCTTATGTATAAGTGTGGCTGCTCAATCGCACCACCGGATAGCGCACACTCAGGCGCGCATGCGCTGACCGGTCGCCGTGTCGAACAGCAGTGCAGCCTTCGTGAGATTCAGGCGGACGGTGTCCCCGGGCCTGCAGTGCACACGCTCGCGAAGCAGCGCGCAAAGGGCGTCGCCGTCGCAGTCGACATACAGCAGTGTGTCCGCACCGGTCGGTTCGAGAACCCGGACCTGGCCAACGATCGCCCCATCGTCAGCGAGCACCAGGTGCTCCGGCCGAATGCCAACATCGACCAAGGTGCCTTCGGCGGCCAGGCCCGCGCGCACCGGTATGCGGACCGCAGTGCCAAGGATGGCATGCGCACCGCTCACAGACGTCCGCAGGAAGTTCATTGATGGCGAGCCGATAAAGCCGGCGACGAAACGGTTATCCGGGTCGTCATACAGATCGAGCGGTGAACCCTGCTGCTCGATCTTGCCCTCGCGCATGACGACGATCCGGTCGGCCATCGTCATGGCTTCCACCTGGTCGTGCGTGACATAGATCGAGGTAGTCCGCAGCCGTTGTTGCAGCGCCTTGATCTCCGCGCGCATCGACACCCGCAACTGCGCGTCCAGATTTGACAGCGGTTCATCGAACAAGAAGGCCTTGGGCTCGCGTACGATCGCGCGGCCCATGGCCACGCGCTGGCGCTGGCCGCCCGACAACTGCCGCGGATAGCGTGCGAGCAGCGGCGTGAGGCCGAGGATCTCTGCGGCCGACCCGGCGCGGCGTTGCACCTCTGACTCGGCCAACTTGCGCAAACGCAACGCGAAACTCAAGTTTTCCGCGACCGTCATGTGCGGGTACAGCGCGTAGCTCTGGAACACCATGGCGATGTCGCGATCCTTTGGCGCAAGGTTATTGATGCGCTTGCCATCGATCGCGATATGTCCTTCAGAGATTTCCTCAAGCCCGGCCACCATGCGCAGGAGCGTCGACTTGCCGCACCCGGAGGGCCCGACCAGCACGACAAACTCGCCGTCCACGATGTCCAGGCTGATACCGTGAAGTATCTGGGCCCCGCCGTATTGCTTCTTCACGGATTGAATTGACACGCTAGCCATGAGGTTTCCTGTTACGCCACATTGATATCGGATTTGTAGCCAACACATTCAGTCCAGCCGGGGAAGCGGCGTACCGCCGGAGGCGCTGGACTGGTACGCGGCCTCTACAACGGCCATCGTCTTGAGCACGTCGCGTACCGAGGTGACCAGCTCGCGATCCTCGCCCGCAACGAAACGTTGCAGGTTGCTCATCGGACCGATAAAAGCATCCGGAAACCAGGTCCCGGAGAGCGGCAGTTCCGCCCAGTCCTCGCCTCGCAACTTGATCTCGACCTTGTCCGGCTTGCCCTTCGGATAATCGAGCACGACTCCGATCTGCACCCACATCACGCCATCGGTGCCTTCAAACTTGAACATCGCCGACTGGCCATGCTCGCCGTGCGCATAGTTGTGATTGAGCGACAAAGACACACGCGCACTGTCGCCGTAGTTGAGGACAATCGATGAGCGCGTGCTCGTCAGCTTTGGGAAGCGCGCGTCAGGCACCGTCAGCGCATACACGCCTTGCGGTTCCCCAAGCAGCGACCGGATCAGGTCCACGTAGTGGATCGAGTGCACCAGGATCTCGACGCGGTCCAGGGTTTCGAGAAACGGAAACAGATGCCACGGGTCCGCGATGTTGAGATGCACGTCAATGTCGCTGATCCGCCCCAGCCAGCCACGTCGTATCGCGTCACGTACCGCCAGCATGGAGGGAGCAAAGCGCAACTGGTGATTCACCGCAGCGACGAGACGCTTGCGCTCGCAACACCGCACAATGGCCTGCGCATGCGCAAGGTCGTGCCCCATCGGCTTCTGGATCAGCACCGCGGCGCCATCCGGCAATGCTTCGAGCACCGGGAGCATCGCCGAGGGCGGCGATGCGAGGTCGAACACCACGTTCGGCTCGCGCACGGCGTCGTCGAGACGCTCGAATACCACAGGAATATTCCATCGGGCGGCCGTGTCGCGCGCCTTCTCGACATCGAGGTCGTACACCCCGGCGACGCGGAAACCGGCCTTCCGGTAGGCCGGTAGATGGGCGTCGTTGACGATGCCGCCAGCGCCAATGATTACAATCGGTGCCGGGTTCGCCGGCTTGTCCCAGCCCTGGCGCAGGGTTCGAATGTCGAACGTCATCTCTGCCTCATGATGTCGGTGCTCATGGCAGGTTTCAGGCGATACAGTCGAATGGCGTTGCCGTGTGCGAGCGCGTCGAGTTCCACGTCGCTGCACCCCTGCAGCAGACAGTCCGTTACAGCCCTCCATACGGGCAGGCCGCGCGTCAGATTGCATATCGGGAAATCGCTTCCCCAGACGACGCGTTCCCATCCGAAACACTCGATGGCGTGCTCGACGAAAGGCCGAAGATCCACTGCAACACTCTCGACGTCGTTAATAGGCCAGCGGGCCGCATCGCCATAGGCAATCAAGCCAGAGATCTTGCAGAACACGTTCGGCAGTGCGGCCAGGGCCTTGATGTGCTCCCGCCAAGGCGACAGTTCCCGAGCCATCACATTTGGCACACCACAGTGGTCCAACACCATTGTCACGTCCGGGCAGGCTCGAGCGAGCTCGATGGCAAGCGGCAGTTGCCGGGCCAGCACGCACAGGTCAAAGGTGTAACCCACTGTTGGCAAAAGTCGCAGGTTGCGACTAAACACTTCGGATAACGACACATCGTCGGGCATCGTATGCAACACGCGACGCAAACCATGCACACGCGGATTGGCCTGCTGCGACTCCAGAAAACTCGGGAACTGTTCGCTTTCCGGCCGACACGCAGCAATCGCTCCAACTAGCGGCGAACCCGGGATATCCATCAGCTGGCTGATCAGTCTGGTCTCAAGCGCGCTTTCGGACTCGCGCACGTCTGCTTCCATATGCAACGCCCGCGTAATGCCGTTGGCCTGCGCGAGCGGCATATAGTCCTCCAGCGCAACCCGGCCTTTCAGGGCGTCGTAAGAACAGGCCCAGTCATAGTGCAGCGATTCGACGTACAGCAGGTGCAAATGGGTGTCGATCCATTCACGCATGATCGGTCCCATTTGCGTGCGTTCGAACTCCTTCTGGATCGCGGTATTTCACGGTCTGAATGTGTTCGCAATACAGGATCAGTTCACCGTCATTCTTGAAAACCTCATAGGAGGCACGGTAAAGCCCCATGGTGTCGCTCTTCGGGCCCTTCTCAAGATCGGTCTTGATCGTATAGATCGTGTCGCCAATGAATACTGGTCCGATAAAGCGCAGCCGATCATAGCCATAGCTGAACGCGTTGCAGCAGTTTGTTGCCACCAACCCCAGTCCAACACTGAAGACCATCGCGCCGGCGATCAGACGACGTCCAAATGCCCCCTGCTCGCGGGCAAACGGTTCGTCAGCAACATAGGGATGCATGTCCATCACGAGTGCATTGAACTGCATGCTCTCCCCCTCCGACAGGGTGCGCCGGATCGAACGGATCTGGGTGCCCGGGACGATGTCCTCCCAGTACCAGTCCTCCGCATTCCAGATGCGGATGCTGCCGTGTAGTTCACGGGGTGTCTGGTGTCCCTTAGCCATGACTGTTCTCCTTCGGGCCGCGCAGATAGTGCGCCTCGACCCATTCGTTGTGTTCACCCACTTTCGGCGCGGCCATTGCTGATGCGGGCCGGACACCGTCAATTCGGATCGGACAGCGTGTGGTGTGAACAGTAGCGCCGCTGTCGAGCACCACATCCTGCAGGAAGTCGAGCACGCGGAACCCTTCGTGCGCCAGCAGTTCCGGCCAGGTCATCACCGGCGCGCACCAATAGTCCACCGGCACCAGCCGGTCCATCCAGTGCTGGGTCGTTTCGCTCGATAGATGCCCGGCAATGATCTCCTTGATCGCGTCCCGCTCGCTGAACCAGCGACTGCGGTCAAAGTAAGGTTCCAGCGATGAGCAGGCGATCGCCTGCGCGAGCTTCTCGAGCGGGCCCATTGCAAGCGCGATATGTCCGTCACGGGTGGCATAAAGGCCATATGGTGCCCCAAGGTAGGCATGCGCATTGTTCACGAACGATCGCTGCGGCACCTTTCCGCCGTCGTTCAGGTGGGTAGTTAGCACTTCGAACTGGAAATCGAGTGTCGACTCCAGAAGGCTGACTTCGACCTGGCCGCCAACGCCGCGCAGCGAGCGTCTCAACAGACAAGCCAGAATCCCCTGAACCAGGTGGGCGCCGGTCAGGATGTCGGCAAGCGCCAGGCCCACTGGCACAGGCCCTTGCGATCCGTCGCCATTGAGCCACACCAGACCGCTGCGGCTCTGCGCGAGCAGGTCCTGTCCCGGCAGATCCGCCCAGGGACCGCGAGGTCCGTAACCCGTTACGCTGCCGTAGACGATCCGTGGGTTCAGCTTGCGCACAGTCTCAAAGTCAAGACCGATGCGCGCCATCACTCCAGGCCTGAAATTCTCGATCATCACATCAGCGCGCGCGATCAGCCGCTTGACCTTCGCCAAATCCTGAGGGTCTTTGAGATCAGCTGCGTACGAGCGCTTGTTACGGTTGATCGTATGAAACAGCGAGCTGTCCCCCTCCGTCTCAAGGTCTGAAATGTACAACTGGCGGCCCAGTTCACCAGTTAGTGGCCTCTCTATCTTGATTACCGTGGCGCCCAGGTCGGCAAGCCGCAATGCCGCGCTCGGACCCGACAGAAATTGACTGAAGTCGAGCACGAGCAAGCCGTCCAGCGTGGATGTGTCCGCCTCACTCATGCACGCCTCCCGCAACGTGGAAATGACACCCTCGATGCAGGCGCGCTGCGACGAGCTGGGCGACAGACGAATTAGTGCGTCCCCGGCCGAAAAAAGCGTTGCCGGTACTGATGGATATGCTCAGGAAGTTCATGGAGACAGTCGAGATTGGATGACTGGATTATTCCATATATGAAAGTTACTTCCATAGGCAATAACCCCGACAAACACCACAGACAGATTCATCGAAGTACGTCGATTGGGCACGAGGAACACCATCTTCTAATGCACCTTGACCAGAAGGTGTCGCCCTCAGGCGCTCCAATGGCCCGATCGATCGTCAATCAAGCGATTTTAATGAGAATCCTCCAACCTGGATGAGCAGCAATCCTGGGCACGACGACCTTACGCATGCTCGACGCGGGAAGCCTTCCCCGTGCAAACACTTATGGATGAAACACATTTTTATGTATTAAATCTTCAATCATGAAATTAATTTCCATATATGAAACTAGCGAGGCGGCATGCCTGGAACACCGTTTCCGCATCGGGAGCCTCCGGACCGGCGACTGCTTTCCCTGATGTCGGTCCCCAGTTCGACTGGTATTGGTTGGAAACCGCCTTCTTATTTGCGATGGATACGCCCTCCCGCCGTCAGCACCTGGAATCGCAATCGCAATCGAATGGGACTGGAAGCAAATCCGCGCGCTAACCGTCGCCTGGGCGGAAATCCGCCAGGACATGTTTCATTCATAACCAGGAGGGAGTCTCCGTCATGAAGCGTTACGGCATGGTGATTGGCATCAGGTCCGAGGCGATTGCCGAATACAAGCGCCTACATGCAGCCGTCTGGCCGGGTGTGCTGGAACAGCTCCGCAAATCCAATATCCGCAACTACACGATCTATCTGCGGGAGCCTGAGAACCTGTTGTTCAGCTATTTCGAGTATCACGGTGGCGACTTCGAAGCCGACATGGCAGCGATGGCTTCTGATCAGGAAACCCAGCGCTGGTGGGCGATATGCATGCCCTGTCAGCTGCCGCTCTCCACCCGCCTGCCCACCGAGCAGTGGACCATGATGGAAGAGGTTTTCCACATGGATTGAAATTGCGCCTGATTTAAAACAGGCGCCCTTACCCCAATCCGCCTGACTGCTCCCGCCTATACGCAGATCGTCGCCGCGCTGGCGCCGATTGGGGAAGTCGCGCGCCATCGCTTTATAGACCAAGGAATATGGAGACCTTTCAAATGAAGAAGCTGCTTTTAATCGTTTCGCTCGCGTCTGTCGCTGTCGGCGCTCACGCACAGAGCAGCGTCACGCTCTATGGCGCAGTCAATGGGGATATCGAATACATGTCCGGCATACCGGTTGCGAACGGTGGGACAAAGTCGCGTGTGCGCGCGGATCCTGGTGACTGGTCCGGCAGCATACTCGGGCTGAAGGGCAGCGAAGATATAGGCGGAAGGACGAAGATCGTATTTCAACTGGAGCAGGATCTGAATTCCATGAACGGCACCGCGGGGGCCGGCAGCAGCTTCTTCGACCGGTACGCGACGGTGGGCGCATCCAACGATGCATTTGGCACCCTGCTTCTCGGCCGCGAGCTGGCCATCGCCAATGGAGTGTGGGACTTCGATCCGCTTTCCCAGAGCAGTTGGTCCTCGGGTTCACTGGTGCGCGGACGCAACTGGCAGAAGTCCAGCAACAATATTTCATACCAGTCGCCGAAATTCTCCGGCCTGGATGTCTACGGGCAATATTCGTTGTCGAACGCAACGAGCTGGAATGGAAACGGAACGACACCCCAAGGTCGCCAGGATGGCGTGCAACTGACGTACTCCGCTGCGCTGTTCCAGGTGCGCGGCATTTACGACGAAATTCGGGACCCGCTCAATGGACAGCTCGACAATCCCTTCACGGCCTCACGCGAATACTTCATCGGCGCAAATCTGTTTCTCGGCCAGTTCAAGCTGCAGGCTGCCTATACGGCCGAACGCACTTCCGGCGGCGTGATCACCCCAGCGGGTTCACAGGGCTCCCCGACGACAGCCGACATGGAATGGGGCGGCGTGACCTGGCAAGCTACGCCGGCTGCCGCGCTGATCGCGGCGGCCTATCACGTGAACGCGAACAACGGCGGCGGCAACGCAACGATCTACACGTTGGGCGGCTCGTACAACCTGTCGAAGCGGACTTTGTTCGACATCCAGATTGCAACCGTGCGCAACAGCAAGACGGCAAACTTCGGTCTTGACGCCAACAATGAAGGCCCAGGTGGCCTGAACAACGGCACCCTTAACGAAAATCCGGAGCCCGGCCGCGGCCAGACTGGCGTGTACGCCGGCATCCAGCACTCCTTCTAGCGACACCTCACTACTCAGCGCCTTAAACACGGTAAGACATCGTTAGCGCAAGGTCGATGCTGCAGATGCTCGTCAGATCGCACCTGTGACATCGACGCACCGGACAACCAGCGGCCAGTAGGCAATCCACTTCAAGAAGTCTGGCTTGGCCACGAACATCTCCGTCTCGTTGAATGGCGTTACACGTCTGGATAAGCGTGATGACAGGAGTGGTGATGGCGAACGCAACACGCACCCAATTTGGCGGTGCACGACATATCAACGGAGATGAGACATGTCCAAGGCAGCCGTAAACGAATCTCAGGCACTTGAGCGTGCAGTACGAAAAACCACCGGTCGGCTCTTGCCATTCCTCACAATGTTGCTGGTCCTATGTTTTCTTGACCGCGCCAACATTGGCTTTGCCAAACTCTCGTATCAGGCTGACACCGGAATCAGCGACGCCGCCTACGCGCTTGGGTCCGGCATCTTCTTTATCGGTTACGCGCTCTTTGAGGTGCCAAGCAACCTTATGCTGCAACGCACTGGTGCACGTGCGTGGTTAAGCCGAATCATGGTCACATGGGGACTGGTATCCGCAGCAATGATGTTCGCCACGTCACCCATTTCGCTTTATCTGTTGCGCTTTTTGCTAGGCGTCTGCGAAGCGGGTTTCTATCCAGGCGTACTGCTATATCTGACTTACTGGTTCCCCAGCAGGCAGCGTGCGCGTGCAACGGGGTTGTTCTACCTGGGCGTGCCCTTGTCGCTAGTGCTGGGGGCTCCTCTGTCCGGGTGGATGCTCACATGGCATGGTGTGTTTGGCCTTGCCGGATGGCAACTGATGTTCGTGGTCGAAGGACTGGCCGCCGCAGCGGCGGGCGTAGTGGCGTTCTTTTATCTCGATAACCGGCCACAGGACGCGCAGTGGCTTGATCCGGAGGAGAAGACGGCGCTCGCGGCAATGCTCGAGATGGAAGAGCGGGACAGGCTGCGCGAGATCCGGCATTCCGCCCTGGGGGTACTGAAGGACCGGCGCGTTCTGCTGTTCATTGGCGTGTACTTCTCGATCCAGCTTGGCGCTGCGCCCCTGACGTTCTATCTGCCGTCGCGACTCGCGTCCATCATGGGGGGCGAGGTAAATTTGGCAGCGGGTCTGCTCCTGGCGATCCCATGGTTATGCGCAGCGATCGCCACGCGCTGGGCCACGGTTCACGCCGATCGTCATGAAAACCATCGCTTCGTCGCCATCGCGATGTTAGCGGCGGGAACAGTCGCGCTGGCATCTATCGCTTTTATTTCAAACCCTTGGCTCATGGTGATCGCTTGTTGCATAGCCGTGCCCGGCCTGACCGCGTCGCAGCCGGTGTTCTGGAGTCTGCCGATGCGATATCTTGGTGGCACCGGCGCGGCCAGCGGAATCGCTTTTATCGTCTCGATTGGGAATCTCGGAAGCTTTGTCTCGCCGCAGATCAAGACCTATGCGGACGCGACGCTACACAGCCCCAATGCTGGATTCCTGGTTTTGGCGTTGCTAAGTTTTGCCAGTGTGCTACTGCTCGTGCGTCTGCGGCCTGCGAGGGCGGATCTCAAGCTGCAACATTGAACGACGGAAAGAGTTCTCACGTCTTCACAAACGAACTCAACCGCAAATGCAATGTCGCATTGCACTTGCGATGATCCTGCATGCCATGATCTGGATACCTTAGTATCAGACATCGACAAAGTTCGACGGGGTGAATGCGCTGCACAGTGGCACTTGTATATGGCTCCGTTCCCGGTGCGTCCGTAACAGCATCACGTGGGGATCTGATCGGAGCAGACAGCGATGCGCAAGGGCACGGTGGTTTGCGGGAAATAGGTTGACGAGGAACGGTCGCAGTGGAGCATCAGAGCCCCGGAAGTACAGCAATCGGCACGGTCATATATCTATCGCTAATGAAATAAACATTCATATCTAAAATAATATACGCGTGAAGTTCTGGGAAAACCCTAATCGACTTGCCTTCTCAGTGTTATCATAATTTCGTATATGAATTCTCATTTTACCTGCAAAACTAATTGGCTGCGGTGCCGGGCGCTCAGAGAGCCTGTCCGAATACGGGACTGCCGAAGCAGCCTGCAGTTCCATTCCCTTGGAAACATCGGCCCACAACCAGCACCGCTCCACGACGACGCGGCTAGCTAGCAACGCATACATGGAACATGACCATTATCCTCAAAGGAATGACTTGGGATCATCCTCGCGGCTATGGCCCGCTAGAGGCTTGTTCGGCGCTTTGGAAGGAAAGGACCGGCATCGAGCTGTCTTGGGACCGTCGATCACTTCAGGACTTCGAGTCGTACCCGGTCGAAAAGCTCGCACGCCAATACGACCTGATCGTGATCGATCATCCACACATCGGCCAGATCACGCGCGAGGACTGCCTGCTTCCATTCGAAGGTTACGATCTAGAGGAAGTTGCTCGCGGTACGGTCGGTAAATCGTTTCCCAGCTATGAATGGCAAGGACGGCAGTGGGCTCTCCCCATCGACGCCGCCGCACAAATACTGGCGTGGAGACCCGACCGGCTCATCAACGCACCGACGGGCTGGGACGAAGTACTGGAGCTTGCCCGCGATGGACGCGTGGCTCTTCCCATGCGGGCGCCCCACTCCCTGATGTGCCTTTACACACTGTGTGCCCAACTGGGTAGCCCCGGTTGCGTTGAAGGGCCTGATCTGTTCGATTTGTCCGTGGGCGCCGAGGTCTGCGCTCGCTTGCGCGCTCTCACGCGGCACATCGACCCGGTCTGCTACATGCAGGATCCGATTGCCATGCTCGAGCAGATGGCGCGACCCGAAGCGACGATTGATTGCGTGCCCCTCATCTATGGCTACGTCAACTACGCATGCGCAGGCTTTCGGCCAGTGAGGATCGGCTTCGCGGATATACCGACCATAGACGGCCGCCCCCCCGCAGGTTCAGCCCTAGGTGGCACTGGCATGGCGATCTCGGCTTTCAGCGCATACCAAGCGGAAGCCGTTGCCTTTGCGCTGTGGGTGGCAGGTCCTGAAGCCCAACGCGGTCCATTTGCTGCTGCTGGCGGACAGCCAGGTCATACAACGGCATGGGATGATGACGCCGTCAATGCAACGACTCACAACTTTTACAGCGCGACACGGCTTACCCTTGAGGGAGCTTGGGTGCGGCCGCGTCATGACGGATATATGCGGTTCCAGCACGCTGCGTCTGAGCGTCTGGTGCAGGGGCTGCAAAGCGGCGAGCCTGGGCGTGCACTCATCGCCGACATCAATCGCATGTTTCGGGAAAGTCTATCAGCATGAGTTCCACCTCGAACGACCTTTCGCAGTCCAGCAACCCGCCACGATCGCGCGCTCCGCTTGAAGGAATACTGGTTCTTGACATCTCGCAGTTTCTTTCCGGACCTTCGGCCGCACTGCGACTAGGCGATCTGGGAGCACGAGTCATCAAGATCGAGCGCCCCGTTAGCGGCGATATCTGCCGCACTCTGTATTTGACCGATACGGACGTGGGCGGTGACTCCACTCTCTTTCACGCAATCAATCGTAACAAGGAAAGTCTGGCACTCGACCTGAAGATGCCAGAGGATCTTGCTGCCCTAAGACAGCTGATCGCAACCGCGGACGTATTGATTCAGAACTTCCGCCCTGGTGTGATTGATCGGCTCGGCCTCGGCTATGAAAGCGTGCGTGCGCTCAATCCTCGACTCGTCTACGCCGGCATTTCCGGCTATGGAGAGGCCGGTCCATGGAGCGACATGCCGGGCCAGGATCTGCTAGCCCAGTCACTCTCGGGCGTGACCTGGCTCAATGGACATGACAACGACGGTCCGGTGCCGCTGGGCTTATCGATTGCCGACATGCTGGCCGGTCATGTCCTGACCGAAGGCATTCTCGCGGCACTCGTACGGCGCGGCATTACCGGCGAAGGCGCGGTGGTGCAGACGAGCTTGATGGAGGCCCTGATCGATCTGCAGTTCGAGTTGCTGACCACCCACCTCAACGACGGCCACCGTCTGCCCGCACGCGCGGAATTTCGCAATGCCAACGCCTACCTGGCTGCGCCCTACGGCCTGTACCCCACGGCGGACGGCTATCTCGCCTTGGCGATGATGCCCCTCGCGCAACTGGCCGACACCCTGCCCCTACCGCTCTTACATCAGTACGATGCCAAGGCTGCATTTAGCCAGCGTGACGAGATCAAGCGTCTTATTGCTAAAATGCTGATACAGCATACGACTGCATACTGGGTCGCGCGCCTTCGTCCTGCCGACGTTTGGTGTGCCGAAGTGCTTGACTGGCCGCGACTCCTCGAAAGCGAATCGTTCAGGCGGCTCGACATGCTGCAGACCGTAGTGCGCGAAGACAGCATCGCCGTCCATACAACGCGAAGTCCGTTGCGAATCGACGGTGGACGTGCCATCAGTCATCGTGCGGCACCTCGCGTAGGACAACACAGCGCCGCCATCCGCGCCGAATTCGGTCTCCCCGTTTCCTCACCACTTCCCTCTGGATCGAGATCATGAGTCTAGCTGGCAAAACTGTCCTTATCACCGCTGCCGCGCAAGGAATCGGACGCGCGAGCGTAGAAGCATTTGCGCGCGCTGGCGCGAACGTATGGGCGACTGACGTAAATGAGGGTGCACTGGCAGAGCTCGCTGTGTTGGCGGGCGTCGCCACGTGTCGACTTGACGTGCTCGATGAGGATGCGGTCAAGGCGTTGGTGGTACAAATCGGCACCGTTGACGTGCTCTTCAATTGTGCCGGCGTGGTCCACAGCGGCAGCGTGCTCGAAGCCAGCGACATAGATCTCGATTTTGCCTATGACCTCAACGTCAAGGCGATGGTGCGCACCATCCGTGCCGTGCTACCAGGCATGCGTGAGCGCAAGGACGGCGCCATCATCAACATGTCTTCCGTGGCAAGCAGTGTCAAGGGGGTGCCTAACCGCTTCGCCTACAGCGTAACCAAGGCCGCCGTAATCGGCCTCACGAAGTCAGTCGCGATTGACTACGTCAGCGAGAACATTCGCTGCAATGCGATCTGCCCCGGCACAGTGGAGTCGCCCTCATTACAGGCGCGCCTCGCAGCACAGGGCGATTACGAGACAACCCGCGCTGCCTTTATCGCGCGCCAGCCGATCGGACGCATCGGCGCACCGCAGGAAATAGCGGACCTGGCGGTTTATCTGGCTCAGGCTACCTACACCACCGGCCAAATCCACGTGATCGATGGCGGCTGGGCAATTTAACTCGCTCTAAAGAAAGGCAGCCGAAGCGAAACTATTACGTTACGCCCAGGCGGCGAGAAAAAGCGGGCCATGCTCGGCCGTTATGGTCCGCCGCACGATTCCCCGGTACCGGTCATAGACCGCACCTTCACGCCAAACATCTTCCTATCCAATGACGACCACAACGCTCGTGTTTGTTGGTTGTATCAATCGCGCAGTGCCGTATTTCGTCAGCGCTAACGGCCGAGGCGTCGCGACCTTCCGTCTCGACGATGCCACAGGCAAGCTCACGCCGCTCACGGAAAACGCCGATGTCCCCAACCCCTCGTATCTCACGATACTTCCGCACCGCCACCTGCTCTTCGCAACCAGCGAAGTGTTCGGCTGCGCCGAGGGAAGCGTGAGCGCGTATCGAATAACTGCTGCAACGGGTGAGCTTACGCTGCTCAATGTGCAAGCGACACGCGGCAGCCTGAGCGCACATTGCAACACTGACAGGGATGGCCAGTGCGTGCTCGTCGCGAACTATGGTCACGCGGTTGCAAACGAGATACCGGGGCGGCATGTCGCGAGTTTTCCGATCCTTGAAAATGGGGAGATAGGGCCTGCAAGAAGTGCATTTTCTCATCGGGGACGGGGGCCGGATGAAGCCCGGCAAAGCTTGCCGCACGCGCATTGCGTGATGCCCAGTCCAGACAACCGTTTCGCCGTGGTGACGGATCTCGGCACAGATGAATTGGTCACGTACCAGCTCGATGCTGCTGCCGGCTGCCTGACCCGAGTGGATGGCTCCCCCGTCAAGCTGCCACCCGGTTCCGGTCCACGGCATGCCGTCTTTCATCCAAACGGCGTCCTGGTGTACGTTATCAATGAACTGAATACCACTATCGGCCGGTTTGATTATTCGCCGCAGGACGGCACATTGCGCCTGCTCGATGTAGTGCCCGCGCTTCCGGACCATGCCACCCCAAGCCATTCTGCGGCACTGCAGATCGCGGCGGACGGGCGTTTCCTCTACGGGTCGTTCCGGGGCGACGACAGCATTGCCTGCTATCCACTCGGTCCCGACGGTCGCGTTCTTCCTCCCACCATTCAAAGTAGCGGTGGCAAGACTCCGCGCAGCTTCACACTGTCGCCATCGGGGAGATTCCTGCTCGTGGCGAATCAGGACAGCGACTTGCTCGTGTCGTTTCGCATCGATCCGTTGACGGGCCAGCTCGGCGAGCAAGTCGATGCGGCCCAGGTCGGAACACCGACGTGCGTCCAAGCCGCGAGCTTCGGTTGATTAAAAAAATCGACGTTATCAGACCGGGGCAGTGATCTTCAGATCAAGAGACCACGCGTGCGGTGTTCGCGTTTTCGTCTTGTTTGACGGCTGTCCTTGCCCGATCGTCACCCCGGTCACTGACTTTGACAAAGACGTGCTCGACACCATCCAATAGGGAATCTCGGCTTTGGCCGCCGGATGGCTGCGCCATTGTCCATTCAGGTTGGCAGGAGACGCTTGCGATGACAATAGGTCGTGTAGTGTTAGCGGTAAGTTTTAAAGTAATCCTAATGAATGTATGCGTTAGCAGGAGTTCTGTCCAAACCGGCAAATCGACAACGCATTTGCCGCTGACACAGTACGTCTAAGAGGTGAATCGGCGCGATCAAACGATCCTGCCAACGATGTTGACGCGCTATCTCGCGTCGTCGATTAAAACTTGTGACGAATGCCCGCGATCGTCAGCAACTGGCTCGATGTCGACGACGGGGTAAGGAAATTCATCGCCGCCACCGCTTGACCACCGGTTGAATCGGTGCCGCTCGCATGCTGATATACGCCGGTAAGGAACAGATCCGTGCGCCTTGACAGGAAGTAGTCGGCACCAAGCATAACCTGTTGGTACTGCACGTCATGGACGCCATACCCTTTGGTGTAGTCGTACGCGATACCGAGCAGAAGACTGGTCGTGAGTTGATACTTGAAGTTGGCTTCGGCATTGTGGAAGCGTTCGCTGCCCGAATAATGCAATGGATCCAACGTGGCCGCATTCACTTGCCCGAGATCCTTGAAGCCAGTATTCGTATAGGTCGCACCAAGTGTTGCACCGCCAAATACATATGAGCCGCCGACCGAGACCACATCCTGAGTGCCCGCTGACGCATAGCCGCTATAGACGGGGGAGCCAGTCATATTCGAGGCAGTCGCGCTCGACAACGCGTTGTTGCCGAAAAACGAAAAGTTCGGATCCTTCACGTGTAGATAACCAGCACCCAGTGTGAGGGGGCCCATGGCATAGCCAGCGCCGACCGACCAGATCTGATTGCGGCTGAAATCGCCGGACACGCCGCCGAAACTGTAAAGCGCGCCGACTGAGAATCCCGCGATTACCGGACTCGTATATTTGATCGCGTTATTCACACGGTTTGAGTTGTTCAGATTGTCGAGATCGCCAGGATGCGCGCCATAGTAGGTTGCCCATTGACTGCCTGCTTCCAGTGGACCGGTGAAATCAACGACCGAGTCGTATTGCCGTCCGAGCGTGACGCTACCGAGCCGCGACGATGAGAGGCCGACGTAGGCTTGGCGCCCGAATTCGTCGCCGCTCTGACCGAGGCGTCCATTGAACACGTTGAAACCGCTATCGAGCACGAACATGGCGTTGAGGCCACTGCCGAGGTCTTCGTTACCGCGCAAGCCCCATCGGCTGCCTTGCAGATTGCCGCTGCTCATCGTATACAGCTTGCCGCCGGCCGCATTGTTTACGTAGGCGAATCCTGCATCAATGATTCCGTAAAGCGTAACTGTAGTTTGAGCGTGTGATGCTGCTGACAACGAGGCCGCCACAGCAGCAACCATGCAACGCGTGATCCTTTTCATGATATCTCCAAGGAAATTTTATAATTATCAGCATACTGATTAACACGATGAAAAAATCTCACCTTTCTTGCGGGTCTGTTCAGGTTAACATTCGTTTTGATCTCATCGGGCACCAAGCCTCTTTCCAGCGGTAAGCGCAAAGAGACTCAGAATTCCAACCGCGCTCAAATAAAATCCTGGCGCCATTGGGTTCCCAGTTTTTGTGATCATCCAGTTGACTACGACAGGCGTGATTCCACCAAAGAAAGTTTGAGACGCAACATAGCTGATCGATACGCAGGTTGTGCGGCGGCTTGCTGGGTAAAGTTGCGTGAGTACGGACCCGACTGGCGAGTAATAAAAACTGAAAAACACGAAGCTCATCGTTCCCTGGGTAAGTGCCAGCGTCGCGGCGGACGGATGCATATTGAGAAATAGGAACATCGGGTACGCTATTGCTATACCAACGATCATTGCAATGCGCATGACCCGCACTGCGCCGACGCGATCTGCTAACGCACCAGCGATGAGAGGAAAAAAGGCGCTCACCAATCCTCCGGTAATTCCACCAATAAACGCTGCCGAAGCCGGTAAGTGAAGATGAGTCATCGCATAGGTCGGCATATATATATTGACGTAACTTGCGACGGTACCTCCCGCTACAATCATAGCGCCCACAAGCAGACTCCATTTATCATCCCGCAGGGCATGTCGTAACGGAGACTCATTCGGTGTTTTCGAGAACTCCGGTGACTCATCAATATTCTTACGAATATAATATGTAACCGGGGCAATGATTAGGCCGAAGAGAAATGGTAGACGCCATCCCCAAGACTCAAAATTTTCGTGGGACATGCTGTTATTCAAAACATAGGCGAATGCCGACGACATCAAGATGGCAATACCCACGGTGGAGAACTGCAGACTAGCGTAAAACCCCTTTCGCTTCGGATTCTGTTCCGTCAGATAAGTATTTGCGCTACCAAACTCTCCTCCTGCAGAAAATCCTTGTATGAGTCGGGCAACTACAAGAAGAATAGGCGCAGCCAATCCGATAGTTTCATAGTTAGGAAGAACTCCGGTAATCAACGTTCCAATTGCCATTAGGCCACCCGAAAGTACGAGTGCTGGGCGCCTACCAGCCTTGTCTGCATAATTTCCAATGATAACCGCGCCTAGTGGACGGATTACATAAGCTGAAGCATAAGTTAACAGTCCGAGTAATAGCGAGATTTTTTTATCACTCACCGGGAAAAATTGATGAGAAAGGGTTACCGTGAAAGTCGCGTATATCCCCAAATCATACCACTCGAATAACGTTCCGATCGTCGCGGCAATAACTTCTCTTAACCTAGGTTTAGCACCTGAAAACTGAATCGTTGACATTTTCGCATGCATGTCTCGCCTCTCCTTTAGCCCAGAACATTTCTATCAATAAATCGATACAGTTTGATGAGCGATTCCGATCCACGCATCAACCTCTTTCGTTTGATTTCTTAACGAGCAACGATGCATGTACCGGCCACGTTTGGCTCCGATTCTTTTCCTACCTCGTGCCGAAATATGTGTTTCCCGGCAACTCACCGGTGACCCCTTTTCACCAGACAGAGGCGCTGACGCCGACCATTTGCGCCACCTTTCTTCACGAATCGGTAAAATCTTTTCCCTTAAGCTCTTCTTAATGAATGTTGCATCTATTAATGCGTAGACTGCATGTGCTGACGATCCAAAATCTGAAGCCTATCTTTGCCCAGCAGCGTCCGCTGACACTAGTGGTTGCTCGTCACGAAACTATTTCGCAGCCAAATCTGTCGCACGACTCAACGCTTTTGTCGACAACTCAATAGCGGCTACGGTAATGGATCGACTACGTTTCGTTTGCTTCATTCGCGCCTTGGGTCTTTGTGATAAGGGGGTACGGGATCTGAGCCTGCATCCACGAAACCACCTGGAGAACGTAGATCGGGCAGGTCGGGTGCTGCGGGTCAATCCAATCAAGGTGACCTGCCCCTTGCACTTCAATGAGTTGCTTGGGTTGTTGCGCGAGGGTGTAGAGCTTGCGGACATGCTCAAAGGGGAACTCGTGGTCTTCAGTGGAGTGGATCACGAGCAGCGGACGTGGTGCGATCAGGTGCACTTGGGCATCGGGGAAAAATTCGTACAGGGCTTCCATCGACTCTAGACTGATTTCGTCCGGAATACCCAGTTTTACCGAATCAGCCGCGCGCTCTGCCCCTACCACGGTGGCCAAGCTATCAAACCAGCTTTGACGCTGATTGACCGTCTCGGTCCTCTGATCAGGCGCTCCCCGTACATTAGCGCGAGGGATCTTTCTGGAACTGCCTTCGAAAACGCGGCGCACCCGATCTTCGCGAATTTCCTTTTGACGTTCCTGCCACTGGTTTTCGGTCAACCCAACCTTCCCATAATCGCGGCCATTAGCAACTCCACTGGCGCACACGACCGCCTTAATACGATCATCCCGTGCAGCCGCACACACCGCCACGCCGCCGCCCAGTCCCCATCCGAGCACACCCACGGATTGCGCGTCCACTTCAGGTTGCTGTTGCAAAAAGGTGATGGCATGGCTGACGTCTCGTACTTCTTCCTGAGGAATGATGTTTCCGGGCGAACCTTGGCTTTCACCCAGATTGCGGTAGTCGAAACTCATGCAGATGTAGCCTGCCGCCAGAAAGTGGGGCGTCCATCTCGATGGAACCCATTCTTTTATGGCGAAACGACCGTGGCAAATCAATATAGCCGGTCTTTTCTGCCCTGCCCGATAATCATCGGGAAACATCAGCGTGCCCGCCAGACGAATTCCATCACTGAAAAATTTGACCTTCTTTTCTGTCACTTGTATCCCCAGTTTTTCAAAAATAAATATTCAATGGATTAATTGACAGGATTTTTTGGCGTATCGCAGCGTTAGGGCACCATACACACAGTCCATCGAGCAGATCGGCCGCGCTCGGCATACCGCTTTTCAGGCCCACATGTGGCCAGTCACTGCCCCATACCATACGTTCAGGTGCTGCTGCTATCAACTGTCCGGCAATGGATGCCACATCCGTGATATGTGAGCTGTAGCTGGACATACGGTAAGAACCCGAGAGCTTCACATATGTTTTACCGGAATCCAAATGCCTAAGCAGTAATTCAAAGCCTGGACACTCAATGCCGAGCTCATATGGAAAATGTCCCATGTGATCAAAAACAACGGGAATCGGGAGTTGACTGAGGCGCGCACTCAATTGAGACAAATTGCGGATATCGATCAATAGCTGCACATGCCATCCATAATCGGCCACAATAGCAGCAGTGCGCTCTAGGGACTGCATGTCAGCACCACCGGGGAAAAGTGCATTAATGCGAAACCCCCGAACTCCATTGGCGTGCAAGTGGGCAATTTCATTCTTGTCGACATCCGCCCTCAGGACCACCACCCCTCGCGTCCTTTCGGAATTTTCTCGCACGACACGAGTAATCAATGAATTGTCATTGCCATATACACTCGGCTGCACGATAACGCCATATTCCAATCCGAGCGTGTGCAAATGAGCCAGTAATGATTCGGCCATACTTTCAGGAGGTGTATACCCTCTTTCTGACTTTAATGGATACTCGGAAAATGGCCCAAAAACATGGACATGACAATCCCAAGAATGGGCGGGTAATTCGATTTTCCTTGGTGGCTGGCTGACTGGCGGAGCCAAACACTTATCGTGCCTATCGGCATCTGTGCTATAAATAATGGACATATCCGTCTGGGAGGGTTTCGAACCATTGTGACCCTCCGCACTACCACGCGGAAGTGAAGCCCCATCTATATCAGATATACGTCTTCTCTATGGGGAGTGCTCCATTCACTCACAGGTCCTTGCCGAAAGCACCATGGAGTTTCTTCAGCTGAAATATTTCGTTAGCGTGTGCGACGCAGGTAGTCTTAGCCGCGCCGCTGCCAGCCTGAACCTTACCCAGCCCACGATCAGCAGGCAAATCGCGATGCTGGAGGGAGATCTTGGACAGCGTCTGTTGGACCGAACCGGCAGAGGCGTGATCCCGACCGAGGCGGGGCGTGCACTGCTGCCTCATGCGCGAGCGATGTTAAGCCTCGCGCGCGATGCACGGGATGAGCTGCGGGAATTCCAATCCAGCCCCGCAGGCAAGGTAACCATAGGCTTGCCGCCGCGCATAGCTCGGGGCTTGACAATGCCGCTAGTGCAGCAGTACAGAAAACTCTTTCCCCGCGCATCCCTGTCGATCCAGGAAGGGTTGAGCGTCAATCTCCGGGAACTGCTGATTGGCGGACGGCTCGACGTTGCGTTGCTCTTCGATCCACAGCCGTCACCAGCTCTATCATTTGAGACCGTGCGTACGGAGCGCCTCTTCCTCGTGGCACCAGAACACCAGACCATCTCGAAACCCGTGACACTGCATACGCTGGCGCGATATTCCATGATCTTGCCTGCACCACCCAACGCATTGCGCGTGCTGATCGATTCAAAGTTGGCCGAGCATGGGATTCAATTCGATGTGATAGCCGAGGTGGGTGCGACCCAGACAATCATTCCCCTGGTGGCCAGGAGCATGGGCTGCACCATATTGCCGGAGGGCGCTATATTGGCATATGGGGTGCAGCCTGAGGTACAGATTGCGCTAATTGATTCACCCGTCATTCGTAGTTCGCTTGTTCTTGCTGCGCCTTTAGCGCGCCCCGCCACTACGCTCATCAATGCAGTCCTTCAGATACTGAAGCGCTCGACCGCCCCGGGAATCGTGGAGGCTGCTTAATTTAGGTTGATACCAGCACTGCAGCAGAATTGCTGAGTTACCACCAGTAGTTTGCCTCAGCTTCAGCGGGTGGATATAGCCGACCGGCTCCATCAATCGATTGTGGTTAAACCAGGCCACCGATTCCAGCATCGCCAGTTCGACAGCCTCGCGCGTCTTTCTGCAGTCGCATTATGGACCACCCGTCTCTTGCCAGTCATGGGCAGCATCTCTCCTCTAAGCAACGACTCCCTCTGTGCGCGCAGCCTAACTCCGTCGGTATTCCCGTGGCCTGGACATACTCCACTGTGCGCTATTGGTTCTCCCGGTCTCCGGCACGGGAATCCGATCGCCGGTCTCGGGAATCCTGATGACACCCATTCCCGTAGCGAACTGTTCGTCACACCTTCGCCGTGCACGTTGCCCGCACACTGTAATCCCGCGCAGAGATGAGTCATGACCAAGTCCACGAATCTTGCTGCCCGCGCGGCTAACGATCTGACATCCGCGCATCAAGGTCTCATACGCCGTCACGCCATTCATACCTCGCTGCGCTCGAACTGCACATCGAGCATCACATGCGTGAGTACCGTTGCGCACTTTGTATCGTGTAGCGCTGCCTTTATGTTTTTACGGGCGTTCTGCCATCATTGGTGAGGCACCGGGCAATAAGCGCGAAGAGTTCGCGGCACGGACGCAATGAACACAACATCCTCAACGCAATGCCTTCCAAAGCGCCTCGAATGCAGACAATGAAATCTCATCAGCACGTGCCGGATCGCGGATCATAAAGTCCATCGTCGTGGCGGCGAAGGACTCGACAATCGCTCCAGCGAAGGCCGGCGCTTGATCTCTTAGAGCCCCTTGACTCGCGACCTGTTGAACAAGGTTCACAGACCGATTGGCCGCGGTATAGCCAGCTAATTTGACCTCCTCAGGTATCAGATCCGATGCGCTGAGCTGGGCGAGTACGCGCCGCTTCTCCGCGTTCCTTGCGCCCCAGGCCGTCCAACGCGTCCACATGTGCAGCATCTGCGCCCGTTCGCCTATGGCGTCCGAGAAACCTTCGTCGACTGATTCGATCACCTCTGACTTGATCTCCAGATAGAGCTGATTGAGCAGGTCGTTCTTGGTGGGGAAATAGGTAAACAATGATCCGTTGGGTATATTGGCCTCTTTAGCGATCGCTGCCGTGGCAGCCCCAAGGCCTTCGCGCGCGATTAGTACGATCGCAGCGTCGATGATTGCCTGGCGCCTGCCTTCATTCTTTTGTCTGGCCATGATTAGGCGATTCTCCGACTCAATTAGATAACTATATGACCATTCATTTGTACGTGCGATGAATTGGCGTCACACGTTTTCCCGCAAAGACCATCTAAGCTTCTGCGCCTGTCGACATAGAATCCGATGCCACCGGATCGGCCTGCGGTTCTGCTGATTCCGGCGCCATACGGAGCATTGGCGCGCGGCGCGGACAGAAACCCTTACGTCGCGAACAGGTCAGGACTCCGCTATATGCCTGATTCGAGCCGGTCGTCACACAATGCAGGAAGAGCTTGACAATCGAAGCTAATTTTATCATTATAATACTTGTCTAGTCACTCATTTATTGGTTTCTTGTGTCCTGGTAACGACACACCGTGAATAATCTGATGAGAGCAGTTGCCCTTCTCAGACCGTCGAATCGGGCATCGAGGTGCAGAAACGTGCCGTGCGTTCGCTTTACGGTCCGTCCCCATGAAATCGATTTAATTTTCATCATTTTATGACTGTCTAGTCACCTATTTATGCACTTTAAGGAGCTGGAAAATGTCGAAAGTTTGGTTGATCACCGGAAGTGCAAGCGGTCTTGGCCGCCACATCGCTGAAGCGGCGCTCGAGGCAGGGCACAAGGTGCTGGCAACGGCACGCGATACGAACGCGCTGGCAGATCTCGTCGAGAGATACGGCGAGCGAGTGCGAACCGCATCGCTGGATGTGACGGACGAGTCGCAGGGCATCGCAGCAGTTCACTTGGCTGTCGAGGCGTTCGGGCGCATCGACGTGCTTGTCAACAATGCAGGCTACGGCGACACGCGACCGTTTGAGCAGGTTCCATCTGACGACTTTCGCATGCTTGTTGAAACCTGCTTCTTTGGGGTCGTCAACCTCACCCGCGCTGCACTGCCGGTGATGCGCCAACAACGCAGCGGGCACATCATTCAGATTTCCTCGGTTGGCGGACGCTTCGCTGTGCCGGGCAATGCGGCATATTTCGCCTCCAAGTGGGCAGTGGGTGGCTTTACCGAGGGCGTCGCGCTCGAAACTGCGCCCTTCGGCGTGAAGGTCACCGCACTAGAGCCGGGCGGGATGCGGACGAATTGGGGCAAACGTGCCAATGCAGATCGAGCCCCATTGCTGCCCGACTACGAGGCATCTGTCGGTGCAACCACGAAGATGTTGGAACAATACTGGGGTAACGAATCGTGCGATCCCGTCAAGGTCGCGCAGGTCGTGCTCAAGGTCGCGGAAGCGGAGACTTTGCCGCCACACATTCTTCTCGGAAGTGACGCGTTCCAGTTCGCTCGCCAAGCAGAGCAGGCACGAGGCGCCGCTGCGGATTGCTGGCGCGATTTCTCGGTGTCTACCGATATGGACGCCACAGGGCCGATTCCGGACGTGCCGGAAGCCTGAGTCAAGACGGCGCGATGAAGATCCTCACACCAATGCTGGGCTGCTTCAAGGACTTCCGTTGTGCGCGCATCATTTTGGGTGGTATCGAGACATGCACATGATCGCCAAGGGGCAGATGAAATCCCTCAGAAGAACCCCTTTGTCCGCGCCGCACAGCAATTCTATTTCCTGGTTCCATAAAACAGCGCATCCACCAGCAGGCTTCGTCCAACCGTGCTTTCTCATCGCGACAAAACCGTTGGTGCGCGGCTTTGAAGGCTGGGCCGGCCTGCTGGTGGCCATCAGAGTCGACCCTCGCGGACAAGGCCGGTCTTGATAGCATTGATGTGCGCCTCTCCATCCCGCAGGGCTGACGGGCTCGTATGGACAGAGTAGTAGCCCAGCACGAGGTCGTGCTCGTGTGGCGCCGCCGACCCGAGAACGAATTCGGCGTCGGTTAGCGCGGTGAATTCGACCGATTCGCTCGACGGTTCGAAAGCGGCGAGATCGCCGTGCCTCAGTTCGTCGGGAACCGACACGACACCCGATGCGATGGCGGTCCAAAGAACCGTGTGGCCCGCCGGCGGCTGGTAACGCCAATGCTCGCCGGCTTTCAGGCGCACTGCCAGATAGTTGATCGGCGAAGGGGATGCGATGGCGCTTGATGCGGACCCGTAGCTGCCCAGGAGGACTCGCGCCGGACCGTCTTCCGGCACATCCTCAGGGGACTGATAGATGGATACGGTCGGGCCCAATTCGAACTCCGGCGGTAACGCGATCCACAACTGGAAGCCGCGTGTCCGCCCTGCCTTGTCCAGACCGCCGCCGTGCCACATGCCGCGTCCAGCCTGCATCCATTCGATGCTGCCAGCCGGCAGTGTCCCCCTCGCGTTGTCCGGGTCGATATAGCTGACCGCACCTTCCATGATGTAGGTCAAGGTGGCGATACCCGAGTGGGGGTGCAGGCTGCCGTTGAACGGCGCGCCGTCATGGTCGACGAGGTCGAGAAACACGAAGGGCTTCAGAAACTCGCCCAGGTCGCCCGGACTCACAAGCCGCGTGATCGGCCCATGTGCGCTGCCGCGCGTGCGATGAACGATGGCGCGGATTTTCGTGGCGACGGCGGCGTTCATATGGCCTCTCTCGCGGTCTTAAGCGCCTTGGCCCACCAGGCCATGTCGTCGAGCAGCCCGATGGCAGCCTGCGCCAGGTGCGGGTAGTCGTCGAAGCTCTTGCCCTGCTGCCAGATGCCGAGGAATTCGACCATGCCGACGTGCACGGCGTTGCGCACCGGCGCCATCTGCAACTCGGTCGCCACCAGGCGTAGCTGCTCCACGGCACGTGCCGCGCCCACGCCGCCGTAGCCGACGAAGCCGATCGGCTTGCGGATGAATTCCTTGTAGGCGTAGTCCAGTGCGTTTTTCAGCACCGCGGTCGGGCCATGGTTGTATTCCGGCGTCACCACGATCAGCCCGTCCAGCGTGGCGAGCTTCGCGCCCCAGCGCTGCGCGGCCTCATTCTTCACCGGCGCGTAGATCGGCGACATCGGTTCGTTAAAGAAAGGCAGCGGGTGGTCGCGCAGGTCGATGAGCTCGAAGGCCAGGTCGGTGCGCTGCTGGGCGATCTCGTGAATCCACTGTGCCGGTTTTTCGCCGAAGCGGCCTTCGCGGGTCGAGCCGATAACGATGCCGATACGGGGTGTTTGTGAGCTCATGAGCTGTTCCTGAAAAAATGGATGAAAAAGGGTACCTGGCGCCGCTGAAGGGCTTTTCGGTCCAATGCTCACGAGTTTAGGATCGCATCAATTACTTTAATAGATAGCGTAGTAGTATTGAACTCATCCATATATAGAAGGAATAACCTCGTGTTCGACCTGAACGACATCGCCATGTTTGTGCAGGTGGTGCGCTGCGGCAGCTTTGCCGAGGCGGCCCGGCGGGTGGGCCTGCCGCCCAACACCGTGAGCCGGCGCATCCAGCATCTGGAGACCCAGCTGGGCACGCGGCTGATGCAACGCTCGACCCGCAAGCTCACGCTGACCAGCGCTGGCCAGGCCTTTCACGAGCGCTGCGCAGGCGCGGTCGACGGACTGCTCGAAGCAGGCCAGGAGTTGCTTATCGGTAGCCAGCAACCCAGTGGCCTGGTGCGCGTGGCGGCGCCTGCCGATTTCTTCGACTTCTTCCCGATGGAGTGGGTGGCCGAATTTCTGGCCGCACATCCGCTGGTGCGGCTTGACTTCGTGCTCAGTGATGCCAAAGCCGATCTGATTGCCGAGCAGATCGACGTCGCTTTTCGCGGCGGGCCGTTGAGCGACTCGGGCTACGTCGGCCGCCAGCTCCTCGGCACCCACTCCGATGGCATGGTGGCCAGCCCCGCCTACATTGCCGCGTGCGGCACACCCGGCACGCTGCAAGACCTGGCGAAGCACGGGTGCGTGATCTCCGCCCACCCCAGCGGCCGCGCCACGTGGCGCCTGGCCGGCCCCGATGGCGTGGAGGAGGAAGTGCAGGTCGCCGGCCGCTTCAGCGGCAACACTGCCCTGGCACTGCGCAGAGCCGCTGTGGCTGGCCTGGGCATCGCGCTGCTGCCGCCCACCATGGCCAGGCTCGACGTTCAGGCCGGCCTGCTCATGCCGGTGCTGCCGCAGTACCAGCGCACGAGCGGCGGCATGATCGTGCTGTATCCGAGCCGGCGGCACTTGCCGACCGCGGTGTCGGCGTTTATTGGGCTGGTGGTGGAAAAACTGAGTGCGGTGGAGGCGTTGCCAGAGCGCCGATCCGGGCAGACCTGACCGACCCGGAGACTCCCCGCCTATTTTTTCCGTGCTCAATAGGGCGTCCATTCCCGATTCCCCATTCCATTAACGCCGAGGATGACCGCTTTTCCACTTCGCTAGCGGTCGATCTGAAAAACCAGAGTTTAAGAAAAGCGACACGTACGTCCGCGTCAAGGTCCTGAACGACCCCACAACTCAATCCCGCGATGGCCGAGTGCCGTCGCCGGTGCTCGTCAGAATCAAATCACGCATACCGATATAGCACTCGGCCAATGTCTTGCCGCTCGTGTCGTATGAGATATCCGCACGATCGTAATGCGCCGAGCGGCTAGCGAGGATGGTCCGCAGGTCACTCATCGCTTCGCTCGTATCTTGCATCAGGCTCGGGGCAGCCTGGCCGATCACCCGCTTTATGTGATCCTCCGGCGTCGCACGCAGCCATACGGTGAAGCAGTGCGAGAGCAAGAAGTTGAGTGTCCGGGTCTCCGGCAAGAGCGCACATGGCGATGCAATGATCACCTTCGAATGGCGCTCCAGCACTTCTTTGAGTGCGCGATATTCATACCGGTGATAAGCGGTCGCTCCGTACAGCGCATGAATCTCCGAGGGCACGCATCCGGCGATTCGCTCGATTTCACTCGTGATCTCGATGAATGGCACCGATAGTTCGTCGGCCAACATCCTGCCCAGCGTCGATTTGCCAGCGCCACGCAGACCGACCAGCGCGATGCGACGATGACGGCCAGGGTCTGCCGGTACCGCGGCGAGCACGTGTTTGAGCGTGTCAAGAACGATCTGTAACGTAGCGGGTGGTTGATCGCACAGCAATTCTCGAATCTGCGCCCCTTGTGCCGAGCGGGTCAGCGGATCGCCGAGCAGGTTGACCAGCGGACTTCCGAGCGCCTGTGCGAGGCGCTCCAGCACGAGGATTGATGAATTGCCCGCACCCATTTCAAGATTTGCCAGATAGCGTTCGGACACGCTCGCTTGCCGCGCCAAATCACGCCGCGTCATGCCACGGCGAGCGCGTAACAGGCGAACCTGGATACCGAGGGCAACCAGTACCGGTTCCCTCGTCAACGTCTCCGCGATCCCATCATTCGGCAATGGATTCATTGAATTCTTGAGAAGCTGCCGCAGGCAAAGATAGCCGGTGCAGCTCCCATGACGTCATGCTCAAGATTTCGCAGCGTCTATGCCGCGCGCTTGTTGCGAACAAAGTTAATCGGCTTGAACGCTGGTTCCGGCACAGGCAACCCCAGCGCCTGAGCAAGCTTGCGTCCTTCTGGATCGGCTAGCGCCGCCTCCCTCGCCTGCTTGATGCGTGCGGCCAGTCCGCCGGCCTGGGTCAAATCCTGCCTGTCGACATCGGCGAGAATGGCCTGGAGATTCTTCCTGCCGCGTGCATGCGTCTGGCCATACCCCTTGACCAGATTGCCGGAGAGCGCCAGTTCATACGCAGCCTGCGTCAGCTTCGGCGTAGCCAGCAAGCGGCGGATGGCGTCGAGCCACTTAACGATCAACTCATGTTCGCTGCGAAAGCGCGATGTGTGGCGGCGAACGCGCCGCAGGCTGCGCAACGCGCATAACATCATGAAACCGGTCACGGTGTCCGTGCGGATATGCAGGCCGACATTGAGGGGCCTGCGCGTCAGCACCTTGCGTTGTGCAGCCCAGTGAGCAAGCCTCGGAGGGAGGACAGAGAGCATTTCTTCGAGGCCCGGCTTAAGGAACTCAGTCACCTTCACCACGTCCTCCGGTCGTGCCGACACTTCCTTTCGAACCTTCTCCAGCCGCGTGCGCCGTGTCTTCAGATCCGCCACGCGTATCACGTCTTCGTAGCTCATCCAGAGCGCAAGGAAACGTGCGGTTTCCCGCGTGACCGGGCACTCGGCAGGGCCGCCGCCCGCATCAATCTCAAAGTGCAATAACGACTCTACTGTCGAGCGATAGTCCCGGGCATAACGTTCGTCCTGATAGTCGGCAGTCAGGTCTGCGCCCGACTGGATCACCTCACGCAAGCCAGCCGGTAAAACTACGGCCCCGGCACCGTCTCCAGACGATCGAAGCGCCTCCTTGGCAACCGCATAACCTGCCGAGAATCCCTTGAGACTCGCCTCGACCGCCTTACCCGACGCGCGGATCGCCGCTTCACATGAATGCCGTGACAACGGCAGGACGCCAGTTCCGACCGCGGCACCGAACATCACTGTATTGATGACCGTACCGTTTCTCCAGGCCATTTCGCGCATGTCGAACAACACGCAAATCCGAGCCATGGTGCGCAGCGCGTCCAGTGCCTTGTGCGACTCGTAGCGACCGTCGGCCATGGCCATTTTTTCGGACACCGAATATTCACGATGAGTCGATGCGATCACCGCCGTTCGCTGCGAATGCACAAAGCCGTTCTGAACGATCCGGGCCGCCTCCACCAGCTCCGACGCCATCGCCACATCAACGTCACCGGGATTCGGCGTCAACGAGAAAACCGGCTGACGCCCGCCGAGCTCCGAACGTGGAACGGGATAGATCTCGATGTAATACGTCGTTGCGCCGGTGCGTTGCGCGACGCCGGGAATAGACGTGCTCTGCACCGGGAAATCATGCGCGTCCGCGGCACTGATGAGCCAGTCCGCCAGCACGCTGCCGCCTTCGCCGCCGAGCGCCGCGACGAGGATAGTGATGGGTTTTGTCATGGTCTCAGGCCGTCATCGAAAGTGAACGTGAGCTCGCCAACCGCTCGATTACGAACGCCCTGATTCGTGCGAGCATGCGTTCACCGAGCGCGGGATTCTGTACCACGTCGGCCTTGTAGAAAGACGGGCACAACACTGCGGCGTGCGAGACCTCGCCGCAGAGTCCGCAACCCACGCAGTTCTGATTGACGGTCGCAACGGGATCGGTGCGCAAGGCGCTCGGATTAGGCTTGATCGTCAGAGACGGGCAGCCGGACAAGCGGATGCATGAATGATCTCCAGTACACACGTCGTCATCAATACCAAAGCGGGTACGAACGACCCGCTTGCCTTGTTTCAGGCGCTTTGCAATGACCGGTTTGATGCGGCGCTGGCGCTCGAGCTGGCATTCGCCGTCCGCGATGATCACCTTCAGGCCGGGTGTGTTGGTGGTCATGGCATCGGTAAGGGCGTCGACCATGTGAGACACCTTATAGCTCGTCACCGTCTTGATCCAATCGACTCCAACGCTCTTGAGCGCCCTGGAGATATCCAGTGGCAACTGCACCGTTTCGCGGGCCTTGACGGAAGACGGAATGTTCTGCGTACCGGTCGCGGAGGTGTAGCCGTTCTTCATGATCAACAGCACGGAATCGTGCTTGTTATGGACCGCGTTGATCACGCCGCTGGTGAAGCCGTTATGCCAGAACCCGCCGTCGCCCATGATGCTGAGCACGCGAGTGTTCATCAAAGGTGCGATGCCTGACGAACTGGCTAATCCGAGTCCATAGCCAAGCACGGTGCTGCCGACGTTGAACGGTGGCAGCGTGCCGAACGTGTGGCAACCGATATCCGCGCTGACGTGAATCTGCCCGAGCGTCTCCTGAACGAGCTTGACCGCCGAGAACACCGGCCGCTCCGGACAACCGACGCAAAAACCGGGCGGCCGGTTCGGCACGGCGCCGTCGAGCAACCTGGCACCGCTTTCCCGCAGAGCGATAAGATCCGACGACACTTCGACCGAGCGCTGCAGGTCGATGCCTTCAGGGCTGGTCATCGTCAGGAAGGTGGTAATGCCACGCAACAGGACTTCGCCGGTGTATTCACCTGCCATCGGCAAGACGCTTTTTCCCAGGATCCGGGTCGATACACCGCTCTTGCGAAGGATCGCTTCGATCGCGTCCTCGATGTAATTGGGCTGTCCTTCTTCGACGATCAGCACGTCGGTCTTGCCCCTGCAGAACGTTATGATCTCGTCGGGCACAAGCGGATAGACGACATTGAGCACCTGCAACGGAACCTGGCTGTCGCCGAACGCATCGGCAAGTCCTAGTTGCTGAAGCGCACGCAATACGCCGTTATAAAGGCCGCCCTGCAGGATCACGCCGACCGACTGCGTGGACGAACCCTCGAAGGTCTCATTTAATTGGCGATCCCGAATGAAATTCACGGCCGCCGGCCAGCGCTGCTCGATCTTCTGCTTTTCGTGCGCATAGGTCGACGGAGGAAGGCAAATCTTGCCGTAGTCGAATTTCGCGCTTTCGATCAGATGCTTTCGGGAGATCACCGGAGCGCGATTATCCTTGCACGTGAATTCGCCGTGCACGTGACACGCGCGAATGCGCAACTGCAGCATGACCGGTGTGTTGCTCGCCTCCGACAATTCGAAACTCTGCTCGACCGCATCGACGATAGACGTGAGATTCGGCCGAGGATCAAGCAGCCACATTTGCGATTTCATCGCGAAGGCATGAGTCCGCTCCTGAATAATGCTGGAGCCTTCGCCATAGTCTTCACCGAGCACGACGACCGCTCCGCCGATCACGCCCGCCGACGCGAGATTCGACAAGGCATCCGAGGCAACGTTGGTGCCGACAGTTGACTTCCAGGTGACCGCTCCGCGCACCGGATGGTTGATCGACGCGCCAAGCATGGCGGCAGCGCCCGCTTCGGACGCGCTGTTCTCGAAGTAAATGCCGAGCTCGTCGAGCATGTCTCGCGCGTCGCCGAGCACATCGATCAAATGCGAGACTGGCGCACCCTGATAGCCGCCAATGTAGCTAACGCCAGATTGCAACAGCGCTTTTGTGACGGCAAGAATGCCCTCGCCGCGAAAAACTTCGCCCTTCCCCAGTGAAAGACTACGCACTTCTTCTTGAAACGAGCGTTCCACGTTTTCTCCTTGTATGGCGGACCGCCACCTCTTTCTTGCCGGGGTGGTGTCCTTATGTGCATACAAGGCTAACCGTGAAATCGAACGCCATCTAATCGAATGATTTTACGGTCCTCATAGATCTCATCGATAATAAGGGTATGCCCTGAAATAAGGGCTTTACTTGCTAGTTTGTGATCTCTTACGTGCTGCAAACGCGTTCGACTCTGATACCGTTATAGAGGCGGTCGATTCACCCATTTGCTTATCACCAACTGATCTGACAGACACGTGCTACCTACTAACATCGACCTGAATCTGGTGAAGGTTTTCCTCGCCATCTACGACGAGGGAAGCGTCACTCGCGCCGCGCAGCGCCTGTGCCTGACTCAGCCGACCGTCAGCTATTCACTTGCCAAACTAAGAGAGCTATTCGACGATCCGCTTTTTGAACGTACGCCAAGTGGCATGCGCCCAACGGAAAGCGGAGAACGAATCTATGGCGATTTCTGCGGCGCCCTGGCATTGGTCGAACACGCCGTCGACTCAAACAAGGTATTCGTTGCGGCGCAGTCGCAGCGCCGCTTCCGCGTGTCGATGTCCGATATAGGCGAACTGGTGTTTTTGCCTCCCTTGCTCGAGCGCCTCTCCGCCGAGGCTCCGCACGTCGCTCTCGAGGTCGTACCAACGGTAGTGGAAGCGATTCCCGAGATGCTTGCATCAGGACGGCTAGACGCTGCCATCGGAAACCTGGCAGGTGTCCGGCTCGGCAGCACAACGCGCACGACTCTGTTCAGAGAGCGGTATGTTTGCCTGCTAAGCAGGCACTCCGGTTCGATCGGCGATCAAATGACACTCGACGCATTCACCGCCGCGCGCCACGTCGTTGTCTCGTCGCCGTTTACCGGCCATCGAATGATCGAGGAGGCACTGCGAGAGCACGGCCTGGCCCAGCACATCAAAGCAAAGATCGCAAATTTCACCGGACTTCCCGGCTTGCTTGCCAGAACCAACCTCGTTGCCATAGTGCCGTCCCGAGTCGGAAAGGTCTTTCTCACTTACGGCCCTTTAAGGGTGCTGGAACTTCCGATCGAGATGCCCACGTTCGATGTAACTCTGCACTGGCACACGCGACAACATAATGTCGCGGCAACGGCATGGCTAAGAGACGTCATTCTGGAAACGCTGCACGAATCCAACTAGCGAATCCTACGCAGGTACGCGTGCAATTACGCCAATCCCTGCGCATGCATAATGCGGCTTAACGCGCGGAACCGGTACGGATAACTCTGGCGGAGCGGTACCGGTCGCGGCGGTTCACGCTCAAAGACGGATCGCCCCCCGGCTCGAACGCAGTTCACAAATGCGGCGTAAAGCGATGCACGAAAAATGATGCGGCTAGTGCCACGCAAGCGGTGCCGATCAGCACGAACGCAGGCGCCTCCAACGAATGACCACTCCGGAGAAGCAGTAGCGTAGCCATGATAGGCGTCAAGCCCTGAAACACTGCCAGACCGATGTTGTAGCAGAACGCAACGCCTGTGAAGCGCACACGGGTCGGGAACAGCTTTGCGAGCATCGCGACGAACGAGCTGTGCGTCATGCCCCCGAAAATTCCATACAGTATGAACAGCACCGTCAGGCTGACATGATGCGTCGCGAGCGCATGGAACATTGGCCATGCGCCAGCAGTCATGCACAAAGCGCCAAGCCTGAACATCCATTTTCTGGACGTGGCATCGGCGAGCGCGCCCATCCCAATCACGAAGATGGCCAGTGACGTGATGCCGACTCCAACGCCGGCCGCAGTTTCCGCGCCACTGTAGTGCAAAACCCGGATCAGGTACGCGGGCAGGTACGCCAGCAAGAACGCGTTATAGGTGCCGACCACGCTGATCATAGAGAGCGCTAGTACGATCTGCGGCTTGTAATCGCGCATGACCTCCGCAAATGGCGTCGTCTCGCGCACGACCTTGACCCTCTCGAACGCAGCCGATTCGCTCAGATAGCGTCGCGTCCAGAGGAAGACGAAACCCAATAAACCTCCGATCACAAACGCGACACGCCACGCGTAGAGCTCGGCGAGGCGCGCCGGCAGCAGAGTCTGCAGAAATACATTGACGGTCGACGCAAACACCGAGCCGGCGCAACCGATACCGAACAGGACGCCGCACGCCAGACCGAGCCGTTTTCCCGCTGATTCCGCCGCATAAGTAATCGCGCCCGCGACCTCGCCTCCAACACCGAAACCCTGAACCACCCGCAACAGAACGAAGCCGATTGTCGCGCCCATCCCGACGCTTTCGTAGGAAGGCATCAGGCCCATCGCAATGGTGGCCAACGAGACGACCAGCATGGAGACAAGGAATATCTTGCGTCGCCCGACGATGTCGCCGAAGTGCGCCATCACGAGGCCGCCGATCGGACGGACGAAATAGCCGCTCGCGTATACGGCAAAGGTGCTTGCAAGCGAAGTCACCGCATTTCCCGTCGGGAAGAATGCGGCCGAAATATACGAGGCAAAGAGCCCATACAGCAGGTAATCGTAGCCTTCGAGCGCACCCCCAAGGCTGGCAAGCACGATTACGCGAAGCGATTTGCCTCTGCCGTCCGTTTGCTCAACTTCCATTGCGGCGGCGGGAAGGACTCCCGTCAGTTTGTTCATGTCTCCCACCTATGTTCGGTTTTGTTCGTCGGACGATTATTCAAGCCTCGTCTAACCTGCCCTTATCGCCGGACGATTATAGCAATCACTGTCGGACGATAAATGGGGGTAAACCGCACCGTAAACCTTAGTGCAAATCAATATCTGTCCCTTATTTACCGAAATTTCCGGTATTTTGCCCTCACACTTGTCTTTTGATACTTCACAGAAAACGAAAATCACTTGAAAGTGTCCGACGATCAATATACGATTGTCCTACGCATTGAGAATGATCGCGGACAACAGGGCGACCAAAAATTCACCACTGCATCAGGAGCACCCAACATGAAAATCACGCACGCAAATGAAGTCGAATGGACCGCTGTGTCGAACCATCGCGGCGGCCAGATCGAATTCAAGACCTTACTAATCGGAACCGAGGGTGCACCGGACAACTACTACCTGAGCCTGTACAAAGCGTTTGCCGATTTTGTCGCACCTGTGCATCGCCACAACTTCGACCAGGTCCGCATGGGCATCAGTGGCAAGCTCAACTACGGCAGGCAGAAGGACATCCTGCCCGGTGAGATCGGATATTTTCCGGAGGGGCAGCACTACGGGCCGCAGGCGCAGGAGCCCAACGGCGACTGCGTCGGCCTGATCGTCCAGTTCGGCGGCGCAAGCGGTCATGGCTTCATGAGCCAGCGGCAGTTGCGCGAAGGCTTCAAGGCGCTCAGCCAGGTTGGCACCTTCATTGAGGGCACTTTTCATCGTGCCGAAGACGCGCGTGCAGCGCAAACGGCTCGCAATCGCGACGGCTATGAAGCGATCTGGGAGTCTGTCAATGGAAGGTCGATCCAATATGTGCAACCGCGCTATCGCGCGCCAATCCATCTGCAGCCGGACGGGTTCGCGTGGCAGGCCGCTACAGGCGGTAACAGGGGTGTCCTTCTCAAGCCGCTCGGCACGTTTACCGAGCGATCGATCGAACTCAGTCAACTCAAGCTGTCGAGCAGCGCTATCCATGACTTGCCGCTACGCGCCGGCATTCGCCTGCTTTACGTGCTGAGCGGCAGCGGCGCTTGCAACGGCAACGTGTGGACGGCGGGTACGGCGATCGAAATCGCGCCCGACGAAAACGTAAGTCTTATTGCGTTGGAGGAGTCAACGCTCTTCGTGCTCGGTCTGCCGATATTTTCACGGAACGATCATCCGGCAGCCCCTGCGCCACGCGAAGCACTCGCTTGATGCCTGAATCGACGTGCGGCCCAAGCGCGATCGGCACAGACGTTTTAAAAGTCGATCCCGACAAGCCACGATATGACCGCATGCTATTGCGAGCCACGTGAGCCGAGGCTTCCAGCCAATTTGCAGTTGCTGGAAAAACGATCGATAGAGGCAAGGCGGCCTGGTCGAGCAACAAGAGCGAAGCGTGAGGAGACGCATCGGTCACGACATGGCCACAGCACCGCCCGTCCAAACGGGCGCGACGTCAATAATATCCAAGGAGACCTTATGACTAAAAAGATGCTTTGTTGTGCGTTCCTATGTTGCGGATCGTCGGCGGCCTGGTCGCAATCGAGCGTCACGCTCTATGGCCTGCTGGACAATGGCGTGACCTATGTCACCAACGCAGGCGGCGGCCATCAGGCCCTCGAGCAATCGTCGATCATGCGCGGCAACCGCTGGGGTTTCGTAGGGCAAGAAGACCTCGGCGGCGGCCTCTCGGCAATTTTCAGGCTCGAAAGCGGTTTTAACGTCGAGAACGGCACTTCTGCTCAAGGTGGCCGCGAATTCGGCCGCCAGGCCTATGTGGGCTTGTCCAGCCCTTACGGCACGCTCACGCTCGGGCGCCAATACGATTTCATTGTCGAGTACGTCGGCGTGGTCGGCTCGTCAGCGCTGTTCAATACCGCATACGCGTTTCACATTGGCGATATTGACCGCGTATCTGGCGAGCGCTCGGACAGCGCGGTCAAATACGTGAGCCCCGACTACCACGGCCTGACATTCGGCGCAATGTACGCATTCGGCACCCAGAGCACTCCCGGCGCCACGGGCCGCACGGTGAGCTTTGGCGCGCGCTATCAGCAAGGCGGCTTTACCGCGGGGGCAGCTTATACAGCAGTCTATGAGCAGGTGATGCCGCTCGCCGCCTTCTTCGGCACCACTACCCTGTTTGGCCACAGTATCGGCACGATCAATCCGAAAACAGGGGCGATTGTCGCGGCTAACGTCAACGTCGATCGCACGCAGACGGTGGCCGTCGCGGCCAACTATCGCTGGGAGAAGTTTGGACTGTACGGGATGTTCACCGGCACCAACGTCCAGGTAGGCCAGAATTCCGGCGACTTTCTGACGTACGAAATGAGCGGCCAATACATGTTCACGCCGGCCTTCTCCGCGTCCGCTGGTTACGCGTACGAGACCTTCCAGGGCAAGAAATACGGCCTCGCGTCGGCAACGATCGACTACCGGCTCTCGAAGACGACGGATGTGTATCTAAGCGTTATCAACATGCATGCGTATAGCGGCACAGACGCCGATATTTTCGGACTCACGACCTCGACGTCGAACATGCAGTCATCGATCCGGGTGGGTTTAATGCACCTCTTCTAGACGATCTCGGGCACCGGTCCCTCTCAATACCGGCGAAGGTGCTCATCATCGTCTGCGCAAACTTGACGCGGTTCGACCGCAAATGCCCGATGCCGATTCGATATTCCATGAGGAACTCCCGATGAACGCTGTAGAAAACCTAAGACAGTTGCTGGTTGAGCCAACGACCCATTTCGTCCCCGCTTGCTATGACGCGATGTCGGCGAGGATGATGCGCAACGCTGGGTATCCGCTCACGTTTCTGAGCGGATACCAGGTGTCTGCGACCCGCCTCGGTCTCCCTGATACCGGGTATCTGACGCTATCCGAAATGACTGCACAGGTCCGCGATGTGACGACTCATTTGCCGGGATTTCCAGTGATCGTCGACGCGGACACGGGATATGGCAATGCGATGAACGTACGGCGCACGGTGATGGAACTTCGGAAAGCAGGCGCCGCCGGCCTCATGCTCGAAGATCAGGTGATGCCCAAGCGTTGCGGCCATATCGGCGCGAAAGCCGTCATTTCGCGCCCGGAGGCGGTGGCGAAGATCCGTGCCGCTGTCGACGCCCGGGAAACCTTGGGCGAAGACATCGTGATCCTCGCTCGCACGGATTCCCGCAGGCTGCTGGGCTTCGACGAAGCGATGCAGCGCTGTCTGGAATTTCAGGCCGCCGGCGCGGACATCGTCTTTATGGAAGCGTTGCAGGATATCGACGAGATGAAGGAGTTCGTCGAGCGCATGGACGTGCCGACATTGGGCAACAACTCGCGCGGCGGCGAGACCTATATGCGCTACCTCGACCGGCAAACGGTGCGCGAGATCGGCTTTCGCGTCGTCATCGACCCTTCGCTTCTTTATAGCGTCGCCGGTGCGATTCAAGCGCATCTGGCGGCACATCTGGCCGATGACGAGGCCGCGTACCCATCGCAAGTGTCGTTCGCGCAATTGAACGAGATCGTCGGCCTTTCGATGTTGAATGAGATCGAGCGGCGCTACGTCGATTGAGTACCGCGAATACCCACGCCTGGCGCCAGCGAATCGCCATGACAGAACAGCATGTCGGCCGGCTGCAGGCTATGGACAGGAACACCAAGATGAGCACGATCGCACAGCACTACGCGCGGTTTGTCCGCGAAGCAACGATTCCCGACACCGTATTCGAAGAGATGCGCTGGCATACGCTAGACACCATCGGCGTATGTCTCGTCGCCAATTCATTGGCCTACGCGCGTCTCCTGGCCGAACTCACGATCGCTGACGGCGGCGCACCTGAAGCCACGCTGCTAGGCCTTGCTGAACGCGTCCCGGCAAGAAGCGCGGCGTTTTTCAACGGTTGCCTCGGCCACGGTCTGGACTTCGACGATACGCATCTCGACGCGGTCCTGCATCCGACGGCTACCCTCTTTCCTGCGATGCTGGCATTAGCGGAGAAATACCGGCGCTCCGGCCCCGACCTGCTCACCGCGATGGCCCTCGGGATCGAAATGACTGCACGCCTTGGGTTGGCTGGCGGCCCGGCGCTGCTGCGCCGCGGCGTTCATCCGACCTCGTCGTGCGGGACGCTCGGTGCCGCGCTTGGCGCGGCGTGGATGATGCGCCTGAGCGAACAGCAAACAGTCAGTGCGATCGGCATTGCAGCCGCTCATGCGTCAGGTTTGCATGAAAGTACGATCGACGGTTCATCGAACAAATGCATTCACTCGGGCATTGCCGCGCAGGCAGGGTTGCTCGCTGCAGAGTTGGCCTCGCGCGGCTTCACGGCGCCCGCCACGTCGATCGAAGGCACTTACGGGTTTCTGCCGTCTCTCGCCGGCGAAGGCGCTTACGACCTCGCGGAACTCACGCATGAACTGGGCTCGCGCTGGGAGGCCACGCGCCTCGCCTACAAGGTCTATCCGTGCTGCCAGGGTCTGCATCCGTACATTGACTGCGCGCTCGATATCGCCGCGCGACACAGTTTCGCGCGGGAAGACATCGAATGTATCGAGGTTCGCGTCAGCACCTTGATCGGTCTTCGGCTATGCGAGCCCATTGAAGAAAAAATTGTTCCGCCTAGCGAGTACGGCGCGAAGTTCAGCATGCCGTACGCGGTCGCCTCCGCGTTGATTGACCGCGATGTCAGCCACGCAACCTTCCTGCCCGACACCGTCCGCCAGAATTGGCGCAGCGATCTTGCACGCAAGGTCCGCTACGTCGTCGATGAGCACTATGCCGAAGGCGTCGCGCTGCGCGGCTACGTCAGCGTACTGCTACGCGATGGGCGCGAACTGACTCAGCAGACGCTTGCCTGCCGCGGCACGCCGCAAAATCCGTGGTCGGCCGAATCAATCACGCGCAAGTTTTTTCAGAACGCCGTGCCGGCCGTCGGCGACGAGCAAGCAACACGTATCTTCGAATGCGTGTCGCAGCTTCGCGCAACGAGCGACCTGCGCCACTTCACAGCATCACTCGCTTGCTCACCTGGTGCTGTAGCAGTCGATCTGGAGTCCGTATGAATCACGCGATCCCAAGGTCTTCGACCTGTAGCGAAACACTGGGGCACTTCGTCGCCGCACTGAACTATGACGCGTTGCCTGCGCCCCTCGCGCGTAAGCTGAAGCTTCACGTGCTCGATGCGCTAGGCGTCGCCATCGCGTTTCGCGAGGAACCGCTGGCGCGCCAACTTCTCGACATGGCAGCAGCGGATGCTGAACTCGCGGCCTGTTCCCTCATCGGCACGACGCAGCGCAGTTCGGCGCGCACCGCCGCATTCGTCAACGGCGCAATGATGCACGGGTTCGACTTCGATGACATCCACCTCGACTCGCTGACCCATCCCGGCGCGGTAGTGCTCCCTGCGGTCCTGGCGCTCGCGCAGACAGAACGGGTGAACGGCCGTACCGCGCTCGCTGCGCTGGCTGCCGGTATCGAAGTTTGCATCCGCATAGCGGCGTCAGGCGCCGCGGCCATGGCGAAAAACGGTGTTGCACCGCTGTCGGCTTGCGGGGCATTCGGCGCCGCGGCCGCAGCGGCGCGCGTGCTCGGTTTATCTGGCGACCAGACCGCGCTCGCGATCGGTGCCGTGTCCAGCTTTGCGGCCGGTTCGCACGAGTGGACCGCCGCGTCATGCAACTTCAGACTGGTGAGCGCCGGCAGCGCAGCCAGCGCGGGCGTCGTCGCAGCAAGAATGGCGCAGCGAGGCTTTCTGGGTTCGCGTTCCGCTATCGAAGGCAGTAAAGGTTTTCTCAATGCGTTTGCGGGTGCCGGTGCCTACCAACTCGATGTTATCGGAAGCGATCTCGGCCAACGCTGGATGACGGCCGACCTGCGATTCAAGCCATATCCCGCTTGCGATGGCGCACAAGCCTATATCGAATCCGCAATCGATCTGCGCAGGAGATTACAGCTAACAGCCGACGACGTTCAGAAGGTAATCGTGTGCGTCGACGGGGCAGCCGCAGAACTGTGTCAACCGTACGACGCGGGAAACGAAGTGCCGTCGCCCGAGCGCACCCGCTTCAGCATGAAGTACGCGATCGCGCTGGCGCTCAGTGAAGGCAACGTGCGGCTCTCTCACTTCGCTCAGGATTGGGCTGCGACCCACTCACGCGTCTGCGCGCTGGCGCAGCGGATTCATCTGGAAACCAGTGCACGCGACAACAACGGCGTACGCGCATCCGGCCAGTTAAACATCCATACCCGCGATGGCCACGAACACGCAAGCAACCCGGATATTGCCCGGGGAACGGAAACGCCAGAAGCCGAGGCGCAACCGCTCATCAGAAAGTTCTTCGACTGCACGGCGAGCCTTCCGGCAGCCGCACAGACCGCGATCATTGAACACGCCTTGCAGCTTGAGACAGCAAGCGATCTTCACGAGGTCGTGCCGATTCTTATGGGAGCGCAGTCGTGACAGACGTTACGCCGAGCGTTGCAGAGGGACTGTCGCCGCAGGTGTCACTGCGCCAGGCGCTGAGCGCCTTCTCGACAGGGGTAACCATCTTGTCGACCGCATCTTCCACGGGCGACCCCGTCGGACTGACGGCCAACTCGTTTAACGTGCTGTCGCTCGAACCACCACTCGTACTCTGGTCGCTGCGCACGAGCAGCGGCTGCGCAGAGACGTTTCTGGCCGCTTCTCATTTCACCGTCAACGTGCTGTCGGAGGACCAGATCGACATTTCGCGCCGGTTCGCGCGGCCCGGCGACGACCGCTTCGAGGGTGTGACATGGCGTTTTGGTCCCGGCGCCGTGCCGCGGATTCAGGGCTGCGCCGCGATTTTCGAATGCCGCATCGTGTCGCATCAGACCTATGGCGATCATGTTCTGTTCATCGGCCTGGTCGAAGAGCATCGCTATCAGGCCCGGCGCCCATTGATTTTTCATCACGGGAAATACCATACGCTAGGTCAACCGCTTTGATAGTGCATGACACGCACCGCGAAGTTCTCCTTACTTTACTGCCTGACAGCAATTCGATCAGGCAGGGCCATTTGGCAAACCGACGCTTACCCAGCCCATTCAACACAACCTATGTTCAGGAGTTAGCATGAGACAACGTTGCATCTCGGGAGATTCGCACATCGACCTGTCGTGGTTGCCGCCAGACCTGTTCGTCGCTAACGCGTCGTCCGCCTATCGCGACCGTATGCCCTACGTGGAGGACACGCCGAAAGGAGCGCGCTGGACCACCCGCAGCGGCCTTCACCTCGGCTTTGCTTGCGGCCTTGGCGCAACCGGCCGCCCTTATGAAGCCGGCAAGCAGGAACGCGCCGACAGAATGGCCGCCGAAGGCCTCTTCGAAGACGGCAAGCGCGGGGTCCGGCGGATTTCCGAACCTCATCTGCGAGTCATCGACCAGGATCGCGACGGCGTCGACGGAGAAATCCTCTACGGTATCCTCGGCATGTCGGAACGTCTCAAGGACGAGGAAGCGTCCATCGAGATGCTTCGCGTCTATAACGACTGGCTCCGCACGTTCTGCTCACACTATCCGCAGCGCCTGCTTGGCCTCGCCAACATCCCCTGTCACACACCGGAGATGGCGCTTGAAGAAGCGCGCCGTGTCGTACGCCTGGGCGGTCTTCGCGGTCTCGACATGGCCGCGGCATCGCCCGTCGCCAAGCCGTACTACCATCCGGACTGGGATCCATTCTGGGCGTTCGCGAGCGAAGCCGGCATGCCGGTGCACTTTCATACCTTCGGGCCGGAATTTCCACCCCAGTGGGAGACATGGGATCCGGCGACCAAGGAAGGCGCGCGTGGCGCGGCTTTCGCATGCGGCCAGTTTTTCCGAGCGGCCCGCGTGCTGACCGGGCTGGTGATGGGCGGCGTGCTCGAACGCTTTCCGAAGGTCAAGATTGTCTTCGCCGAATCCGGCGTGGGCTGGATTCCGTACATTCTCGACCGTATGAACTGGTCCTGGGATGAGGAATTCAGGCATACACTCAAGCTATCGCTGCGGCCATCGGAATACTGGCACCGGCAATGTTTTGCGTCGTTCCAGACCGAAGAGTCTGCCTTACCGGTGCTCGAACTGGTCGGTCTCGACAACATTCTTTGGGCCTCGGACTTTCCCCATCCCGACGGCATCTGGCCCGACTCCCAAGCCTATATCTCGAAGCTGTTCGGTCATCTGAGCGCGGATGATCGCGACAAGGTCGCGTTCCGTAATGCCGCGGGTCTATACGGTTTGCCCGTCTGACCATGCAAGTGGCGCAGGCCATTGAGCGCTCCCCACGAGCCGGCTTGCAAAAGCAGGTGATAAAGTCACGGCCGGTCACATTCATGCAACGACCGGCCGTTGCCCGTTCAAGCGTCGAAGCAAACGGTTTTCAGCGGCCGCAAGGGACTGGCAACCGGTCGACGGGGCGTGCTGCACCGGATCGTCGGACGATAATGCCCTTTTAGCCCGATCCGCGCTAAAATCCATTCGTTATCGTAGTTTCGGGGGCCGCTAAAAACATGACTTCAGAGCATCAGAGCGTCGACGTTTCGACGGTGGAACTCGTCATGTCACATATTCGCGAGGGCGTTCGCAGCGGTCGATTTGCGGTGGGCAGCAGAATCATTGAAGCCGAATTGCGCAGAATCCTGGGCGTGAGTCGAGGTTCGATCCGTGAAGCAGTCTCGCGCCTTGCCGCGGAGGGCCTGCTCGAGGTCAATCTCTATCGCGGCGCATCGGTGCGCGCGCTCACGCCCGAGGACATCAAGGACTTACTCGAGATCCGCGAAGTCGTCGAAGGTCTCGCGGCCAGCAAAGCCGCCTCACGCATTCATCTGGGCGATAACGCGGAGCGCCTGCGGCTCGCCCAACAGCACCTCGATGCCGCTGAAGACGATGCTGACGACCCTGATGCCTATTTCCGGGCCAACGCGCACTACCACAGCCTCCTGATCGAAATTGGCGGCAATTCGCGGCTTCCGGCGATGCTCGATCATCTCTACACCACGTTCTTCCGCGCGCAAGCCGGCGTGCTGATGAATCACGCCAGCGTGCGCCGCTCCAACGACGATCACCGCAGGATTTCCGATGCCATCCTGCGCGGCGATACCGGATCCGCCGAGATGCTGATGCGCTGTCACATCCAGCGCACCGCCTACAGCCTGGCCCATCTGATACAAAAATCCGCCACGTGACTTGCCGGTCGACATTGCGAGCTTCGACGTGAAGATCCACTGCCACGCGGAGCGCGCACAGTTCCCGGCTTCGGCGTGGCTGCGTAACCTCATGATCGACGCGATGCACGAATTCGAGTAGCGCCCGAACCGGATCGGACGGGCCAAAACAAAACCGGTTTTTGACAGCTCGGTCGGGCTGTCCGATCAGAAAAGCGCGTTCGATACGGCATCGCTCACCGGCGCCGCCGAAATGGCTGCGCCGTTGCGCGCGCATCCGGCTTTCCTGCAGCGCCGTGCACGTTCTAAGGAATCCGCCCGACAGGCAAGCTTCCCGGCTTCCTTCGCTCGCTGTTGCACCCCCCGCTAATCGATGAAATAGACTAATGAAAAAGCACGTGGATTATCCGCTGAAAAACAATGGAAAATTGCGAATTCAAGCGTTCTTCCTTACGTTCCAATCCATTAAACTTTAACGATCGCTCATCAAAACTCCGTTGGCATTAAAGCGGATTTTGAGAATTCAAAAAGCATCTTCCGCTGGAAAACATAATGAAATCGTCTCTAAACACATTGTTCACCGCTTTCCTGCTCACTGTTCCCGTCGTGTCATTTGCACAATCGAACGAGCCGTTGACCCGCACGCAAGTCCGAGCTGAACTTGTTCAGCTCCAAAAAGCCGGCTTTGAGCCCTGGATGGGCAACAGCCCAGAGTACCCAGGAAATTTCCAAGCGGCAGAAGCGCGTATCGCCGCCCAAATTAGAGTAGGACAGGCCAATAGAGTGTCCGTCGACCCCGCTCTGAACGATTCGTCGCAGTCCGGACGGTAAGCCGAACTGCTTGACATGTGGCGGCGTGTAGCCGCTCTTCAACCTAACGGGTCATCCCTTCGCCACCAAGGAAACGGTGAAATGGGCGAATAACCTACTTCGGGTGGTGTCGACAAGACCGTCGCACATACAAGATGGCGTAATCCCCAATTCGCTCTATGCGATTTGATTAACTTGCCCCTGTATCGCAAGTTGGAAGTTCGGTGCACTAATGGCTGGCCCACCGTTTCAATCAGAAGGCGCGGTTGTGCCGAGGCAGCAAAATCTCCGACTGGCCAGGTTCAAAGCCGGTGCAAAATCGATCGGTGTACAAGGCAAATTCACTTCGAATGCAATGTGCTACGATGCACTGCGCAAGGCGGCTTGCGCCTTGTGAAACCATCATTGCCGCGCATCGAAACCTTCACGCCATCAATGTCAGACAGTACACAACTGCACCATCAGGTTACCGAGATCCTACGCGATAAAATCGTCGATGGCGTATTGCGGCCGGGAACACCTATTTCCGAGCGCGAGCTTTGCGAGGAACTCAGTGTGTCACGCACCCCGCTGCGCGAGGCCTTGAAAATTCTAGCGTCCGAAGGACTCGTCCAGTTGTTCCGCAATCGCGGTGCGATTGTCAGTCCCATTTCAGTGGAAACCATTGAGGACAAACTGGCCGTGCTCGGCGCTTTGGAGGGCTATGCGGCACGGCTGGTCTGCCAGCACGCGAGCGACGAACAACTGAAGGAACTGTCAACGCTGCATCGGCGCTTCGTGAAGGATTTCGACACGGGCGAGCCCAGCCTGTATTTCGAGCGCAACCAGACGTTTCACCAGAAACTGGTCGAAATGACGGGCAACGTTGTGCTCATCGACATGCATGCACTGCTGTCGCGGCACGTGCGCCGCCCGCGCATTGAAGGCGTGCGGCAGCATTTGCCGACCCGCGTCGTCATCGACGAGCACAAAGCCATCCTTAAAGCCCTGCTCGCCCGCGACGGCGATGCCGCGCAAGCGGCAGCGGAAGAACACCTGAAGCGCGTAGCGCAGACAGTCGTCACCTACTTTCGCATGCGCTAGCAGCAACGGTTCACAGCAGTCACGTCCATGCCGCTCATTGCGCGTAGGAGGTGTCGCTTCGCTCGAGCATCCGCAGATACGCCGGCCATGCCGCCCCGCCGCGGCCTTCGTCATGCTGCGCAAACTGCCGCACCGTACGCTCGCAAATCAGCTCGCCGATCTCGATCACATTGCTGCCGGCCGCCTGTAACAACAGTTGTATCCGGCATGCATCGAGCAGATCCTTGATCTGGATGAAGGCGCTCGGAGCACTCGACGCCACGGTCAGCACGCCATGGTTGCGCATGAACAGCGCGCTGTTGTCCGCCAGATTGCGCTCGATACGCACGCGTTCATCCATGCCGTCCGTGATGCCCTCATACGGGTGGTAGCCAATGCGCCCGTAAAATCGCGCCGCGTATTGCGACAACATCAGCAGCGGCGCCTCGCATGCCGACAGCGCAATGCCCTCGGCGGTATGCACGTGCAACGCGCAATTCACGTCGGGCCGGCTCATCAGCACGCCGCCATGCAGCACGAAGCCAGGACGGTTGACGCCGGTCCGTTCATCGAGATCGCCGTGAACCGGCACCTTCACGAGATTCGACGCGGTGACTTCGCTGTACAGCAGATCGTGACGCTTGATCAGGAAATGATCGGGCTCGTCCGGCACGCGCAGCGAAACGTGGTTATAGATACCCTCTCCCCATCCATGTATTTCAACAAGGCGGTACACCGCTGCCAGTTCGACCCGCGCGTCCCATTCACTCTGCTCCACGGGCTTGCCGTTGTTCCTCATGTCTTCTCCGCATGCAAACGATATGTCTCGGGGCGGCATCTTGTGCGTTCGAGAGCCGGTAAGTCGCAATGAACTCGTAATGTATTCAAATTGGATTCAATCTCATTCTAGCGACAGACTTTATCGGCGTGCAAGAGAGAATGCACTCTGTTTGATGGGTTGAAGGGGTCGGGGAACCCGGGGTTGACAAGCGCTGCCGGGCAATCTACATTGAATTCAAATTGCATTCATATTGTCGCCAATGTCGATACACAGCGACAAACTGAGGTGGCAGACATATAAGGAGACAGGTCATGCAGTCCCATGAGCTGGATGGCAAGGTCGCGCTCGTCACTGGCGCGCCGCATGGCATCGGCGGTGCGATCTCGCATGCGCTGGCCCGGTGCGGCGCGTCAGTCGCGCTGAACTGGCCGGACGGCGAAGCCGACACTGGTGCCGTGTCCGAGGCTGTCGCAGACACACGCATCGTCGCGGTTCGTTCTCGCCGCGACGACACAAGCGACATTGCCCGCATGTTCGACGCGGCGGAACACGCGCTGGGTCCGCTGGATATTGTGATCAACGCGATGGAACCGGTACAGGAATGGGCCGATGTCGCCGATCTCTCCCTCGAAACTTATGACGCCATTACGCAGCAGGCGGCGAAGATGCCGTTCTTCGTCCTGCAGCAAGCGGCATTGCGCGTATGCACGGACGGCCGTCTGCTTTTGGTGATGCCCGACGCCACGTTGCCGGCCAAATTCACCGGCGCGGCACATGCGGGCGCGGCCGTGGCCGCCGCGGTCTACCTGCGGGTGCTTGCACGCGAAGTAGGTTCGCGCGGCATCACCGTCAACGCGATAGCACGCAATCCGTACGAGTACACGACCGGTCATGCGTCACAAGCATCGACCCGCGCGGATGCTCGCGTGGACCGCGATGGAGATCACGGCATGAGCGGGGACATCGCCGCGTTGACTGCTTTTCTCGTCGGCCCCGACGCGCGCTGGATCAACGGCCAGATTCTTCATGTAGATGGCGTACGGCCGGCCTAGCGCAATTCCGGCGTCCGGCGCCGGCGCACAACAAAAACCGCACAGGCAAACACGCAATCCGTGAGCCGTGCATCAGGAGACACAGGATGGCTACCGAGGACGATGCCTTCATGTCAGGCAACTTCGCTTCCCGCACTATGCAGACAGCGGCGCTGACCGGCCGCTGCGCGCTCGTGACGGGTGCGAGCCGCGGCATTGGCGCCGAGATCGCGCGTCGACTCGCGCAGAGTGGCGCGACGGTGGTCGTCAACTATCCGGACGAAACCGAAAGCGCGCACGCAAAGCAAACCATCGCATCGATCGAAGAATCCGGAGGCCGCGCGTTCGCATTCACAGCCGACGTTAGCGATCCGCAACAGATCCACGCACTATTTCAGCAAAGTATCGCTGTCTGCGGGGGCATCGACATCCTCGTGCTGAACGCCGGCGGCGATGCGGTGATCCGCCCGGTACTTGAGACCACCGAGGCCGAATTCGATCGGGTGATGACGCTGAATGCGCGCGGCCAGTTCGTCGCGCTCCAACTTGCCGCGCGGCATCTGCGCAATGGCGGCCGCATCATTTTCATTTCATCGAGCACCGCATCGCAGCCGTATCCGGGCACCGCCTCATACGCGGGTGCAAAGATCGCCAGCGAAGCTTATGTGCGCACTCTCGCCCGGCAAGTCGCGAAACGCGGCATCACGGCCAATGTGGTGTCGCCCGGCATGACAGCGACTGAAAAGATGCTGTCGCAGACCACCGAGGCGCGCCGCGCGACGGTGATCGCCGCGACGCCGCTCGGCCGGATCGCGACGACGGCGGATATCGCGGACGTGGTGCATTTTGTCGCGACCGATGCCGCGCGGCTTTTGAATGGCCAGGTGGTGCACGTCAACGGCGGCTTGTTATGAAGACCCACGACGATTTTCGACAGCTATCCGCGCTCATACGGACAGCGCCGCTGGTTCTGGGGCGGATTGACGGCCCAGGTGCGCGCCGGCGAGCCGCCACGTTCGCAAGCGGCCTCAACCCCGATCCTGCATACGGAGAAACCTGTGCCCAGTGATGTTTATTCCTGTTCCGATCACACCCTCACCGGCGGTGACGTGCCGCTCGCGGTGCGCCACTACGCGCCGGCTGTCAGCGGCGCGGCCCCCGCGGTCATCCTCGCGCCCGGTGGCATTGCGACCGGCATGCTCGACAGCATCGACTGGGCGGCGTCGCGCTTCGCCGCGGCAGGCTTTCATGCGTTGTCGATGACCTATCGCTCAGGCTCGCCGCTGCATGACCCCGACGATATCGGCCTCGTGCTCCACTGGCTGCGCGATCGTTCCGAAGTGCTGAAAGACAATATCGCTGTGTTCGGCATGTCGCGCGGCGGCATGAGCGCATTGCGCGCAGCGGCGCTCATGCCCACGCTAAAAGCGGTCATCACGTTCGGCTCGCCGACGGATCTGCTGCAGCATGTGCGCGGTGTCGCACCTTACGCGCCAGGCCGGTACGCCATGCTGTGCCAGTGGCTCGGCGGTCAGCCTGACGAACATCGCGAGTTTTACGAAACAGTCCAGGCATTCAGCTACGCGGATCGCATCCGGCAACCCGTGCTCGGTATCCACGGACAGTTTGACATGCACGTCCCGCCGGAACAGACCTTGTGGATGAACGAAGCGCTGCAGCGTCATGGCAACAGCCGCGCTGAAGTTCATTTGATTCCATTCATGAACCACTACGCGGACGTTACGCCGACGTACCAATTCGGCTTTGACCTGGTCATGCAGCCCGCCAACGAGTTCCTCAAGGGCGTGTTCGCAGGCTGACCATTGCGGGCGCCTTTGGCGCCCCAGACAAGTTGCGCGTCAGATTGAATTCAAATTGCATTCACTCAGGAGGTACTTCATGTCGAGACGGGTAGGCATCATCGGAGCGGGACTCATGGGACTGCCGATGAGCAGCAACTGGATCTCGCAGGGTTGGGAAGTGATGGGTTTCGACGTCGATCCGGCACGCCGCGCATTGCTGGCGGCAGCCGGCGCAAAGGTGGCGAGCGACATGGCGCAGGTGACAGACTTCGCCGCGTTCATCGTCGTATCCTTGCCGTCGAGCGCAGCGCTCGACACGGCGGTTGACGAACTGGTTCGGATAACTCATCGGGAACATGTGATCGCTGAAACCAGCACGCTGGCGATCGCTGACAAGGAACGCGCGGCGCAACACTTCGCCAACGGCAGCGGCGCGACATTGCTTGACTGTCCGTTGATCGGTGGCGCGGTGCAGGCCAAGAGCGCTACGCTCACAGTCCTGGCGAGCGGCGACGAGGCCGCGAGTCGTGTCATCGAACCGCTGTTCGCAGCCACCTCGCGGCAGTATCGATACGTCGGTTCATTCGGCACGGCGTCACGGCTCAAGTTCATCATCAATCATCTGGTCGGCACGAGTACTGTTCTGATTGCGGAGACCATGCAGTTCGCCAAGCGCGCAGGTCTCGACCTGGTACTCGTCGACGACATTGTGCGCAACAGCCCCGCGTCGTCGGGCATCTGGCAGGCACGCGTGCCGCTGATGTTGAGCGGCATCTACGACGACCCGGAGACCAAGGCCGCCGATCTCGCGATCCCGTTCAAGGACACCCGCATCATCGCGGACTTCATCGCGCAGCACAGCGCGGTGACACCGCTCTTTGACGCGGCACTCGATATCTACCGTGTCGCGCAGGAACAGGATCGGGCTCATCAGGACGCCGCGGCGCTTTTCGAAGTATTCGAAACGCTGAATGCTCAACGCGGAGGACCGCCGCAATGATCATCGAACAACGCTTTTATCAATTGCGCCCCGAATGCATGAAGCCTTGGCTCGCGTTGTGGGAGCGTGCGGCGTTACCGCTCCAGCTCGAATACATCGGCTCATTCGGCGGCAGGTTTCTCGGCATGTATCTGAGCGAAGTCGGCCAGGTCAACGAGATCACGCATTTGTGGCAACACCTCGACATCGAACGCCGCATGGCGATGCGTGCAGTGCTCGAATGCGATTCTCGCTGGGCACTGTACCGCGATGAAGTAGACGCGCTCGCGCCGATGCTCTCGATGCGCAACACGATCCTCAGGCCAACACCCTTTTCCCCCGCTGCGCTTGAACCGGTAACGACAGCAGAACCGCTGCACGAAAAACAATAGACATCTGAAAGGAGTAACCGATGATTGATGACATCTTCATCTTCGATAATGTGATCCACCTGTATGACATGTCCACGCCGAATCTGCGTGAGGACCGCCCGGAAGCCGAGGAAACGCGCGACCGTATCCTGAAGTACGTGAAGGCGTTGCGCTGGCCCGGCAACCCGGAGCTGGACGATCCGGCATTCAATTGGGCGCGCCGCTGGGAAGCCGAGGATATGTACGATCTCGTGTTCAAGCAGTCGCCGACCGACATGGCGATGACCCAGGTCGTGCCGATGTTCGACTGGTTCAAGGACTGGGAGTCTCCGATTGTGACCCAGCATGCGATGGCTGCGGCCTACCCGGACCGCGTGATGTTCTGCGGCGGCGTCGACCCGATGTATCGCGGGCTCAATCACGCGCTCGACCAGATCGACTTCCAGATCAAGGAACTCGGCGCACGTTCGTTCAAGTTCTATAACGGCCACGACCGCATACCCGAATGCTGGCGCTGCGACGACGAACGCTTCGCTTATCCCATGTATGAACGTGCGCTCGCGGGCGGTGTCAACGTGTTGCAGTTCCACAAGGGCAACCCGTGGGGCCAGCAGAATATGGAGTACCTGAATCCGACCGACCTGCAAGGCCCGGCGCGCGATTTTCCGGAGATCAGCTTTATCGTGCATCACCTCGCGCTGCCTTACTTCGAGGAGATGGTGTCGATTGCGGCGCGCTTTCCGAATGTCTATCTGTCCCTCGCCGGCTACATCAGCTTCTACCGGATCGCGCCGCGCCGCGTGCAGGAACATATCGGACGCCTGCTCCAGATGGCCGGCCCGGAAAAACTGCTATGGGGTTCCGAAGCGGCGCTCGCGGGCGGCCCCACGCCAACGCTCAACGCGTTCATGGAAATGGAGATTCCCACCGATCTGCGCAGCGGCTATGGCTATCCGCAGATCACGCGCGAAGACAAGAAGAAGATCCTCGGCGAAAACTTCGCGCGTCTGATGGGTGTCGACATCGAACAGAAGAAGGCGGAGTTTGCCCGCGAGGCCAACCCGGCATCGGCATCGGCGGAGGTCTTGTGAAGATCGATCGCGAACAACTCGCCGGGACCATCGACTCGCTGTCCCGGCTGATCCGCGCGCATGCCGGAGGCATCGAACTCGTCGAGGTCGACGATCAACACGGCGTCGTGACGGTGCGTTACACCGGCATGTGCGTCGGTTGCGAATTTCGCCCGGTCACGACGGAGGGTTCAGTACGCCCCGCGTTGCTGGCGGTCGCCGGCGTAACCGATGTACGCGTCACCGGCATGCGCATCTCCGCCGAGGCTGAGGCGCGTCTCTCGGAAGCGCTCGCGCCCTACCATCTGCAAGCGCGCGCCACCCGCCTCGTCAACACTTCCCAGAGAGTGCCGCAATGAAACTGGTCTCCTATTCCTGCGCAGCGGATCCGGGCAACCGCGCGGGCGCGCTGCTGAACCATCTCGACGAAACCGGCGAGCATCTCGACACGGTTGTCGATTTGCGCCGCGCGTATGCGCTGTACCTGTCGGACGTCTCGGGCGATCCGTTTGCGGACGGCATCGCTGCAGTTCGGATCCCAGCTGACCTGACGCAGTTCATCATCGGCGGCGCGCAGTCATTTGAAGCGGCGAAACAAGCGCTGAGCTACGTCGAAAACGCGCTCGGGCGCCGCCGCCACGCGCCGCTCGTCAAAAGCCGCGTGCTGTTGCCGCTCGAGAGCGTCCGGCTGCTTGCGCCGATTACCCGCCCCGGCAAGATCGTCGCCATCGGCGCGAACTACGCCGGCCATATCAAGGAAGGACGCTCGACCGGTGTACTTGGCGAATTGCCCGCCTACCCCGTCGCGTTTCTGAAGATGTCCTCGGCCGTCGTCGGTCCCGACGAAGCGATCGTCCGCTCGCGCCACACCCAGGAGCTGGATTACGAAATCGAATTGTCGATGGTGATCGGCAAGCGCTGCCGCGACGTCGCGGCCGAAAACTGGCGTGACGTGGTGGCCGGTTTCACGATCGTCAACGACGTCAGCATGCGCGATCTGATCGTCGAGGAGAAACCGACTGGCGTGGTCTTTCAGGGCAAGAACCTCGATGCGACCTGCCCGCTCGGACCGTGCATCGTCACAGAGGACGAGATCGCGGATCCGGGCGCTCTGGACATCCGTCTGCGGGTCAACGGGGAGACGCGTCAGAGTGACAACACCAGCAACATGATCTTCAGTTGCGCACAGATCATCGCCTACTGGTCATCGCGTCTGACGCTCGAGCCTGGCGATATCGTCACCACCGGTACAACAAGTGGCGTCGCCGGTTTCAACCGCCGTTTTCCTGAGCGGCTGCTCAAGCATGGCGATGTCGTCGAGGCGGAAATCGAAGGCATCGGCGTGTTGCGTAATCCCGTCGCCGACGAAGCGACCACGCATGCCGAAGCGTTGCCGCAAAGCACCTGATCAAACTGGAGTTCACCATGCAATCCCCACAGAACCGCTGGCCTCTCGACGATGTATTCGTCATCGACTCGACCGTCCACGGCTACAACACGTTGCCCGAGAATCACGTCGATGGAAAATACAAGGAACGTGTCGCGATCCAGCTCTCCGACACGCTCTATGCCGGCCATAGCAAGCTGATTCCCGATGGCGACCCAAAATGGGCGCTGCCGCACGAACGCTTCCGGCATGCGTCCGATCCGGATTTGATGGGTCATGCCCTGTTCGCTGAAAGCCAGACCGACGTATGCATCTATCACGGCACGCCGCTCTACGGCATCTATCGCGACGGCGGCTCGCCGCTGGCGGTCGGGCGTGCCATGCGGGAACGCTGGCCGGACCGCGTCGCGCTGTACGGCCCGGTCAGCCCGTGGCAAGCCGATGCGCTCGACAGGATCGACCGCTTGGTCGAAGAGGACAAAGTGCTCGGACTCAAGTTCTATCCAATGGACCTGGTCGACGGCGAAATCAAGAGTTATCGCCTCGACGATCCCGAGATCGCCTTTCCGCTGCTTGAGCGCGCACAAAAGCTCGGCGTGAAAATGATTGCCACGCACAAGGCGATTCCGCAGGGTCAGGTGCCGAGCGAGCCGTTTGCGCCGTTCGATGTCGCGGGCGCCGCCACCGCGTTTCCCGACATGACGTTCGAAGTCGTGCACGGTGGCATCGCCTTTCTCGAAGAAACGGCGTGGCAAATGCAGCGTTTCCCCAACGTCACCGTCAATCTCGAGGGTAGCAGTGCTTATCTGTTGCAGCGCTCGCCGCGTCGCTTCGCCGAGCTACTCGGCTCGCTGCTGATGTGGGGCGGTGAAGACCGGATATTCTGGTCGACCGGCTGCATCGCGCATCATCCGCGGCCGTTCATCGAACTGTTTTGGGACTTCCAGATTCCCGAGGACATGTGCCGCGATTATGGCTATCCGGCATTGACAGAGCAGATAAAACGCAAGATCCTCGGTCTGAACCACGCGCGCTTTCTCGGCTGGGACGTGGATGCGCTGCGCCGCAAACTGGCAGGCGACGAATTCGGCCAGCTTACGTCGCTGGCTGCGCCATGGAGCGGCACGCTTCAGCGGGAGCGCGCGGCATGATCGAGGAAACCGATATCCGGCACGCCCTGAATCAAGTGATCGATCCTTGCAGCGTGGCCGCGGGGTGTGCTGCCGGACTCGACGACATGGGGCTCGTGCGCAGCGTCTCGTTGCACGACGAGTCTGGCGGCACGCATGTCGAAGTCGTCATCGCGGTCACCGAATATGGCTGCCTGATGGGCGCGCCTTTTGCAACCGAAGCCTACAAGGCGCTTTGCGCGTTGCCCGGCGTCGCGCATGTGGACGTCCTTCTCGACGACCGCTTCGACTGGGTGCCTGAAGACATGAATCACGCTTATCAAGCGCGGCTGCACGAACACCGTTCGCGGCGCCTCGGTGTGATTCCGGTGCGAGTCATAGGCAGCAGGGAAGAGACCGCACATAACCGGAAGTGTGGACCGTGAACGCAGTGTTCGACTATCTGATCATAGGCGCCGGCGCAGCGGGATCGGTGCTCGCAAACCGGCTGTCGGCAGATCCGCGGGTCAGCGTCGCGCTGCTTGAAGCGGGGGACGACGTGGTAGCGCATGGCGTGCCCCCCGACGTTCAAAGCGTGTTCCCGTTATCGGCCTTCAATCCGCGCTACATGTGGCCCGATACGCGGGTACATTGGCGCACTGCGCAGGACTCGCCGGCGGTGCCGTTGCAACAGGGTCGCAATGTCGGCGGCAGTTCGTCGATCATGGGCATGTGGGCATTGCGCGGCATGCCCGGGGACTACGACGAATGGCGCGACAGGGGCGCCGAAGGATGGGGTTGGGACAACGTGCTGAGCTGGTTTCGCAAGCTCGAACACGACATCGATTTCGACGGTCCGATGCACGGCAACGATGGTCCGGTGCCGATCCGACGCGAAAGAGCCGCGGACTGGCAACCGCTCGCCCGGGCGGTCGCGGCGGCCGCGGGTGCGGCGGGCTTCGCACAGATCGACGACATGAACGCGGAGTTCAGTGACGGGCACTGTTCGTTGCCGATCAGCCGCTTTGAAACATCGCGTGCCTCTGCGGGGCTCTGCTATCTCGACGACGCAACACGGCGTCGTACCAACCTGACAATTCTTTCGCATACCGAAGTGCGCCGGCTGCTGGTCGAAGGGGCACAGGTCGTCGGCGCATTGGTGTTGCGCGACGATGGTTCTCTATTGCCGATCCGCGCGCGCCACACGATCGTCACGGCCGGTGCGCTGCGCACGCCAGCGCTGCTGCTGCGCTCGGGCATCGGGCCGGGCGACGCATTGCAGGCGCTTGACATACCGGTCGTCGCCGACCTGCGCGGCGTCGGCCGTAATCTGCAAAATCATCCGATCCTCTACACCGCCGCACTGCTTCGCCCCGCCGGCCGCGACGCGCCAGGCTTGCGGCCCGCCGGCTCGACATTCATCCGCTGGTCATCAGGCATTGAGTCGTGTACGTCGGGCGATCTGGGTCTCTATGTGCGCAGCTATCTGTCGTGGCATGCGTTGGGCCGCAGACTGGCATCGCTTGCACCGGTATTGATGAGGCCGTTGTCGCGCGGCACCGTCACGCTCGATCCCGCGAACCCCGACACCGCTTCCCGGATCGAATTCAACTTCCTCGCCGACGACCGCGACGCCACGCGCCTCGCGCAAGGTTTCGATCTGACCTGTTCGCTGTTTGATGCACCGGAGGTGAAGGCCATCTGCCATCCGCCGTTCGTGCTGGAGGACGCGCAGCGGCTGATGCGCTTTAACCAGTTGTCACGCGTCAACGGCATGCGGGCGAGAGTGGCTGCCGCATGGATGGATATCGATCCCCGTGGTGGCCTGCGCGCCTTGCAGCGGTATGCACGCCTGACACCGCTCGCCCCGCTGCGCCAGGACCGCGAAGCGCTGATGAGTCACATCCGCAACACCGTCACCGGAACCGGCCACGTGTGCGGCACCTGTTCGATGGGCAAGGCGAGCGACCCGTTTGCCGTGACCGACGCCAATGGCGCCGTATACAAGATTGGCGGTCTTCACGTCGCCGATGCATCCGTCATGCCGGTGGTTCCCGCCGGCAACACGCATATCCCGACAATCATGGTCGCGGAGAAGCTTGCCGCGTCGATCATGAACACGGTCCCCCGGCGCAAAACCGGATGACCGTCGGTTTACCATATACACATAAAAGAGGTTTCAGATGGAGACAGGTAACCGTATCGACGTCGCCGCCGTCATCGACGGCGCGAAGTTCAGCGCCTTCCAGTGGCGCGTGTTCATCCTGCTGTTCATAGTCATCATCTTCGATGGCTACGACACGCAGGCGATCGCCTTCGTCGCCCCCGCCATCTCCGCGCAGTGGAAGCTGCCGGCGGCGGCGTTCGGACCAATCTTTTCCGCAGGACTCGCCGGCACTGTGTTGGGCGCAATTTCGTTCGGTATGCTTGCGGACCGGATCGGACGACGCTGGCTGGTGATCATGTCGGTCGTGATGTTCGGCTGCCTGACCTGGGTGTGCAGCCTCGCGGACTCCTATACTGAGTTGCTGGTCTACCGCCTGCTGGCGGGTATTGGACTGGGTGGCGCGCTTGTGAATTTTCTCGCGCTCGCCTCCGAATATGCACCCGAGCGCCTGCGCAACACCGTCGTCACGATGAGCATGTGGGGGTTTCCGCTTGGCGCCGTCATAGGCGGATTGTTCGCGGGACCGATGATCGAGCATTACGGATGGAAGTCGATTTTCTATCTTGGCGCGCTTCTGCCGTTGCTCTGCGTGCCGGTGCTGATCGGGCTGATGCCAGAGTCGGTTCGCTATCTCGCATTGTCGCCCCGGCACCGCGCCAAGATCGCGATCGTGCTCTCGAAGATCGATCCGCAACGCGGTTTCCGGCCGGATGACACTTACTTCGTAGCTGAACCGAGCACGCGGCGCGGCAGCGTGATTGCCCTGTTCCGCAACGGTTTCGGATGGCCAACCGTGCTGCTGTGGTTCACGCTGTTTGCGAGCCTCGTGATGACGTACTGCCTGATCAACTGGATACCGTCACTTTTGCGACAGGTCGGCATGCCGATCCGGCAGGCAGTGCTCGGCACCGTGATGATCAATTTCGCTGCGATCATTGGCAGCCTGGTCGTGGTGCGGTTCGCGAAACGCCGCACGCTGACGCGGCTCGCCGGTGCGTATGTGATCGGCGCGGCGGCAGTTGCCGGCATCGGCCTCGTCGGCAACCAATGGCTGCCGATCATGACGTGCATCTTCTTCGCCGGCTTCTTTGTGATAGGTGCGCAACTGGCCGTGACGGCCTACATCACCGGCTACTACCCGACCACGATCCGCGGAACTGGCGTTGGCTGGGCGCAGGGTGTGGGCCGCTTCGGGTCCCTGATCGGACCGTTAGCGGGAGGTGCCGTGCTGTCCATGAGCGCGCAGCCCTCGCAGATGTTCCTCTATTGCGCGATACCTCCGCTCGCGGCTGCACTGGCGTTGCTCGCGCTCGCCCGGCTCACCGCGCGGCGCTCCATGCCCATGCAAGTCACGCTGCGCGCCAGTCCGCCGCCGCAATAACAAAGCGTATCGGGCGCAAGGCGGGAGCTTCACGCGGCTGGCTCGCGGGGCTTCGCAATGAATGTCTCTACATGCTCGCGCGATGAGGCTCTGCCCTATCGCGGGCGACAACGGTCGCGGCCTCGCCACGACCATCCGTACCTGTCCGGCCAACACCCTCACTACAATCGCGGATAGGTAAAAACTCCAAGTGAATTTAAATTGAATTCAATCTAAATTCAAATTGACGACGTGGGATTGGGTACGCGGCCAGCTCGTGTGAACGAGACGTTCATCACCTAGAAAAAAATTCAGGAGACGCAAGTGAGGAAGAAACTCGCGCTTACGATGCTGCTCGTGTCGGGCAGTGCATGCGCACAAAGCAGCGTCACGTTATGGGGCAGGCTGGATGCCGGCATCCAGTATCTATCGAACGTTGCGGGAGCGAATGGCACGCGCTCGGCGCTGTGGAGTGCCGATAGCGGGGACGCGGGCGCTAGCGCCTGGGGCCTCAGCGGCTCGGAGGATATCGGCAACGGCTACAAGGTCAATTTCAAGCTGCTCGATTACATTATGGTCACGAGCGGCCAGAGCTCGAATCCGTTCTGGCAAAACGCCTACGTGGGCTTGTCGGGACCCTTCGGTTCGTTTCGCATGGGTCGCGACGATTCAATCATCAAGGACGGCAGCTTCGACTACGATCCGCTCTATCAGCAACACATCGGCGTGGAATCGATCGTACGTGGTGCGAACTGGCCGAACTTCAGCAACACGTTCAGCTACTACTCGCCGTCCGTAGGCGGCTTCGACGCTGGCTTCCAGTATTCGTTAAGCGGCGTACCGGGCCAGTTCAACAGCGGCCGGGTCGACGGCCTGCAATTGACTTATCGCTTCGGCGCGTTTTCAGCGCGCGCGATCTACCAGGAAGTGCGCGATGCCAATGGACAGTTCAGCGATCTGTTCAACGACCAGAAGCAGCTCTTTGTCGGTGCGGCCTACACCGGCAGCATCTTCAAGTTCCAGGCTGCCTATACTTACATGGCGGCGCCGCAAGCTGCGGCAACGGCGCCACGCTACGCAGACTACGCGTGGATCGGCGCGACCTACAATGCGCCCGGTCCGCTCAAGGTGGCAGCAACCGTCGCACACATTCATCAGCGCGACGGACATGGCAGCGCCACGCTGATCGCAGGAGGCCCGACCTACAGCCTGTCCAAACGGACCTACCTGTACGCGACTGCAGGTTATGTGATCAACGGCAAGAACACTAATTTCAGCCCTGTCGAGCAACCCGTCGGCTCGGTTTATAACCCTGCGCTGGGTCACAATCAGTTGGGCTTCTTCAGCGGCATCATGCATTATTTTTAAGTCCGTTCGCGCCGGGCAAGCCACTGTTTATAACCACGCCTGACGGATCTTTCCGCAGGTAAAAGGACGCCAATGAAAACCCCACTGACCTTGACTGCCGTCGCTGCAACGGTGTCGCTGTGCTTCGCTGTAAGCGGCTACGCACAACCCGCAAGCGAAGGGTCGACCGCGGCGGCGAGCGTGCCGTCCGCACGTGAGCTGAGACATCCGTCGCAAGAGGACAAGGTGCTGATCCGCACAGTGCGGAGGCGGCTCGCGCGCACGCCCGGACTTGATCCGGCCAATATTTCCGTCCTCGCGCACAACGGCGTCGTGGTGCTGACGGGCAGCGTCGTTAGTCAGGAGCAGTCCACGCTTGCGGTCTCGGCCGCGTCGCAGGTGTCCAATGTGCGTAACGTAGTCGACAAAATGACCATCAGGGCGCCCATGTAAACACGCAATAGGACCGATGTGCTGCATTGTGCGAGCATATCGGCCGGCCATCGCGCTAATCCGCGCGGTCGCATTAGGTTTGAATGCAATATAATCAGACGCACAGAAACAGTTCACGGCCGCGGCCGTCTTTGGTCAGACCATGCTCGAACAAACGCAGGAACCCGCCAATCTGCATCAGCGGCTAACCTCGGTGCTGCGCGACAGGATTGTCGATGGCATTCTGGGTCCGGGCACACCCATCTCCGAACGCGAGCTGTGCGAGGAGTTCGAGGTATCCCGCACCCCACTGCGTGAAGCACTGAAGGTGCTTGCGTCAGAAGGTCTCGTACAGCTGTTCCGCAACCGTGGTGCGATCGTCACAGCAATCTCGCTGGAGATGATCGGCGAAAAACTCTCGGTGTTGATTGCACTGGAAGGGTATGCCGCGCGCCAGGTCTGCCTGCACGCGTCGGACGAAGAGCTGGAAGAACTCGCCGAACTGCACCGACGGTTCTCGAAGGAATACGATCCGAGCGAACCGGATCGCTACTTCGACCTGCATCAGGCATTTCATCTCAAGCTGCTGGAGATCGCGAACAACCCGGTGTTGACCGATATGCACACGCTGCTTTCCCGGCATGTGCGCAGACCCCGTGTCGAAGGCCTGAAACACCATATCAAGCTTCCCGATGTAATCGAAGAAAACGGCGCGATTCTACGCGCCGTGCTGGCCCGCGACACGCGCGCCGCGCAACTGGCCGTCGAAAATCACTTGGGGCGGGTGACGCAGACGGTGATCAAACACTTTCGTCAACGGTAGCGGTAGCCGGCTCGCAGCGGCTGGTCGCCGTCCACTCGCGAGGTCGGCGTCTGCTCGTCCCTGGGATTCGTATCACGCCGGTCAAGCGCGCCGTGGACTGTCAATACGCATTCGCATAAACACATTGGACTTCGCTGCCTTGCTCGCTGATCGATTCATGCACGCACCACTACTAAAAAAATGGATGGCAATTATCGATCATGGCCGCGTCATCGGGTACCTCGCGTGTGACCCAGATATGAACCTCGTCGAATATAGCGAAGGTCCGGCGAACGCACCCGGCCAGCCTGCCCGGTGGGGTGTGCCTCAGGTCCGCATCAGGCGCGAACCGGCGCCAACACAAAGTCGAACGCGAAAGTCGTGAACGGTGTTTCGTGCATGCTGCCGTCCGGCGCGACGCCGTGCGCATGGGTGGTCCAGTCGCCGATCAGCGACGAGCGCACGCCGAACACCGCGTCCGATTGAAGATAAGGATCGTTCTTGCGAAAGACGTGCGTGACGAGCGGTTCGTAGCCTTCGGCGAAAATCATGAAATGCAGATGCGCCGGGCGCCACGCATGTCGGCCAAGAGCCTTCAGCATGTCGCCGACGGGACCATCGTGTGGTACCGGATAAGGGCGCGGGACAATCGACGTAAACCTGAATGCCCCATCCGGCTCGCTGAACAGGACACCCCGCGCGCGCGGCGCCTCGAGGTTTTCGTACTGCACGTCATACAGGCCGTCCTCGTCGGCCTGCCAAACTTCCATGCGTGCGCCCGCAACCGGCTCGCCGTGCAAGCCCCGCACATGGCCGCTGACGAAGCACAGTTCACCCGGCGCGCCTTGCGCCACGTCGCCGCCATTGGGCACGGCGGGCGCATCGGTTACGAAAAACGGCCCCAACACGGTGGATTCGGTGCATTCCTTCGGCTTCCGATTGGCCATCGCAGTGACGAGCATTGAGAGGCCAAGCGTGTCGGAGAGCAGAATGAACTCCTGGCGTTTGTCATCCGTCTTGTGACCTACGGCGGTCAGGAAGCGAATGGCGGAGAGCCATTCGTCCTCGGTCAGCGACACTTCGCGCGCGAATGCATGCAGATGCGTCACGAGGCCGTCGAAGATTTCCCGGGTCCGGGGATTGGGTGTGTCTGCCTGGCTTTGCAGGACGGCGTCAGTGATCGAATATTCGTCGAGATTTTGCATGGCTGCTTGATTTCCGTTCAGTTCATAGGGTTAGTCATGGCGGCTTATACCTACAATAGAACACCCGTAAGTCGGTTCTATTCCAATGTTCACCTAACCGGACAATCAGGATGGTCTCGATGGAGTTGAGTTCGAGATATTCACCGGCAACCGAGCTATCTGCAGGGCCAGATCGACCGCCGCGTCCGGGCATCGCCTGGCGCATCTACCTCCGGGTGATCAGCGACTCAAACAGGGAAATGCATGATCCAACGCGCGCTGGCCTTGCGCGGTTGCGTGTATACGGACTCGCAGCTTACGCCTAGCCCTGCGGCCAAGTCGCGGATCGTTTCCGATCCCGCCAACGCTCGAACAGCCAGTTTCTTACGCTCACTCTCCGGCAGCTTCGCTGCCGTGTTTGCTGATCGATTCATGCACACACTGCTATTGAAAAGATGGTCGGCCATGGTGCGTCATCAGGTGTCGCCCGCGTAACCCAGATATGAACCTCGTCGAAAATATCTCAAACTTTATATCAGTGTGTCAGGCAGGCGACCTCCTCACGGAAAGAACACGAGTAGTTGAACCGCGAGGTCACGAGCAGATAGTGTTGTCACACCCCAGATCCTCTTTGTAACGCCGTCTAATCTCTCCCTCACCTTTAATAAGTTATGCGGATCGATGGCCTGTCGAACCCTGCAACAATGAACTGAGAAAGGTTGACAAGGCAGGATCCGTCAACATGGCGTCGCCCTCGCCCGGCAACGCGGCGATCAGCTTAAGCGCGCGCTCATGATAGACGCGCGCCGCCGCCCGGGCGCTTTCGGGATCACGCGCGGCAATCGCGTCGACCAGGCGTTGCCGATCCTTGGCGAGCCGCCGGGTCGTTTTGCGCCATGCTTCGAACGACTTGCCCGTCAATTGCCTCGCCAGCGCAAACTGAATGCTGGAGAGGAAACGGCACAGCACCGCGAGCAGCGCATTTCCCGACGCATTCGCCAATGCGTCGACAAACCGTGCCAGACCGTCGCTGATGGAAGCGATGTCCGTGCCGTGATCGACCTGATCCAGTGCGTCCTGCATCTCGGCCAGATCTTCCTTGCGTGCCTTGACCGCAGCCAATTCCGCGGCATAGCCGTTCAGCGCGCTCAGCACGCCCAGCACCTCGGAGATACTGACCCCTTCCATCTGGATCATTGAACGAAGCGACATAGCGATGAGCTGATCGGCGTCGGCAGTGACATAGGCGCCACTGCCATGACGCACTTCGACGAGCTGCGCCGTGGTCAAGCCTCGGATTGCTTCTCTGATCGTTGCTCCACTGACGTCATAGGCTTCCGCTAACTGCTTTTCCGTCGGCAGTTTCGCACCTCGCGGCAGTACCCCGCTCAGGATATTTCCACGCAGGTCATCCAGAATCTGTTCCGCTGCATTGCCTCGGTCCAATCGCTTCGATGGTTGCCACGAAGAAATCGATGCCTTTCGCATGATGCTTGCCCCCTTCCTTTTGAGAGTCGATGAATATATTATTCATATAGTCACCTAGTGACTCTTTGATTCAAAAAATAGCAGAGAGAAACCGGTCCTCTGTTGACCGCAATTATCAACGCCTCGTTTTAGGAGACTCTGATGGGTGATCTTGACTTGTTGCAAATTGAACGTTTGTTTAGCGATTTTGCATGGTTTGCGGACCGTGGCGATGCAGCCGCGCTCGCGGAGCTCTTCGCTTCGGACGGCGTTCTGGTCCTCGGCGGCAAAGAGTCGAAGGGAAGGCAGCAGATTGCCGCCGATTGTCAAAACCGCTTTATCATCCCCCAACGCAAGACACGTCACGTCATTTCGAATCTGAGAGTTGAACGCACCGCCCCCCTCACTGCGTCGACGACGGCTGTCCAACTGACATTCGAACACCTGGGCGACAGCAAGCCGACCCGTATGCGGGTCAACGATGTCTTTGATGACCTCGTGAAGGGTGCCGACAAAACGTGGCGTTTCTCGCGCCGCGAGATTAAATGCGAACTCGCCTTCGAAATCTAGCTTACCCTCCATCGGCCTTTAGCCCTGCACTTTCGATACCGAATGCGGCACACATCTCATCCTCCTCAGGATGATCGCCGCTCACGCCGACTGCGCCGATAACATCGCCCTCCCCATTTCGGATCAACACCCCGCCCGGCACCGGCACAATGCGCCCTTGCGATATGTCGGTCAACGCAGCGAAGAATGCCGGTGCCTGCGCGGCGCGCTCCGCCAACGCGCGTCCGCCCATACCCATCCCGAGCGCACCCCAGGCCTTCGCCTGTGCGATCTGGGGCCGCATGATGCTGCTGTGGTCCTCGCGCTTGAGAGCGAGTAGGTGACCACCCGCATCCAATACGGCGACAGTCATCGGCGCACAGCCCAATTTACGTGCTTTCGCCAACGTTTCATCCATGATCTTCGATGCTTGACTCAATGACAACACTTGCATAGTTCCCCCCTTCGAGTACGAATCAATGGATCAGGGCGCCGTCGCCCGTGTCCCGCCCCTGCGGGCAGAGGCCAGTTCTGTTGCACTTCCGGGTCTCTCCCGAAGCACGAGATAACCCATCGCCAGCACAGCCAACGCTGCGGCAAACGACGTCGCACCGGCCACGGCGAAAAGTATGGCCGGCCGCACGCCCGCGCTCAGCAACATGCCACCGAACACCGGACCCGCGATCGCACCGGTTCGCCCAATACCCATCGCCCAGCCTACGCCGGTTGCCCGCAGAAAAGTTTCATAGAAGGTCGCACACAGTGCGACCGTACATATCTGCGCGCCGATGCTGAACGCGCCCGCGAGGAAAGCGGTCAGGTACAGCAGCGCGCTGGACGATTCCGCATAACCCATGCACGCGATCGCTACTGCGCCGAAGACATATGACACGCCTATCACGACGCTGGGCCCGAAGCGGTCCGTAAGACGCCCGAGAACGACGCAGCCAACTACCGCGCCGAGATTAAGTATCGATACTGCAAGCACGGCCTTTTCAATCCCCATGCCGCTTCTGCGCGCCACGATCGGAATCCAATTGATCAGGAAGTATGTCAGCAGAAGGCTAAGAAAAAACGTGATCCAGAGCAGGATGGTCCCAAGTGCGCGACCTTCGGTAAAGAGGCTCGATATCGGCGAATTGCTGTGCGTTTCAACCGGAGCGACGATCCCGTTCCATAAGATTTCCGGTTTCATCCGGTGCACGATTCGTGCGATCGCTCGATGATCTCCCTTGACCGCAAGAAAACGCACAGACTCTGGAACGAGCGCCATGAAAAACGGCAGGACAGCTAGCGGGAGTACGCCGCCCGCGAGCAGTACGCTTTTCCATCCGAACGCGGGGATCAGCCATGCTGATGCGGCGCCACCGAACACCGCGCCAAGCGGGAAGCCGCAGAACATGATGGCGACGAGCGTGCCGCGCAGCCGTTGGGGAGCGTACTCCGAGCTCAGAGAGATAAAGCCTGGCAACGCACCACCCAATCCGATACCCGCGATGAACCGCAAGCCGATCAATGGCCCGAGGGAATGAACGAGCGGCGTCACGAGCGAGGCGATCGAAAGCAACAGGATCGAACAAAACAACGCGGGTTTGCGGCCGACGCGATCGCCCGCAGCGCCAAACACGAGCGCACCGATGAGACCGCCAAACAATCCGGCGGCAAACACCGGTCCGAATGCCCCCGGAGCGATGCCCCACGCCGTGATAATTTCCGGCGCGACGAAGGCGATGGCCTGAGTATCGAAACCGTCCAGCATTGCGATCAGTCCGCACAACACGATGATCGTGATCTGGAAACCGCTGATGCGTCCATCGTCGATGATTGAATCGAGGTCCTGCGGTACCGCGACATTCATATGCACTCCATTTCGATACGACATTGCATTTCAACCAGCGCCATCAGAATGCGCCCATCGCGAAAGTCACATTGGCGAGGCCGGTCGCATGCCAGCGTGCGCGTTGCCGTGAGGCTCGGATGACGAATTTTTCCAAGTCGTTACTGCCTGTCCGTTATCCGCGTGGAGAGTGCCGCGCAGACATGGTTCGGAAGATTCCCCGTCAGTTCGCCGCACTGTTTCAACTCCCGGATTGACACCAATGTAACCTGGTGACTTTGTCAGTATAGTATATTAGGAAAGCGAGAAGAAAGCGCCCGGAACCGCGGCTTGTACCTATTGACACAGATAGACCGACACCGAAGGAGCAGTAATGCAAACAGAGAATGAGAGCGTGGAATATCGATGCCCCGATGGCTTCCTGATGCCAGCCCATCTAATCCGTCCACGATCGCCGGGGCAATTTCCAGCGCTCATACTGGTGCATGAAGCGTTCGGTCTGAACGATGAAATGAAGCGTATCGCCGGCGAGATCGCGGCCGGGGGCTATGTACTGGTGATCCCTGACCTGTTCGCGCGCGGGAACTGGCTCGGGTGCATTCGCAGGCTCGTCACGGACCTGTCGCGCGGCGACGGGAGAGCGTCCAGCGACCTCCTCGCCGCCAGGACCTGGCTTCGGGAACAGCATTTTGTGGCGCCGGAACGGATCGGCGTGCTGGGGCTGTGCATCGGCGGGGGCTTCGCGATGCTGCTGGCGAAGACTGGCTTGTTCCGTGCGGCGGCAAACTTCTATGGACCCGCACCGGAGTCGCTCGATGGGACATGTCCGGTCATGGCGAGTTTCGGCGCGAAAGACAGGATCATGACACCGCATGCGGCTGGAATCGCGGCAGAGCTCGGCAGGCTCGGAGTGCCGTGCGACCTTAAGGTCTATCCCAATGTGGGCCACGGGTTCATGAACCGGCCGCCTAACCGGCTGCTGGGACTGGCGTCGCGCTACTCGCCCGTGCGTGCAGGCTACGATCGGGATGCCGCCGCCGACGCGATGATGAGGCTCAAGGAGTTTCTCTCGATCCGCCTCTAGCCGCCGTCGCGCCGACGAGCTGGTCAGCGGGTGGCGTCGATCATGCAGCCCACCAGCAAGCAGGGTTTGCCGGAACGGTTGCTCCATGCATGGTTGGTGCCGCGGATCACCACTGAATCGCCGGGACGCATCAATGCTTCGTCGACATCGGTGACCAGATAGATCTCGCCTTTAATGCAGGTCAGGCAGTCGAGCGTGTCCGTACGATGCATGCTCGGATGGCGGGCGAGGTCTTCCTCGGTCGGAGGGTGTTTTTGCTTGACCTCGACGTTAAGCTTCCTGAGCGTTTCAATATGCTTGTCCTTGTCGTCCGTATCGGGCGGAATCTCGAGCGCACGAAATAGCAGGCCGCCGGGAAACGGCTCACGCGTGCTGGTTTCGTTTCCCCGGTCGGTCGTGATGGTGTTGTCGACCGGCACTTCCCGCGTGCTCCACAAGGTGACCCGATAAAAGATTCCCGGCTGCTCCTGCACGTTCGTGGCTTCTTCCATGAGGACTGCCGACTTCCCATTCTGATCCGGGCCTACTACATACCGCTTCCACTTAGCCATGATGTTCTCCTGAAGTTTGATTCCGTTGCTGCGTGTCAATCCTTGAAGCCGCTTTCCGGGGCTGGTTTGCGCGCGAAGGCGCTCCCTGCGACACCTGCGTTGAGCGCTGCCACCGTCTGCTCGCAGAAGCGCCTGAAGCCAAGGGTGTCGAGACCGAGACAAAAAACCGTGATGCCGTCATCAAGCGCCTTGCGGCACGCTGCTGGCGTCGGATCGAGCACCGGGCCGCCGATCACGGCTACGCCGTGACGCTTCGCGGTCTCGAGCACCTTTCGATAAGCCGCCTGGACGAGCGGGCTCTTCATCATCAACGTGCCCTCGTTCATTGCATAAGCCAGGTCGCCTGCCCCAAACACGATCATCCGGACCTCGTCCAGCGCGCAGATTGAGTCGATGTTCTCGACGGCGTCTGGATGCTCAATCATTGGGATCAGTGCAACTTCGGTGTTGTTCCAGTTTGCATACGCCTCGAAGTTCCTGAACCCAAAGCCCGCCGCACGTGTGGCCGGACAGATTCCGCGCGTGCCCATGGGTGGGAAGAATGCCGACGACGCCGCTTCTTTCACGTCGTCTGCCGTGCGAATCATCGGCAGGAAGATCCCCTTCGCACCCGCTTCCAGCGCGCGTCGAATGCCGATCTCGTCGGTGCGCTCGGGCACCCGCACGAACGGCACAAGACCCGCCTGATCGCTGATCCGGATGAGATCGTCAAGTGCCCGAACGTCGTTGCCCGAGTGCTCTCCGTCGAGCATGACGAAGTCGAAGCCAGTCAGACCGAGAACCTCGATCAATGCGGGGTCCCCGGTAAAGCACTGCATTCCTAACGGGATTTCCTTGCGAGCAAGCATCGCAAATATCTTGTTTGGTTCAAGCATGGTGTCTCCTTCAAGGTTGCGCCAAGACGGCCGCGGTGATCTCTAATTTCTATGTCACTAAGTGACTATGTCACTTTATCATCGACTTGAACGGAACGGAAGCACTGCGTTGCGTGCGCAACATGCTTTCCATATCCACTGCTTTCGCCGCTGTCAATAGGTGAATGCAGACTCTGATGCCGGCATCCGTGGAATGATCGTTAATACTAAACTGACCATGTCACCTAGTGACTTTGTATATAAAACCACGACTTTGATAGCCGCGTAAAAATGGAGGAGACAGATGTACATGCGCAAGTGTTGTTTGTATGCGGTGTTGACGTTCGCGGGAATCTGCGCGGCGCCATCGGCCATGGCCTACGAGGTCGGCTACCCGGGCTGGTCGACGCCGCCTGGCGTTACCATGACAATGAATGCGTCCGCGGCGCCACCGGGTCTATACGGCTTGGAAGAGATGTACACCGCGCAGGCTCACCGCGCAGGCCCAGGCGACCCCACCGGAGCCACGCCACTTCGTGTCGCGTCGGCCGTGTCTGCTCTGCTCTGGTCGCCGGGCTGGACGTTTCTTGGCGCGAACTATGAAGCGCTCATCGTCCAGCCCTTCACGATGGCTGACTCCGGCGCTCCGCTCAATGCGACGAGTGGAGGCTTGCACAACACGTTCATTTCTCCGGGCCAGTTGAGCTGGCAACTAGGCAACAGCGGCGTTTACGTAAAAGCTGGCGTAGGGTTCACCGTTCCAGACGGGACCATCTCGGGCGCGAATGGGCTCGCCAACCCCGGCGCTCCCTGGTGGATCATCCAGCCTGCGATCAGCGCTTCCTACTTGAAGTACGGTTGGAATCTGACCGGCAATTTCTCGGTCGAGATGAACACCCCAAACACAAAGACGGGCTACAGGACCGGCGACATCCTGCATGCCGATTTCACATTTACCAAACAGATCGGGAAATGGAACATCGGCCCGCTTGCTTCTTATATTGGCCAGGTCAGCAACGATACGTCGAGCGCGTTCTACCATAACGCCATCAACGTAGACCGCTACAATCTCTTTGCGCTGGGCGGCATGGTTGGCTATAACTTTGGCCCTGTTTCGGTGAACGTCTGGGCCACCAAGGACGTAATCGCCACCGCGTCAGGCGGCCCCAGCGGACCGGACAAGGCGACCGTTCCGAAAGGCTACAAGGTGTTCGCCAACATGAATTTCCGGTTCTAGAAAAGCCTATCTTCGACATCGACTTTCCCGGAATATCCAAGCGATGCGCCGGGCAATGCACTGACCCGCTCTACCGCCTTGCCGTTGTGGGTTGTGTCGCGCCAGGGGTGCAGGAGTAAATCCAGGCGGATATTTTCGTGAAGTGAAGCGCGATATGAAGAAGGCGACTGCGAGAAAAGGTCTGCCTGCCGGCGTAGCGAAGGTACTCAAGCGCCTGCACTATCCGCTGGACGTGAGGCCAGATGAGCCCCGGCGAAGTACTTCTCCGCCCATTTTTCGAACGTTAGCGCATCGGCAGCTTCGGGCCTCTCTTCAACTTTGGAGCGTGAAGGGCTCGCCCCCTGTTCGACGGACCTGCGCGCCCGGCCGTGCGGCAAGCGTGCCTCTGCGAGGGACAAGGACACGCCGTAGTCCAGCTCGCGCGCCCTCCCGGCCCCGACCGTCGGTCATATCTGCCTATCACCAGAGTCTCGCGGGATGTTTTGTGCGACACATCTACGGAATGATCCAGTGCTGATTTCGACGATCCCACTCACCGCTTATCCGCTCGCCCATCGCTCAGATAACCGAAAGGCGGTCGAAAATTGTCGTTGCTGCTGGGTCGGAATACCCAAGGATGTCGCGATAGTTCGCCATTGCGAAATGAGTTGCTGCTGCTGACTGATAATTTCGTTAGCCTCGCTCGTGGACAAGCGGAAATAAGGCGCCACTGACCGTGCCAACTCCAAATCCATCGCGTTGTCCATCCCGCTAATATTCAGCTTCAATCCATGCGCGTGCGGTACGGGATTCATATCGAACGCAGGGGACAGCGCCCACCCCTTACCCGGCTCAAGCAAGAACCCGTGGTTACGCAGGTGGTCGTCCGTGTTCGATACCAGCAGATTAAAAACGATGCGCGACCATAGCTCGCGCAAATCAGCACCCGTACGAGCACCATCTGTCATCAACACTTGCGCGATCTCCAGATAGCTGGCGCCAGTCGAAGCATCGTCGCCATCCTGATGGCCGGTCAGGTTCATCGCAGAAGCAAAGTGCCGCCGCCGTCCCGCTCCCGTGCGATCGAAGCGTTTGACCAAAAAGGTGTGATAGGTGCTATTGAACCGACGTACCAGTGCGTCGGGAACATCCAGGCCGCAGGCCTTGGCCAGCGTGTACACCACCATTTCCCATGCTCCGACATCGAACTCATCTCGAACGCTGGGAAACTTCGCAATCCATAGGTGGCCGTTCGGATCTACCACACTGGCTTCGGGTCGGGCCCCCCCAAGGAACCGCCAGGCGCGATCAGCATCCGCAGCCACTCGTCCGCTTCGCTCGCTGTATTGTCTTCGTCGCGCTCCAAAGCCAAGCTCGCGGCCTCCAGCGCGCGCAACTGCACGAAGGGAGGAGCAGCGATATCGTTCTGATCGTCTAGAAATGGGCCCTTATCGTCGCGTCGAAAACGAAGTGCCCCGGCACGATACATATCATGCACGCCTAAGAGATAGTCGGATTCATAGAGCCGGGCCTTAGAATCAACCTGGCCGGCACGCTGCGCCCGCTCAAGACGGCGGCGCATCAGCACTCGCCCCCAGCGATCCGGGCTGGCGTCGGCGAAAACACCAAACGTCTCCTGGCCCGACGGCGGATACTGTCGGCCTGCAAACCATCCGAGCCGGGGATCGAGCTTAAAACCCGCCATATCGGGACGTACCAGCACGTCGGCGTCAAATTCGTACTCGAATACTTCCCGAGCAACCGCACGACGCGAATAGAGCAGCCCCAAGCGCAGCGGCTCGGTAAGACCGTCCCAGTCTGCATAAATTCCAACCGACCCCTCGCTCATCTCGCCGGTCCCTTTTTCTTTGAATTGGGCGACTTGAGAAGGGACGCCAGTCTTTCAACGCTCACGAATGCGTGATCAGCCACCCACTCGCTTGGGTCGACCGGCTCTGGCAGGGTTGGGTTCTGAGGCGAAGGTGACGCTCGACGCTCTGGTGGCAAAGCCGCAGCTTGCTTTGTTCGGCTTGAGCGCCGCGCCAGTGCTGCATCCTGCAAGTCGCGACCGAGCGTGTCATCCGTAAGCAGGAGATCGAGGTCCTTCTCAGCGCCCAGCGCCTGCATAACCGCCAGGTAAGCACCGATCGTGACTCCCGAGCTGCCCTTTTCGAGGCTGCGCAACGTAATCGGCGTCATACCCGCACGCTCGGCCACCTGCTTGCCGGTCAAGCGGCGACGCAGGCGAGCCAGGCGCAAACGCTCCCCGAATTGCTGCAATCGCAGCTCGGTAGCAGGAAGCAAGGGGGCGGTCTTCTTGGCCATAAAGGTAATATTACAACCTTATCAGGCCAAGAAGGAAAGAATATTATCCTTTTCACTCCCACTCGATCGTAGCCGGCGGTTTCCCCGAAATATCATAAACAACGCGATTAATCCCACGAACCTCATTAATGATCCGGTTCGAAACATGCCCTAGCAACTCATGCGGCAGATGTGCCCATTGCGCGGTCATGAAGTCCAGCGTCTGCACGGCCCGGAGAGCAACCACATACTCATAAGTCCGCCCATCGCCCATCACGCCCACGCTTTTCACCGGCAGGAACACCGCAAAAGCCTGACTCGTGAGCTCGTACCACGACTTCCCAGATTCCTTATCGAACGTATTCCTCAACGTTTCGATAAAAATCGCATCCGCGTGGCGCAGCAGTTCGGCGAACTCCTTCTTCACCTCGCCCAAAATCCGCACACCCAAACCCGGTCCGGGGAACGGATGCCGATAAACCATCGCCGGCGGCAGCCCCAGCTTCACGCCCAGCTCCCTCACTTCGTCCTTGAACAATTCGCGCAACGGCTCAAGCAACTTGAGGTTCAGCGTCTCAGGCAAACCGCCCACGTTGTGATGGCTCTTGATCGTGTGGCCCTTCTTGCCCTTGCCTGCCGACTCGATCACATCCGGGTAAATCGTCCCTTGCGCGAGCCACTGCGCGTCCTTCAGCTTGTTGGCTTCCGTCTGGAACACTTCAACAAACTCGGCGCCAATGATCTTCCGCTTCACCTCAGGATCCGTGACCCCGGCAAGCTTCGACAAAAACACTTCGCTTGCATCAACATGAATCACCTTCACGCCAAGGTGATCGGCGAACGTGGTCATGACCTGCTCGGCCTCGTTCAACCGCAGCAACCCATGATCAACAAAAACACACGTCAACTGCGCGCCAATCGCACGATGCAAAAGCGCCGCCGCCACCGACGAATCCACGCCGCCCGACAAGCCCAGGATCACGTGCTCATCGCCAACTTGCGCGCGGATCTTCTCCACCGCTTCATCAATGTAGTGCCCCATCTCCCAGTCCGGCCGCGCGCCGCACAACTCGAGCACGAAGCGGTCGAGCATCGCGCGCCCCTGCACCGTGTGCGTGACTTCGGGATGCCACTGGAGGCCGTAGAAATGGCGCTCGTCGTCGGCCATGGCGGCGATCGGGCAAGCCGGTGTAGATGCCATCAGCTTGAATCCGACCGGCATGTCCGACACCTTGTCGCCGTGGCTCATCCACACTTTCAGCATGCCGTGACCTTCAGCCGTCTGGAAGTCTTCAATGCCGTTCAGGAAGCTCGTGTGGTTATGCGCCCGCACTTCGGCGTAACCGAATTCGCGGACATTGCCGAGCTCAACCTTGCCGCCGAGTTGTTCGGCCATCGTCTGCATGCCGTAGCAAATGCCGAGCACCGGCACGCCGAGATCGAAGACAACGTGCGGCGCACGCGGCGAACCGAGTTCGGTGACCGAGTTCGGACCGCCCGACAAAATGATGCCCTTCGGTGCGAACTCGCGGATGAACGCGTCATCGACGTCGTACGGATGGATCTCCGAATACACATGTGATTCGCGGATGCGTCGTGCGATCAACTGGGTGACTTGGGAGCCGAAATCGAGAATCAGGATCTTGTCGTGCATGGCAGCGGCCGGAAGGCGAGTGAACGGAAATAGTTGGCAAAAACGCAAAAACGATAACGCAAGCAGCAGGAACGATGTCCCGCGCGTCACGTCACGCAGAAAGTTCAACGGCCGGCGCTTGTTGCCGACCGAAGCAAGACAGATTCATCGATACAACGAACCGCGACGCTCCGTTACCCGATCAATGTTCGATCGACCCGACGCAGCCTCCGGGACTGCGTGTACAACCCTCAGCGCGGATCGCGGCGAATTGGATCGATAAACTGGCCGGTGACCGGATCCACCGTACGGCCGGTGACCGGGTCAATCGGGCGACCGGTTTCAGGATCGATCTTGTGACCGCTGACGGGATCGAACGCACGGCCAGTGGCGGGATCAAGCGTGCGGCCCGTGGCCGGATCGATAGCATGTCCGGTAGCAGGATCAAACGCGGTAGCCGATGGCGCCGGCGCTGCGGAACGTGGAATGGCCTCGCCCACGACCGGCTCGACCAGCTCGCTATCCCAGCGAGGATTCGCTGGTGCGACGGGATCGGACGACAAAGGCCTCGGCGGCGGAGTCACGCGCTCTACACGCTCTTCCGCCTGGGTCTTCGCCGCGCGTTTCTCGGCGCGCTCAGCCGCAGCAGCGCCGGCTAGCGCGGCGCGCTCGCGCCGCCGCACCGCACCTGACAGCCTCACGCTGCCAAGCCCCAGCACCAGCATGACCACGCCCACCAACGCCGCGATTACCTGACCAAACCCCGTCAACTCGGGCGTACGCAGCCCGAGTAGCCAGACCATCATCACCAGGCCCGACAACCACTCCACGTGCCCGGAAACCTTGGCGACCGTCGCAGTCAGCGCGCCATCGACAGCAGCATGAACCGCAAGCCACGCAAGGCCGATCAGCGCAACCCCGAACAACTGTCCGACAAACGGCGGCTGCACGGTCACGAGATGCATCGATGCCCACAAAGCCGCCCATGGCGTCAGCAGGAACAACACGCCAAACGCCACGAAAATCAGTGCATTGATGACAAGAACGGCGCGCAGCAGCGGTTTCATGGTCAGTCCACGTGGTAGTTGGGCGCTTCCTTCGTAATCTGCACGTCGTGCACGTGCGACTCGCGCATGCCGGCGCCCGTGATCTGGACGAACTCGGCCTTGTCGTGCATTTCGGCGATATTGCGGCAGCCGCAATATCCCATGCTAGCCCGGACGCCGCCGACCACCTGGAACAGGATGGCGTTGACCGAGCCCTTGTACGCGACCTGCCCTTCAATGCCTTCGGGCACGAGCTTGTCGATATTCGCCGAGTTGTCCTGGAAATACCGGTCCGCCGCACCGTCCTTCATCGCGCCGACCGAACCCATGCCGCGATACGCCTTGAACTGGCGGCCCTGGAACAGGAACACGTCGCCTGGGGATTCTTCCGTGCCGGCCAGCATGCTGCCCATCATGACGGCGTCCGCGCCGGCTGCAAGCGCCTTGCTGACATCGCCGGAAAAACGCACGCCGCCGTCGGAGATCACCGGCACGCCCGAACCGCGCAATGCGTCCGACACGTTCGCCACCGCCGTGATTTGCGGTACGCCGACACCCGCCACGATCCGCGTCGTGCAGATGGAACCCGGGCCGATACCGACCTTCACGCCGTCCGCACCGTACTCCACGAGCGCCTTCGCGGCTGCAGCCGTGGCGATATTCCCGCCGATCACTTCAATGTGCGGATAGTTCTGCTTAACCCAGCGCACGCGTTCGAGCACGCCCTGGCTGTGACCGTGCGCCGTATCCACGACGATGATGTCCACGCCCGCGGCCGACAGCAGCTCAACGCGCTCTTCGTTCTCCGGACCCACGCCCACTGCCGCGCCAGCGCGCAGCTTGCCGTGTTCGTCCTTGCAGGCGTCCGGATGTTCGGTTTGCTTGGTGATGTCCTTGACGGTCATGAGGCCGCGCAATTCGAACGAGTCGTTGACGACCAGCACGCGCTCCAGCCGATGGCTGTGCATCAGCGCCTTGGCTTCGGCGAGCGGCGTGCCTTCCTTGACGGTCACGAGACGTTCACGCGGCGTCATGATCTTGCGCACTTCGTCGTCGAGACGTTCTTCGAAGCGCAGGTCCCGGTTCGTGACAATACCGATCAGTTGCTGCCCTTCCACCACCGGGAAACCGGAAATACCGTGCTGTTGCGTGAGAGCGATCACGTCGCGCACTTTCATTTGCGGCGGAACGGTGATCGGATCGCGCACCACGCCGGATTCGAAGCGCTTTACTTTCGCGACTTCGCGGGCCTGTTCGGCAGCGGTAAGGTTCTTGTGGATGATGCCGACGCCGCCGAGCTGGGCCATCGCGATTGCGAGGCGGCCTTCGGTCACTGTGTCCATGGCGGCGGACAACAGGGGCATATTCAGGGAGATCTTGCGGGTAACCTGGGTTTTCAGGCTGGTGTCACGCGGGAGAACATTGGAAAACGCGGGCACGAGGAGCACGTCATCGAACGTGAGTGCTTTCTGGATCAGACGCATGGCAAATCCTATGGGCGCAAAACCGAATTATACCGATAGTTCCCCGGATTTTCACTGCCCGAACAGCAGGTTACGCGGCGTTTCTCGTTTCCCGACGCAATTTGCGGACCTTTGCCCGGTGGGCTATTTGCACCGCCGTTTCGGTTTTTCGCTCGATTTATGTTCGATACAAGTTCGGTTTTGCGGATGCCGGCCGGAAGCCGATCGCCCTTATCGCGCTTCCTTACGCGTCCACCGGCGCCCTTCAATGGACCCGCCGCGCCGCGTCTTCTCGACCCGCCTTTGCCGCGCCACTTTCGGATCGACCTTCAGCGGCCGATAAATCTCCACCCGGTCGTGATCGGCGAGCACGGCATCCAGCGCCTGGATTTTTCCGAAAACGCCCACTTTCTGCACGTTCAGATCGATCTCGGGAAATTGCACGAGCAATCCACTCGCTTCAATAGCTTCCCTCAGGGTCACCCCTTCGCCCAGGGAAAGCGCACGCACCGCGCTCTTCCCCTCCGGCAACGCATAACAAACCTCGACGGACAGAGTCATCACTTTCCATACCGCTGATCGGCGCGCTTCACGAACGAATCCACGAACGTGTGCGCAATGTGACTGAAAACCGGCCCGATGATCTTCTCGAGAATGATGTTCGAAAACTCGTAGTGCAACGCGAACTCGATCTTGCAGGCGTCCGCCCGCAACGGCGTGAACCGCCAATATCCGGTGAACTTCTTGAAAGGACCGTCCATGAACTCCATATCGATGGTGGTCGGCCGCGTATGCACGTTGCGAGTGGCGAAATGCTGCTTGATGCCCTTGAAATTGATGTGGATCTTCGCTTCCATGCTGTGCTCGTCGTGGTGGCCTACTTCCACGCCTCCACACCATGGCAAGAAATTCGGGTAATCGGCGACATCGGTGACGAGGTCGAACATCTGCTCTGCAGAATGACGGATCAATACAGTTTTCTGGACATCTGCCATAAAGGGCGCAACGCGTGGCAAGAGTGGGAAGCTTTGCGGGCTTTACCTCGCCCACGCTGCTAAAATCAGGATTTTAAACGAGTTAGGCACTTTTCATTCATGAGCATCATCGACAACAGAAAAGCCTTCTTCGATTACTTCATCGAGGATCGCTACGAGGCGGGGCTCGTGCTGGAAGGGTGGGAAGTCAAGGCGCTCCGGGCCGGCCGCGGCCAGATCAAGGAAGGCTACGTCATCATTCGTGACGGCGAACTGTTCCTGATCGGCGCACACATCAGCCCGTTGCCTGAAGCATCGACCCACATCCATCCAGACCCGGTCCGCACACGCAAACTTCTGCTCCATAGCGAAGAGATTTCGAAGCTCATCGGCAAGGTCGAGCAGAAAGGCCACACGCTCGTCCCGCTGAACTTCCACTACAAAGGCGGTCGCGTGAAATGCGAGATCGGCCTCGCGAAGGGCAAGAAGCTCCACGACAAGCGCGAAACCGAGAAAAAGCGCGACTGGGAACGCGAAAAGGCCCAAATCATGCGCGGTGCCAAGCATTGAGCACCACCAGCATGACAATGAGCATATCCAACGCAAAAAGGGCGCCGACCATATAAGTCGACGCCCTTTTTTGATTCGGCCGGCTGAATCAGCCAGCGGGTTCCACGTAAAACTTCAGCTCTTGCGGAGCACGCCGCCCGCCGTTCCGTCGCCCTTGATAATGCTCAGCGCCGACGCGATCATCGAACTCATCTCCGACAAATTCCCCGGCACGATCAGCGTATTACCCTGCTTCGCGATGTTCCCGAACGCAGTGACATATTGCTCGGCCACCTTCAGGTTCACCGCTTCCATACCGCCGGCGGTCTGGATAGCCGCGCCGATCTTCTCAATTGCCTGAGCATTCGCCACGGCCACCGCCAGAATGGCCGACGCCTCGCCTTCGGCCTGGTTGATCTGCGCCTGACGTTCACCTTCGGACTTATGGATGGCCGCCTCGCGCGCGCCCCACGCAATATTGATCTGCTCCTGCTTGCGACCTTCGGACGCAGCAATCACCGCCCGCTTCTCGCGCTCGGCCGTAATTTGCGCCTGCATTGCGTGCAGGATTTCCTTCGGCGGCGTCAAATCCTTGATTTCATAACGCAGCACCTTCACGCCCCAGTTCGCCGCGGCCTGGTCGAGCGACGTGACAATGCTGTGATTGATGTAGTCGCGTTCTTCGAAGGTCTTGTCGAGCTCGAGCTTGCCGATGACCGAACGCAACGTGGTCTGCGACAACTGCGTGATCGCGTAGATGAAGTTGCTCGATCCGTACGACGCCTTCATGGCGTCGGTCACCTGGAAGTACAGCACGCCGTCCACCTGCAACTGCGTGTTGTCGCGCGTGATACAGACCTGGCTCGGCACTTCCAGCGGAATTTCCTTCAGCACGTGCTTGTAGGCCACGCGGTCGACGAATGGCACGACGATGGTCAGCCCCGGCGTGAGGGTCGCGTGATACCGGCCGAGCCGCTCCAGCACCCATGCGTGTTGCTGCGGCACGATCTTGATCGTCTGCGCCGCAATCGCAATAACGATGATCAACAAAATTGCCCCGATGATAGTCACGTCCATCTCTACTCCTTGTTATGCGCGTGTTGCTTATCGATCTGCTTAGGAAAGCTCAAGCCCAGTCTTGCACCCGGTCGCAAGCCCGATTTCCACCCTCTCAGCGTGTTGCCGCCACCACCAGCGTGTTGCCGGAAAACGCCGTGATCCTGTAAAGATGCGCGCCTTCGGTCTCCCCCGGCGCCAGTTCAATGTCCCATTCCGCCCCGCGATACAGCGCCCGCGCGCGGCCCTCATGCCACTCATTCACCTTCAACGTCTCGCCGATATCCAGGTTCACGCCCGGATCATGCGACGCATCGCGCCGGGTAACGTGTCCCAGCTTCGAGCGCCGCAATACCGCAACGGCGATCATCGCCACCAATGCAGCCACGAGCAGCTCGATCTCCAGTCCCGCTCCCAACAAATGCGCGATCCCGCCCGCGATAAAACCGAGCGCCACCATCAACAGATAAAACGTGCCGGACATCAACTCGAGCAACACGAGCGCCCCGGCGCCGATCCACCAGAAAAGTCCGTTAGCAGCCATGCGTTTCCTCCAAACAAAAACACCCCGGAACGTCCGGGGTGTTATAGCACGCTTACTGTTTTGAAAGGTTGATATCCTTTCGATACAGCCACATGGTTCACTTATCGTGTTACTTATTCAAAGCCTTAGCCAGCGTCTTCCATGTGTCGATGATCGTGTCCGGATTCAGCGACATCGACTCAATGCCTTCCTTCGCAAGCCATTCGGCGAGGTCCGGATGGTCCGACGGGCCCTGACCGCAAATTCCCACGTACTTGCCCAGCCGCAGACAGGTTTCGATCGCGCGCTTCAGCATGAACTGCACAGCCGGGTCGCGTTCGTCAAAATCGACTGCGAGCAATTCCATTCCCGAATCGCGGTCCAGACCCAGCGTGAGCTGCGTCAGGTCGTTCGATCCGATCGAGAAGCCGTCGAAGAACTGCAGGAACTCTTCGGCAAGAATCGCGTTCGACGGAATCTCGCACATCATGATCAACCGCAGGCCGTTCACGCCGCGTTTCAGGCCGAACTTCCCGAGCAGGCCGACAACCTTCTCAGCCTGCGCCAGCGTACGCACGAACGGCACCATGATCTCGACGTTGTCGAGGCCCATCTCTTCACGCACCCTCTTCAGTGCGACGCATTCCATCTGGAAGGCTTCGGCGAAGTCCTCCGAGATGTAACGCGATGCGCCGCGGAAACCGAGCATGGGGTTTTCTTCGTCGGGCTCATAACGCGAACCGCCGATCAGCTTCTTGTACTCGTTCGACTTGAAGTCGGACAAGCGCACGATCACCGGCTTCGGATAAAACGCCGCCGCGATCGTGGCGATGCCTTCCGTCAGCTTGTCGACGTAGAACGCACGCGGCGATGCATGGCCACGCGCCACGCTTTCCACGGCCTTCTTCAGGTCGGCATCAATGTTCGGGTACTCGAGAATCGCCCTCGGATGCACGCCGATATTGTTGTTGATGATGAACTCGAGCCGTGCCAGACCCACGCCTGCATTCGGCAGATGCGAGAAGTCGAACGCGAGTTGCGGATTGCCGACGTTCATCATGATCTTGACCGGAATCTCGGGCAGTTCGCCGCGCTCGACTTCGGTCACTTCGGTTTCGAGCAGGCCGTCGTAGATCTTGCCTTCGTCGCCTTCAGCGCACGACACCGTCACCAACTGGCCTTCCTTCAGCACGTCGGTCGCGTCGCCGCAACCCACCACTGCCGGCACGCCCAGTTCGCGCGCGATGATGGCCGCGTGGCAGGTGCGCCCGCCGCGATTCGTCACGATTGCCGATGCCCGTTTCATCACCGGCTCCCAGTTCGGGTCGGTCATGTCGGCCACCAGCACGTCGCCCGGCTGAACGCGATCCATCTCCGACGGATCGTGGATCACGCGCACCGGACCTGCACCAATCTTCTGGCCGATAGCACGACCGGTTGCCAGAACGTTCGACTGGCCCTTCAGCTTGAAGCGCATTTCGGCCTTGCCCGCAGCCTGGCTCTTCACCGTTTCAGGACGTGCCTGGAGAATGAAGATCTTGCCGTCGCGGCCGTCCTTGCCCCACTCGATATCCATCGGACGCTGGTAATGCTTTTCGATGATCACCGCGTACTTCGCGAGCTGGATCACGTCTTCGTCGGTGATGGAGAAACGGTTACGCTGCTCGTGCGCCACGTCGACGGTCTTCACGCGGCCGGCTTCGCCAGCGCTCGTGAATTCCATCTTGATGAGCTTCGAGCCGATCGAGCGGCGGATGATTGGGTACTTGCCTTGTTCCAGCGTGGTCTTGAAGACGTAGAACTCGTCCGGATTCACGGCGCCCTGCACGACCGTTTCGCCCAGGCCATAGCTCGACGTGATGAACACGGCGTCCTTGAAACCTGATTCGGTATCGAGCGTAAACATCACGCCGGCCGCGCCCACGTCCGAGCGGACCATGCGCTGCACGCCCGCCGACAACGCGACCTCAGCGTGCGTAAAACCCTTGTGCACGCGATACGAAATAGCGCGGTCGTTGTAAAGCGACGCGAACACGTGCTTCATGCGATCGAGCACTTCGTCAATGCCGACCACGTTCAGGTAGCTTTCTTGCTGACCCGCGAACGATGCATCCGGCAGGTCTTCAGCGGTCGCCGAAGAACGCACGGCGAACGACAACTCGTCCGGCGAGCCGTTTTGCAGTGTGTCGAAGCCCTTGCGAATCAGTTCTTCGAGGCGCGGTTGCATCGGCGCGTCGACGATCCATTGACGGATCTCCTTGCCGGCTTCGGCAAGGGCTTTCACATCGTCTACGTCAAAGAGCTCGAGACGTTTGGCGATGCGTTCGGTCAGGTTGTTGTGATGAAGAAAGTCGCGAAATGCCTGCGCCGTGGTCGCAAAACCAGTGGGCACCTGCACGCCGGCTTCGGCGAGCTGGCTGATCATCTCGCCGAGTGACGCATTCTTGCCGCCGACAATGTCGACGTCGGTCATTCGCAACTGCTCGAATGGAACTACATACGCCTGGTCCTTTGCAACGTTAGCTTCGTTAGTCATGTAAGCCCCTAAGGTGGATGGAATTCACGATCATGCAAGTGGGCTCGAAGCGGCGGCGCTTATAAAGGGCGCGTACCGCAACCTGCATAACCTGTTTGATAAGCACATGCCGCATGTTTCGATCCACGCACCCCTTGGGGACGTAACGCGTCGTGCATCAATCAGATCTACGGAACGTGAGCCCTTCCAAAACCACGTTTCGACACTGAAAAACACGACTCCGAAACACATCGATTCCGCCTGAAACCACCCACAAAATCTACGTTCTGCCGCGAAAACGCACGAATAGACGCTAATTTTTGTGAATCGATGACTAAACGGCCGCAATTGCTTATCGAACAGGTTGCCGCTATTCTACCGTGCTAACTCTTGAAAATGTTTCATCGCGGGGCATAAAACCGCTGCGTAATGAGACCCTTCACACGTGCATGGTGTGGCGGCGCACATCGGGTGTTTTAGTGGTTGCTTAGTTTCAAGTTATTCGCCTGAACGCCGTGCGCAGACCGCCTTTGCCGGCCGCTTGCGTGAAGGGCTTTCGCGCCGATCCGTTGATCATCCCGTGAGTTGCGTTAATCGACGATACGACGATAATCACGGGCAGTTCGTTTCACGTCACTCACGTAATTTCACGCACTTCACGACCCATGCCGCCCACCGTATTCATCGTTTCCGATGGCACCGGGATCACTGCCGAGACATTCGCGCATTCGATCCTGTCCCAGTTCGACCAGAAATTCCGGCTCGTGCGCGTGCCGTTTGTCGATTCGACCGAGAAGGCGCATGCAACCATTGCGAAGATCAACGAGGCCGTGTCGCTCGATGGCCGCCGGCCGATCGTGTTCACCACGCTGGTGGACAGCGCGTCCAACGAAATCGTGCAGCGGTCGAATGCGCTGGTGCTGAACATGTTCCAGACGTTCATCGAGCCATTGGAACTGGAACTCGACATCAAGTCGACGCACGCCATGGGCCGCGTGCACCAGAACGCGGATACGGACGAATACAAGAACCGGATCGAGGCGATCAATTTTTCGCTGGCGCACGACGACGGCCAGTCGAATCGCAATCTGTCCGACGCCGATGTCATCCTGGTCGGCGTGTCGCGCAGCGGCAAGACGCCGACGTCGCTTTACCTGGCGATGCAGTACGGTGTCAAAGCAGCAAATTATCCGTTGATTCCGGAAGATTTTGAGCGTGGGCGCTTGCCGACACCGCTGCTTCCGTATCGGGAAAAGATGTTTGGCTTGTCGATCGATCCGCAGCGGCTGGCGGAGATTCGCAATGAGCGACGGCCGGGGAGCAAGTACGCGGCGCTGGAGAACTGCCGCTATGAAATCAACGAAGCCGAAGCGATGATGAAGCGCGAGGGGGTCAAGTGGTTATCGTCGACGCATAAGTCAATCGAGGAAATCGCCACGACCATCCTGCAGGAGATCCGGCTGGAACGGCCATCGTATTATTGATATCGGTTGGCACATAGGCGAAAGGCGTTTTCAACGAAGGTTGAAAACGCCTTTTTTGCGAACTCGCACGATGGCGATGGCTATCACGACTACCCGCACGACTACCCGCGTTGCTGCCGGCACTGCTCAAAGATGCAAACCGCGGCAGCCGCCGCCACATTCAGCGACTCCATGCCGCCCGGCTGGGGAATCGTCACCCGCAACGTCGCGTGATCGCGCCAGAATGGCGAGACGCCCGCACCCTCATTGCCCATGACCCAGGCCACGGGCCCGGACAAATCGGCATCGTAGATCGCCTTTGCGCCGTGCGAATCGGTGATCGTCACCCGCACCTCGGAAGCAAGCCGGGACAACAATTCCGCCGCTTCGACGTCCTCGTAAATGCCGAGCAGGAAATGCGCGCCCATACCCGAGCGCAACACCTTCGATGACCACGCATACACCGTCCCCGGCGCGCAAAACACATGCTGAATTCCAGCCGCCGCGGCGCTTCGCAAAATGGATCCGACATTACCGGCATCCTGGATGCCATCAAGAACCAGACACGTCTGGGTGATGCGCTCGGGCAGTAATGTCGCAACCTTCTCGACCAGCAACACCATTCCCACGCCATGCACGACACTCGATAGTTGTCCGAACAAAGCATCGGGTAACGTATAAACATGTGCTGGATCGATCCGCCCGGCGATCTGCCGCGCTTCCTCATGCTGAAGCGCGCCCTCGGTCACAACGCACGTCTCAGGCTGCCCCGCGGCATCAAGATAAGCACTCGCAAGATGCAGCCCTTCGAGCAACGCGTGGCCGCTGCGGCGCTGCTGTGCGGTCGAGCCGGCGAGCGCCTTCAGGCGCTTGTAAAGCGGGTTATCCCGCGAGGTAATGGCTTTCACTTGGGGAGAATTCAGAACGGAGGAGCGTCAATGCGCGGTTCCCCGGCAGCCGCTTCCAGCGCCCCGGCGGCAACAACCGGCAACGCCATGCCCAATCGCGCATGCGCTTCCCGAACAGGCGCAAACGAGCGCCGATGATGCTCGCAAGGCCCATGTTCAAGCAACGCTCTCAGGTGCTGCGGCGTGCCGTAACCGGCGTGGGCGTCGAAACCATAAACGGGGTGGACTTCGTGCAATTGCAGCAGCATCCGGTCGCGCGTGACCTTGGCGAGAATTGAAGCCGCCGAAATCTGCGCAATCAATGCATCGCCACCAATAACCGCCACTGAACGCATCGACAACTGGGGACACCGGTTACCGTCAATCTTCGCCACCGTCGGCGTGACCGACAGCCCTTCCACCGCGCGTTTCATGGCGAGCATGGAGGCATGGAGAATGTTGATCGTGTCGATTTCCTCGACCGTTGCCGAGGCCACGCAATAGGCCAACGCACGGTCGATGATCTTCTCGTACAGTTCCTCGCGCTTCCTGGCGCTCAGCACCTTCGAGTCGTCGAGTCCGCGGATTTTAGGTTTCGATGGATCGAAGATCACCGCCGCCGCGACCACCGGACCGGCCAGCGGGCCGCGCCCGGCTTCGTCCACGCCGCAAATGACGTCGGACGGCGTATCGACATCGAAGTCGAACCCGGGCTGCACCGAGCGCCGTACCGCGCCTTTCACGACGATCTTCGCCATTACCGCGGCCTCCTCGTTTCCAGCACCTGCGCCACGGCCTCCGCAGCACGTTGAGCCGTGTTCTGACGCAGCGCGTGGTGCATTTCCGTGAAGATTTCCGTCAGTGTCGCGCGGTTCGCATCGTCGTTCAACTGTTTCAGCGTAGCGTCGGCGAGCGCTTCGGGCGTGGCGAAATGCTGGAGAATTTCCGGCACGACAAACCGACCGGCCAAAATGTTCGGCAAGCCGACATACGGCAGATAACCCTGCCGCTGCATGATCTGACCCGTCAGCCAAGGCACCTTGTACGAGATGACCATCGGCTTTTTAAGCAACGCCGCTTCCAGCGTGACCGTGCCGCTCTTGACCAGGATGGCGTCAGCTGCGGTCATCGCGACCTGGGCCTTGCCTTCCGTGATGGTCAGGGCCAGATTCGGATGCGCGGCAACCAGCGGCTGCAACAACTCGCGCAACGCGGCGGTCGCTGCCGGCATCACGAAACGTACGCCGGGTTCGCGAAGCTGCATCAGCTCCATCGCGTCGAAAAACGTCGGGCCGATCAGCGCGATCTCCGAACGCCGGCTACCCGGCAACACGGCAATGATCGGACCGCCTTCCGGCAACCCCAACTCCCGGCGCGCACCTTCAACGTCGGGCACGAGCGGGATTTCATCGGCGAGCGGATGGCCCACGTACGTGGACGCAATACCCGCCTTTTCCATCAGCGCCGGTTCGAACGGGAACACGCACAGCATGTGATCGACGGCCTTGACGATCTTCTTGATCCGTCCGCCGCGCCACGCCCAGATCGACGGGCACACGAAATGCATCGTCGGAATGCCCGCCTCGCGCAACGCGTGCTCGAGACTAAAATTGAAATCGGGCGCATCGACGCCGATAAACACCGACGGCGGCTCCGCGAGCAGTTGCCGCTTGAGTTCGTTGCGAATGCCAAGGATCTCGGGGATATGCTTCAGGGCTTCGACGTACCCGCGCACGGTGAGCTTGTCCATCGGCCAATGGGCATCGAAACCGGCGGCCGTCATGCGTGGACCGCCAATGCCATTGAACTGCGTGCCGGCCGGCAAGCGCTCGTTCAGGCCCTCAAGCAGCGACGCGGCGAGCAGATCTCCCGACGGCTCACCCGCAACCATCGCAACGCGCAGGGGGGCGGGCGCCAGCGTCATTGGGCGCTCGGTCAACGGATGATGCCGCGCTGCGACGCGTCGATAAAATCGGCCAGCGCCGTCACCGGCGCATCACCGTCGCCGCCTGCGGAAGCGAGTTCGCGCAATTGCGCCTTCGCCTCTTCGAGCGTTGCGCCGCTCTTGTACAACAGGCGATACGCCGAGCGCAGCGCCGAAATAGCGTCCGCCGAAAAACCGCGCCGGCGCAGCCCTTCCACGTTGATACCGTGTGGCTCCGCCTTGTTGCCGGCGGCGATCACGAACGGCGGGATGTCCTGCACGAGTGCGGACGCGCCACCCAGCATGGAGTGCGCCCCGATGCGCACGAACTGATGCACGCCCGACATGCCGCCGACAATGGCGTAGTCGCCAATGATCACGTGACCCGCCAGTTGCGCGTTGCTTGACATGATGACGTTGTTGCCAAGCTGGCAGTCATGGCCCACGTGCACGTACGCCATGATCCAGTTGTCGTCGCCGATAGTCGTCACGCCCGTATCCTGCACCGTCCCCGTGTGAATGGTGGTGAATTCGCGGATGGTATTCCGGTCGCCGATCACGAGCCGGGTGGGCTCGTCCTTGTACTTCATGTCCTGCGGCCGGCCGCCGACCGACGCGTAGTGGCCAATGCGGTTGTCGCTGCCGAGGACCGTATGGCCTTCGATTACGCTGTGCGAGCCGATAGTCGTGCGCGCGCCAATCTGCACGTGCTGGCCGATGATCGCGTACGGACCGACCTCGACGGATTCGTCGAGCTGCGCGCCCGGCTCAATGATCGCGGTAGGGTGAATCTTGCTCATGCGCCCTCGCTTGGTGTTCTGTTGCTGAATTTGCCCTGCTTTGCCCTGATCTGCCGCGCCTCTCTTGGGACACGGCTGGCGTCACTTGGGGTCCGCGGCCGTGTTCTTCACGGTACACATCAGTTCGGCTTCGGCTGCCACCGCGCCGTCCACTTCGGCACGCGCGCTGAACTTCCAGATGCCGCGCATGTAGCGCTCGAAGTTCACGTTCAGGATCAGCTGGTCGCCGGGTTCGACCACGCGCTTGAAGCGTGCCTTGTCGATGCCCACGAAGTAATACAGCGTCGTTTCCGGATCGTGCGGCTCCTTTTCCTCGGCGAACGTCAGCAGCGCGGCTGCCTGCGCAAGCGCTTCGAGAATCAGCACGCCGGGCATCACGGGCCGCGTCGGGAAATGACCCTGGAAATACGGCTCGTTGATCGACACGTTCTTCAGCGCTTTGATGCGCTGATGCGGCACGAGTTCGAGTACACGGTCGACGAGCAGGATCGGATACCGATGCGGCAGCAACGTGAGAATCTTATGGATGTCTAGATTGATTTTTTCGGTGCTCATAGTCGTTCTGCTCGCGCGCTTCGCAGCGCGGGTGTTGACTGCGAAACCGCTCGCCAGGAAGCTATAAGCCAACAAGCGGTTTCGCGTGGGATAGCGGTTTTTACCGTCTTAATGCTTGCCTGAAGTGCTGTCCGGGATGGTATCCGGGGTGTCATCCGGCTTGGTGCCCTCGGACACGGCAGCTTCGAGCGTCTTGATGCGTTCGCGCAGCTTGTCCAGATTACGCACAATGGCAGCGCTTTTGTTCCAGTCCGCGTGACTCACGGCAGGAAATGCGCTGGTGTACATGCCCGGTTTCAGCAGCGACTTCGACACGCCGGACTGCGCCGTGACAATGACGTAGTCCGCCAGCGTCACGTGGCCCGCAATGCCCACCGCGCCGCCGATCATGCAATGCCGCCCAATGTTCGTGCTGCCCGCAATGCCCGCGCAGCCTGCAATCACGGTATAGGCACCGATCCGGCAGTTATGCCCGATCTGGACCAGATTATCGATCTTGACGCCTTCCTCGATCACCGTGTCGGCCATCGCGCCCCGGTCGATCGTGGTGTTCGCGCCAATCTCCACGTCTTGCGCCACGACCACCGCGCCGACTTGCGGGATCTTCACCCAGTTGCCGGTGCGCGCATCGCCTTCACCGACGAAATCTGCCGCAAATCCAAATCCGTCCGCGCCGATCACCGCACCTGCATGCACGATCACGCGCGCGCCAAGCTTACAGCCATGATAGACGGTCACGTTAGGGTACAGATGAACGTCGTCAGCCAGCTTCACGCCCCGGCCGATAGTCACGCCCGCATCCAGCTTTACGCGCTCACCAATCTCGGCGCCCGCTTCTACACTCACATGCGGCCCGATCACCGCGCTGGCGGCTACCTTTGCACCGGGATGAATAAACGCCGTGGGATGCACACCGGGTTCGACCGGCGGTGTTGCGAGGTCAATGAAAACCTGCGCGACGCGCGCAAAATAAGCGTAGGGATTCGCCGTGACGATAAAGTTACGCCCTTCCGGCGACGTCACTTTTTCCAGGTCCGCGGGAGAAATCAGCACCGCGCCGGCCTGCGTGCTTTCCACTTGGGGCAGATACTTCTGGTTCGCGAGAAACGCGAGTTGCGTAGGGCCGGCCTTGTCGAGCGGCGCGAGGCCGTTCACGCGATGCGCTGCATCGCCTGCTATGTCTCCGCCAAAGCGCCGTGTCAGTTCACCCAGTGTGATCGCGCTGTCTGATGCCATCCGCTACCGCTCCCGATCAGTTTGAACTACTGGCTGGATTGGTCGACAGGCTCGTCTGGTTCGCGGCCAGCGCCTTCAGCACCTGATCGGTGATATCGATACGCGGACTGACGTACACCGCCTCCTGCACGATCAGGTCGTAATGCTGCTGCTCGGCAATCTGCTTGATGACCTTGTTGGCCTTATCCAGCACGGCAGCAAGCTCTTCGTTGCGGCGCTGGTTCAGGTCTTCGCGGAACTCGCGCTGCTTGCGCTGGAAGTCCTGGTCGAGTTGCGACAAATCGCGTTGCTTGGCGGCGCGGTCGGCAGGCGCCATGGTGGCGCCGTTCTTGTCCATTGCGTCCGACATGGTCTTCAGACGCGCTGCCATGTCCTGCAACGCCTTGTCGCGCTTCGAAAATTCCTGTTCGAGCTTGGTCTGCGCCGCCTTGGCCGCTGCCGACTCACGCAAGATACGATCGGAGTTGACAGCTGCAATCCGGGTCTCCTGTGCCTGTGCCTTGGCCACGCCCATCAGGCCGAACGCCACAGACATGACAAGCGCTAACGCTATATGTTTCGAAAGCTTACCGGTTCGCAAAGTCTTCCTCACGTTACTTATTTACACCACGGACCTATCTTGCTCGATGAAGCAAGTCGCTGCACCAGGTCACCAGTTCAAGCCACTGCAGGGCCGCCCGGGTCCGCCGCAGGAGCGGCAAACCGGGGCACCCACGCGTCCCGATCGCGGTTTAGAACGCCGTACCGATCTGGAACTGGAACTTCTGATACTGGTCGCCGGCATGCTTCGTCACCGGGAAACCCAGGCTTAACTTGAGCGGACCGATTGGCGAGATCCACGCCAGACCGAAACCGTAACCATACCGCAGACCGTTCGCGCCCGTGCTGGTGCCGCCCTGACCCGGATCGCCCCAGACGTTACCGCCGTCGAGGAAGGTGAAGACGCGCAACGTGCGGTCATAACCCGTACCCGGCAACGGGAAGGTCAACTCGATGTTACCCACTGCCATGCGCGAACCGCCGATCGGGTCGCCCGTGGTCGTGTCACGCGGACCCAGCGAGCTCGGTTCATAACCGCGAACCGAGCCGATACCGCCGGCGTAGTAGTTCTTGAAAATCGGGTACGTCTGGCCCTGCAGGCCCTTACCATAACCGCCCTGCAAGTTAAAGCCGAGCACGAAACCGCGCGCGAACGAGTAGTAATACTGCGCCTGGGCATCGACCTTGACGTAGGTCGTGTTACCCGCCGGCGTGCCGTATTCCGCGTTCGTCTGCGTGTAATAACCACGGCTCGGGACCAGCGCGCTGTCACGATTGTCACGCGACCAGCCAACCGTCACCGGCACGTTGTTCACGACGCGGCCGAATTCCTTCACGTAGTCGATATAGCTTTGCGGCGTAGCAGAATCGATGTCGAGCGTGTTCTGCTCGACACCCGCGCCGAAGTACACCGTGTCCTGCTCCGAGAACGGAATGCCGAACTTCAGGTCACCACCGACGGTAACGATCTTGAAGCTCGAATTAGTGGAGTAATAGAGCGGCTGATACGTGCGGTAGTACAGGTCGGTAATACGCTTGATACCGTCAATGGTGAAGTACGGATCGACTTGCGTCACCGTCAACGTCCGGTACGTCTTGGCCGTATTGATGTTCACCGAGAGGCTGGTACCAGAACCGAACACGTTGTCCTGCGACACACCTGCTGACAACACCACCTTGTCCGTTGACGAAAAACCCGCGCCGAGCGTAATCGCGCCGGTCGGCTTTTCCGTGACCTTCACGTCCACGTCCACCTGGTCGTTCGTGCCTTCCACAGGAATGGTGGTCACGTCGACGTCGGTAAAGTAACCAAGACGGTTCACGCGATCCTTCGACAATGCCAGCCGGCTCGAATCGAACCACGAGCTTTCGAGCTGGCGCATTTCCCGGCGCACCACTTCGTCACGCGTACGCGTGTTGCCGACAATGTTCACGCGCCGCACATATACGCGGCGGCTCGGATCCACGTTCAGCGTCAGGTCGACGGTGTGATCGGCCTGATTGATCTGCGGCTGCGCGTTGACCTGCGCGAACGCGTAACCATATTCGCCGAGCTTGTCGACTATGGCCTTCGTGGTTGCCTGCAGCTTTTCGGCCGAGAAACGGTCACCCGGTTTGATCTTGATGAGCTTGGTCAGCTCGGCCTGGCGGTCGAGCAGATTGCCCGAAAGCTTGATCGCGCTGATCTTGTACGGTTCGCCTTCGTGCAGCGCGATCGTCAGGTACATGTCCTTCTTGTCGGGCGAGATGGACACCTGCGTCGAGTCGATGTTGAACTCGAGATAACCGCGATTCAGGTA
>NZ_FCOK02000021.1 GCF_001544555.2 Caballeronia udeis | reverse complement strand
CGATTTCTTTACTCGTTTCGATCTCAGTGAACCCGAACAACAGGAAAAGCGTTTGCGCAGCATTCTCGACTGCGATTGCATCCTGTTACTCGATGAACCCTTCGCCGCGCTCGACAAAAGCCTGCGTCTCGACATGCAGATCGAGATCCGGCGTCTGCAGCGGGAACTGCATATCACCACCATCATGGTTACGCATGACCAGGAAGAAGCGATGAGCATGGCCGACCGCGTCGCCGTGCTCAACCGGGGACGTCTCGAGCAGTTCGCGCCCGCGACCGACATCTACGATCGCCCGGCCACGCCGTTCGTGGCCGGCTTCGTCGGCACCGCCAATCTGATTGCCGCCCAGCTTTCACAGCAGGGCGACGTGATGCACGCAAAAGTAGGCGAGGGCGTGCTGGTGCTCGAGCGGCCCGATTGCGACGCCATGTCTGGCGCCTGCTCCGAGCCGGCGTTGCTGGCCGTGCGCCCTGAACAGTGGGACTGGGTTCCCGAGGCCGATGCGCGGCCTTCCTCTGCGTTTGCCACCATCCAGCTGGTGCTGCCGCTTGGCGCAACGCTCATGGTGGAAGCGGTGCTGGATGGCGGTATCGCTGTGAAGCTGACCATGCCACGTAGCGGCCCGGTCGCGCTAAGCCCCGGCATGCGGGTCGCCTTGCGGATCAAACCACATGCGTCGGTGCGTGTTTTCGGCAGTGCTTTGCCCGAGGCGGCGCTGACCGCACATTGACCCGACTTCTTTTCCTTTCACGGAGTTTCTGATGTCCAAGATCGATCTCGACCGACGCAGGATTGTGCAGGCGCTGGGCGCTTTGGGTGCTGTCGGCCTTCCGCTTAGCGGGGTTATCGGCAACGCGTATGCCGCAGAGTCGCTGGCGGCGACCACCTTTCCCGGCGCTTGGGAAGAATCGCATCGCAAGATCCTGCTGCCCGCGTTTCGCAAGGCGACCGGCCAGAGCGCGACGCTCACGGCCTCTCAGGCCGTCGACACGCTCACGAAGCTGACGGGCGCACGCGCGAATCCGCCGTTCGATGTGGTGATGATGGACGAGGGTCCCTATCTCATCGGCGTTTCACAAGGTTTGTTCGAACCCATGCCGACATCGAAGGTGCCCAATCTCGCCGACTTGCCGGCGAAGTTCATCGACCCCAAGGGGCTGGGCGCGTATACGTCGGGACAGGTCTACGGCATTGCGTACAACACGGAGAAGATCAAGCAGGCGCCGACGTCGTGGAACGACCTCCTGAAGCCGCAATTCAAAGGGCGCGTGGGGTTGGTCGGACTCGATTCAACGCTTGGTCTGGTCTGGATGGTCGCGCTCGCGAAAATGCTCGGCGGCGACGAAGCGCACATGGATCCGGCGTTCGATTTCGTCCGTCGGCTGATGCCGAACGTCGGGGCCGTCGCGGCCAATCCGGGCGCGCTCGGGACCTTGTTCCAGCAGGGGCAGATCGATATCTCGTGCCACTACATCAACAACGTCGAATCGTTGAAGGCGAAGGGCGTGCCCGTCGCGCTGGCCAGACCCGCCAGCAACTGGGGCCTTGTGCGCAGTACCATGAACATCGTTAAAAACACGAAGATGGCCGATCTTGCCGCCGCGTATATCAACACGGCGCTAAGCGTCGAGGTCCAGCAGCAGATGACCGCCGCACCGTATTTCGTTGCACCGACCAACACGAAAGTGCCGTTTGGCGGGGCGCTCGCCCAGATCGCGCAATCGTCGAGCGAGCTCGAAAGTTTCGTTCAGGTCGACTGGGCAAAACTCAATCCGCTGCGCGCCGGCTATATCGACCGGTTTAATCGGGAGGTCAAGGTCTGATGAGTTCCGTCGTGAGGACGCGGGTGCGGGGCAGCAGGCGCATTGCCGGCGACTGGCTGCTGACACTGCCGCTCAGCGTGTTCTTCCTGGCGTTCGTCGCGGTGCCGCTCGCGTTGCTCGCCGCAATCAGCCTGCACAACGACGCCGCGATGACGCATGCCGGCCTGCATCAATACGCGCGTTTTTTCAGCGACAGCTACAACCGCGGCATCCTCTGGTCTACGCTGGGACTCGGCGTCTGGACGACGACGTCGTGCATCGTGCTGGGGTATCCGGTCGCGTGGCTGTATGTAAGCAGCAGTGCGCACTGGCGGCGCCCATTGCTGCTTTGCATCCTGTTGCCGCTCCTCACGAGTTCTGTCGTCCGCACATTCGCGTGGGTCGTGATCCTCGGCAACGAGGGGCTCGTGAATCAGGTGCTCGCCGCGCTTGGCCTGATCGGCTCACCGGTCAAGCTGCTCTACACGCCGGTGGCCGTGGTGCTGTCGCTCGCGCAGATCGAGCTGCCCCTGATGGTGTTGCCTTTGGCAACTGCGCTGAGCGCGATCGATCCGCGCCTTTCCGAAGCGTCGCACGCACTGGGAGCGAGTCCGTGGCGAACCTGGTGGCGGGTGACGTTGCCGCTCTCCGTACCCGGTCTTCTTAGCGGAACGCTCCTGGTCTTCACCGGAGCGGTCAGCGCGTTCGTCGTCCAGACGCTGGTCGGTGGCGGACAGTTGATGTACATGCCGTTTTATATCTATCAGCAGGCGATCCAGTCGCAGGATTATCCGTTTGCAGCCGCCATTGCAATGATCCTGCTCGTCAGCATTCTAGTGATGATCACGCTGCTTAACTATGGTGGCCGCAAGACCAAGGGGTTTATTCATGGCTAACGTTGCCGCGGCACGAGGCGCTCGCGCGGCAGGCATGTCGTTTCGCGTGACCATGTCACTGATCGGCGGGGTGGGCGTACTGCTGCTCATGCTGCCGACGCTGATCGTGCTCGTTACGTCGTTCACATCGGGCTATTCGCTCAAGTTTCCGCCTCCGGGATTTTCCCTGCGCTGGTATGAGGCGCTCGTGTTCGATTCGCCGGAAATAATCGATGCGCTGACGCTCAGTCTGAAGCTCGCTGCGCTCGCAACCGCGATAGCGACGGTCCTTGCAGTAGGCGCCGCCGTTGCGCTCGCGCGTCGCCGGAGTCTCGCCGCGCGCGTACTGGATTCGTTTTTCATGGCGCCGCTGACCGTCCCGTCACTGGCGCTCGGGCTCGGTATTCTCGTACTCTTCAATCTGGAAAGCGCGGGGTTGTCGTTCTACAGCCTGCTCGCGGGACACATTGCCCTATGCGCGCCTTATATCCTTTACACCACCTCGGCAAGCTACGCGCAGCTGGATCCTGCGTTGCTCGACAGTTCGCTGTGCCTTGGCGCATCGCCCATGCGAACCTTCCGTCGCGTGGTGCTGCCGGCTTTGTGGCCGGGAATCGCGTCGGGGGCGTTCATCGCGTTCATGAACTCTTTCGATAACGTCGCGTTGTCGCTGTTTCTCTCCGATGCCCGCTCGGAAGTCCTGCCCATCCGGCTGTGGCACATCATTGAAGACAGTCTGGACGTTCGCGCCGCCGCCTCCGGTGTGCTCATTCTGGTCACGCTGGTGTCGATGCTGATCATGGAACGCGTAGCCGGACTATCCCGTCAATTTCGCTAGGCACGAGGAAGCGCAACCATGACCGTCATCTTGTCGAACGTGCGTCTCCTGCATGGCGTAGAACAACAGTACCTGCCGGAGCTTTTCGACGTGGCGCTGCAAGGCGAATGGATCGTTGCGATCGAGCCGGCCGGCACATTGCCGCGCGCCGAAGGCGACACCGTCGTGCCGCTGGACGGGTGCCTGCTGACGCCTGGCCTCATCAATGGCCATCAGCATTCGCATGAGCATTTCCACAAGGGCCGGGTCGAGAACCTGCCGCTCGAACTGTGGATGCATTATGTCCGCGCGCCAAGGCCTGTCCGGCTGACGCCCCGGCAGGTCTATCTGCGCACGCTGACAGGCGCGATTGAAGCGCTGCGCAGCGGGGCGACGACGGTCGTGGATGACTGCAACCTGGGTGGATCGATCGATCGCGATTCGCTCGACGCGATTTACCAGGCTTACGAAGACGCAGGCATTCGCGCGATGGTGGGCTTCTCGATGATGGACCGCCCGCTCGTCGACAGCTTCCCGTTCGTCGATGCGATTTTTCCACAGGAACTGCTGGCGCAGATGCGGGCGATACCACGGCCAACCCCGGATGCGTGGTTCGCGTTCCTCGGCGAGGAAGTGCAGAACAGACATCCGCAATCGAACCGCGTGGGTGTGCTGGTGGCGCCGTCGGCGCCGCAGCGCTGCACGCCCGGGTTTCTTGCGCGTTGCCGCGCGTTCGCCGACGAACACGCATTGCCCGTGATCACGCACGTTCAGGAGACGCGCTTGCAGATCGTGACGGCGCAGGCGTTCTACGGCAAGCCGATGGTGCAGTACCTCGACGAGCAGGGCTTCCTGAAGCCGGGAACATCGCTGATCCACGCGGTTTGGCTTTCCAACGACGAGATTGCCCGGATCGCCGCAAGCGGCGCGACCGTGCAACACAATCCATGGAGCAACCTGATGCTCGGTTCCGGCGTGCAGCCGACGCGCCAGTTGCTCGACGCTGGGGTCAGCGTGAGCCTGGGTTCGGACGGCTGCTCGTCCACCGTGACCGGCAACATGCTTAACGTTGTGGGCTCAGCGGCTGCCTTGTCGAAGATCCGGGGGAAGGATTACTCCCGCTGGCTGACGGCGGCTGAGGCGCTACGGGCCGGGACTATCGGTGGCGCCGGCGCGTTGGGCATGGCGGGTCAACTCGGTGTGATTGCGCCGGGTTATCGCGCGGATCTCGTGGCTTATCGGACCGACACAATCAACTTTTCGCCGCTTACCGATCCCGTACGCCAGCTCGTGTATGCCGAACGGGGAACGTCGATCGACAGCATGTTCGTCGCGGGACGCTGCGTCATGTGCAACGGCAGGCTGACGAATATCGACGAAGGCGCAATTCTTCGGGAAATCGCCGGCACATATGAAAACCTGAAAGCAGAATTCGATCTTGCGGATCAGTCGGTCGGACCGTTGATCGCCGAGATGGAAAAGATAGTCGACCGCGCTTCGGCGTTGGAAGCGGGGTGGAAGACCCACATGACGCGCCTTGATGAATAAGCGCCGGTTGACATGGCGGCTGCGGTTCTCGCGCCCGGGACTGGCGATCAATCGGGAATCAGTACACGGCTGCGCGTGAGCACATCTTTCGCAAGCTCGACGATGGTATTCACGCCACTGTGGCGCATGTCCTGATACGCCACGAAGAACCCTTGCCGGGTGATGGGGCGTTCAGTGTTCAGCACATAAATCAGCCCGGCGTCGATATCCGGGCGCATGATCGCGGGAGACAGCACGGCCGCCGCATGCCCCGCTGCCACGAGCCGCAACATCATCGACAGGGAATTACATGAGCGGACGTTTTCCGGCGTGCACCCCGCGCCCACCGATGCAAACATCGGATGATATTTGAGACGACTCCTGCCCCAGGCGCGGCATGAAACAGAAGTGCTCGCACGCGGAAATAATTTCGTCGTAGAAAGTCGGCCCGATTTCCCGTGGGCGCTGCTGCATGCCGGATGAACAATGCCCGATGGGCACGGCGAGCGCTGCCTGGGGTCAATACATGATCGTCTAAAGCCAGCCATTCGTGGGCTCTGGCTTCTTCGCTTGCGCCTCCACCGACCGCTTTTCTGTCGTGTAATCATATGCAGCTAACGAACCGCATAGCACCTTGAACACGCAACCTGAACCCCACAGCCACGAAGCCGAGACTCCCGCTTACTGGCGCGAGCACGAAATGCTGCTGCTGCAGCAGATCATGGCGCTTGTCGGAAAGAACCTGTCGCCGCTTCCAGTGCTGCGCGAAATGCTGCACCTGATGTCGGAGCTTCTTGGCCTGAATCGCGGACGGGTGGTGCTGCGCGATGACGGCGCCAGCACTTCGCGCATACGTCACGCTTACGGCCTGACGGCGCAGGAGGTCGAGCGCGGAAAATACGCTGAAGGCGAGGGCATCACTGGGCGCGTGCTAAGAAACGGTCAGTTGACCATCGTCCAGGATATCGACGCCGAGCCGACCTTTCTTGCGCGCGCCGTCGAACGATCGAAACTGCCGCCGGGACCCGTCGCGTTCATTGCGTTGCCTATTGTTGCAGGCCAGAGGACGGTCGGCGTGCTCGCGTGTCACCGCATACGGACACGCACACGAGCGCTGGCTGACGACGTGACGCTACTGCGGATTCTCGCGACACTCGCCGGGCAGTTGCTGCAACTCGAAGCAAATCTGCAAGAGAAGACGCGCTCGCTGGAGCAGCAAAACGCGGCGCTCGCGCGAGCGCTTGAGTCGAGCAGTGCGCGATATGGAATCATCGGTACATCGCCCCGATTGTTACGGGCCATCTCCGAACTGGAGCGCGTGTCGGATTCATCGGCGAGCGTACTGTTGCTCGGGGAATCCGGCACCGGCAAGGAATTGTTCGCGCGCGCCTTGCATCTCGCGAGTCCCCGGCGTGACAAGGCGTTTATTAAGATCAATTGCGCGGCGATTCCGGAAACCTTGTTCGAGTCCGAGCTCTTCGGCTACGAGCGCGGCGCATTTACAGGCGCAGCGACGGCACGCGCCGGCTGGTTCGAACAGGCGGATGCGGGCAGTATTTTCCTCGATGAAATCGGTGAAATGCCGCTCACCATGCAGACCAAGCTGCTTCGCACGCTTCAGGAGGGTACGATCACGCGGCTAGGTGGCAAACGCGAGATTCGCGTCGACGTCCGGCTGGTTGCGGCGACCCACCGCGATTTACAGACTGACGTCGCGCGCGGGGGCTTCAGACAAGACCTCTACTACCGGCTCAATGTCATCCCGATTCAACTGCCATCGCTTGCTGAGCGCCGCGGTGACATACGCGAGCTGGCGCTCCATTTCATCAGCCACGCGAATCAGGTCAATCAACGCAATGTGAATCTGACAGCGGGTGCGCTGGCGCGGCTGCAGCAATACTCGTGGCCGGGGAACATTCGCGAGCTCGCGAACCTTATCGAGCGAATCGTGCTGCTTGCAGAGCAGCCGTTTCTGGAAGCCGCCGACATTGAGCGATTCCTGCCGCGCGAGGGAAGGGCCGTCCTGGAGGCTAATGGCGGTTTCACCGGCAGGAACATTGAACCTGCTCTGGCCGTCGCACCGCCGCAGCATGTTGCGCTGCGTCCCTACGGGCGCGTCGACTCGCATTCCTTTGACGTCCTGCGCCACGCGCTTCAGCAATGCGGCGGCAATAAATCGCGCGCGGCGCAACTGCTTGGGATGACAGTGCGGCAGTTCGAATATCGATGGAAGAAGTTGGGCCAATAAGCACTTCAATAGTCGCAAACAATGTCGACATTGTCGACATTGTTTGTTGATGAGCATCCCAAAAAGTATTCTCGAAGATATAGCGGCTCACTGTAGACAACCGCGCCCATTAAGGCTTAGCGCGATTTTTCGGCTTACTGGCATTGCTTTTGCAAATAAGTGGTCGCGACCGCTGAGCGCGAGCTCATAACGGTAAGCACCACCTGTTTCAGGAGCCAGCCTTGACCACAAACACACTTACGACCGTTTCCGCATTTCTCAACCCCATCGATCGCGACGGCCTGCTGGCCTTCGCCGAGAAAGGCCGCAACAACCCGGGCGCGCGCGGCAAGAACAACGTCCGCACCGTGATGCAAGGCAAGTACCGGTCGCTGAGCTATGTCGGCGATCACGACCCGGTCGTCGTCGATGAACCGCTTCATCTGTTCGGCGAAAACACCGCGCCCGCGCCCGGCGAAATCGCATTGTCCGGTCTCGGCGGCTGTCTCGCGGTGGGTATCACGGCCGTCGCTACCTGGAAGCAGGTGAAGTTGTCGAAGCTGGAAGTATCGCTGGAGGCGGACATCGGAAACCCGGCTGCCTGGGGTGCGGGTGGGGCGGCCATGCAGCCGCAGCAAATGGGTTTTCAGGATATCCGCGTGAAGGTGCTGATCGAAGGCGACGCCCCGCGAGACGTACTCGAGGAGATAGTTCGGCACGCTAACTTTTATTCGCCCGTCGCTAATACGCTCCGCAATCCGATTCCGATGACGGTCACCCTTGCTGACTAATTCTCAGACTCGCGCCTCGCGATGCCGGTTTAAACCAGGGACACCATGATGGAAAGCGTATTGATTAGCGACGACGCGCGCGTCGATCGCTGGACCGACGACGTCGTTGCGGAAAACGTGGAACGCATTTCCAGGGGTCCGCTGAAAGCTGTGGCGGCGCGGATCGATAAAGGTCACTATCCGCTCGATATCATGGCCGCGCTCGGAGAAGCCGGTGCGCTTGGCGTCCACCTGGAGCGCCACGGCGCGCGTTTTGGTCTGGCTATCGACGCGATGCAAAGCGCCAGTCGCGCGTGTGGCTCGACGGGGTTCCTGATGTGGTCGCACGATGTCTGCGGCCTTTATTTGGAGCAATCCGGCAATTCACACCTAAGCGGTTCGCGCCTCGACGCACACGCCGAAGGCAAGACGTTCGGCGGCACAGCCTTGTCCAATCCGATGAAAGCTTTTTCCGGCATTGAACCGATGATGTTGCGCGCTACGCGAGTTTCCGGGGGCTACCGGATCAACGGCACGTTGCCGTGGGTCAGCCACATCGCGGCAGGGCAATACTGCGGCGCGATCGCCGCCGTGCTCCGCGACGACGGCTCGACGTCGCACGAAGTGATGTTCTTGCTCGATTGCGACGAGCGCGTCGAACTGCGTCCCTGCCCCGTATTTTCCGGCATGGAAGGCACCAGCACCTGGGGCGTGAGGCTTCACGATTATTTCGTCGGCGAAGCGCAGATGATTGCCGACCCGGCGCGGCCCTTCATCGCGCGAATTCGCCCGGCGTTCATTTTGCTGCAGGTCGGCATGGCGCTTGGCGTGGCGCAGGGTGCTATCGATTCGAGCGTCGAAGTTGAGCCCATGCTGGGTCACGTGAACCGTTATCTGAACGACCGGCCAGACGAGCTGCGCGCCGAACTTGACGATGCTGTCCGGCAAACGCGAGTGCTCGCTCACACGCCCTACGACGGCAGCAAGGACTACCTGCTTGACGTGCTCGATGTCCGGGCCCGGGGCTCGGAACTCGCGCTTCGCGCAGCGCAAGCATCGCTGCTGCACCAGGGTGCGCGAGGTTACCTGATGAGCGCGGCTCCGCAACGGCGCATCCGCGAATCGCATTTTGTGGCGATCGTGACGCCGGCGCTCAAGCATCTGCGCCTAGAGATGGCGCGGCTCTGCAAAGAGGAGTTTCCGGCATGAGTGCGACTCTGACTGACTGGAAGCAATATATCTGTCGCGCGTGCGGCGTGATCTATGACGAAGAAGCGGGCGATCCCGATAGCGGTCTCGTGCCAGGCACCCGTTTCGCCGATATCCCCGATGACTGGGAATGCCCGCTGTGCGGCGTAACCAAAGGCGACTTCGCGCTGTATGAGCCGGGCCTCGTGGTATCGAGTGAGCCAGGCGTGGCGAGCGTGGCAGTAGCGTCGCGCGAGACAGGTGTCGTGGTCGTCGGCGGCGGCACCGCGGGCTGGGCAATTGTTGAGGCGCTGCGCGCATTGGATGCCGATATCCCCATTACGCTCGTGACCGCTTGCAACGGCGACCGGTACCGCAAGCCGGAATTATCGGTCGCGTTGAGCCAGCAAAAAACCGTCGCCAGGATGATCGCCGAACGCGGACAAGACGCGGCGATCCGTCTCGGCGCGCGCTTGGTGTCGAACACCTTCGCAATAAACGTATTGCCGGATCGGCACGAGTTGCGCACGACGCTCGGAGCGCTGCGTTATACGCAACTGGTAATTGCGCAAGGCGCATCTCCGACGATGCCGGGCGCGTTACCGAAAGATGCGTGCTGGCGCATTAACGACCTCACTATGTGGAGCGGTGTGCAGCATGCGCTGGCGTCGGGGCAGAAGCGCATCGCCGTGATTGGCGCCGGCTTGATCGGTTGTGAACTGGCGGAGGATTTCGCGCGTGCCGGTCACACGGTCACGGTGCTCGATATCAACCCCGCGCCGCTGACGGGCCTGTTGCCGGTCCAGGCAGGCGGGCGGCTGATGGCAAGCTGGAGATCGGCCGGCGTGGGTTACAAGGCGCGTTGCAGCGTTACGGGCGTCACCATCAACCGCCAAGGCGAACGCGTGGTCCAAACCGCGTGCGGCGAGACGCTGCACGTTGATCTCGTGTTGTCCGCGACGGGCCTGAGCACCGAACCGCGTCTGGCACGCGCGGCGGGATTGAACTTCGATAATGGCATTGTGGTCGATCCGCGCACGCTGCAAACGAGCGCGCCGGACATCTACGCACTCGGTGATTGCATCAGCCTGAACGGCGCGCCCTGCCGGTTTATTGAACCAATCGCGGGGCAAGCCGAGGCGATCGCTCATGCGGTGCTCGGCCGCGCTCATGGAGGCTATGAACACCAACCGCCAGTGCTGCGGGTGAAGACACGTTCGCTGCCGATGGTGATGCGCGGCGCGCCCTCGCGCGACCTCGACTGGGAAATCGTCGAGGAAGACGAGCATCAGTTATCGATGGCGCAGTATCGGGACGGCAACGTAGTCGCGTCATTGAAAGTCGGTCAGCGAACTCTCCAGCTCGCGGCTTAAGCCCTTGCCTTCAACGCGCGGATCATTCAGGGGAACCAGATGGAGAGTCACAACCGATACCGTCCGTTCGACAGCAACTCGGCGCTGGGCGGCTGCGCATGTGGACGCCATTCGAGCCAGCAGGAGCACGACAGCGCACGCTCGACGGATGCCGATGCGCTAGCGCGCGACTTCGTGGAAGCGGCCGCAGTGCGCACGCTGTTTCCCCGCGATGCCGCACGCCGCGCGTTTATCCGCGCAGTCGGCAAGCGGGCGGCGGTGGCGGCGGTTTATAGCGTGCTGCCAATTGCATCGATGCAGGAGGCCTTCGCCGAGGACGCCGGCAGTCTGGAGAAGCGCGAGCTGAACGTCGGCTTCCTGCCGATCACATGCGCGACGCCGCTCATTGCGGCCGAACCGCTAGGCTTCTACAAGGAGCAGGGGCTGAACGTAACCCTGCGCAAAGTGGGCGGCTGGGCGCTTGTGCGTGACCGGATGCTGAACCACGAACTGGACGCGTCGCACATGCTTGCGCCCATGCCGCTCGCGATCTCGATGGGCATCGGTTCGCAGCCTTCACCCACGCGCGTCGCGACCATCCAGAACGTCAACGGCCAAGCCATCGTCCTCGCGCTTAAGCACAAGGACAATCGCGATCCGCGTAACTGGAAGGGCTTCAAATTTGCGATCCCGTTCGATTTTTCGATGCACAACTTCCTGCTGCGCTACTACCTGGCGGAACATGGAATCGACCCCGACCGCGATGTGCAATTGCGGGTGACGCCGCCGGCCGAAATGATCGCCAACTTGCGGGCGGGGAATATCGATGGCTTTCTCGGCCCGGACCCGTTCAATCAGCGTGCCGTGTTCGACGAGGTCGGTTTTATCCACGTGCTGTCACGGGAAATCTGGGCCGGCCATCCCTGCTGTTCGTTCAGCGTTCCCGAGGTGTTTATCCAGCAGAACCCGAACACCTTCGCCGCGTTGTGCCGGGCGAACCTGAAAGCCGCTGCATTCGCGCACGAACCGTCAAACCGGCCTGAGCTCTCGAAAATGATTGCCGCGCCGGGCTACCTGAACCAGCCGGAACTCGTGGTGCGCCAGGTGCTGACCGGCACCTTCGCCGACGGTCTCGGGCACGTACAGCGCGTGCCCGATCGCGTCGATTTCGAGCCGCTGCCGTGGTATTCGATGGCCATCTGGATGATGACGCAGATGAAACGCTGGGGCTATGTGAAGGGCGACGTGCAGTACCAGGCGCTGGCTGAAAAGGTCTTTCTTCTCACCGATGCCCGCAACGCGATGCGCCAGCTCGGCGAGCCGATGCCCGCTGCTGCAACTACCAGCGGGTATCGGCCAATCACGGTCATGGGCGAAGCATTCGATTCGGCTCACCCGGACGACTATCTCAAACGCTTTGCCGTCAAACGCGCGTGAGCGCAGGAGAACGACAATGAACCGTCGAATGGATGTATCGGTGCGAAGCAAGGCGGCGCTGTGTTCGCTGGCTGTGCTCGTCATGCTCCTGATTATCTGGCAGGCAGCGACAAGCGTCAGCGATCCATCAGAGCCAGGCAAAACCGCGGCAACCGCGGAAGCAACCGAGTACGCGATGTTGATGGGCAAGATTCCCGAGACGGGCGCGAGCGGTGCAGGAAGCTTAGCGCCCGCAAAGGTCACAGGGTTCCCAACGCCGGCGCAATTCGGCCACGAAGCGTCGAGGCAACTGGCGCATCCGTTTCGGGACAACGGTCCTAACGACAAAGGCTTCGGCATTCAGCTCGGTTATTCGCTTGCCCGCGTGGCGTCGGGCTATGTCCTCGCGCTCCTTGTTGCGGTGCCGCTGGGCTTTCTGATCGGCATGTCGCGGCTGGCGTTTCTGACGTTCAATCCCTTCATTCAGGTGCTTAAACCCATCTCGCCGCTCGCCTGGATGCCGATCGCGCTTTACACCATCAAAAGCTCGTCAACATCGGCGGTCTTCGTGATTTTCATTTGCTCAGTCTGGCCGATGTTGATCAACACCGTCTTCGGCGTCGCGGGGGTCAGGCGTGACTGGTTGAACGTCGCGCGCACGCTCGAAGTGCCGCCGTTGCGACGCGCATTGACCGTCATTCTTCCCGCCGCCGCGCCAACCATCGTGACCGGCATGCGCATTTCGATGGGCATCGCGTGGCTCGTGATCGTGGCGGCCGAAATGCTGGTGGGCGGCACGGGTATCGGCTACTTCCTGTGGAACGAGTGGAACAACCTGTCGTTGGCGAACGTGCTGTTTTCGGTGTTGCTGATCGGACTTGTCGGCATGATGCTCGATCTCCTGTTCGCTCAACTTCAACGCAAGGTGACCTATGTTGACTAACCCGGTCTCGCAGCCCTCCGGCGCTGCTAATTTCATCAGTGTTGAAGGACTTTCCAAACGATACAAGCACGATGCGCCACCTGTGTTCGAGAACGTCAGCTTCGGCATTGAGCAAGGCGAATTTGTCTGCGTCATCGGGCATTCGGGTTGCGGCAAAAGCACGATTCTCAACGTGCTCGCCGGGCTCGAACAACCGACCAGCGGTCACGTGATCATGGCCAACCGCGAGATCTCGGGTCCAAGCCTTGATCGGGGGGTCGTATTCCAGGGCCACGCCCTGATGCCGTGGCTGAGCGTGGAGGCCAACATTGCGTTCGCCGTACGATCGCGACACCCAAAGTGGGGTCGTGCGCAAATTGCGGCGCACAGCCTGCGGTTTATCGAAATGGTTGGGCTGAAAGGCTCGGAAAGGAAGAGACCGTCAGAACTGTCGGGCGGCATGAAGCAGCGCGTGGGGATTGCACGCGCCTTTGCGGTCGAACCAAAAATGCTGCTGCTCGACGAGCCTTTCGGCGCACTTGACGCGCTGACGCGCGGCGTCATCCAGGACGAGTTGCTGAAGATCTGCGCGGCCACGCGGCAGACCGTGTTCATGATCACGCACGACGTGGACGAAGCCATTTTGCTGTCAAACAAGATCATGTTGATGAGCAACGGGCCGCATGCACGGATCGCGGAGATCGTCGTGAACACGATGCCGGCAAACCGTCGACGCGAAACGATGCACCACGATCCGCAGTTTTATCGGATACGTAATCATCTGGTCGAATTTCTCGTTCGTCGTTCACGTGAGTTTCAACCCGCCGATGATGGGCATGATCCCTCGGCATTTACGCCGCGTCTGATGCGTCCGGGCCTCAATTCGGGCGAAGCGCTTATCGGTGATACCGCACCTGTCATCAAGGCGGTAGCCTGATCCGCAAGTTTTTCAACAAGGAGAATTACGATGATTTCCAGCCGCAATGAAGTGACGCAGATGATTGTTTCCGCCAAGGTGGCCAAAGGTTTGAAGTGGGGCGATATCGCGGAAAAAGTAGGGCAGAGCAAGGAGTGGACGACCGCCGCGTGTCTCGGCCAGATGACGCTCAACAAGATGCAGGCCGAGACCGTCAGCGAGATCTTCGGACTCTCGGAAGAGGCCGCGGCCTGGCTGCAGATCGTGCCGTACAAGGGCTCGCTTGCGAGCGCCGTGCCGACTGATCCGCTGATCTACCGCTGGTATGAAATTGTCAGCGTCTATGGCACGACCATCAAGGAATTGATCCATGAGGAATTCGGCGACGGCATCATGAGCGCCATCGACTTCTCGATGGACATCCAGCGCGAGGCCGATCCCAAAGGCGACCGCGTCAAAGTCGTGCTGTCGGGCAAGTTCCTGCCTTATAAAAGCTATTGAATGGTCCGCCGGTCTGCGTGTAATGAAGTCGCGGCAACGGTGGAGGGAGCCAGGATGATCTTCAAGCAGTTCTTCGACCCGGTATCGAGCACGTTCACGTATCTGATGGCATCGCGAGCGGGCGGTGGGGCGCTGATCATCGATCCGGTGAAGGCACAACTCGCCGCCTACCTGGCGGTCATCGAGGAGATCGGCGCGCAGCTCGTTCTGCATGGATGCCGCGCGAGATTCTTCTCTATCGGCAAGCGTCAGCACTCGGGCCGACCGTTTCCTTACCATCGGCATAATGCCGCCGTGCGGTCGCACGATCGCGTGAATCGACGCCGCATGCTTGCCTAGCGAGCGGCCGATGTCGCTTAGCGACTCACCATCTTTCCATCTCTGCCACAACAACGTCGTCGACCATCTCGGAAGTTGGGGTTCAGCCGAGGCCGGTCATTCTGCGCCAGTCACAACACTGGGCCCCTCCGGTCAGAAGCCATTGTCGAAGGGGTCTGGGTTGGGTCCGTTGGCTTGTGCCGCATCCGTGCTAACAGTTGCCGTCGATGCAGGTTGGCGCACCGGATCCGGAAGGTCGTTCGCCGTGTACTCGACAAAGCCGTCTTGCCGGCAGAAGCTCAAGAGACGCATGCCGGCACGTTGAGCGATGTCGATCGCGAGCGAGGTTGGCGCCGATATCGTGGCGAGCAACGCAATGTTCATTCGTGCCGCCTTGCGCACCAGCTCGTAGCTCGCCCGGCTCGACAGAAAAACGAAGCCGTCCTGCATGTCTTCCCGGCGGCGAGCGAGACCGCCGATCAGCTTGTCGAGCGCGTTGTGGCGGCCCACGTCCTCGAATACCTCGACGATGGAGCCGTCGGGCTTGCACCATGCCGCCGCGTGGATTCCTCCTGTCTCGCGCATCAGGATCTGCCGGTCCGGTAGTTCGCGCGCGGCCGATGCGATCGCCGAAGGCGATACGTCGGCGGCACCCTTTCGACGCGCGATCTTCTGCGGTTGCAGATCCAGCAATTCGATGCTTTCGATCCCGCATACGCCGCAGCCGGTACGGCCGGCAAGGGCGCGCCGCTTGCCTTTTAATTGCAGGAACGCTGGTTGTGCAATCGTCAGCTGCACCTCTGCGCTGTCGGCGTGCATGATAACTTCGAGATCGTAGATGTCGGCGGCGCGCTCGACAATGCCTTCGGTCAGGGCAAAGCCGACCGCGAACGCTTCGAGATCGAGTGGAGTCGCCATCATGACCGCGTGCGAAATACCGTTGTAGACGAGCGCGACCGGGAATTCCTCGACGACACGATCCATGATGGCCGTCGACAGGCCTCGCCGGCGGCGAACGATCGGGCGCGAAACGCTTCCTGTATGTTCGGTGGCTAGATCGCAGGACATCTTTTCTCCTTCAGGACAATGGAGTGTAGGGCGTCGCGCTTTAGCCGGCCCGCATTCCGTATGAAGCATCGTACGCAAGCTGTGGCCGGCGGGAGAGTACAGAGCGGTCTGAATCGGCAAGCTACAGAATCGCGGCCGCGCGATGCAGCCCGCGTTTACGTCACCTGGTAGCGCCGGCCGGGCTTCGTTTCGGCAGGAAGCGCTTCGTCGCACAGTTCGAGCAGCGTGCGCTCGATGTTGCGGGTCATCGCGTCGAGCGCCAGGTTGTTCGGCGCAACGCCGAAGGGCTCTGAGACGTCGCTTGCGATCGCCTCGAGCGCAATCAGCGTGTAAGACACGAACACCGAGATGAGCGGGGTCGCGATGCCGATCGAATCGACCAGGCCGAATGGCAGCAGCAAGCAGTAGGAGTACACGGTGCGATGAAGCAGCACGCCGTACGGGTAGGGTATCGGTGTTGACGCGATCCGCTCGCAGCCGCCGACCATCGTTCCCAGTTCGTTCAACTGGTTGTCGAACATCCACACCTGCGTGTCGGAGATCGCGCCGCACCGCTGCAACTTGCTCACCGCATGCCGGACCTCGTTCAGGAGTGCCGTGGGCCGATAGCGTTTCGCCTGCAGCGCGCGGGCGCGCTCGGCGCCGACGTAGCGCTGGAGATCGGGCGCCGGATCGGTCTTGCGCAATTGATGCTTGAGCGCATAGACGAAGCCGATGATCCCGCGCACGAACTCGGTCCGGTCGAACTCCGGCGCATCGTCCGGCACGTAGCACAGCGCTTGCGACGTCAGATTCCGCGCCGAGATGAGGATATTCCCCCAAGGGCGCCGGGCCTCCCAGAAGCGGTCGTAGCTCGCGTTGTTCCGAAATGCGAGGAAGATCGTGAGCGCGACACCGCACAGCGTGAACGGCGTGGTGTTGAGCGGAATCATCGGGCCGAAATTGTACCGGTGGGCGATGACTGCCAGTACTCCCACGAACGTCAGGAGGGCCAGTTGCGGGATGATCGATTGAAGTACCGATCCGTACCACACGAACAGCATGCGGAACCAGTTATGCGGGGGCCTGACGATCACTTAGCGCTCCGATGTTTGCCGGTGTAAGGCTGTCTATCAATGGTGGACCGGGATGACCTTGCCGCGGAACAGGTGATACTGGTACAGGTTGTAGCCGATCATGATCGGCATCACGGTGCCGATGCCGATCAGCATGAAGATCAGCGTGCTGCTGTTCGATGCGGCAGACGCGATACTCAACTGTCCCGGCACGATGTACGGGAAGAGGCTGACAGCGAGGCCGGCGAACGACGCGACGAACAGGACTATCGACGCGTTGAACGGCCCGTGTTCGCCGCTCATATACACCGAATAGAGCACGTAGCAGAACGCCAGCGCTGCGACGATCGCGAGGGCGACCAGCACATGGAACACTCCGGCTTGTGCCCAACGCTCGGCGCCGATCGGGCTCACCATCAGCGTGCCGATCGAGATGACGATGGCGGCGGCCACCGTCGTGACGACCGCGATCAACGAGTAGCGCCGTGCAGCCGCTTGCAGCCGGCCATTGGTCTTCTTCACGAGCCACGTTGCGCCGAGCAGCGCATAGCCCGACACGACGCCGATTGCGGTCATCGCGACGAATCCCACATGAAGGCTGCCCGGCAACAGGCCGGTGATGACCTTGCCGAGAATCACACCCTGGCACGCCGCGGTAAGCAGGCTGCCGATGCCGAATACGCGGTCCCATATCGGCCGCGCGCCCGTAGCCGCGTGACGAAATTCGATCGCGGCGCCGCGCATGATCAGGCTAGCGATCAGCACCATCACAGGCACGTACAGGTCCGACAGCAACATCGCGTACGCAGCCGGGAATGCGCCGAAGAGGGCGCCGCCGAGCACGACGAGCCACGTTTCGTTGGCGTCCCAGACGTGCCCGATTGACTGGATCATCAGGTCTCGCTCGGATTCCTTCGAACGGAAGAGACTCAGGATGCCGACACCGAGGTCGAAGCCGTCGGTGATCACGTAAAGCACGAGCATCAGCCCGATCAGGCAAAACCACGCCTGACTTAACAAACTTTCAGCGGTGACTGGATTCATTTTGGGTAACCTTTCTCGATGATCTTGAACGGAGGCGCCGTCGGCTTAGTGCTCGACCGCGGCGTGCGCGACAGACCGAGGCGACGGCGATGGCTCGGCCGGAGGCGGAAGCGTTAGGTCGGGTCCGTTCTTCAGCCAGCGGCGCGCGAAGTAGAAGAACGACGAGAGCAGCACCGCGTAGAAGACGGCGAACATCACCATGCTGCCGGTAATCGCAATGGGAGAAATGGCGGAAGCCGCGTGTTCGGTGCGCAGCAATCCGTACACGACCCATGGCTGTCGTCCGACTTCGCGGACGATCCAGCCGCATTCGACCGCGATATAAGGCAGCGGAATGGCCAGCACCCATGCGAGCAGCAACTTGCGTTGCGCGAGCAGCGCATCGAGCCGGCCGCGCGCCTTGCGCAACGCGAATGTCGTCCAGAAAGCAAGGACCATGAAGAGGAAGCCGATGCCCGCCATCACGCGGAACGTGTAGTAGAGGAGCGGCAGCATCGGCGGCTGGTCGACTACCGGAATGTCCGCGAGACCTTTGACCTGGCCGTGCAGGCTGTGCGTGCCGAGGACGCTCAGCAGGCCGGGGACTTCGATCGACCAGTCATTGCGTTGTTTCGCCTTGTCGGGCCATGCGAGCAGCGACCAGGAGGCGCCGGTGCCGGGGGCGTTGGTTTCCCAGTGGCCTTCGATCGCCGCGCCCTTGGCGGGCTGAGTTGCGAACACGTCGACGCCGCTCGAATCGCCGAGCCAGATCTGCACCGGCGCAATAAACACGAGCAACACGAGCGCAAGTTTGAACGAACGCACGAAGAACTCGGGATTGCGGCGCTTCAGCAGGTAGTAGGCGGAAAGGCCGGCTACGACCACAAGGCCGGTTTCGAGCGCGGCGAACCACATGTGCGACACGCCCCAGGCCATGTCAGGGCTGAAGATTGCCTTCACATAATCGGTTACGACGATCTTGCCGTCGACGACCGCGACGCCGGCTGGCGTCTGCATCCATGAGTTGGCCACCATGATCCAGAACGCCGAGATCGACGATCCCAGCGCGACCATCGAGGTGGCGAACAGATGCACCCCCTTCGGCACGCGTCCCCATCCGAGCATCATGATGCCGACGAAGCCCGCCTCGAGCATGAAGGCCATCGCGCCTTCAAAGCCGAGGATATTGCCGAAGAACTGGCCGGTGAACTGCGAAAACGGCCCCCAGTTGGTGCCGAACTGAAACTCCATCGGAATGCCGCTCACGACGCCGACGGCAAAATTCAAAACAAGCAGCTTGCTCCAGAAGCGAGCATGGCGATACCACACAACCTCGTTCGTGCGCACCCAGAGAATTTCGACGACGAGCAGAAAGGCCGACAGACTGATCGTGAGAATCGGCCACAGGATATGGAAGATGGCGGTCATTGCGAACTGGCCGCGCGCGAGATGTAAGGCTTCGAGTGGCATGTCGGGCACCAAGGGTAAAGTGAAAATCAGGTGAGCGCGCCGCCCGGCGCGCTGCTCAGTTCATGAGGCGATGGCCTCACGCTGCGGCGCTTGCGGCCGGCGGCGCGGACCGATGCAGCAGCACCGGGACCGACTTCGAGGTCGGCGTGTTGCACACGTCGCCGACGCTCGAGAGCGGGACGAGCGGGTTCGTCTCCGGGTAGTACGAGCCGATGCAGCCACGCGGAATGTCGTACTCGACGAGCAGGAACGAGTCGGCCCGCCGTTCGATGCCGTCGTCCCACACGGTCGTCATGTCGACCCAATCGCCGGCTTTGAAGCCGAGCATCTCCAGGTCCCTGGGGTTCACGAACACGACACGGCGTTGCCCGAACACGCCACGATAGCGGTCGTCGAGCGCATAGATTGTTGTGTTGTACTGGTCGTGCGAACGGGTCGTCATCAGCGTCAGCACGCGTTCGCCGTGCAGCTTCTTCGCGCGGCGGATCGGGGTGTCCTCCTCGATCTGGTGCACGACGAAGTTGGCCTTGCCGGTATGCGTCTGCCAGTCGCGTTCGCGGGAAGCGACGCGCAGGTGAAAACCGCCCGGATGCGCGATCCGTTGGTTGTAGTGCTCGAAGCCGTCGAGCACGCTCTCGATCGCGTCGCGCACGCGCGAATAATCCTTTGCAAGGCCAGGCCAGTCGACTTTCGCGTTGCCGAGCGTCGCGCTCGCAATGTGCGCGACGATCGCTGTTTCCGACATCAGGTTCTTCGACGCCGGGGTGTTCATGCCGTACGAGATGTGGACCATGCTCATCGAGTCCTCGACGCTCACGCCTTGCGACACGCCATCCTGGATATCGATTTCGGTGCGGCCGAGGGTCGGCAGGATTAGCGCGTCCTTGCCGTGCACAAGATGGCTGCGGTTGAGCTTGGTGGTGATATGGACGGTCAGGTCGCAGGCGCGCAGCGCATCCCACGTGCGCGGCGTGTCGGGTGTCGCGATCGAGAAGTTGCCGCCGAGGCCGAGGAACACCTTGACGTGGCCTTCGAGCATCGCTTCGATCGTTTCGACGACGTCGTAGCCGTGCTCGCGCGGTGGCTCGAAGTCGAACACCTGTCCGAGGCGGTCGAGGAATTCCTGCGACGGCTGCTCTTCGATGCCGACCGTGCGGTTGCCCTGCACGTTCGAGTGGCCACGCACCGGACACAGGCCCGCGCCTTCGCGGCCGATATTGCCGCGCATCATCATCAGGTTCGACAGCATGTGCACGGTCGCGACCGAGTTCTTGTGCTGCGTGAGGCCCATGCCCCAGGTCGCGATCACGCGCTTGCCGTTGACGTAGATGCGGGCGAGGCCTTCGATGTCTTCGCGGGCGACACCGGATTCGGCTTCGAGTATGGCCCAGCTTTCGGCGCGCAGATCGGTTGCGAAAGCCTCGAAGCCGGACGTGTGCTGTTCGATGAACGGAACGTCAAGAATCCGTTCGCTGCCTTGCGCGAGCGCTTCGTCATCGAGTTCGACCACGCGCTTCGCGACGCCCTTGAGCAGCGCGAAATCACCGGCGAGCTTCGGCTGGATAAAGGTCGATGCGATTTTCGTGCTCGACATCGTCAGCATCTCCAGTGGGTGCTGGGGACTTGAGAAACGCTCGAGCCCGCGTTCACGCAATGGATTGATCGACACGATGGTGGCGCCGCGTTTAGCGCATTCGCGCAGCTCGCCGAGCATGCGCGGATGGTTGGTTGCGGGATTCTGGCCGAAGATCAGCAGCGTATCGGCGAGCTCGAAATCGTCGAGCGTGACCGTGCCCTTGCCGACGCCCACCGTGGTGGGCAGGCCGCGGCTCGTCGCCTCGTGACACATGTTCGAGCAATCCGGAAAGTTGTTGGTGCCGTACATGCGCACGAACAATTGATACAGGAATGCGGCTTCGTTGCTTGCGCGGCCCGACGTGTAGAACGCTGCCTGGTCCGGGTTGCCGAGCGTATTCAGGTGCTTCGCGATCAGCCGGAACGCGTCGTCCCAGGAGATCGGCTGGTACTTGTCGGAGAGCGCGTTATAGACCATCGGGTCGGTCAACCGGCCGTGCTGCTCTAGTTCGTAATCGGTCTGCTTCATCAGCGTTTCGACCGTGTACTCGTCGAAGAACGCTGGCGTCACCCGCTTGCTGGTCGCCTCAGCGGCAACCGCCTTCACACCGTTCTCGCAGAACTCGAAGGTCGAAGCATGTTGCCGGTCCGGCCACGCACAGCCGGGACAATCGAAACCATCAGGCTGGTTCTGCTTGAAGAGGGTCTTGTAGTTGCCGCCCGCAACCCTCTCTTTGATCAGGTTGATGGCAACGTACTTCAGCGCGCCCCAGCCGGCGGCCGGGTGGTGATAGGGCTCGATGCGACCCTGTGGCTTTGATTTTTCCATGACGTCGGTTCCGTAGACTTTACGCTTTGCCTGCGTCCCGGATGTCGGGCGTATCGCTTGGCGCATGCTGTGACTGAAGGTTAAAAGCGTTCGGCCAAGCGCGGAGCGCACACATTCGCGGCGATGAAAAGGGTACAGTTCTAGTACGATGCCTGCGCCCGTAAACTGTGCTCTAAAAGGGTACAGTCGACCGTCAAAAGATGGGGCGGCGACACAACTCGCGCCAGGGTGGTGCGTGGGCCGCGCTAGCTGGAGGGAGTCGATGAAGCTTTACGAAAGATTGGCGGCGGACATCGAAGGCCAGGTTCTGCGCGGCGTGCTTCGGCACGGCGATCGCATTCCTTCGGTCAGGCAGACGAGCCAGCATCACAAGCTCAGCATCACGACGGTGATCCACGCATACTTGCTGCTCGAAAGTAAGGGCATCATCGAAAGCCGCCCGCAATCCGGGTACTTCGTTCGTCTCACGCCGGACGGTGCGGGCAGTAAGGCTGCGAACGAGCTGCTGACGTCGAAGCCGATCGCGGTGTCCGCGCACGTGGACGTGAGCCGGCTCGTGTTGTCGACGCTGCGCTCGATCGGCGCCGAGTCGGCGACGCCGCTGGGCTCGCCTTACCCCGATCCGAAGCTGTTCCCGTTCGACAAGATCAACCGCTACGCGTACAACATCACGCGCCGCAAGACGCAATGGGGCGTGACCGACGAACTGCCACCGGGGAACCCGCAATTGATCCGACAAATCGCGCGGCGGTACCTGGAGAACGGCGTGTCGGTGGATCCCAATGAGATTGTCGTGACGCTCGGCGCGACCGAGGCTATCAATCTCTGCTTGCAGGCGGTTGGGAAACCGGGTGATACGGTGGCCGTCGAGTCGCCGACGTTCTACGCGATGCTGCATGCGATCGAGCGGATGGGAATGCGCGCGATCGAAGTCGCGACGCATCCTCGTGAAGGAATTGATATTGGTGTGCTTTCCCGGCTTTTCGACACCCGCCGCATCGCCGCGTGCATGGTGATGCCGAATTTCCAGAATCCCCTCGGGTTCCAGATGCCCGACGAGAAAAAGCGCAAGCTGGTCGAACTGCTGGAGCGGCACGACGTTCCAGCCATAGAAAGCGACGTCTACAACGAACTGTACTTCGGCGACTCGCACCCCTCTCCCCTCAAGTCCTACGACACGAAGGGGCTCGTACTGCACTGTGCGTCGTTCTCGAAGAGCCTGACGTCGGCGTATCGGATCGGCTGGGCGATCCCGGGTCGTTACCGGGACCAAGTGGAAAAACTCAAGTTCCTCAACACGCTGACGACACCGTCGATCCCGCAGCTCGCGATTGCCGAATACCTGGAGCATGACGGCTACGAGCATCACTTGCGCCGCGTGCGCAAGGTGTATGCGCAGCAGGCGAACCTCATGGCTGCGATCATCAAGCGGTTTTTCCCCGAAGGCACGCGCACATCGAATCCGATGGGTGGGTATGTGCTTTGGGTCGAGTTGCCGCCAGCCGTGGACTCGATGAAGCTCTACCAGCTCGCGCTCCAACAAGGCATTACGATCGGACCGGGCTATATGTTCTCCACGACGAACAGCTACCGCAATTTCATCCGGCTCAATTACAGCTATACGTGGTCGCCGGAAATCGAAAAGGCGCTGATCACAGTCGGCAAGCTCGTCGGCGTGTGCATGCGCTAAGCGTCGATACTTGCGCGCGGTCTTATTCCGTTATGCCGGCGCCGTCGAGTCGACGCGGCAGGTCTGAGCGTCAGTGCAGCTTCACATGAGGTATGGTCGCGGCAATGTTCACGAACCCGAGCGTGCGTTAGGCGCTAACGGATACTTCGATTGATACCTGCATATGAGGCCACTCGATATCAGCCGCCCGTCACCGGCGGAAAGAATGCCACTTCACAACCGTCCGCCAGTTCGAAACTTCCCGTGCGCATCACGTGATCAACCGCCGCTCGAACGGGACGCCCCGTTGCGAGCGCTTCGCGAAGCCCCGAACTGCGTTGCGCCAGCAGCGTGCGCAAGCTATCCACGGTCAGCGTAGCGCCCGCGTTTAGCGTGACCGTTTCGTGCGTCAACCCGGTTGCTTCGCGGATGCTTGCGAAATATTTGACTTCAATCTTCACGTTCGACGCCTCAGCAATGTGTTTGGATGCCGCCTAGCCCCCCACGAGGGACATGCGCACGGTCGGATAGAGCTTCTTTGAACCGACTCGCGCGCGCACGCCGCGCAGTTCCGAATATCGGTCGTCACGGTCGCGCCAGCGGGTGAGGATTTCCCTCGCAAGGGCTTCGGGCGCCAGGGCTTCGCCGAGCCATGGCTTGAGATCGAACGATCCCGTTGCGAACAGGCACGTGAACATCTTGCCGTCGGAGGAGACGCGCGCGCGCGTGCAGTCCCCACAAAACGGCTGTGATACGCTGGAGATGAATCCGACGCTTCCCGCCCCGTCCGCATACTCGAAGTTACGTGCGGTGTCGTTCGCGCGTTGCGTGAGCAGAGGTTGAAGTGCGAACTCGCTTTCTATCAGGCGCCGTGCATCGTCGGAGGTGAAAACGTTTTTTCTTGCCCAGGACGCGGCACCGCCAACGTCCATGAACTCGATAAAGCGGACGACCACACCCGTGTTTCGAAAGTACCGCGCGATCGGCAAGATCTGGTTCTCGTTCACGCCCCTCTCGACAACGGTATTAACCTTTACCGGCGACAGACCTGCCGCCGCCGCTGCTTGAATGCCTTCCAGGACCGGTGCAACCGGGAAACCGACGTCGTTCATCCTTTGAAATATGGCGTCGTCGAGACTGTCGAGACTGACGGTCACGCGCCGCAGACCTGCATCGCGCAGCGAGCGCGCCTTTGCTGCAAGCAGCGAACCATTCGTCGTGAGCGCGATTTCGACGTCCTTGCCTTCGGGTGTACGAAGGCGAGCAAGTCTCTCGATCAGCGTCTCGAGATCCTTGCGCAGCAGCGGTTCGCCACCCGTAATGCGGATCTTTTCGACCCCGAGCATGACGAACGCCTTGGCCAGGAATGTCATCTGGTCGAACGACAGACGCGATGCCGAACTAAGAAACGGATAGTCCTTCGTGAAGACTTCCTTCGGCATGCAATACGTGCAGCGGAAGTTGCACTGATCGATGACTGACAGCCGCAAGTCTTTTAGCGGCCGCCCCAGTTTGTCCGTGCATTCGGACAGCAGTGGCGTCAAGTCGGCTTCGCCCGAAGCGACGGGAGGTGCTGCGTGGGCGCTGCGCAGTACGTAGTGGACGGTGCTCACGTCGACCTCTGTGTGCTTCATGGCAAAGAGTGGTTTTGTTTCCGCTTGCGCGACACGCGGTGCGGTACCGAATTCCGGCGCTCGGCCGATTCATGCGGAAAGGATAGGGCGAAATCAGCGCATCGACCGAGTACAGTCGCTTGGCCATTGGAGGAGCACAGAAATCGACACGCGCATACGGGGCGAACATTCAAAGGGAAAGATCGCCTATGCACGACGTGCGCATGTTGTGCATTTCGACGCAGGCCGGCTCTTTTTGAGGCCACCGACGTCGCCGCCATGGCGTTCGCGCCATGGTGCGCGGTCACCTTGTCGCTGCGGCGTTTTATCATTGGCGCTGCGCTGATGTTCGCGCTGCTGGGCCTGCTTTGCCCGTTCGCCCCCAATGTCGAGACGCTCGCCGTCCTGAGGGCGCTGCAGGGGCTTGCAGGGGGCTGCCTGCCGCCGATGCTGATGACGGCAGCGCTGCGCTACCTGCCGCCCAACATCAAGCTGTACGGCCTCGCCAGCTATGCGCTCACTGCTACGTTCGGACCCGACCTGGGCACGCCGTTAGCCGCTTTCTGGACCGAATACGTTAATTGGCGCATGGTGTTCTGGCAGGTGGTGCCGCTTTGCCTCGTCAGCACCGCGGCTATTGCGTATGGCCTGCCGCAAGACCCGCAGAGGCTGGAACGCTTCCGCTCGTTCAACTGGGTCGGCTTGCTCACCGGTTTTCCCGCCATCTCGATGCTGGTGATCGGGCAACAGAAGACGCAACGGCCGGTGCAGTTCGAGATTTCAGAGCGACCCGCGACAGCGTTGAGGCGTCGACCAGGGAGGCGGGGTGTCCGGCTTTCGTTCGAAGCCGGGTCAGTTCATGGGCGACGTTCAGGCCGCCGCCGGCTTTTGCGCAAGATGCAACCCGTCCTTCTTTGCCTTGTGCTCTTCGATCAGCCGATAGACGGTCGCGCCCGGCACCGTCTCCGATTCGAGCAGTTGTTCGGCAATCGCACGCAGCACCGGCTCGTTGTCGCGCAGCAGCGCGTAGCATGCTTCGTTCAAGTCCTTTAGCAGAATGTTCGCATGCGCGATCGAGGTTTTCATCTGCAAACCGGCGTACTGCGCCGGCAATGCCGCAAGGCTGAACAGATTGCCATCCACATTGAAGCCGAACTTCGACACCATATCAAGGCTGATCCGCGACGCTTCCTGCAAGTCCTGCGCTGCGCCGCTCGACGCTTCCGAGAACGCCAGCAATTCCGCATTCCGTCCGCCCAGCAGCACCTGAATCTCGTCGCGCATTTCGGTCTCCCGGTACAGGTGCTTGTCCTGCGTCTTCGTGATCAGCGCGACGCCCAATGCGCCGCCACGCGGCAGAATCGTTACCTCTTCGAGCACGCCAGTGCCGAGCACCGCGGCGACGAGTCCGTGGCCCGCTTCGTGAACCGCGATCCGCGTGCGTTCGCCTTCGTTGAGCGCGCGCTCGGCGCCGCTTACGTCGCCGATGCGCGCAATCTTTATCGCCTCGACGAAATGCTTTGACGCCACCTCGTCATCGCCCACTTTGCGCGCGACCAGGCCAGCCTGATTGACGACCATCGCGAGTGTGGCCGGCGACAGCCCCGTCGTCAAACGCGCCAGTTGATTGAAGTCGATGTCATCGGATTTCGACGTCAGCTTCCCGGCGTAGAAACGGAATATTTTCGCGCGGTCTTCGAGATCGGGCAGACGCACGTGCACGGTGCGATCGAAACGGCCCGGACGGCGCAACGCTTCATCGAGATTGTCCGGATGATTGGTCGCCGCAACGATGATCACGCCTTCGTTCGACGCAAAGCCATCCATTTCCGCAAGCAACTGATTGATGATCCGGTTGCTCTCCGCTTCGACAGGACCGCTGCCCGTATCCGTGCGTTTCGCGAGGCCGTCGGCTTCGTCGATGAAAATCACGGTCGGTGCATTCTTGCGCGCGAGATCGAATAGATGCTTGACCTTCTGAATGCCGACGCCGTAGTACTTCGCGCTGAAATAGCTGCCGGTAATCGAAATGAAGTTGGCGCCGCATTCGCCTGCGAGCGCCTGCGCAAGGCGCGTCTTGCCGACGCCCGGGCCGCCGACCATCAAGATACCGCACGGTGCGCGCACGCCCATGTCGGTGAATTGCTTCGGGTTGGTCAGATACGCCTGAATGTCGGAGAGCGCGGCCTTCGCTTCTTCCGCGCCGATCACGTCGTCGAAGCAAAGCGCCGGCGCACGGTCGAGCAGCTTCGCGCCGGCCGTCATTTCACGGCGCATGAGCCAGATCAATCCACCGATCAGCAACAGTGGCAGCAACAGGCTAATCGCATCGTGCGTCTTGTCGAACGCGTCGATCCAGCGTGACGTGCCCGTGCGAATGTTCGCATCCGGCAGCCACGCGAGCTGATATGGCGAGCGCACGTCGGCTTTTATGTCGCCAAGCAGCAGTGCATTAGAGAAAGTCGCGTTGTGATCAGTAACGAAGTACTTCGCGCCGTCGCGTGTCGACACCAGAATCGCATTCGGGCTCACGCCGATCGCCGTCACGTCCTGCTCGCGAATATCGCGCAGCATTTCCGAAGCGTCTTTCTCCTGATGCGTCCACGCCGATGCGTCGTTGCGCATCTGGCTCGCGACTCCATTGAGCGCCGGCGAAACCCGTGCGTCATGTTGCTCGTGGCGCCAATGCAGAAACGTGACGAGTCCGGCGAAGGCCGCAACAGTCACTCCTAGCGTCACGTAACGTCCGTATCGGGAGAAAAAAGAATTCTTTGCCGGTTTCATCAATTGAGTCCTAAAGCGGGCCATATCATGGCCTTTGATGCTGGGTCAGCGTTGAACAGATCCGATGAGACGCACAGATCGCGGCGCACTTGAGAGCCGGATGAGTTGTCGGCCGCGCAAGGCATTACGGCATCGTCGAGACTGACGGTCACGCGCCACAGACCGGCATCGCGCAGCGGGCGGGCCTTTGCCGCAAGCAACGAACCGTTCGTCGTGAGCGCGATTTCGACGTCCTTTCCTTCGGGCGTACGAAGGCGAGCAAGTCTCTCGATCAGCGTCCCGAGATCTTTGCGCAGCAGCGGTTCGCCACCCGTAACGCGGATCTTTTCGACGCCGAGCACAACGAACGCCTAGGCCAGGAATGTCATCTGGTCGCAGTGGAAGCTGCCTTCAGTATGCGATCTCCACGTTGCGCCACACCGTCAGGAACATTACCGTTTTGTTATCCGACACGCTGCTCCAATTGGCGCTTTTGTTCCTGGCTAGAGGGTATCGCGCATCGCGTAGATTGTCGGTGAATTCGAGCGCCCACCGCAATATCGATAATAAATTCGCCGCCATCTGAAACCACCTCTAACGAGCAGCATTACCGCCGCTCGCCGACGACCCGGAACTCGAAGCCCTACTCAATAAGTTTTTACCTCCTTGCGATATCGGGCCGGATGGATACCCTGATTTTGCAACAGAAGACGAGCAGCGACTGAACGCTCTGTTTGAGCGGTTTGGCTTGGACTCCGCGTTGAACGCAATGCGCTGTCCGATGCTTACCAATTTTGCAGCATCTACATGGGCAACCTCGTCAATGGTGCGATGCGTCGTCCGGATGAGTTTGAATACATAACACGCGACTGACCTGCCGCAATTGCCCGCGATATACGCACGTATAAGATTGTCATTCGCATGTAGGGGTAGTCTGAACCGATCGTAGGATGGTTTCGTGTACCTCGGACGTGTATCTTGATCTGAAGGCTGATGTGCCCGCGCGGTGCGCCTGCAACGGGCCGTTTTTTGATCGCCCAGTTCGCTCGATCAAAGCGCGAATTCGAATCCGGTCACTTGACGATTCAAGGAGATTGCCATGCCCGCCGCTCTGCGCATCTGGATCGTACTTGGTAGCAACGCATACGACAGTACGCGTATGTACCGTGGCTGAACAAGTATGTGAATCGGCGGACAGTGGATCCGAACCGCGTCTGCATGCAATGACATGAACATCGTGTCGATCCAACCGCTCCTGTCGCAAGCCGAGACTGCTTGGTTCATGGAGGCCAGCTATGTTTCATCGTGTTCCTAATCACACGGTCTGCCAAAACGGGCGGACAGCGTGGGCTATGTGGACAAGTACGAGCCAAACAGTGTCGATGCGTTCGCGCAGGATCCGTTGACAGTTGTGCCGCTGTGGAGGCGCCGGCGCGCCTCGTGGCGGCTCGGGCAACGGCGATCACCACGCACGTGAGCCTGCTTTGGGTGACGCTCGATAAGCGCACCGGCGATTACCAATTGAAGCCCGGCGAGACGATTCGCTCACGACCGATGGAAGTGCGTGGGTGAGCGCGGGCTCCAACCGCGTGGTGTGCGTGGATTTCATGTTTAGAAAGACAATGATCGCGAGCGGGAGCCCGGGGTGTTGCCGGCCGCGCCGCTTTGGCATATCTCTAGGAGGGCCAGGCCGTGATGAACATCGTGCTTATCTACATGCTCTGCTTCCTTGTTGTCGTGGGAATCGTGCTGTTCTTATGAGTATGTCCATAGCGCATTCGGATCGTGGAGACAAGGAAAGGAATGCGTTTTCGATGTCGTGGAGGTTGTCATGTTCAGCAAATCCAACCAGATCGCCCTCGCTTTTCCGCTCGATCTTCGCCTGCATGCATGGACGAACGCTGTGTACGGTAAAGCCGTCGCAGCGGGCTTCATTCGACCTCCATGGCATCCCGATGACACGACCATCCTGCGACTGCACGCTTACTTTGACACTGGCCTGTCGCCTGCCGGTGCCGTGTGGGCTGTGGTGCAAATAGTGCAGAGGGCGAGAAGCCGCCAGTTTTGTTGGTTGATTCAACGAGATTAAAGCACTGCCTTCCAAACTGACGGCGATGCACCCCGACAACCGTCGGATGATCGTCAGGAAGCTACGGCTTCTTTACGTCTTGGTTCTTATCGCATTCCTCAACCACGGCCTTGTCGGCACAACGACAGAACGATGACGGCATCCCGTTCGGCGGCCGGCGAGATGCATGGTTCTGTGACGATTAAATAAAGCTTAATTCGCGTGTCGATGTTCGGCAATCCCGCACCCCCGACTATAGGCACCTGTTTTGCACGCCTCGCCGGTCCCCGTAGGGCCAGGGGCGCCGACGCAATGCCTCATCCGACATAGACACTTTTACATGAACGCCATTGTCCTGGTTGCCCTGCGCCGCCCCCTCACCTTCGTGGTGATGAGCATCCTCCTCATCCTGTTCGGCACGATGGCCGTATTGAAGATGCCGACGGACATCTTTCCCGCCATCCGCATCCCGGTAATCGCGGTCGTGTGGAACTACAACGGACTGTCCCCGCAGGACATGTCTGGCCGCGTGGTCTATTACTACGAACGCGCTTTGACCGCGACGGTGGCCAACATCGAACACATCGAGAGCCAGTCCCTGTATGGTGCCGGCATCGTGAAGATCTACTTTCAGCCGGGCACTGACATCGCCGCCGCTCAAGCCCAGGTCACGTCCATCTCGCAGACCGTGCTGAAGCAAATGCCGGCGGGCATCACGCCACCTCAAGTGCTGGTGTATAACGCGTCCTCGGTCCCGGTACTGGACCTTCAAGTCTCTGCGCCGAACATGACGGCCGCGCAGGTGTACGACATGGCGTCTAACCTGGTCCGCCCGCAACTGGTGGCCGTGCCGGGCGTCGCGATTCCGGCGCCATACGGGGGCGCTTCGCTGAACGTCGAAATCGATCTGGACCAGACGAAATTGCTGGCGCACGGCCTCTCGGCCGCAGACGTAGCGGCCGCGCTCAGGTCGCAGAACGTGGTGCTTCCTGCGGGCGACCAGAAGATCGGCGGACTTGACTTCATGGTCCAAACAAATTCGAGTCCTCTCCAGGTACCGACGTTCAACAACCTGCCGATCAAGACGGTGAACGGCGCAACCGTCTATCTACGCGACGTCGCCTATGTGCACCGCGGTGCACCACCGCAGACGAACGCGGTCCTGGTAAAAGGCAAGCAGTCGGTGCTGATCCAAATCTTCAAGAGCGGCGACGCTTCGACACTCGCCGTGGTAGCAGGCATCAAGCACGCGCTGCCCGGCATTATCCGGACGCTGCCGCCGGGCGTCAAAATCACGCCGCTCAACGACGCCTCGGGGTTTGTGCGCGATTCGGTGGCAGAGGTGGTTCAGGAGATGATCACTGCGGCGGTCCTGACGGGGTTGACTGTGCTGCTCTTTCTCGGCACCTGGCGTTCGACGTTGATCGTAGCGACATCGATTCCGCTCGCGATCCTGTCCTCGATCCTGGCGCTGCACTACATCGGGCAAACGATCAATGTCATGACGCTTGGCGGATTGGCGCTCGCGGTCGGTATTCTGGTCGACGACGCAACCGTCATGATCGAAAACATCGATTCTCACCTCGAAGCGGGCGCCGAGCTAGAGCCCGGGATTATTGCGGCGGCAAACCAGATCGTTGTGCCAACGTTCGTCGCGACGCTGTGCATCTGTATTGTCTGGCTGCCGTTGTTCCAGTTGGGCGGCATCTCGGGGTATCTGTTCCAGCCGCTCGCCGAAGCCATCATCTTCGCGATGATCGCTTCGTTCGTCCTCTCGCGCACGCTGGTGCCGACGATGGCCGCATGGCTGCTGCGCGGCCAGGTGAAAACGCACGGGCATGGCCATGGACACGAAGGCAATCCTGGCTTCTTCACCCGGTTTCAGCGGCGCTTCGAGCAGGCCTTCTCGCTGTTTCGCGATCGATACCGGGAAGTGCTGAGCCTTGCCGTGCTTCATCGCAAGCGCTTTATCATGGCCTTCGTTGCGTGCACGGTTGCGTCGATGAGTCTGCTCCCTTTTCTCGGCCGTGACTTTTTCCCGAGCATCAAGTCCGGCGAAATCGATATGCACATGCGCGCACCGATCGGCACGCGGCTCGAAGATGCATCTAAGATCGCGGTGCTCGTCAATAGCCAGATCCGGAAGATTTTGCCGGGTGATGTCACCAATCTGGTCGACAACTGCGGGCTGCCCTCGAGCAGCCTCAACCTGGCCTATACCTCGGACGGCACGATCGGCCCGCAGGATTGCGACATCACGATCAGTCTGAAGAATGAACAGTCGCCTGTGGACGACTACCGGTCCTCGCTGCGTCGCGAACTGCCGAAGCTTTTTCCCGGCACGGTGTTTACCTTCCTGCCCGGCGACATCACGGCCAAGATCCTGAACTTCGGCCTGCCTGCGCCCATCGACGTGCAGATCTCGGGCCGTGGACAAGTGGCGAACATGGCTTACGCGCAGGCGCTCGCTGCACGCATCCGCAAGATTCCCGGCGCCGCCGACGTCAACGTTCAACAGGCGTTCAACGAACCGACGCTCAGAGTTGCGGCGGACCGCTCGTTTGCCTCGGGAATGAACCTGACCGAAGGCAACATCGCGAACAACGCACTTGCGACGCTGTCCGGCAGCGGGCAGACGGCGCCGACGTACTGGCTCGACACGACGAACGGCATCTCGCACCTCGTCAACATGCAGACGCCGCAAGACCAGCTCGCGTCGATCAACGACCTCGAGACGATTCCGATCGATGGAGGCAACGGCGATCCAGGCGGCCAGCAGTCGCAGTTGCTTGGCGCGCTCGGCACCGTGACGCAAACGGGCACGCCCCTGCTGGTCTCCCATTACAGCATCCTGCCCTCGATCGACATCTACGTCAGCAACCAGGGGCGGGACCTCGGTGCCGTCTACGATCAAGTCGCACAGGTCGCGAAGGAGATGAAATCGCAGCTACCGAAAGGCGCGAGCGTGCACCTGCGAGGCCAGGCTATGACGATGGGCAGTGCGTACACGCAACTTCTGGGGGGACTGGCGCTCTCGGTGCTGCTGGTCTATCTCGTGATCGTCGTTAATTTCCAGTCCTGGCTGGACCCGTTCATCATCATCACGGCACTCCCAGGCGCGCTGGCCGGCATTGTCTGGAGCCTCTTTCTCACGCACACGAACGCTTCAGTGCCTGCGCTCACGGGCGCGATCATGTGCATGGGCACTGCGACAGCCAACTCAATCCTCGTCGTATCGTTTGCCCGCGAGCGCCTCGCGGAACACGGTGATGCAATCGCCGCGGCCATCGAAGCCGGATACGCCCGTATCCGCCCGGTTCTGATGACCGCGCTCGCGATGATCATCGGGATGCTGCCGATGTCGATGAGCAATACGCAAAACGCACCGCTCGGACGAGCAGTTATCGGTGGACTTCTCGTCGCGACGTTCGCCACTTTGCTATTCGTTCCCTGCGTGTTCGCGATGATGCATCGCAACGACAGACAAGCCACGGAGTCTCATCCATGAACGTAGTAAACCGCGAAGTTGTGGCCCCAGGCCGAGTTCGACTTAAATGGTCCGTCGCGATCGCCGCCCTTGTCCTTGCCGGCCTTGTTGTCCACGGCATCGTCCAACGCCACGACAATGTCACTGATCTGCAAACGCTCGCTAACGAGGAGTCCGTACCGCAGGTGCAGGTCATGATGCCCGTGCCAGGGCCTGCCACGCGCTCGATCTCGCTACCCGGCAACATCAAAGCCTGGAACACCGCCCCGATCTATGCACAGGTCTCCGGCTACGTGCGCAAGTGGTACGTGGATTACGGCGCGTTCGTCAAGGCCGGTACGCTGCTCGCCACGATCGACGCGCCCACCGTCGACGAGCAGTACCAGACGGCGCTCGCGAATCTCGACGTCGCGAAAACCAACAGCACGCTTGCCGACGTGACGGCACAGCGCTGGAAAGCGCTTGCGGGCACGGAAGCTGTCGCGCAAGAGGAGGTGGACGTGCAAGTCGCGAGTGCCGCGGTGAAGAAGGCGCAAGTGGTGGCAGCGCAGCATGAGGTCGCGCGCTACCATGCGTTGGAAGGGTTCAAGGATATCGTCGCGCCGTTCGACGGTGTCATCACCTCGCGCGACACCGACATCGGTAATTACGTGAACGCCGCGGGCGGTGATGTCAGTTCCCACGGTGCGGCGGATGATCTGTTCTCAGTAGCGGATATCCACGAGATGCGGCTCTTCGTATCCGTGCCGCAGGACTATGCGGACATGCTGAAGCCGGGCCTCGAGGCGACGTTCACGCTGCCCCAGTATCCGGGCCGTCAGTTCAAGGCGACGCTCTCGACGACCGCGAATGCGTTCGACCCGCAGACGCGAACCGTCATTACGGAGTTGGTGGCGCCAAACCCGGATCATCTTATATGGCCCGGCACGTATGCGACGGTTCATTTCGTTATACCGACGAACCGGAGCGTGCTCGTCGTGCCCGAACAGGCGTTGCTGTTCCGCGACCAGGGCATGCAGCTGGCGGTCGTGGGTCCGGATGACAAAGTTCATTTGCAAAACGTCACGCTCGGGTTGAATCTCGGCCAGAACGTTCAAGTACTTTCTGGCCTGAAACCTACCGACCGCTTTATGGTCAATCCTTCCGCGGGCACGCTCGAGGGAGAGAAAGTGCAAATCGTAAGCGGCGTACCGGGAATCGCACCGCAAACAACCATCCGTACTTCGACATCTGAGCCCGCGCATCCAGGCGAGGAACAGCAAGCCAACGTCGCAGTTGCCAAGAATGATCCGAAATGATGCGTTACTTCAAACCTGCTCGCCGTCTCGCCACCGCCACGCTCCTGACACTGCTCGGGGCGCTTGCCGGATGCAGCCTTGCGCCGCCCTATGCGCCTCCGCATATGGTGCTGCCCGCCAGTTACAAAGGAACGGGACCGTTCGCGCTCGCGCATCCGGAAGACCAACTCGCTGAAGGTGACTGGTGGAAGATGTTCGGCGATGAAGAACTCGATCACCTGGAATCGAGCTTGAATGCGGCCAACCCGGACCTTCAGGCGGCGGAGGAAACCTACACCCAAGCGCGGGATATCGTGGGCGAGGCCCGCTCGCAGTTGTTTCCGCAGTTGAGCGCCCAGACTTATGGATCGCAGAACCGCGAATCCGTGCACCGCCTGTTCCGCGCCAGCGGAGCCGGGCCGAGTGAGGAAGCTTCGCTCGGCTATGGGGCGGCCCTGTCATGGGAGCCTGATTTCTGGGGCGAGATCCGGAACCGGACGAACTATGCGAAGAGCAACGCACAGGCCACCGCAGCAATGGTTGCATCGGCGCGGTTGAGCCTCGAAATCGAACTGGCCAATGACTACATGGCGCTGCGCGGGCTCGATTCGGAGCATGTCGTCTATACAAAAACGCTCAGCTATTACGGCGAAGCGCTCAAGATCACGAAGCTACGCTATTCCGGGAATATTTCGGCAGGTCTCGACGTCGAGCGGGCTCAAAACCAGCTCTCCACGGCACAGGCGGCCGATACCGACATCCAGGCGCAGCGAGCCGTGCTCGAACACGCCATCGCCGTGCTCGCTGGCGAAAACCCGTCGACCTTCAGCCTGCCCGCCGAAGAACTGGCACGCCTGGCGATTCCCGTGATTCCGGTCGGCGTGCCGTCCGCGCTGCTGCAACGGCGCCCGGATATCGCACAGTCCGAGCGGCAAATGGCGGCAGAAAACGCGGCCATCGGGGTGGCGCGCGCGGCGTTCTATCCGAACATTCAGTTGAGCGCCAATGCGGGATTCGAGGACAACACCTTCGGCGGCCTCGCTTCCCTGGCCAACAGCCTCTGGTCCGTCGGCACATCGGCTGTGTTGCCGCTGTTCGAAGGCGGCCTGCGCAGAGCCGAGGAACAGCAAAGCTCGTCCGCGTTTGCGCAGGCCGCAGATAATTACCGCTCGACTGTATTGCAGGCGTTTCGCGAGGTCGAAGACCAACTCTTGCTGACGAACAAGCTTTCCTCCGAGTACAGCCAGCAGCACGATGCGCTCACGTCCGCGGTCAAGGTGCAGGACCTCGCACTGCGCCTCTATACCAACGGTCTGGACAATTATCTCAACGTGACCGTCGCGCAGATCGCCGCGTTGAGCGCCGAGCTTGCGACCGTTCAAGTGCAGAGCCGCCAACTACAAGCCGCTGTCGGGCTGATAGGTGCCGTGGGCGGCGGCTGGAGCACGGCGGATCTGCCGACCCCACAACAGACAATCCCGTTCAATCCACTTCACCGGGGGACGGGTGACCTTCGCCAAGCGAATTTAGGCGGGTAACTCTTGGTTGCCCCCGGCACACGAGCACGCACCTTTCGGGGCGAATAGCCCGCGAGATTGCCAGGGGCGTGGGACGCCGCGTCAACGAGGTCATGCCCGATCCGGTCGGCAAGAATCTGATTTCCGACTGCCGTGCTGGCGTATGCATCGATCCTGCCGGTGGTGAGTGCGTTGATCGCCTCACCCTGCTGATGCCGGCGGCTCCGTTCCTCGCGACAGCGACATGATCAAGTCGTGGCACGCGACTCATGCGTCGACAGGCGCTACCTTCAAGAATTTATTGTGTTGCCGCTATCAACCGGGATGCGGTGTTTTCAGGTTCGCCTAAAGCCTCATTTCAAAACGGTAATCAAACGGTCAGGGTCCGGCCATCGCTCGCGCGCATTATCGGAGTGTGGCGGTTGTTTTACTACAAAGGCCTCCCAAAAAGGAAATCACGCAGAGAGCATGATCTATGAAACTTCTCAAGCAGGGCTTCGCGGTCTTTGTATCCTCGTGCCTGGTGCTAGGTGCTGCGCACGACGTGTTCGCAGCTCAGGCCAATCAATCGGTACTCGCCCCGGCTCAGCCGACGCAGTGGACTAGCGACCAGCTACAGCAGCTTGTCGCACCCATAGCGCTGTACCCGGACGCCTTGGTAGCGCAAATCCTCGCAGCCTCGACTCATCCGGTGGAACTTGTCGAAGCGAATCGATGGATGCAGGAACACCCTGCACTGACCGGGGACGCGCTAGCCGTTGAAGTGAATAAACAGAGTTGGGATCCAAGCGTCCAGGCCCTCACGCAGTTCCCTTCGGTACTCGCCAATGCGGACCAGAATCTGACCTGGGCCTCAGCGCTTGGCGACGCCTATCTGAAGCAGCCTCAGGAGTTGATGGCCGCCGTGCAGGTGATGCGCCAGCGTGCCGAGGAAGCCGGAAGCTTACAAAGCACAAGTCAGCAGACGGTATCCACCCAGGATCAAACGATCACCGTTGAGCCGACAGCCCCTGATGTCGTGTACCTGCCGGAATACGATCCATGGCTCGCCTATGGAACACCGATAGCAGTCTGGCCGGGCTGGTATCCCTACTCGGGACTCTACCTGGACGCCCCGGGAATCGCCTTTGGCGTAGGCTTTGGACTCGGGTACTTCGGTGGCTACAGCTGGGGATGGCATCACTGGAGGCCCGACTGGAATCGCCGAACGGTAGTTTACAACCACCGCCCCTACATCTCGCGCAGTGCCACGATGACCAACCGAAACGACTACTTGCATGGACACGAAAATTTCGATCGTACCCAGGCGTTTCATGGTGAACGCGGATTTTTTGCGCATTCGGGTCCGCATGTATCGGCAGCACCGCAGCGCGGATTCGCAGAATCAAACGCGCGGTTTGACAGCAACCCCGGACGATTCAGCGGTTTTGGCAATGAAGGTTTCGCTCGGGAACCTTCTGGCGAGGGACGAGCCGGCTTTGGCGGGTTTGCTCATGAAGGCGGAGATGCCTACGGCGAAGGGTCTCATGGCGGCGGAGGCCACAGGTAATTGAAGCTTCTGTACATTCGATGGTCCGTACGCGAAAACAGACACCGCGAAAGCCGGCGTTCCGCCGCAAACCGGCTTTCCCGCTTCCGCAAACCAGACGATCACTTCATTTCGCCAGGTATCAATTGCAAGCCACAACCATCGGTCTGATTGCTGACACTGGCATGGCGAGTCGAAGCGGTACGCACACTATCGGACATCAAGCTTGCTAAAGGCGCCGCCGGGACGGCTCCTCCTGCAGATCGAAGCCGGCGACGCCAATCGTCCTCCGGTAAACAATTTTCCCGGCTAAAACGTTTAGTATAACTAGGAGAAATTATGTACGCAGATAGCATCGATAAATTCGCGAAGGTCGGCGCCCATAAAGCGTCGGCTATCGTCCGCACGCCGCTTGCCTTTTTGATTGGCGCAGCAATGGCCGGTGCATATATCGGCTTCGGCGACATACTGATGTTTTCGGTCGGCGCACATGTCGATCCGGCTTATGTCCATCTGATCATGGGCGCGGTATTTGCTTGTGCGCTGACAATCGTCGTGTTCGCTGGTTCGGAACTATTCACGGGTACAGCGATGTATATGCCGTTTGCGGTATTTCGGGGCGAGACCAGCATTGGAGGTATGGTGCTGGTGTGGATAGTGTGCTGGATCGGAAACCTGATCGGCGCTGTGGTGCTCGCTGCTATTCTTCACGCCGCCGGCGGTGGCGTGTTGCTGACCGACGGGTCGGAGATTTTCTTCAAGACAGTAGTGGTGAAGATGACCACGCCGGCCGTTCCACTGTTCGCGAAGGGCCTGCTGTGCAATTGGCTCGTATGCCTGGCAATCTGGATGGGAGGTCGGACGAATAATGACGGCGCGAAGCTTGGCCTCATTTTCTGGCCAGTGTTTGCTTTCGTTGCGAGCGGGTTCGAGCACAGCGTGGCGAACATGTTTGTATTCGCGCTCGCACTCATCGGCGAGCACCCAGCCGACATTACGCTCGCCGGCGCCATTCATAATGAGATTTTCGTCACGTTGGGCAATCTTGTCGGTGGCGCAGTCTTCATGGGCGTTGGTTATTGGCTGCAGGAAGGCGGTATTCGTCATTCGTCGACTGCAATCAGGCCGGCGTCGGCCAAAAGCGTTCGCACAAACTAATCTGATTTCGAGTATTCATCCACTAAGCGAGGCGACCACTGCATCCTCGCGAGCTCGCGCGAAAGCCTTTCTGTTTCGATTCGAGGTGGGTGGAGGAACCGACGCGGCTCAAGCGAGCGTTCACGACCAGCACGCAATGGTCACGCGTGTGCCGGGTTCCGCGTTGCCGATCCTTATTGTGAAGTCGTGGACGCGGATCACCGCCGAGACCATGCTAAGACCGAGACCCGAACCCGCGATATGGCGCGTCTGCTCGCTCCGATAGAATTGTTTCAGCACCGCCTGGCGTTCACTGGACGGAATACCCGGGCCGTTGTCGACGATATCGACCTGTGGACCGAACGGCATCCGTGTGAGTGTTATACACACCGTTCCGCATGTCGGCGCGAACTTGATCGCGTTATCAACCAGATTGCAGAACGCCTCGAACAGCAGCGCGCGGTCGGCGTGAATCGCGCCAACGGGTTCCATCTGCACCACCAACTTGATTGACTTGCTTTCCGCAAGCGGTTCGTAGAGTTCGCCGACTTCCGAGAGGAGTGCCGCCAATTGCACATCGGCAAAGCCACCTCGCCGCTGCAGCGCGCTAATCTCCGAGATGCGCAGCATCGCGCGGAACCGTTCCAGCACCTTATCCGTATTGGATCGCGCTCGGGCAACCATGTTCGGCAACTGTTCGTCGTTGAGTGTGTCGGCGCGCTCCTCAGCATGGACGAGCAATGTACGGACGTGGGCGAGCGGCATAAGAAGATCGTGCGCGATGCCATCGCACGCACCCTTTACCTCGGTCATCAGGCGCTCGACTTCATCGAGCATGTGATTGACCAGATTCGACAACAGGTCCAGTTCGTCGTGGCCACCGGTCGGCAGACGCTGTTTGAGGTCGCCTTGAGCGATCTGCACCGTAACGCGATGAATCGCCTTCACACGCCGCATCTGCCGCACGCCGAATGCAAGACCGACGGCGAAACCGGTCACGAGGAAAAATATCCCGCCGCCGATCAGCGCATTGATGATGTCCAGGCGGATTGTGAGGATTTGAGTAAGATCGTGAGCGACGACCAGTATCGTGCCGTCCCTGCGCTGCACGGCCATCGCGCGCACCACCGGCGCCTGTTTAACGCCGGCAACTGACAGCGTATGTTCAAGTGTCATGCCGCGGCGCTCGACGGACAATCCCGGCGGAAGCATCAGCACGTCCCCTGCCATATGCCGGCCATCCGCGGCGAACAGACCGTAGTAGTTGATGTGCATATGTTCGTGTTCAACGCGGCTTTGCAGAATGTCGGCGAGCGTATTGTCGGGTAATGAGCCGAAATAGACGAGCTGCCACTGGATCACGACGTCGGCTTTGCGCTCCATCTGGCCGGTCACCGCATACCCGATGAAGCCAATCAGCAGCATCACCGAGATCGAAAAGATGACGGCGTAGACAGACAGCAGTCGAAACGTCGTCGTGTTCCAGCTGCGACCCACCTGGGCGCTTTGCGTCGGTGATGAGGAATAGTTCAAGGCCTTGGACTATGCGAGGATATAGCCCGAGCCGCGCACAGTTCGGATCAAGGGTTTCACCCCTGGCGGGTCGATTTTTTTGCGCAACCGGCTCATGTGGACATCGATAAGATTGGTCCCGGGGTTGAAATGATAACCCCATACGGCCTCGAACAGCATCGTGCGCGTAATGGTCTGCCCCACAAGGCGTATCATCAATTCGAGCACGCGATATTCGGTCGGCAGCAGCACGATTTCTTCGCCGTCACGCTTGGCCTTGCGGGAGATCAAGTCCAGTTCGAGCGGCCCGACGCACAACATTGTCTCTGTGTCCTGTTGAGCGGTCGCTGCCCGGCGGCGTCGGCGCAGCAGTACTTCGAGCCGCGCCACCAGCTCTTCGGGGATGAAGGGTTTCGTCAGGTAGTCATCGCCGCCGGCGCGCAGGCCGCGCACGCGCTCGTCTACATCGCCGAGCGCGCTCAATATCAATACCGGCGTCTGAACGCCGGCACTGTGCATCGTCGCGAGAAGGCAAAGTCCATCTATGCCAGGCAACATCCGGTCGAGCGTGATCGCATCGTATTCGTCAGTTACTGCGCGCGCCAGCCCTTCGGGCCCGTTGTCGACCCAGTCGACCGAAAATCCACGGCCTTCCAATTCACGAACGATTTCATTCGCGATAAGGTGGTCATCTTCAATAGTCAGCACTCTTGATATAGTCATTTCACGGCTCTGTGGCGAAAAGGACGGTGTGACGAGATTGTTCGACGAACACTTTCCAATTTGGTAGTGAACGATCGGCCGTCGACGTCGGTCAGCCGCAAAGTGGTGAGCGTCTCAGGCGACACATTGGTGTGCGGGAATGGTGGGAGCGTCACCGTTGCTGCCGCGCCCATCGACGCACGAATGCCGTAAGGGCCCGCGCCAAATCGGTTGTAGCCGAAGTCATTGGCGAACGCACACTTAGGCAACTTTGACGGTGCGCAGTGACTTTTTCGTAGATCTCCTTGGGTGTCAGCATGGCCAGCTCACGCAGCGTTCCTGACTCGTTCGGCGCTCAGGCCGAATTCGCGCGCGATGGACTGCAGCCTGTCGGTCCATTCCCAAACGCCGAAGACGTCATGTACGTTTTGCAGACAGCTCAGCAGGCTGACCGTCTGCGGGTCGTACACGTTGATCTTTGAACGCAACAGCGCTTTTTTCAACGCGGCAACGCCCACATTCATGTAGGCAGGCACTTCATTTATTTGCCGGTTGAGATAGCGGATGGGGACGCCTTCCATCACCGATAGGTAGTCGCGTGGCTTGAGGAAGCTGCCGACCGGACAGCCGCCGCAGTAACCACGGTACGCGCCGCCGCGGCGCGGCAGCAACGCTGCCTGGCGCTGCTGAAAAAGATGCTTGACCGCCTGATCGAAAATGACTTGATGGCTTAAAAATTCGAGGGTCATTTGGTTCTCCTGCCGCACGTGAGTTGCACAGTAGTCGCTTCTTGTTTTATATCGACAAGCGGTTCGTCGTAGCGACGAGTGTTGAAATGGATACGAGAAGCGTGATTGCTGCGGCCTTTGACGATCGCTATCCGGAGGCAACCCGCTCGCGGGTTCTGTCGGCACCAAACGATGTGCGTTACTGCGGCTCCAGGGCGTCGAGTCGTGCTTGCGCAATGTCATCCGGGTGTTGGCAGTGGTATGCGTCGAACAACTGTGCGCATAGCTGGCCAAGCGAAGCAAGGCCCATGGCCTGATCTGCATGCTCGACCTCGCCTGCATTGAGTACATCATCGAGAGCTGGAGCGAGACGGCGCAGTCGCACAAACGTGGCGGGATCTAGTTTCATTTTGGACCTCCTGTGCAGACGGCAGCGCGCGCCATGACTCGGCCAGCACGTAGACGATGTTTCACTAGAGAGACGTCGAATTAACATCAGCGTGTGCAGGCGCAATGTGGGCCTTGATCAGTTCCCTGGCCAGAATCATTGCGTCTCCGTTAAGTGGCTTGACCCGGCCGCGGTTACGGGGGTGGTAGACCTTGTCGCCCAGCTTGATATGCTTGCCGGACAGCGCGCAACGCCCCGACGCGGGAGCGGAACACGGCGACCAGACCTGCGCCTCGTAGTTGCAAAGCGTCGGATCATGCCAGCGCAGCGCGAAGTGAGCCTTGGGAAGCTCCTCCACGACCGTCACAGTAAAGGTGCGCACATCGTCGCCGTCCGTCTTTCGCGGATGGCGCGGCTTGCCAGCAGAGGCCGGCAGGCTGGACAGGTCCGGAGAATTCCACATCGAGTCTGACGGGGCAGAAAATTGATGGATGGCTGCGAGCGTGGTTGCCCAAGGATCCGGACCCTTCGCCGACGAGGCGCCATCACCGGACGTTGACCGAGTGAGCCGGCCCGGCCGATGCGGCGACGAATGATGGCTTGAGGGGAGCGCGGGGCCAATAGACGTGGGGCGGGCGCCATTCTCTGACAGGATCTCCAAAGCCGTATTGGGTTCATCGTTCAACATCGCGTTCCTTTCTTTAGCAAAGAGTGAAGCAGCAATCGAACAAGCGTAGAAATCGAATAGCGCCGCCCGGGCGGCTACTGAATGCAAATTGCGGATAGGTCGACGGTACGGCGATAGATGTTCCTGCCAAGCCACGGCACGAATGTGTACTCCATATACGCGTTGCTTCCAATATGTATCCAGTTATGCAGAACAGGCGACATGATGCATTCCTTGAGGACGTTATAAAACGGAAGTAGTCGCTCAGGCACTCAAAAGGCGATGTAGTCGTCTGGGCGGAACCGCGAGCTTTGCGCTGCTATAACAGCGAGCGCTGTCTCTATGAAAGAAGAGTAGGTATTGCCGAAGGGCGAGTCTAGTCTACGGTGGGATATGCCGATACCGCGTTAGCGTTACTTGCCTATACGGACGTATAACGGGGGAAGAGACTTGCTGAGCGGTGTCGAACTGCGCGAAACAACATCCGTCGGCTTTTATTTGTAGATCAAGACCAAATAGACGGCGAAGTACGGCATGCGCAAAGCGAACTCGAACGTGTAAACCGGATCGCGGTGCTTGGTGAGCAGGGTGCATTGATTGCCCCCGAAGTGGGGCAGCCGCTTTCCACCATCGTTACGAACGGCGAAGCATATCTGCGCTGGCTGTGTCGCCAGCCTCCGAACATGGCAGAAATAGAGGGTTGCGTGTCCCGGATGACAGACGAGGGAAATAGAGCAGCCCAAATCGTGCAACGTGTAAGGACGCTCATCAAGGGGGCGTCGCCGGACCGCGTTGACCCTGAAGGCAATGTTGTCGTGGCTGTGAAGGACTCCGGGGCAGGTATTCGCGAGGACAATCTTCCGCGACTGTTTGAACCGCTTTTTACTACGCGCAGTTCCGGCATCGGGATGGGGCTGGCTATTTCCAGTTCTATTCTTGAGGCACACGGTGGGCAAATCTGGGCCTCTAATAACCCTGAAGGCGGCGCGACGTTCTCATTCAGCCTGCCGCCAGGCATGACGCAGGGGGTAGTACGAACCTGACACAAGAGGCGACCGGCGTGGCCGTAGTTCGGTTCACATATACATTCGTATCATGTCACTGGGCGCGGTTGTAAGCTAATCTGCAAACTAAAAGAGGCGCGCGGCACCGACCGCACGTCACCCCTGAGAAACGAGGCCGAGGCCGCATTTTGCAAATTACGCCTGTTATTTCGATTGTCGACGATGATAAAGCCGTCCGTCTTGCGTTAGGCAGCCTCATCCGGTCGCTTGGCTGGCAGGCGCATATGTATGAGTCGGCAGAAGAATTTCTTTCGTCCGGGCAGGCCGCTCATACCTCCTGCCTGATTTCCGACGTTCGGATGTCCGGGATGTCGGGTATCGAGATGCATGAGTGCCTGCGTGCGCAGGGGGATGCCCCTGTGACCATCTTTATCACCGCATATCCGACCCCGTCACTGCAGGCAAAGGCGGTGAGTAACGGCGCACTAGTGTTGCTGCAGAAGCCTTACGAGCCCGCTGTAATGGCTCATTGGCTCACGGTCGCTCTTGGAAACCCGTAGCGAATCACCCACGTGCCGCAGAAGTGGCTCGGGCAGGTGGGGCTCAGTGACGACGGCCGTCAGGCAGATGGGGCTCGATACCAAGGGATTCGGCCTTGCGGACAAGGTCTGGCATAGAGCGCGCCTTCATCTTACGCATGACCTGTCCACGGTGAACTTTGACCGTGATTTCGCTCAAGTTCATCTCGGAGGCAATCTGCTTGTTCAGTAGGCCGGACAGCACGAAGGCCATCACCTCTTTTTCGCGCGGTGACAGCGATTCATACGAAGCGCGCAGACCGGCTAACGCCGTTTCTGCCGCGAGCCGCTCACTGTCTCGCGCCAGCGCGTGAGCAACTGCGTCCAACATGTCCTGGTCTTTGAACGGCTTGGCAAAGAAGTCTAGCGCACCCGCCTTCATCGCCTTCACACCCATCTCGATGTCTCCATGACCCGTTATGAATACGACCGGAATACGCATGCCGCTATTGACGATTTCCTGATGAAAAGCCATGCCACTTTTTCCGCGGAGCCGCACGTCGAGGATGAGGCAGCTTGGCCCGGCCGAGTGAGGAAATCGCAGGAATTCGTCAGGGGACTCGAACGCTTCGACGCGCAAGCCCATGGAGCGCATAAGCGTGCTGAGGGCAAGCCGGATGCCCCTGTCGTCGTCGACGACGTAGATGACGGGACCGTCGGTTGCTGCTGTTTCAGCCGGCATTCGGTGGGTCGGACCAGCAGTCATTTGGGCACCTCGTACAGCCAGAACGCGGTCGCATCCCACCGCCGTTTACCGTAAGTATTATACGCCCCCGACACGGAACAGGGACTAGCATGCACCGCCCTGGTAGTTGTCCACTCGGGTTCGTCCCCGAGCGTCGCTTGCGACGCTGAACGGACGCTTATTTGGCCTTCGGTGCGGTGTCCGATTTATGGTTGACGATCTATCAGGAAGTCCCAACGCCGGGACCAATCGGCGTCTTCCTTCACGAGTCGCCGTAAAATATTCAGTGCCGCTTGCAAGCTGGATCGACTCGACGATCGCGGATTACACAAGCGCCGCATTGAGCAGGCCGCTCTGCACTTTTTCCTGCAGTACGGCGCCGTCTCCCCACTCTGTGCGGAGGGCAATAGCGGGGAAGTTTCTGCCGCAACTGGGCGGCCCAATGCAAGACCAGCGGATTCGCTAGGTTCATTGACGGAATTGATCTTGTAGCATTCGAGTCAAGTTTTTTACGCGGCGATTTTGACCTGATCGCACCAGGTGTTGACGGCCTGCTCGGCGCTGCGGAAGCTGCGCTGCAAGGACGCTGGTGAGGCCGCAGGCGCCTGAGGGCTAACCAATGGAAGGCCTGAGCGCAAGATGCGCGAGTAGACGCACGTGTAGAAGAGTGCCGTTTGCAGGCCGAGGTTTGTGAGCCGATAGCGGTGGGTCTTGGTCACTCGCTCGATCAGGCCATGCAAGCGCAGGTGTCGGAGCTCGTAGCTCATGCGCCCCAGGCCGATGCAAGTGGCAGCGATCGAGACTTACGTATTGGGCAGGCCGGACGCAGACCAATGGGTTTTGATTGAGAGACTTCGTTGGATTTCCAGCAATCACCTGCACGTATGAACGTTTGTTTCACAGACGTAGATCTTTGCGACGCTCCTTGTATTCGCTATTCCCTTCGATTGCTCGAAGACTCAGTTTTGTTTGTTCGGTATTGTTCTTCGCCATCTCGATCAGTTCTTCCATCACCTGAGCCGTCTGGATCGACCGGTTCTTGTAGCGTGTAATTACTTTGATCAGCACACCGGAAAAATTTTCTCCTGCACACGTTCCTCGCGAAGCGGCTTTTGATTTCGCCTTCGAGTAGCCGTTCGAGCAGTTCGACCGCGAGTTGCGCTCGGGCAGGTTCTGCACCTCAGCAAGGAAATCGTTCGCATAAGGTACGGTAACTTCGTCCTGAAGCCCTTGCGGCCTTTGTCCGGAACAGACCTTGCTTGTCAAAAACCGCTTCGATGGCGGGCACAAGGTCGACAACGAAATCAACCGGCTCAGCGACAATGGTTCCTGCTACATTGTCGACGAGACGCTGACGTTCTCGAAAAAATCGGTTTACAACGAGTCGTACCCACACGGCGCATTGAAGCACCGCTCGCCGCGCGAGTTTCGCCAGCGCGGAAGTTCACCGACCCGAGCGTGACCGCGTGTCCGGTCATGCAGGGGCAAGCCAGCGCTGCAGATGTCGATCCGAATGGCTTAGGCTGTCAAATTGCGCGAGGCATTGCTGATTTGTGGAGGCAGGAAATATGTCGCAGTCTAGTCCTCTACAGTGGTCCAGGCGGTCCGCTATTTTGAACTATGCAGTTGCAGTTCTGTCGGTTGTCGCGGCGCTCGTCGCCGCGCGTCTACTAGACACTTACATGCAAAGTAGTCCGTTCGTATCGCTGTTTCTTTGCGCGACCATGTTCAGTGCCTGGTTCGGTGGCCTCGGTCCGGCTTTGCTCGCGACTGCGCTGTCCATCTTGGGTTTCACTTATTATTTCGTGCCGCCGACCAATTCATTCGATGTCGCACCTACGGAATTACCGCGCATCGTCCTGCTTGCGATGACAGATCTGTTTGTGGTCTGGCTGACCGTCGCGCGAAGATGCGCTGAAGGCGCATTGCGGCGGAGCCAGGCCTATTTGGCTGAAGCTCAATGGCTAAGTCATACGGGGAGCTTTGGCTGGAAGATAGCCACCGGCGACATTGTTTGGTCGAAAGAAACGTATCAGATATTTGGAGTGGGAGAAACGGTTAAGCCGACGATCGCCCTCGTCCTCCAACGTGTTCACCCGGATGACCGAGAACTTGTACAGCATGAAATCGGTCGTGCGGCGCTAGGCGGACAAGACTACGAGTACGAACACCGTCTTCTGATGCCGAATGGAGCGATCAAACACCTGACTGTCCGAGCCCATCGCGTGACATACAAATCCGGCGAGGAGGAAATCGTTGGTGCACTGATGGACGTCACAGCAGCCAGGGCAGCGCAAGAGGCATTGCACACGGCACAGGCGGAACTCGCCCGCGTCACTCGTGTAACGTCCCTCGGACAGATTAGTGCTTCGATTGCGCATGAAGTGAATCAGCCCCTCGCTGCCATCGCCACTAACGCATCAGCTAGCTTGCGCTGGCTGACCCGCGAAGTTCCGGAAGTAGACGAGGCGCGCATCAACCTGAGTCGCATTCTTGAAGACGCCAACCGGGCGGGCGGAGTGATCCGAAGAGTTTGCGATCTTGCCAAGGGGGCAGATCCGGAGGTGATCCCACTCGACATCAACGAGGTCATCGACGAGACGGTCGCTCTCGTAAAGCAGGAGGCGCTCAGCCATCGAGTGACAGTGCAGCTGCAGCTTGCGCCGGGATTGCCCTTGGTGCGTGGCGACCGGATCCAACTGCAGCAAGTGATCATTAATCTTGCAATCAACGGTGTCCAAGCCATGGCGGCAGTCACCGATCGCGCGCGAGTGCTAACCATCCAAACGGAACAGCGCAAATCCGACCAAGTGCTCGTGACGGTACAGGACGTCGGCGTTGGCGTTGGCGTGGAGCCCGAGGGGCTGGACCGGCTTTTCAGCGCGTTTTACACGACAAAAGCAGATGGTATGGGTATGGGACTGTCTATTTGTCGTTCGATCGTCGAGGCTCACGGAGGACGGGTGTGGGCGTCCCGCAATATCGGTTCGGGAATGACATTTCAATTTACAATCACCGCGTATCGGTAATGCCACTAATTCGGTCGACCTTTCGAAACAGCGCGAGTATCCCCGTTGATCCGGGCAGCAGCTCTAAATTAAATCATGCCTGCGCCCCCTGGCGTAGAGGCCTGACTGTCGCGTTTTTTAAAGACCCTACGAACCGAGCAAGGTCCGGTCGCGTTAGCTCAACGATGTCGAGACAAATTAGATCGAGTTGGCTTACGGCTAGACCTCTTGGTTCACTCGACTTAGAGTCTCGCCAAATTGCGTAACGAGGAGGTCCAGTTCTACGCGGAGAGCGCTGGTTTGCCGGTCGAAGTCCACGTCGCGAAATCGTCGCTCGCATCGCAGTTCGTTGTATCGGCTATAAATCGGGGACGCTTGTGAGGACGCCAGAAAACGGCATTCAAGCAGCCCGGCTGTGAGCATTGCGAGAAGGGAATATTGAGTAGATGGGAGACCTGAGTATCAACGCCAACTTGCGCATGTGACACTAACACTTGCCGTCGACTTAGCCAGCCGTACTCAAGGCCAAAGGCCGGGGATGCGGGCTGCACGGGCCAGCGCCTTTTATCGTTTTCGACGGAAATAGCATACAGCTATCGTCGCCAATGTCGCCGTAGACTTCTTACCGCGGTTATACGCTTGTATAGCCAGGTAACGCTAACGCGGTATCGGCATATCCAACCATAGAGTAGATTCGCCCTTCGGCAAAACCTATTCTTCTCTCATCGAGAAGGCGCTCGCTCGTTTACGTATGCGTGGGAGCTTTCTCTGAAGTTGTATTGGGTTTAGCGTTTGTGGGGAAGAAAGTCGGTGGATGACTGCGACGCGCAAAAGTTGCTTCGAGATAACAAGCATGTAATCCGAGAGACAGGATCGAGTCAGCGGTGGTTGACCAGAATGGAATCAACGCGTCCGGATCAGCGACGAAGGACGCCGGCCCGTTGATAGGGAATACAACAGGAGATTGCCATGTTCATCTATTCGATCCGTTATCGCGATGGCTGCGGCCGTTGGTCAGTTGGCTTCGCACAGGCCGCTTCACAGTGCGACGCTGAAGCGATTGCAATCTGCCGTTATGGCGCTTTCCATTCTGTCAGTCGTGCCAGCTTGGTCCCTTCAAAAGCTTAGCCTGGTAACCCGGACGACCAAGTTGGGTCGGAGCGGCGATCCCAGCCCATCGCGTCGCGCGCTCAGCGAATGGCTGCTTGCGAGCATTGACTGGGACTGGAGTCCACCCTGACCGGTCCTCGCCAATCTTTGGAACCGGACGGTCGTGTTCAGGTATAAAAGTTCATCCTGGACCGTTGCTTTTGGGAAGTCACAAGAACGCCCCTTAACCACAACTATTAGTGCGTCAGGCTCTGCGCACCAATAGACACAAGGACGCCGTCCAGCACTGAGGCGCACTCAGATGCCGGAGTGGTGTACGCGAAAGCCACTGGAGAATCGCCATGTCCGTTGAGATCATTATCCGTGAAACGAAAACCGGCCTCGAAATCGTCAGCGGCCGACGCCGTCTCGATGCGCTGCTCGCCTTGCGCGACGAAGTCGTGGTGATGAGCTCGGGCATCGGCGAGGTCGTCATTGCGCGTCTGCCGGACGGGCGTCTGCAGGCATCGGCGAATCCGGAGCACATCAAGCTGTTCCGCCAGCCGGAAGCGGCGGCGGGCAACAAGAGTTTCGCCTGAGTGATTGGGCACCGCCAGAGTATCGGACATCGAACGCCGCCCCCTAATTCACGTATTCGTATAAAGGCTTGTCTTTATCGACGACGTGAACGGTGACGAGCTTGAGCGACTTGTCTCGACAACCTTGAAACCGGCATGAGGTACGTCGTGGAGATTCAGGATGGGAGTTCCGGTTTCCAGCATCGAAGGCTGCCGAGTCCGCCGGTGGAATTTTATCACCAGTCGCCCACGGGTGCATGTCCCGCCTTCGCCGTGTGACCAGTATCACTGAATGCAGGACAGGCTACCTATATCGAGAACTGACGCACACACCGATAGGCGCCGGTGGTGATTCCACCGCTTTCGCGACGGCCCGTAATCCGGCAACCATGGTCACGTTTCCGGCTCCCGCCACGTCGAACGCAGCATGCGGGTCCCCCGCGACAAATGTGATCGAGCACATTTGTCGCGGGAAAACTGCACACCGGGTTCGGAGGGAGGGGACGGCCGATCGCCGTTTTCTACCCCTATCCTTTGGCTCAGGATTACCACAAGCTGAATGATCATGCTATTCGATTTGCCTGAAGAGCTGATATATCTTCGTGATCTCGTGCAAGAGGAGGAACCCGCGCCATATGACGGTTGGGCCGGGTGGCAGGTCATGCTTGCGATTCAGGTAACCGCCCAACATGGCTATCCACAGTACGGAGATAAAAAGTCCACCGTCGCCGGCCGCGCGTACTGCCACACGCTCAAGGGCGCAGCACATCGAATCCGCCGAGGACAACCACGCCGCTCAAGACGATCATCGCTGGGGAGTGCTGGCCGAAGTAGAGGATCGCAGCTGCCAGCCAGCTCGCGATGCAAAAAGCTCCGATGCGCGCCATCGCGTGCTCCTTATCTGTGGTGATAGCGGTATTCCTGCGTCTTGCCGCCGTATTAATACGAACCAGCGCGTACGTCCTGTACATAGATGTAGCTCTTTTCATGCAAATCGCCGAGCAGGTCCTCGAAAGCGGAAAAAGCTTCAGTGATATGGCCGCTGCCATTTTACAGTATTCCTAAATGTCAACTATCGTGTGCCGACCATAGCCATTCGACTTTTTCGTGAGCAGACGTACGCAGTAGCGCGATACTCGGTAGCCCCAGCGACAGGCTAAGCGATACCGATCGTGACGAGATCGCTCCGTGCCTCCCCCAAAGCCTCCCCAACTCGGTCGCTGTAGCGCACCAGCGCGTCGCGCTTGGGACGCAACCTTTAGCAGCCGGGCGGCCGACCTTAGGCGGTTGGCGAACCGCTTTGACACCCCAAAATGGCTAACGGAGACGACGATCACGCTGTTCGTCGTGGTGATCACGCTATCGGATCCGGAGCCACACATGAAGCGATGATCATCGCTTCTGCATTCGCGGGTGGTGATCCCCTAACGTGTGGGCTGTACACAAGATCGCCCGCCGCTATGCCGTGGCCGCTCAACACACACGTCCCAGCACGCCTCGCGATGCGTCTTCCCCAGGTCTGATGCCCATAGTGACCGGTGCGCGAATCGCACCAGGACACGGTCAACGTCTGCGAAGTCGCTCGCTCAAGCACTCTTACAGTCGGCTGCGTCCACTCCTGCGCGTGCGCTACGGCAGACCGCGGGCGCTTGTCTACACGAGAGATCATGGCGACAGTTCGCGACCATACGTCTGAACTAGTCTCAAACATCAAACGCTCCTCTTCGAGAATTTCACAACATTGACGGGTACTCGATCATGCGCGGCGAATTTCGGACTGCAAAAGCCGCGATTCCTTGTCCTTAACAAACAAAACTGCTGAAACGTTGGGCGACGCGACGCGCTAACCACGAAGGACCAGCGTCGATTCCAGTCCGGCATGCAATAAGCCTAAAGAAATTACCTGACCATGACTTGCGACGCACTTGCGCATCAGTGACCGAAGTAGCTTGAGTGAGTACCTGCCGCAGTCCTCGGCGCACCGGCCTGCGAGGAACCATCGGACACTCCGCCTACTCCCGTGTTGCTCGGCGTTGCGATATCCCACGCATGAACACGCGCCTCGGCCGCTTAAATATCGGACGGATAGCGCACATCGTTGTTGCTCGGCCGGTAGGCAGCCCGTTCGAATTGGAACAGATCTGTGCGCACTTCGGCACGTGGTCGGCTTCGTACACGGTGATTGAAGCCCCGACCTGACTGTCCTCGTCGTAGCGAAAGTGGTTCTCCCTTATTTTGTATAGCGAAGTTTGATGCACGATGACATTCCGATTACATTGATGTCATATTTGGCTTCCCGACACGGGCCGGCCCAGCCTGTCGGGAACACCAAGGTCGTCCCGAGTCGATGGTCAAATGCGTGGCCGCCTGAGGCGTACTCCAACCGGGCGGTACGCCGCTGTCATTCCCAATGGCGTGGATAGGGCTCGTGCCGCGCTCGCTCGATATCGATTGCGGTATCGACGGCGCGGGCGATATCTTCTTTGGTCGGTCGCGGCGGTCGGTTGCGTGCAAGGCATCGTTGCAAATGGACCTTGAGCGGCATCGTGGTAGATCGAAGATGATGTGCGGCTTTCCGTCCGGCGATGGTTAAGACCTCGATAATTTTCATGCTTATCCAGGATGCGTTGCGCCCGCGCGGGAACCATGTGAGTGCCTCATAACCGGTCTCGTTAGGGGAGGTACCGCCAGGCTTCGTCGTTAACGCGGCTCATCACCCGTTACTGGCGACGTTCGGTTGAGGAGCGTTCTGCGCGAAGCCTGCGCTTGTTGAGACCACGCTCATGGTTAATTTGACTGAGAGTTTCATCCTGTAATCCTGATTGAATAAGCCTGATTGACGTGCTTGGATCGTTTGGCGCCTCCCTGCTGCCACCGGCGCCCAGACTTAAGAACTACTGGTTTAGACCGATCATGGATGCGCATACACCGTGCTGTTCAGGTAGGCAAGTTGACCATCCTTTTCCGCTTCCACGAGTTCTTGGTACACCTGTGCACGTGTTTTGGGAGCTATCGTCTGACCGTCGGGGGGGACCCATTGACCGGTTTGCGCGACAACCTTTGCGTTGGTGACGTTGGAGGGCAGCGCGTCTGTCGGCTGGGCCTGCGATTGTGCGAAGGCCGACGTGCTTATTGCGAGGCCGAGGAGAGTGGTGATCGTTAATGTTTTCATCATGACTTCGTTGCTGTGGAGTGGAAGGGGTGGGCCGAGGGGCAGTGCGCGAGTCAATGCGTATCCCGGTTGCTTAGAGACTACCGAGTCGGCCCAATCGAAAGGGAAGCTCAAAAATTAAATATTTGTTACCTGTATGCGCAGAACACCGCGTTTTGCCCACTACACCCGACGAGCGAGGTTCGGGGTTCGTCCATCCGCCGCCTGGTGCCTGATCGAAGGTCACCGATGCAGTCAAGCCGAGCGTGTGCAGATTCGTGCCGGGCAAACTGGCTAGCAGGAGTAGCGTCGTCTGGCGACCCTTCCTCGACTGGCATTGTTGCGTATGTCCGCCTGAAGACAGACCTCTGCCTGCAAGGTTCACTGGACGCGTACGGACTGAGGGCGTGCAAGTCTCGCCATGTGGTTCACGATGCCGACGCGGATTGCGACCTCGTCGTTTGCGACAACTGGTTGCAGGTTTTCGAGTCGGTGAGTCGGTGTTGCAGTGTGAGGGGAAGGCGAGAGAGAATGCGATGCGTATGAAGCGCCAAGACGCGGTGCCAGGGGTCATGATTGAGGAATTCAGGCCTGACACGGACGAGCGGGATCGCGGTGCACGGCGCCGAGGATGAACTACCCGCCGTCGACGCGGTCAGGTGCGGCAGTAGTGCCGCAGATTGATCATCGTATAGGCGAGCGTCTTGAACGCGTAGTGCAGGTGGCTCAGACGCTCGAAGCGCAACAGCAGGCGGCGGAACTTGTCTTCCCAGGCGAAGACGCGCTCGATGGTGCGGAAGCGTTCATCGAAAATGGCCGAGTCGAAAAGCGGCTTGCGACCGCGCTTCGGGTTTCGCGGCCACGCGGATTGGGATTGATGTTGGGCTTCATGCCGCGATTGAAAATGGCCTTGCGGTTGGCCCGGCAGTCGTAGACGTCATCCGGACCGACGATGGTGCCGCGCAGATCAAGGCCAATCGCGCGGACGGTTTGCGTGAGCTGGGGTAACGCCTCGCGCAGCAGCAGTGATTCATTGCGGTTGCCGGGTGCCGGAACGAACGGCGCAATCACATTGCAGTTGCGATCGCAGAAAGCGACGACCTTGTCGCCCTTCATGTGTTTGTGGCCGCTGAAGCCGAGGTTGTCGCCGCCTTTTTTCGCCACCGTTGTCGTGCCATCGCCGTGAATGACGGACCTATCGAGGAGCTGGTCCTCATACAGTTTGCATACCGAACCGAGTAGTATGGCGTCCAGACAGCCATCCGCTGTCCAGCGCCGGAAAATGCGGTAGACGCTCGTGGGATGAATTTCGGGGCGACCGACCGGATCCTTGTCGATCGGCAGCGCCTTCCACTGGCAGCCCAGACCCAGCCGTCTCGCCGCTATGCACGACCATTTCGTCGTCTTCCAGGGAATCCACGCCCCAGCCGAGCCCAACCTCGCGAGCACGCTCACCGCGAGACCTCCGTATCACGACCGCGTCGCTGATTGCGGCCTCAAGGGACGAACGACGCGATCCGAGCATCGCCTCGATGAACGTCAGTTGGTCGTTGACCGTGGATCGCAAAGCGCCAGCCCCCGCGAAAGGCGGTCCATAGTTCCAGTTGGGGGTCGGCTTGAGTTTCAGATCATGGCCTGGGGCAAGCCGGTTTTTCAAAGCGTCGGAAAGCACCATAGCCGTGCTGTTCAAACTGAGAGGTGACAGAATTCGCTCGCGAATCAACGATTCGTAGTCCCTTCCAGCGCGGCATGAAAGCGCATGACCTAGCAGACCGGCCCCGAGGCTTGAATATCGAAACTTGGCACCGATTCTGTGAATCATTTGATGCGTGGACAGGAACTGATAAAGATCATCGACAGAGTATTTCGCATAGGAGTCGGCTGTTTCGCCGCCCACGAAATACTCAGGCATGGGCGGCAGTCCGGACCTGTGAGTCGCGAGATCGTGCAGCGTAATCGTGCGTCCGTTGCGGACCGGTACGGAAACGCCCTCCGGCAACAAGTCCTGCACCGGCTCGTCGAGCGCCGCTTCGCCGCGCTGTATCATGTCCGCTAGCAAGAGTCCCGTGTAGCCCTTCGTCACCGAGCCAAGTTCGAACAAGGTATCACCGTCTGGCTTGCGCGTATCGTCGTGCCCGAATCGCCCGTGACTGATTATGCGCCGCCGGGTCCCTTCGACGATGCCGAGTACGACACCAATGCCTTGCTGCCACACGTCAATGCGCGCGGCGAGGATTCTTTTAAGCGCGGTGTCGTCGGGAAAATGAGAACTGCGTGCCTGGTCCCTCTTAAACGCTTTCGCCATGTCACGCACATAACCTCCATCAGGACCTTTCAGGCCTACAGATCCGTACGTCTACCTAAGGGAGCACATTGACCGTTCAATGCCGGAATATGCGAGCTACCGCTCACAGGAGTAGCAGTGCTGCCCGTCAAAGAGCCGTTGCCTGGAACACCTCCATATGTGGGATCGGTCCAACGGAGACGGACTCCGACGTCAATCTGCAGGTCAGGATCACGCTGCCTCAGGCGGTTGTCATTGTGGCCGACCGATGAAAATCGGTAGTGCCCCTCGGCATTCCCATTGTCAGCCCCGCAACGGACAGTCGGAGCCACTGCTTGAGCGGCAGAAGCGGGGCGAACGGGGGGACATGGACCGGTCAGAAAAATGAAAGCCACGTTCCCTTTGGGCGTGGCTGTTCTTGTCAAACGAAGCTTGCTGAACTGCATCAGGCTTCGCGCCAGGTTGTTTCGCTTCTACCGGATGTCGCCGTGACTGACGGTGTCGACGCGACATGTCAGTGGCGAAGGTACAGGCTACTGTCGAAGCTGGCCGAGGGCTGAACGACAGCGCGTGCGCCCGAAGCCGACGTGCCGCTTGTCGACGGGCCATACGAAGTATTGGCCGTCTCGTTTTGCGCGGCGACGCGTTGCTCGGCCGCCTGGATATTCGCCGGATACTGGGTTCGATCGCTCGCCGGGTTGTAGCCGGCACGTTCGAGTTGGGCGAGTTCCGCCTCGACTTGGCCGCGGGTCACAGGAGCGTTGCTCTGAGCAAACGCGTACGTAGGAGCGGCGAGGGCCGAAGCAATGATGACTGCGGGAAGGAGTGCCTTGAACATGATGAAACCTCCAATCTGTTTTGTGGAAACGGAGCAGTGAGAATGGCTTCGCCGTGTGCTCCGCCGTTTGAAGAAAGTCTAGGCGTGTCCGGGCTAAGGAGAAACCCTTATACGATCAATAGATAATCTTCGTAAATGAAATAATGAAATTAATTGAAGAAATCTATCAACCGCATTGAGCGGTTCCTGAGCGGTTCCGCGCAACGAATTGCACGCAGTTAAGCAGCACAATTACGAGTTTGATTTTGATGCGGCACTCAGCCGATATTCAGCGTGGAAACAGCGCCAAAATGCGCGCACCGATAGAGTGTCCGTTCAGTCCCATGTGATTCAAGATGCGTACTCTTCGCGAAGTAAGGGCGGGCAGGGCCTTGACCGTCGCCGGCACAGCGCAAGCCTGCTCTTGCCATTGCATGACCAAACGTTGGATCGCCACTCAGGGCCGTGGTTCGTGCACTTCCTCACCTTTGAAGGGCCTTGCGTGAGATCTTTGTTGAGGGTCAGGTGTCGAGCACCGCGGGCGCCGTCGTCCGGCTGTGCGCGGGCTTGCCGCGCATAGGCTCTTGATATAGTCAGAATTACTAAGTAATTTAATATAAATCCGATGGTCAATTTTTTTCGGTGCATATGTCGGAGATGTCGTCCAGTTTGATGATCAGATGCACAGCGCCGCGTGTCATCGCCCGGCGAGTGCCGCCGATCGGCAACAGCAGCGGTGTCGTTTCACCGCCATAGGGGAGGGCCGCAAGACCGTAGTGTCGGCGATAGCGGGTCAACTCCGCCATCAGTTCCGTCGTCGCCGGCAGCAAGCGTTCCTTGTCGCCCTTACCGGTGATCGCCAGCCACCAGCGGTCCTGGCCATCGCGGTCGCGCCGTCTAAAAAAGCCCCCCATCGGATTGCGCACGACTTCCGAGATGCGCGGACCCATCAGATACAGCAGCGAGATCAGCCAGCGCACGCGTGCGTAGTGCTCCTGCTCGCGTGCGGTGTCGCGCGGCATCGCATCGATCGAGGTTTTGACGGCCTGCCAGAGATCATCCTCGAGGAAGCGCGTCACGCGCGGCTTCGCCTTTCGCGCACGCTGACGCGACAGGGAGAGGGGATTGCCGGCCAGGTAGCCCGCGTTGACCAGCCACGCGAACAGGGTATTCACAATCACAAACGCCTGTCGCTGGCTCGCCGGCGAGAGCGGTCCCGCGAACGACCGCCAGCCGTAAACGAGAGTGAATCAAACCGTGGGAGGCCATTTCCGTCGACTTGACCGCCGTCATAGACGGCGTGACGGCGCCTTAGCGAGATAAAGCAACACCTCGCTGCGTTGTAGGGCGAGTGTGGTTGAAGGTTTTATCTAGGTAATTACCCTTATATTTTATGCGATTTTGTCCGGATCTAATAAACGTATCTTGACGACAAAATACAAATAACGGCTCGCAGCCTGCACGGCTAGGCGTCAATCGACAGAGGAAAAGGAAAACACGTGACTAAGAAAATTCTTGTCTCATTGGGTATCCACGTCGACGCCGTGGCCGGCTGGCTCGGGTCCTACGGCGGCGAAGACTCGCCCGACGACATCTCGCGCGGGATGTTTGCAGGGGAGGTGGGTTCGATGCGTCTGCTGAAGCTGTTCGAGCGCGAAAATCTCAAGACCAGTTGGTTCATCCCGGGGCATTCGATCGAAACCTTCCCCGAACAGATGAAGGCGGTCGCGGCGGCCGGCCACGAGATCGGCCTGCACGGGTACAGCCACGAGAACCCCATTGCGATGACGCCGGAGCAGGAAGAGGCCGTGCTCGACCGCAGTATCGAACTGATCACGCAGTTGTCGGGCCAACGGCCGACGGGTTACGTGGCGCCCTGGTGGGAATTCAGCCCCGTGTCGAACGAGCTGCTGATCAAGAAGGGCATCAAGTACGACCACAGCCTGATGCATAACGACTTTCACCCGTACTACGTTCGCGTTGGCGACACTTGGACCAAGATCGACTACAGCAAGCATCCAAGCACCTGGATGAAGCCGCTGGTGCGCGGGCAGGAAACCGGTCTGGTCGAGATCCCGGCGAGCTGGTACCTCGACGACCTGCCGCCGATGATGTTCGTCAAGAAGTCGCCGAACAGCCATGGCTTCGTCAATCCGCGTGACATCGAGGAGATGTGGCGCGATCAGTTTGACTGGGTTTATCGCGAATACGACTATGCCGTGTTTCCGATCACGATCCACCCTGACGTCGCGGGTCGTCCGCAGGTGCTGTTGATGCTCGAACGTCTGATCGCGCACTTCCGCGCGCACGACGGCGTGCGCTTTTGCACCTGCGACGAGATGGCCGACGACTTCCTTGCACACAACCCGCGCGGCTGATCTGGCTTCGATGTAGCGCTCGTGCGCATTGCCGTGACGTGCAACTATATGCATCCTGGAGGTATCCGATGAGCGGAGGCTCGCAGCCGCTCTATGAACCAGTCGCCGGGTCGGTCTCGTCGGCTGCCACGCCTACCCGGAGGCTCCAGCTGGGCATCGATGGAAAGGCGATCGAAAAAGGTTCGGGTCATATTACTGGCAGCATGGGCGAGGCTTGCTGGCAGTTTCGCGCACACGACCCGCCACTCGTCACATCCCGCTAAATAATGGCGGGGTGCGAACGATAGATTCTGACTCAATCTTAGGATTTCTAACTGAAGCACGTTTCCAGCGCTTAGGCAGGCCGAAGACGAACCACATTGGAATTTATTTAATTATTTAATAGGAATAGAAAATGAACGTGCGAAATATCTTCTCCCTTACCGTCTTCGCTCTCGCAGCGCTTGGCGCGTCAACCGGTGCGGTTGCGCAGGACGAAACCGTCGTGAAAATCGGGCACATCGCTCCGCTGACAGGTGCCGCCGCACACGTGGGCAAGGATCTGGAAAACGGCGCGCGCCTCGCCGTAGAAGAGATCAATCGCGCAGGGCTTGTCATCAATGGTCAAAAAGTAAAGCTGGAACTCGACTCTCAGGATGACGCGAGTGACCCGCGAATCGGGACGGAGGCTGCGCAGCGACTCATCGACGACAAGGTCGTCGCAGTGGTCGGCCACCTTAATTCTGGGGTGAACATCCCTGCTTCGAAACTTTATAACGACGCTGGCATTACGAACATCACGCCAGCAGCGTCAAACCCGCTTCTAACCCTGCAAGGGTTCAAGACGGAATACCGCTTGGTTGCAACGGATGCTGACCAGGGGCCAGCTCTTGCCAAGTTCGCGGCAACCAGTCTCCATCTGAAAACCGTGGCGGTCGTTGACGACGCGACGGCCTATGGTCAAGGCCTGACTAAAGAGTTTGAAAAAAGCGCGACGTCCCAAGGCTTCACAGAGACGTCGCATGAGGTCACCAATGACAAGGCTGTCGATTTTCGAGGGATTCTTACGAAGATCAAAGCCGACCGTCCCGAACTGATCATGTTCGGCGGGATGGATGCTACAGGCGGCCCACTGGCTAAGCAGGCCAAACAATTGGCGTTGGATTCGAAACTGCTGATGGGTGATGGTGCATGTACGTCGAACCTCGGCTCGCTTGCCGGTCCGGCCGCAGCAAACGTCTACTGTTCCGAGGGCGGCGTTGCCTTGTCGGAGATGCCACGTGGACGTGCTTTCCAGGATGCCTATGAGAAACGCTTCAATGTTCCAATCCAGAGCTACGCGCCATACAGTTACGATGCAGTTTATGTCATCGTAGATGCAATGAAGCGGGCTCAATCCATCGATCCCTCAAAAATTCTCGCGATGATGCCATTGACCAACTACCCTGGCGTGACCGGTCAGATTCGCTTCAAGCCCAACGGAGATTTACTGAACACTTCCGTTTCCATCTATCAATACAAGGATGGTCAGAAGACGTTCCTCCAGGCGATGAAAGACTAGTAGGTTACTGAAAGCGCACGATGGTCATCAAGAGGCTCCCGGTCGTTCAGACAGTCGTGGCGCGCGCCGCGACAAGCGGCAGTTGATCAAACCTTCCGAACAAATTAAGGAACATACATGGCATCAGTTCTAGATAGCTACTCCTTGAAGGGTAAGGTGGCGATTGTCGTTGGTGCCGGCGGCGCAATTGGCCGCGCCATCAGCCTCGCATACGCACAAGCGGGCGCCGCGGTTGGGTGCCTTGATTATCACGCGTCGAACGCGGCTACCACCGCTCTCCAGATCACCGAGGCGGGTGGCCGAGCGCGCTCTTTCAGGGTCGACGTGACCCGGGAGGACGAGGTCGGCTCAGCGATCGATGCCGTGCACGCCGGATTTGGCGGTGTGCACGTCCTTGTCAACTGCGCGGCCACGGCTGACCCGATCGGCACGGTGCTCGACTACAGCCTGGCTGATTGGAACCAGGTATTGGCGGTCGATCTGACCGGCTGCTTCCTTGCCAGCAGGGCGGCGATTCCGCACATGATCAAAAGCGGCGGCGGATCGGTGATTCACGTTTCATCGCAGTTGGGCGGAGTTGGCCGTGCAGGCCGCGTAGTGTATTGCGCTGTGAAAGGGGCATTGCTCAACATGGCGCGCGCAATGGCTGCCGACCACGCCGCGCAGGGCATCCGCGTCAATACGCTGTCGCCCGGCGCCATCGAAACGGACAGACTGGTGCACCAGTTCGGGTCGATGCAGCAGGCGCGTCAAAAGTTGGGGCCAGCTCATCTGCTGAACCGACTCGGGCAACCCAATGAAATCGCCAGCGCCGCGGTTTTCCTCGCGAGCGAAGCATCGAGTTTCATGACCGGTGCCGATCTGTTGGTTGACGGCGGCTACACCGCCACCTGAAATTATTCCCAAGAACGCCGGTCTCCCAGGCGGATGAGATCTGGCCGGCGGCATCGATCGCATCGCCTGTACCCGCACTGAGCACGGTCTGCATCGCGCTGATCGCGCGACTGACCTTATGACATTGTGTCGCTGGCAACATCCGGAAAGGAGTGGAAGATGGCAAGCAGGCTGAAAAAACTGGACAGTTTCAAGGACTTGAAAAAGGTGGGTTTCGTCATGCCGTCGTCGAACACCGTGCTGGAGCCGCTGACGGCGCAAATGACGCATCCGATCAGCGATCGGGTCTCGGCTCATTTCAGCCGGGTGCCGATGAAGGCGCTATCGCCCGACAGCCGGGAAGTCCATCCGTTTCAAACGCAGAGAATGGTGGATGCAGGGACGCTGCTTAAAGATGGCGGCCTGGACGCAATACTCTGGGACGGCACGAGCAGTTGGACCGGCGAGGGATTTAAAGCCGATCTGACACTGTGCGAAGACATCGGCCGGATGACGGACGTACCAGTATCAACCGCGTCACTGGCGCAGGTCGAGGTCCTGAAGCGCTACGGCATCAAGCATTTCGGACTGGCGACTCCGTATGTCGAGGCGCCCGCTCGCAACATCACCAATGCTTACGAGGCTGAGGGATTGACCGCGGTGAAGTCCGCGAGGCTCGATGAAACTGAGAGCATTCGCATCGCCGATGTCCCGTTCGAGCGGATCAAACAATTGCTGCGTGAGGCTGATTCGTCGCAGGCCGAGTGTATCGTCGTCGCCGGCGCCAATCTGCCGGCAACCGTCGTTATCGACGAAATGGAAGCGGAATTGGGCAAGCCGATTTTCGACAGCATCAGTGTGATGCTGTGGAAGGCGTTGCAAATGACCGGCATTCATGTGCCGCTGCACGGCTGGGGCGAGCTTTTGCGAGACAATCCGGTGCTCACTGCGCTGGAGCAGACGATGGCCACACTGTTGCAGGCGACCGGTGCGAGCCGGACCACTGTGCGCATCGATATTCCCGCTCACAACTGCCATATCGATACGGTGTGCGCCGAAGCTATGGCGCCGGGAATCGTCCCACTGAAACTAAATTCTTCGATGAACCAGCGAAGCCTGCCGACAGTGAAGTGGCTGGAAGCGAATCGCGATTTGCTGATCCAGAGTGATTGCGCGAACCACGCGGTCAGGCCTCCCAAAGCGTTGACCGCTGTGTACGGCGTGAAGGCGCAGATGCTTGCGCCCCTGATGGCGCACGACGAGCTGATCGGATTTGTATCGCTCCACTACGTGCCCAGCACGCGCGTCTGGAGCGAGGGTGAAATTGCCACGTTGCGACACGCAGCGGCGCAGGTGAGCCGTATATTGGCAGATCATGGATGGGCTGGTTAGGTCGAGGCAACCCGCGCAAGCGCGCCGATCGCGACACGAAGCCGATGGTGACTGGCGTGCGCAAATTACAGTAGTGTTTGCGCCGTCCTTCCCCCCTGCGTGCAGCCGTCCGTTCGCAATTTTTGCCTTGCCGCGTCGGCTGCGCCATAAAACCGTCAATCCGGTTGTCCGTTGCATGTAATTCAGCAACGCGTTGTTCGGAAGAGGGGCGTTGCGGGCCCTGTTTCGAGCGTAGCCACAATTTGTCTAAAGGATGCTGGAATGGCGATCTTAATTTCCGGCGGCGCCGGATTTGTCGGCCTGAATGTGGCGGAGAACTTGCTGGCGCGGGGCGTAGACGTCATTTTGTTCGGTCCCGACGCGCCGCCGCCAGCTGCAGTCACATCTCTGCAGCGCCTTCCCGGCAGGTTATCGCTGGCCCACGGCGATGTATCGGTCTCAGCCGATCTCGATGCCGTGTTTGCTTCCTATACGATCGACCGCGTTGTCCACGGCGCGGCCATTACGGCGGATCTCGCACGCGAGAGGCGCGCCGCGCGCGACATCTTTACCGTGAACCTGCTGGGAACGGTCGAACTTTTGGAAGCAGCGTTGCGGCACGGCGTAAGCCGCGTTGTTCAACTCGGCACCGGTTCGATCTTCGGCGCGGCCGGCACACCCAGCGCGATGCTCGATGAGCAAATTAGTCCGGCCGTCCCGCTTACCCTGTACGGCATCAGCAAATACGGGGCGGAGCGCACCGCGGTGCGCTACCGCAGCTGCCGCGGCCTTAACGTTGTGGTAGCGCGGCTGGGCGTCGTGTTCGGCAGATGGGAATATGACACCGGGATGCGTGACACGCTTAGCCTGCCGCTGCAGTTATTCAATATCGCCGAGGCGGGTGGCTCCGCAGTCGTGCATCAAGGCGCGGGCGATGACTGGGTGTACGCGACCGACGTCTCAAGCGGCATTGTCGCCTTGCTCGACCGACACGATACGCCGGAGCCGATTTACCATTTGTCAGCCGGCATGCGCTGGTCGCTCGCGGGGTGGTGTCAACATCTCAAGCGGAGTTTTCCGGCGTTCCGCTATGAATTCGCCGACGTACTTGAGCAGTGCACGGTCGGACAAAGCGCATCGACTCCGCGCGCTCCGATGAGCATCGAGCGCCTCAAACGGGACACCGGTTATCAACCCCAATTCCTTTTAGACAGCGCGTTCAAAGATTTTTTTCATTGGCGTGCCCGGTTCCCATCGTTTTCCAGCCCTAACGAAATGTCGTTGGTTGCAGAAAAACCAGCATCAGACGGAGTGTGAGCATGTGTGGAATGTGCGGGCTGCTGGGTGGCGGCAATCACTGGTCTAACACAATACCGCCGGTCAAAGGAGCGAACGCGCGAAGCCAGCGCCTCATCCATGTGGCCCTGGCGAACCGCGTGCTGGCCTCGTATCGGCTTAAGCTCGACGATTTTCATGGACAATCGTTCGTCCTGTCGTCCCCGACGGGCGCAAGCGAACTGGTCGGCGATTTCGGGCAGGTCTGGCGCGTCGCCGAACAGATGCTGGGAAGGCTGCTCGATCCGCTCACCCTTTTCGACTTGGACCAGGCAACACCATCCCCAACGCCACCCTCCGGCGATCGAGCGACCGCCACTACCAGCCACCGTTTCGCGGACAATCAATCTGCATCATGAGCCCCAGTTACGACATCCTGCCGGTCACGCTCGTAACAGGTTTCCTTGGCAGCGGAAAGTCGACGTTACTGGCCGACTTGCTTCACGGCGACGCGGCAAAAGACACCGCTGTCCTGATCAACGAGTTCGGCGAAGTGGGACTCGATCATCTGCTGGTCGGCGAAGTCAATGCACGCACCGTGCTTCTCGATAACGGCTGCGTCTGCTGCTCCATTCGCGGTGAACTCAAGGAGGCCTTGGCGACGCTGTTTTCGCGACGCGCGCGCGGTGACCTGCCGCCGTTTTCCCGAGTGGTGCTGGAGACTACAGGCCTTGCGACACCGGCGCCGATCATGGCGACACTGCTCGCCGATCGGGTAATCCGCAGTCACTATGCGTTGAACGCGACGGTGACCGTGGTCGACGCGCTCAACGCCGCGCAGCAGCGCGCACGGCATCCGGAATGGCTGGCGCAGGTGAGCGCTGCCGACCGGCTCGTGATCAGCAAGTCGGACCTTGCTGACCCTGCGAGCGTTGCCGCGCTGGCCCGCACGCTTGCGGAACTGAACCCGGCGGCAGAAGTGGTGATACGCGCAAGCGCGTCGGATACGGGCGATATACTTTTCGCTCCCGTTATCTCGACTGATCTGACGCGGCGGCTCGGCCGCGTGCAGCGCGAGTTGGCGAGCGGAGCGGCATTTCCGGGCTTCGATTCGGCCACTTCCGCGGAACCCGCCACCGAATGCAATGGCGCGCGCGACGAAGGCAGTTACCGCACCTGGTCGAGAGACCCCGCGTTGCTCGCGCACCGCCGCGCCATGTCTTCCCTTGCTGCGCCTGACCGACCGGCCTCACAGGACATCGTGTCGTTCTGCATGCAGATCGACGAGCCGATCGACTGGCAGGTGTTTACGATCTGGTTCACTATGCTGCTGAATCGTCACGGTGATAAGATCTTGCGGGTCAAAGGCCTGCTGTTTATCGCGGGCTGCGCTCAGCCGGCGGTGCTACACGCCATACAGCATTTGGTCCATCCGGTGCTGCATCTTGACGTGTGGCCCGATGCCCAGAGGAGGTCGACACTCGTCTTCATCACCGAGGGGCTCGCGCGCGACAGCGTCGAAGCGTCATATGCGCGGTTCCGTCAACGACTCGAAGAACCTGATCATTGAACACAGTGCGCGCTAAACCCTCCCGTCGCAAGTCCGATCCGTCGACACTTCATTCGCCGACGCCGCAATCACCACCCCCGGCGCCAGGCGACACACCAGGCGCATCGTCTCGACCGACCCGCGCGCCCGCGGTTCACCGGGGCAAGGTCGAACTGCGTGTACTGGGCACCACGTCCACGCTGCAGGAACACATCCGCAAGCAGGCCGAGGAAGATCTGGGGATCCGGCTGCGTTTCATTGTCGACGACAGCTCGGCCGTGCAGCGTGCCGGCGTGATGCACCCCGAGAGTTACGAAATCTACGACCAGTGGTTTCATAGCATCGATTACCTGTGGCCCGCGCGCGCGCTTCAGCCGATCGACCTCGCGCGAATCAGGCGCTGGCAAGAAGTCAATTCGCTACCGCGCGCGAACAGCCTCGCGCGGCATAAGTGCGCAAGCGCCGGAAGCGTTCCGGTTGACCGCCTTTACGTACAGGCTGACGGATCGCTCGCCCGCAAGGCGTCCGATCGCATCAGCATGCTGCCGCTGACGCACAACGCGGACAGCTTCGTCTATCTCCAGGACGCATTGCCGCCGTCATTAGCGGCGACGCCGGAAAGCTGGGCGTGGCTGCTTGCGCCGGAACTGGCCGGTCGCGTTGCATTGCAGGCGGACGCGGCGATCGGGGCAATCGACGCCGCGCTCGCTGTCGAGGCCAGCGGTCTCATGCAGTTCGCGGACATTGGCAACCTGACGATCGAAGAAATCGACGCGCTGATCTCGACGCTGATCGGCTTCAAGCGGCGCGGCCACTTTGTCGGCTTTTGGTCGACTTTCGCAGACGCTGCGCAACTGATGATCGCCAACAAGGTTGTGATCCAAAGTGTCTGGTCGCCCGCAGCCGTCGAACTTCAGCGTGCCGGTCTGCACTTCCGGCTGGCCAGTCCCAAAGAGGGCTACCGCGCATGGTTCGGAGGGATGTCGCTGTCGCGTGTCGCGCAGGGACGCGTACTCGATGCCGCATATGATTACCTCAACTGGTGGCTCGACGGCTGGGCTGGCGCTGCCATGGCACGACAGGGTTTCTATATCTCCAACTCCGAGCGCTCGCGCGGCTATCTCGACGCCGCGGAATGGGCTTACTGGTACGATGGCAAGCCCGCTGAGTCCGAACTGCCGGGCCCGACCAGCAAGCACCTGATCGCCGCGGGTCAGCAACGCGATGGCGGCAACTATGTGTCGCGCATGGGCCGCATTGCGGTTTGGAACTCGGTGATGGACGAGCACAATTACCTGGTGCGTCGCTGGAATGAATTCAAGCAAGCCTGATGCACAAAAACCTGAAAGATGAAAAGACGCATACGCGCTCCGGTTCCGCTGCCGCCTTCGCTGCCGCTTTCGCTTGCGGAGGCTGCGATTGATGCAGACACCCGACTACGCTACCGCCTGATCCACGACCACCTGAAGAAGGCGATTGCGCTCGGACGCGTGTCTCCTGGACTGGTGTTGGTCGAGGGACCGGTCGCGCAGATTTTCGGCACGAGCCGCGTGCCGGTGCGCAAGGCGTTTGAGATGCTGCATGCTGGCGGGCTGCTGCACACGTTCGAAGGGCGCGGCTACCTGGTCGCACATCCCGACGGTAGCGTGGCGGAGCCGTTACGCGCACCGTTGTCCGAAGTGACGCTCGGCCTGGACGAGGCACCGGTTGCGCTAGCGCTGCCGTCGAACAGCGAGCGAATCTATCACGCTCTCGAAGCGGCGGTGTCGATCGGGATCGCGTTCGGTCATTTCCGCATCGACGAGAGCGTAGCGGCAGAAGCATTTGGCGTGAGTCGCAGTACGGTACGTGAAGCGCTGAACCGACTTCGCGATCTCGGACTGATCGAGAAGTCGGCTTACTCGCACTGGCTTGCTGGTCCGCTGACCGCGCGAGCGGTAGCGCAGGACTATGAACTGCGCATGTTGCTGGAGCCGGCCGCGCTTCGCGCCAGCCAGCCTTTGCTCGCGCATGATGTGCTCACCCATGCGTATGCTGAAATCGAAGGTGCGATCCGCGATCCGGATTCTATCGATGCGGATGGTTTGCAGCGGCTTGAGACCACACTGCACGTCGACTGCCTGCAGTACGCGCATAACAAGAAGCTACTGCGCACGATCGGGCACGCGCACATGCCGCTGACGGTGAATCATGCGTTCCATAATGCCTTCAATCTGCATCCTGACGTGGCGACGCTAACGGAACATCGTGCGATATTGCGGCATCTGCTAGATAACGATGTCGACGCTGCAACTGCAGCGCTAGGTGGACATCTGCGTGCCGCGCAGGAACGCACGCTCAAGCGTTTGAAGGTGCTGGCGGTGTTGCCCGAACCCGATTTGCCGAAGTATATGCAACGGATTGCGTGATTGACCGGTATGGGATTTAATTTCCGTAAACTGCTGTTGATTTACTTGCGATACAAAGGAGATTGCTGCTTGGAATCGCCTGAGGGTGGACCAAGGGATAGGGCTTAGAGGGCGGCTAGACTGGCACGAGCAGCTAATGCGCCGTTTACCGATTCGGCCTGCCAGATGTCCTCTTCCACGCTAGGCTTTGGCAGCGCTGCCGGAGCACTACCGCGTGTTGCAGAAAAATTAGAAAAGACGGCAAATTTTTACATACGTTTGCATCTTGACCATCGTCCTTAAGCGATGCTGGCGCAGCGTTCACTCGGCTATACATAGAGCGTTGCAGGAGATGACAGAGCCCGGGACCGAACGACAGACGCTAGGTGAGCGGACTGCCGGTGATGGTCGAGGCAAGGGTTGTGGTGCAATTCGGATGCATCGGTCTGTTACGCTTAAGCTTTTGATGAGCACGGGCCAATGGGTAAGTTGAAGGACATTGAAATGGTCACCCAGTTGTGAACGTGACGACGCGGACCCTGACTTCAGTTCTGACATTTAACGTGGATTGCGGTCTAAGCTCCTATGAATGGCTGTCGCCGCGATGGCGCCTTCCCCTGACGCGACACTGATTTGATTGAGCGTATTCACAACGTCACCGGCACTCGATCACCCGAAGCATGAGCGAACGCAGCGATTCCTGAGGATGGTTGAAACGCGAACCGAATGAACGTCGTCGAGAAGGCTATTTGCACGCCGGATGCTCCCTCGAGGGTTTTAATGAAATGGACCCGACGCCTCCCATGCGAGGATACTGACGGACGTCAACCTGACGTGTGGCCGCGCCAGGCGCCCGCAGCAGTTGTCTCTTCGCTATCCACGCCCGACAAACGGCATCTTGCCAGCCAGATCGCAGTCCGGCGTCACGGTGAGAGATTGGACATGCGGGAATCTGGACGCCTTTTGCGCACGTTTCCGCAGCAGGTCTGTCACATGCTTGGCTTGAGCGATGAACAGTTCCAGAGCGAAGCATTTTCGCTGACGTTCAATAGCCTGATGAACCATTTCGCGAACCGGTTGGGAATTGAGCCGGCAGATACACTCTCTGCACGAAGGTATGCTCGCCATGGCACACGGGGCATTACGCTGAGGGAGAACAATCGCGAAGGTCCTGCGGCTCAGTGAGACCGTCGACTGTCACAATCCTGAATAGCGTCAAGCAGCATGTTCGTCCGGTCAAGATGAATGTCGCTACACCGGGAACACGATCGGACTTAACCATTGTCGCCGCCTAACCAACGGCCACCGTAGAGACTGCATGACCGATAACCTGCCCGACGATTCGTGGGGCGACGCCTACAGATGCTGGCTCGCTGAACTTAAACAGAGGGTCGAGCGCGCCGCAGGGCCTCGACCGCGGGATTCGGAGCAACAGGAATATATGCTTGGATTTAGCACCATTTCTGATTAATCGGGTGGTGTCTTTATCGAGGCGGCGTATGGACTTCAAACAACTTGAGCATTTTGTGGCGGTCGCCGAAGAGCGCCAATTCACGCGCGCGTCGCGGCGCCTCAATCTCGTTCAGTCGGGGCTGTCGGCGTCAATTCGTTCGCTGGAGGATGACCTTGGCGGCCCGTTGTTCATTCGCAGCACGCGGCGGGTCGACCTGACCCGGGCCGGCGAAGTGCTGTTCGACGAAGCGCGACGAGTGCTCGCAGCCGCGCGCGCCGCGCGCCATGCCGTGACGCAGGTCCATGGACTTGCGCGCGGGAGGCTCAGCATTGGTGCGATTCACAGTCTTGCGCCGTTCGTCGACCTGCCGGCGGCACTAGGGCTGTTCCGGTCCGCGTTCAGCGGGATCGGTATCCAGTTGACGCTCGACGGCTCGCGCGCTGCTTGATCAGGTACTGGAAGGGCGCCTCGATCTCGCATTTACGCAGCCGCCGGATGCGCTGTCCAACGATCTTGCCTCGCGGATGTTCGCGTGCGAAGGAATGGTCGTCGTCTGCGCGACGCGTCATCGGCTTGCGGGCGCGAGCGAGTCATGCTGTCCGATCTCGGCGAAGAGACGTTCGCGGATCTGCGTCCGGACTGGAGCGTGCGGCGGCTTGTCGATCGAAGTTTTGCGGCTGCGAGGCTGCACCGCTCAATCGCCTTCGAGGTCAACGACATGCCGATATTGCTCGAACTCGTTGCGCAGGGTTTAGCGATCGCGATGGTGCCGGATCCATCGCTGCCGAACGCGTTCGAGACACACGTGGCACGCCGATCGCAACGGCGATGTTTCGCGAAACGGGTGAACCCTGTTGGGAGCTTGCGGCCGTCTTCAAGGGCAGCGCGAGCGAGCCGGCCACACCGATCGTGCGGGCGTTCCTTGATCTGCTCAGGTTGCCGGACGTGACGGGTTGATGAACGCCGCACGTCATCGCGCCGTACTAAAAGAAGGTATCGGCACATAGCAAAGCTGGACTGTCTCTGCCGCAATCGGTCAACTCCTCCCCATCAGTTCCGTTGCTGCCGGGAACAAGCGCTCCCTGTCGCCTTGCGTCACGTGCGGCTTCCCCCTTGTGCGTTCGCTGACGCGACACGGAAAGCGGATTACCCGGCGGGCTTCTCGTGAGTTCGGCGGATGGGAGCAAGGGTTATCTCGGATGGCAACGGCGAATCTGCTTGCTATTCTTGGCACAGTTGAAAAAAATTACAGCTTACGAAAAAAAAATCATTTTCAGGTTTTGCAGGTGAAAAGATATGACGAAATCCGCCGACAGGCGTGATGCAGAAGACAGTCTCGCGATCAGGGCGGCGTGGTTGCATTACGCGGCAGGGCAGACGCAGGCTGATGTCGCCACGCGCCTTGGGGTAAGCAACGTCAAGGCGCATCGGCTTATCACACGCGCCAACCAGAGTGGCGCGGTGAAGGTCACGATCGATGGTGACGTGGCGGAATGCGTCGTACTGGAAGCGGAAATTGCCGATCGGTATGGTCTTGCGTATTGCGAGGTGGTTCCGGATCTGCATGAGGCCGGCCTTCCGCTGCGTGCCCTTGGCGTGGCCGGAGCGCACTTTCTGCAACGCGAGATCGCGGCTCGTCAAGGCGGAGTGATCGGCATGGGGCATGGCCGTACGCTGGCGGCCGTCGTGGCTGACATGCCGCGCATGGATGCAGGCAAGGTGCGATTTGTGTCGCTGTTGGGCGGGGTGACGCGCAACTACACGGCGAATCCGTACGACGTGATTCACCGTCTGGCGGAAAAAACGGGCGCCGTGTCCTATGTGCTGCCACTTCCGTTTTTTGCCAATACGGCCGAGGACCGGGAGGTATTGCTGTCGCAGCGCGGCGTGCGGGAGGTGTTCGACCTGGCAGCCCACGCGGACCTGATGATCGTCGGTATCGGGACTGCACAGCCCGACGCGCAGCTCGTTGCGTCGCAAATGATCGAGCCGGCAGAAATTCGTGAGGTGCGCGATCTCGGTGGCCAGGGCGAAGTGCTGGGTCACTTTTTCGATCACGCCGGCAAATCTGTTGAAACATCGTTGGCCGCGCGCACGGTGGCCCCCAATCTCGCTGATCTGACCGGGCGGCGCATCGTCGCCATCGCCGGCGGTGCTGGGAAGGTAGAGGCGATCCGTGCGGTTCTGAACAGCGGCCTCCTCAGCGGGTTGATAACGGATGAGGCCACGGCGCTGGCGCTGAATGACGGAACAATCAACGAGGAGGCCGCGTGAGCGTCCCGTCATTCAGTGCCGGCGCCGGACGCGATCTCCTGGTCGGCATCGACGCCGGCACGTCGGTCATCAAGGCGGTCGCCTTCGATCTGGCAGGGCGGCAGATCGCAGTGGCATCGGTCCCTAACCGCTACACCACGAATGCCGATGGCGCGGCCTTTCAGGCGCTGGACCAGACCTGGGAAGATTGCTCGCAGACGCTGCGCGATCTGGGCGCCAAGGTCGAGGGCCTGGCGCGGCGCACTGCAGCGGTGGCGGTCACGGGGCAGGGCGACGGCACCTGGCTCGTCGGTGCGGGAAACAAGCCCGCGAGCGACGCCTGGCTGTGGTTGGACGCGCGGGCTGCGGACACCGTTCTGCGGCTGCAGGGCAGCTCGGCAAGCCGTGCTCGCTTCGAGGCCACCGGTACCGGGCTTGCGGCGTGCAGTCAGGGCGCGCAGATCGCGCATATGGACACAACGACGCCCGAGGTGCTCGATCGCTCCGAAGTCGCGTTGCATTGCAAGGACTGGCTGTATCTCAATCTCACCGGAGTGCGCGCAACGGATCCGTCGGAGGCGACTTTCACCTATGGCAACTTCCGCACCCGGCGCTATGACGCCTCGGTGATCGAAGCCCTGGGGCTGTCGGCGCGGCGCGGATTGTTACCCGAGATCGTGGACGGCACCGAGGTCACCCATGCGCTTTCGCCTGAAGCTGCGGCGGCAACGGGCCTTTTGGCCGGAACACCGGTGTGCCTGGGATTCGTCGACATCGTGCTGACAGCGTTGGGCGCCGGCATCCACACTGCCTGTGCCGTCGGCGCCACCTGCTCGATCATCGGGTCGACGGGAATGCACATGCGTGCAGTCCAGAACGCCGACGTGTATTTGAATGCCGAGGCCACGGGGTACGTCATCGCCCTGCCAATACCCGGCATGTCGGCGCAGGTGCAGTCGAACATGGCTGCGACCCTGAACGTCGACTGGATCTTGAATCTGGCATGTGACCTGCTCGCGGATTTCGGCACGACGCTTTCGCAAAGTGATCGGGTGAAACGCATCGATGGATGGTTGCAAGCGGGCCGGCCGGGCGCGCACCTTTACCACCCGTATATCTCGGATGCGGGCGAACGCGGGCCGTTCGTCAACGCCAACGCGCGCGCCAACTTCACCGGACTGACAAGCGAAAGCCGTTTCCCGGATTTGTTGCTGGCGGTGGTCGAGGGGCTGGGGATGGCCGCGCGCGACTGTTATGCGGCAATGGGCGGCGCAATGCCCGCAGAGCTGCGCCTGACCGGTGGCGCAACCCGGTCTCGTGCGTTGCGTGCGGTGCTCGGCGCGGTGGTCGGCGCGCCGGTGCGAACGTCCACGCGCGAAGAGGCGGGCGCGGCCGGCGCGGCCATGATGGCGGCAGTAGCGCTTGGCGTTTATCCCGACATGCAGGCGTGCATCGCCGAGTGGGTTACTCCACTGCTGGGGCAGGTCGAGACGCCTGATCCGGACCTGATGCGGACCTACGCGCACGCGTTTCCCGTGTACCAGGAGGCACGACATGCTCTGGAACCCGTGTGGGATGCAATGGCACGGCAGACAAAAGGCAGGGGCCATCCCGGAGCCCTTGCTGTAGCTGCGACAGCCGAACGGAGGGCGGTGAGATGAGCGACAGCCAGATGGTCGACCTGATGGTCATTGGCGGTGGCATTAACGGCGCAGGCATCGCGCGCGATGCCGCGGGCCGTGGGCTGTCGGTGATCCTGTGCGAGAAGGACGATCTGGCGCAGGGCACCTCGTCGCGCTCGGGCAAGCTGGTGCATGGAGGGCTGCGTTATCTTGAGTACTACGAATTCAGGCTCGTGCGTGAGGCGTTGATCGAGCGCGAAGTGCTGCTCAACGCCGCTCCGCATATCATCTGGCCGCTGCGGTTTGTGCTTCCGCACAGTCCGGACGACCGTCCGGCATGGCTGGTAAGGCTGGGGCTGTTTTTATACGATCACCTCGGCGGGCGCAAGAAGTTGCCGGGCACACGGACCCTCGATCTGCGGCGCAGTCCCGAAGGCGCACCGATCAAGGACGAGTACCACAGGGGTTTCGAATATTCTGATTGCTGGGTGGATGACGCTCGCCTCGTGGTGCTCAACGCCGTGGACGCGGCGCAGCTCGGCGCACAGGTGCTCACGCGTACCGCCTGCATCTCGGCACGGCGCGAAGGGGATGCGTGGCGCATCGAGTTGCGCAACACGCGCAACGGTACAACTCGCTTTGTTACCGCCAGGGCGCTGGTCAATGCCGCCGGGCCCTGGGTGGCCGACGTCATCGAGCGCGTGGCGGCAGGCCACTCGACCCGCAAGGTGCGGCTCGTCAAGGGCAGTCATATTGTCACCCCGAAGTTCTGGGACGGCCCGCATTCCTATCTGGTTCAGAATCACGACAAGCGGGTGATTTTCATCAATCCCTACGAAGGGGACAAGGCGCTCATCGGCACCACGGATATCCCCTGGGACGGTGCGCCGGAAAACGTATCGATTGACGAATCAGAAGTCGACTACCTGCTGGCCGCCGTGAACCGGTACTTCCGGCAGCCGCTGCGGCGTCAGGACGTGGTGCAGACCTTCTCCGGCGTGCGCCCGCTGTACGACGATGGGGCAGGCAATCCTTCGGCGGTGACGCGCGACTATGTGTTCGACCTCGACACCGCTGGTGGCGCGCCTCTGCTCAACGTTTTCGGCGGCAAGATCACGACTTTTCGCAAGCTCTCCGAGCACGCGCTCCAACGCCTGCGGCCGACCTTTCCCGACATGGGGCAAGACTGGACGTCCACCGCAACGCTGCCGGGAGGAGAGATCGAAGGAGCTGACGTGCCGCGGTTCATTGCGCGTTTGCAGCGAGAGTATGGCTGGCTGCCGGAGCATCTGATGCTTCATTACGCGCGGACCTACGGTACACGCACGGCGCAGGTGATTGACTCCGCCAACTCGCTTGCCGCTCTCGGCCGGCAATTCGGGCCGAATTTCTACGAGGCCGAAGTGCGCTACCTCATGACGCATGAGTGGGCCGAGACGGCGCCGGACATCCTGACGCGGCGCACCAAGCACGGACTGCACATGAGCGCCGAGCAAACGGCAGCGTTCGGTGCCTGGTTCGACGGCCTCGACAGGAAATCCGCCTGAACCGGGCCGTGATCGATCCGCATACAACACGAGACACGACGAGACGAAAATGGCTTTCACGCTCGCACTCAATACCAATCCACTGGTGAATCGCTTCGCCGAACCGGATGATCTCATCGACGCCATTGCGCACCAGATGAAGATCCGCGACGTGCAGCTCACGCACGAGTTCATCAACCCGTCGTGGCCCGCTGCGCTCACGCGACGTCTCACGCGCCAGATGCGCGCGGCGATGGCGCGCACCGGGGTGCGAATTACATCCGGCATGACCGGTCCCTACGGGCGGCTGAATCACTTCGGCCATCCGGATCCTGACGTGCGGCGTTACTACGTCGACTGGTTCAAGACCTTCGCTGACATCACCGCCGATCTTGGCGGCAATTCGATCGGCACTCAGTTCGCCATCTTTACCTATCGCGACTACGACGATGCCGGCCGGCGCGAGGCGCTGGTCCAGACCGCTATCGACTGCTGGGCCGAGGTGGCCGAGCACGCCAAGGCCGCTGGATTGCAGTATGTGTTCTGGGAGCCCATGTCGGTCGGGCGCGAGTTCGGCGAGACGATCGCCGCGTGCATGGCGCTGCAAAAACGGTTGAGCGCCGCAAACATGGCGGTGCCCATGTGGATGATGGCTGACATCGATCACGGCGACATTACCAGCGCCAACCCTGACGACTTCGACCCCTATGCCTGGGCACGCGCGGTGCCGCGCGTCTCGCCCATCATCCACATCAAGCAGTCGCTGATGGACAAGGGCGGCCACCATCCTTTCACTGCCGAGTTCAATGCGCGCGGCCGCATCCAGCCCGCTGCGCTGATCGAAGCCCTTCACGAAGGCGGCGGGAAGGATAACGAAATATGCCTGGAGCTGTCGTTCAAGGAACGTGAACCGAAGGATCGGCAGGTCGTCGAGCAGATCGCCGAATCGGTGGCGTTCTGGGCTCCGCATTTCGATACCGGCATTTCCGACCTGAATATTTGAAGGGACCAGACTGCTATGCACGGCGCGATGACACAGAAACTGATCAACGACGGCAATGCCGCCGTCGACGAGATGCTGGACGGCGTGATCGCCGCACACGGCGACTTGCTGCAGAGGCATGAGCGTGCACCTCGTGCGATCGTGGCGCGTCACGGACCGCGCCCCGGAAAGGTGGCGCTGGTGATCGGCGGCGGCTCGGGGCACGAGCCAACTTTCCTGGGCTTTGTCGGCAAGGGCTTGGCCGACGCAGCGGCGATCGGCAATGTCTTCGCGTCCCCGCCGCCGCAACCGGCCGTCGATGCGGCACTCGCCACGTATGGAGGCGCCGGGGTGCTGTTCATGTACGGCAACTATGCCGGCGACGTGATGAACTTCGACATGGCTACTGAATTGCTCGAACTGGAGGGCGTAGAGGCGCGCACGGTGGTTACCACCGACGACATCGCCTCCGCGCCTCGCGACAAGCGTGCACAACGGCGCGGGGTGGCGGGCAATGTGTTTATTTTCAAAGCCGCGGGTGCGGCGGCTGACCTGATGATGTCACTGGACGAGGTGGAGCGGGTGGCGCGTCACGCCAACGCCCGCACGTACACGTTGGGCGTGGCGCTCGCGCCCTGTTCGTTGCCGCAGACGCGGCGCGCCAACTTCGAGATCGCAGCGGGCGAGATGGAAATCGGCATGGGCATCCACGGCGAACCGGGGATGCGCCGCGAGGCGCTACGTCCGGCCGATGCCGTGGTTGACGAGATCATGGACGCCATCCTCGCCGAGATGGGCGCGGCGAGGGGAGACCGCGTGGCGGTGCTGGTGAACTCGCTCGGCGCAACGCCGTTGATGGAGTTGTACATCCTGAACCGCCGCGTTGCGCAGCGATTGGCAGAGGCGGGATTGATCGTGCATCGCACCCTGGTCGGGCCGCTGTGCACCTCGCTCGAAATGGCCGGCGCCTCGATCACCTTGATGCATCTCGACGACGAATTGCAGCGCTTGCTGGACCACCCATGCCAGTGCGCGATGTATCAACAGGGGGCTGGCGATGCTGACGACCGGTGACATTGCGCGCTTGTTCCGCCAGCTCGCCGACACCATCGGCGCAGCGCGAGATGAGCTGTGCCGCCTCGACGGTGTGATCGGCGATGCCGACCACGGCATCGCGATGGCGGACGGATTTGCCGCGGCATCCCGTGCGATTGATGCGCTACCTGCGGAAGTTTCGCTCGCCGATCAATTCAATGCCGCGGCCAAGGGGTTCCTGAACGCAGTCGGCGCGTCTTCGGGGCCGCTGTACGCCACCGCGCTCATGCGTGCGGCCAAGGCTGCCGGGGCGCGCGCAGAAATGCCGCTGACCGAAGCGCCGATGCTGATCGTAGCCATGGCCGAAGGCATCCGGTCGCGAGGCAAGGCCGAGCAGGGCGAAAAAACCATGGTCGACGTCTGGACGCCCGCGGCCGCAGCGGCCGAGCAAGGCATGGCGACGGGGTTGTCGATGCCCGAGATCATGGCGCGGGTACGGAGCGCGGCGACATCCGGGGCCGAATTCACCAAATCGATGGTCGCGACCAAGGGACGATCAGCGCGTCTCGGCGAGCGCAGTCTCGGACACATCGATCCGGGGGCGGCGTCCGCGGCGATGGTGCTTAACGTGATCGCTGATGACTGGGGGCAACGTGGTACAGCATGAAATGACAAATCCCGTGCGCGGTCGGGCCGGTCACGCTTTATACGCAGTGGGCGCGGTGAAGGTACTGGTCGAAGCGAGACGATACGGTACGCACGCTTCGCATTTCCGTCAGTCAGGAGTACAGGAGGTGTTCTCGTGAACACAACTACCCCTTCGATGAACAGGCGCTCCCGGCGCAGCGTTCATATAGCAATTGAAGTAGTGCTGCTGGTGATTCTGATCGTGGCGATGGCCCTGAGCACCAAGGTCGTCAAGATCGGGTCGGCAGGCGATACGCAAGTCAAAACCTTCGATCCCGCTGCCTACGGCGAGTCGCAATTTCCAAAGACGCAGGCGGCAATTGAGGGCCGCGCAGTCAGCGCCGACACGCTGGCCGCTGCCATTGCCAAGGACCAGGACGCCGCCGGCAAGCAGTACGGCGTGGCAGGCGGTGGCATCGGGCCTGAAATATCGGTCAAGTTCACCGGTGTTGCGGGTAGCGAAGATGCCGGGATTTATACCGTGAAGGTGCCGAACGTGCCTGACTCGGTGATCATCCGTGTGCAGACCGGCCCGGCGATCAATGGCACTGATTTGCGCGATGCCACCGGCACCATCAGCTTTGAGCAATTCACCAACCAGATCGACTATCAGAACGCCGGATACGCGATCAACACGGCAATGAAAAAGGCCGTCCTGTCGAAGGTCGATACGGCCAAGCTGACGGGCAAGACCATCTCGGTTGTTGGCGTCTTCCAGTTGATCAATCCGAACGGCTGGCTTGTGACGCCGGTGAAACTGGACGTGAAATGACAACCTCGCGCCCAACCCCTCAGACCCAGTCCGCAGCCGGCGAAGTGCTGCTGTCTGCCCGCGACATCGTGAAGTCGTATGGTGGCGTGCATGCGCTGAAAGGTGTCAACTTCGATATCCATCGCGGCAAGGTCACCACCTTGTTCGGAGAAAACGGCGCGGGCAAATCGACTTTGATGAAGATCCTCGCCGGAGTGGAGACGCCAACATCAGGGCATATCGAACTGGATGGTGGACGCGTTGCCTTTGCTTCGTCAAACGATGCACGCGATCACGGTATCTCGATCATCCATCAGGAGCTGAGCCTCGCGCCCAACCTCAGCGTGCGCGACAACATTTTCATGGGACGGGAACTGCGCGGTGCGACCGGCGTTAACTTCGCCGAGGAAGCGCGGCAGGCACGAGCCCTGATGGCTGATCTTGAAGAGGAAATCGACCCGTTGACGCGCGTTCAGGACTTGCGCCTCGGCCAGCAACAGGTGGTGGAAATTGCTCGCGCGCTCTCCGTTCAATCGCGCATCCTCATCATGGACGAGCCGACTTCGGCGCTGAGCGCATCCGAGGTCGAGGTGCTGTTCAGGGTGATCCGAGACCTGACCAGTCGCGGCGTATCGATTGTCTACATCTCGCATCATCTGGAAGAGGCACTGCAAATCACCGACTACGCCGTGGTGTTGCGCGACGGCAGGATCACCGCAACCGCCGAAGCCCGCGATATCGACCTCGCGTGGATCGTGCGCAACATGGTGGGAGAGAACTTCGATCTTGGCTCGCCTCCGACAGGCTACGCGTTCGGCAACGCAGCACTGGCCATTGAAGATGTCAGCGTTGCCGACGACACGGGAGCGGGTATTTCAGTGGTCGATCATCTGTCGCTCGAAGTGCGTGCCGGCGAGATCGTGTGCATCTACGGACTGATGGGGGCGGGGCGTACTGAACTGCTTGAGGCTGTCGCCGGCCGCTTTTCGGTGACCGGCGGCAAGGTCCTTCTGGAAGGCGAGGACATTGCTTCCCTGAGTATCGCCCAGCGTATCGACCGTGGCCTTGTGCTGGTGCCGGAGGATCGCCAGCGCGACGGGCTGGTGCAAACGATGAACGTCGGCACCAACCTGTCTCTCGCGAGCATTGGCACCTTCATCAGGGGGTTGCTGCTCTCTTTTCCCCGCGAGCGGGCGCTCGTCGATCAGTCGATCCGAAACGTTCACGTCAAGACGGCGGGCCCGGGCGCACCTATCGGCTCCTTGTCGGGCGGCAACCAGCAAAAGGTCGTGATCGGCAAGATGCTCGCCACCCGCCCCAAAGTCATTCTGCTCGACGAGCCCAGCCGCGGCATTGACATCGGCGCCAAGGCCGAGGTCTTTCGCCTGCTCAGCGAGAGCGCCGCAAAGGGCCTGGCAGTTGTGTTTTCCACGTCGGAAGTGGGTGAATGCCTGAGCATCGCGCATCGCATTGTCGTCATGCGCCGGGGCAAGATATCTGCAGAATTCGGCGCCGATGCCACCAAAGACCAGATCATGGCCGCCTCCGGCGAAGCCGTAGTGATCTGATCATAGAAATGCATGGAGACTTGAACATGAACGACTCCGCCAAACCTTCCACGTCAACCCGCGCCAGCCGGTTCGGCGACGGTTTCGACCTCGGCAAGATGCTGCTCGAAGGACGTGCATTCTTTGCGCTGATCGTGATCATCATCGTATTTTCGTTTCTCTCGCCGTATTACTTCGCGATCGAAAACTTCCTCACGATGGCCTCGCATGTGGCTATCTACGGCATCCTCGCGATCGGCATGCTGCTGGTGATCATCAACGGCGGAATCGACCTGTCGGTGGGATCCACCCTCGGCCTGTCCGGGGTGGTCGCGGGGTTCTTCCTGCAGGGTGTGACCCTGAACCTGTTTGGCGTCGTGCTGTATCCGGCGGTCTGGGTCGTGGTGGTGCTGTGCTGTCTGCTTGGCGCCTTCATCGGCCTGGTCAACGGCGTGCTCATCGCGCGGTTCAAAGTGCCTGCCTTCGTCGCCACGCTCGGGGTGATGTATGTGGTGCGCGGACTTGCTCTCCTGATGACCAACGGCCTGACCTACAACAACCTGGGCGGCCACGCGGATCTGGGCAACGTTGGATTCAACGGGCTCGGCTTCGATCGCCTGTTCAATGTCCCGGTCGGCGTGCTGATCCTGGCGGTCATCGGAGTGCTAGGCAGCATCATGCTCAGCCGCACGGCCTTCGGTCGCTGGCTCTATGCCTCTGGCGGCAACGAGCGCGCGGCCCAGCTCTCCGGCGTTCCGGTGAAAAGAGTGCAGATCAGCGTGTATATGCTCTCGGGAGTCTGTGCCGCCATCGCCGGGTTGATCCTGTCCTCTCAGCTTACGTCCGCAGGTCCGACGGCCGGCACGACCTATGAACTGACGGCCATCGCGGCTGTTGTCATCGGAGGCGCGTCACTGATGGGCGGCACCGGCAACATTCGCGGAACCCTGCTCGGGGCATTCGTGATCGGTTTCCTGTCCGACGGTCTGGTGATCATCGGCATCTCTTCTTACTGGCAAACGGTGTTCACCGGCGCGGTCATCGTGCTCGCGGTGTTGCTCAACGCCATTCAATATCGCCGCCGTGTCAAGCGTCCTGCGCCGACCGCCGGCCAACCCACTTCTCCACAAGGCGGCAAGGCTTGAGCCGCGCCACCGGCCCTTGAGAAGAATGTCTTATTTATCTTATCCCGACGCCATCGCTAATCAAAAAAGGAGACTTACCATGACAACCAAAAGAAGAACCCTGAGGACCTTGTCACTCGCCGCCGTTGCCATCGCCGCGCCTCTGTTCGCAGGGCAAGCTCATGCGGCGGGGGGGCTCGTGACCATCATCGTCAACGATCCCTCGAACCCCTACTGGCTCACAGAAGGTAACGTTGCCGCTGCCGAGGCGAAACGGCTGGGATATACCGCGAACGTCGCGGCTTCGAAGGGCGATACCAACGCCGAGAGCCAACTGATCGACACCGCCATCACCAACAAATCGGTCGCGATAATTCTTGATCCGGCGAATGCCAGCGGGTCCGTCGGCGCAGTGAAAAAGGCGGTGGCCGCCAACATTCCGGTTTTCCTCGTCAATGCCGAGATCAACCAGGAGGGCCTGGCCAAGGCGCAGCTCGTTTCCAACAACGCACAGGGTGCGGCACTGGGAGCGCAGCAGTGGGTGAAGGACGTCGGATCGAAGGGCAATTACGTCGAACTGCTCGGCTCGCCGTCCGACAACAACGCCGCCACGCGTTCCAACGGCTATACGTCGGTGCTTAGCCAATATCCGGATCTGAAGAAGGTCGGATCGCAAGTGGCCGACTGGGATCGCACCAAGGGTTTCAACGCAATGCAGAGCCTGTTGCAAGCGCACCCGGACATCATTGGCGTGATCAGCGGCAACGACGAAATGGCGCTTGGCGGGATTGCCGCGCTCAAGCAGGCGGGCAAACTCTCGAGCATCAAGGTGGGTGGTTTTGACGGGTCGCCAACGGCGGTTGCTGCGGTCAAGGCCGGTGAGTTGCAATACACGGTGCTGCAACCGGTTGCGACGTTTTCCGTCAAGGCGGTGCAGGAGGCCGATCAGTTCCTGAAGACTGGCAAGACGGGTGCCAAGACTGAAAAGCAGCTGTTCGATTGCGTCCTTATCACCAAGGCCAACGTGGATAAGTACACCTCCGCATTTACCCTTTCGAAGTGATGCTACGACTCGAAGCCGCAGGGCGCCAAATGGCACCTGCGGTTTTTCACCTGCGCGTCGGGTAGCACGACCCGCTCCGGCGCGGCGCGCAGCAGTTCCAGTTCGTGCGTCCGATTGACGACAACATCATGACTCATTCCCCTTTCTGGATCGGTACCAGCTGGAAAATGAACAAGACCCTGGCGGAGGCGCGCGCTTTTGCCGAAGGTCTGCTCACCAGCACCGCCGACCCGCGGATGCAACGCTTCGTGATTCCGCCCTTCACCGCGATTCGCGAGGTTAAGGCAATACTCGCGGATACCACGGTGAAGGTTGGCGCGCAGAACATGCACTGGGCTGATCGCGGTGCCTGGACAGGAGAAATATCACCGCCGATGCTGGTCGATTGCGCAATGGATCTGGTCGAACTCGGCCACTCCGAGCGTCGTGAACATTTTGGTGAAACTGATGAGACGGTGGGACGGAAGGTCGAGGCGGCGGTGCGCCACGGATTGACGCCGCTGATCTGCATTGGCGAGACCCTCGCTGATCGCGAAGGCGGGCGCGCCGCTGAAGTCCTGGCTGCCGAAGTACGCGGTGCGTTGGCTGGATTGCGGCCGGCACAGCACAACGCCCCGATCCTGCTCGCGTATGAACCGGTCTGGGCCATCGGCGAGCACGGCATACCCGCCAGCGCGGACTATGCCGATGCTCGCCAGGCAGAGATCATTGCGGTTGCGCAAGACATTCTCGGGCGCCGCGTACCGTGCCTTTACGGCGGCTCCGTCAACCCCGGCAATTGCGCCGAACTCGCCGCCTGCGCACACATCGATGGGCTGTTCATCGGGCGCTCTGCGTGGGACGTCACTGGATATCTGGACATACTGGAGCGCGTCAGGGCAGTCCTCTGACGCGCCCCCATGCGTGAAGCTTCAACCTGAAGGAGGTCATCATGAAACTTGCAGTTGCTGGAGATAGTGCAGGGGCGGGACTGGCCCATGTGTTGGCTGAATATCTCAAGGATCGCTTCGATGTTTCCGAAGTCTCGACCAACGAATCAGATCCGCAGGAGTTCTATGCAAATTTGTCCGACCGTGTGGCGTCGGGCGTACTGCGAGGGGATTACGACCGCGCTATCCTGGTCTGCGGCACAGGGATCGGCGTCAGCATCTCGGCCAACAAGATACCCGGAATCCGCGCTGCGTTGTGCCACGATACCTACTCCGCGGAACGTGCGGCGTTGTCGAACAATGCGCAGATCATCACGATGGGTTCGCGGGTGATCGGGACCGAGGTGGCCAAGACTATCGCTGACGCCTTCCTGGCGCAGACTTTCGACGAGAACGGCCGAAGCGCGGGTAATGTGGCGGCGATCAACGAGGTTGATTCCAAATACCATCGGTAGGCATCGGCGGGCGGAGGCAAGCCGCTTTCTTAACCGCTTCCCGCGCTCCGAGGGACTTTGCGGCAGCACCTCTCTAACGGATCGGAGACACGATGGAGACATATCTGCTGGGCCTCGACAGCGGTTCGACCGCGACCAAGGCAGTTATCTTCGACACCGCAGGCCGCACCGTGGCCGTGGGATCCCGGCGTGTCGAGCAACGGCAGCCGCGTCCGCGTCATGTCGAACGCGACATGCAGGAAACCTGGGCAGCGGCGAGCGGCGCGATTCGCGATGCGCTTGAGCAGAGCCAGGTGCCGGCCGGCGCGATCGCAGCGCTCGGGGTAACCGGGCACGGCGACGGCCTTTACCTGGTAGACCACGACGGTGCTCCGCTGGGCCCCGGAATGCTGTCGCTCGACAGCCGGGCGTTTGACGTCCGGGAGCAGTGGCGCGAAGCCGGCCTGCTTCAACAGGCGCTGGAATTGACCGGGCAGCAGCCGTATCCTTACGCCGCTGTCAGCCTGCTCAAATGGATTCAGGTCAACGAACCTGAGCGGTACGCGAAAATCGGCCACGTGCTCTTCTGCAAGGACTGGCTGCGTCTTTGTCTGACCGGGGTCGCGGCGACCGATCCGACCGAAGCCAGTTCATCGTTTACCGATGTCCGCACCCAACAGTACAGCGGCGACGTTCTGGCTCTATATGGTCTCGAGTCTATTGACCGGGCGTTACCGCAAATCGTGCCGTCCACGGCGGTCGCCGGACGTGTCACCGCACAGGCTGCCGCGCAAACCGGCCTGAAGGAGGGCACACCGGTTGCATGTGGATTGCACGATGTCACGTCCAGCGCCGTCGGACTGGGCAACACGGAACCGGGGATCGTGTCGATCACGGCGGGGACCTTCAGCATCAACGAGATCCTCTCTGATCGCCCGCAACTGGATCCGCGCTGGTCATGTCGCAACGGTACACGTCCCGGTCAATGGATGAACATGTCCATTTCGCCAGCGTCGTCGAGCAACGTCGACTGGTTCCTGCGCGAATTTTTCGCCCATGAAGCGCAGGAAGCTACCCAACGCGGATGCTCGTTGTTCGACCTGATCGGAGACGAATTACAAGCTGTGTTCGCCGAGCCGAGTTCAGTCATGTTCCATCCATTCCTGTTCGGTTCTCCCTTCGAGCAGCCCGCGAGTGCGTCGTTCTTCGGCATTCGCGGCTGGCACCGTCGTGCCCATCTGGCGCGTGCTGTACTCGAAGGCATGGTCTTCAATCACCGCTACCATGTTGAAGCACTGACCAGCGTTCTCCCTGCGCAGCGGGCGGGTCTGACCGGCGGAGGATCGTCAAGCCCCATGCTTGCACAGCTATTCGCCGATACCCTCGGCATGCCGGTCGATATCCCGGAAAATCAGGAAGCCAGTGCACTCGGCGCAGCGCTCTGTGCGGGCGTGAGCGCCGGAGCGTTCGCGTCCCTGCAGGAGGCCAGCACGCGCGCATGCCGCATCCAGCGGACGCACCGGCCGGACCCGGAACGTCACGGCCAGCTCACAGAGGCGTACAACCTTTACATGCAACTCATTTCAGGCATGAACCCATTGTGGCCGGCGCTCGACCGCGCAGCCACCGTGCATTGATGACGAGACAAGCGATGACCGAACGATCCCGCGAATTCTTTCTCGACCGGCTTACGAAACAGCGCCGTGTCAGCGTGCTAATTGTTGGTGGCGGGATTAATGGTGCAGGGCTATTTCGCGACCTGTCGTTGCAACAGGTCGACTGCCTGCTGATCGATAAGGCGGACTTCGCCTCAGGCGCGAGTTCGGCGCCATCGAGGCTCATTCACGGCGGCCTGAAGTATCTTGAAACCGGTGAATTTCGCCTTGTTGCCGAATCCACGCTGGAACGCAACCTCCTGTTGAAAAACGCACCGCATTTTGTTCTTCCGCTCGAGACGGTGCTGCCGATTCATTCGTACTTTGGCGGAATCGTCGCGTCTACGCTGCGATTTTTTGGTGTCAAGTCTAAGCTCGCGGACCGCGGTGCGGTCATTTCCAAGTTTGGCCTCGCGATCTACGATTTTCTCGGCCGTCACCACCGGACGATGCCGCGCCACCATATCGCGCTCAGAAAACGTTCTCTTCAAGATCTGCCGTTGCTCGATCCCTCCATCAAGGCAACCGCCACGTATTTCGACGCACAGGTCACACAGGCCGAGCGACTGAACTACGAACTGGTGGCAGACGGACTGGCCGCTTGCGAGGAAGCAGCGGCTGCAAACTACGTCACTGTCGACCACGTGGACGGCGACACGGTCTGGCTGCGGGATCTCGTGTCGGGGCAGCTTTTGCCTGTTACGCCGAGCCTTATTGTCAACGCCGGTGGTGCCTGGATCGACAGCGTGAACCAGTCGCTCGGCATCACGCAAAAGTATATTGGTGGAGCGAAGGGATCGCATCTTATAGTAAGTCATCCTGAGCTTCATGCGCAGCTACGTGGCCGCATGGTGTACTTCGGCTCGAAGGACGGGCGTATTTGCCTCGTTTATCCTTTTATGGACCGGCTCCTGGTCGGTTCGACCGATATACGCGTGAACGATCCCGAACAGGTTCGCTGCGAGGACAGTGAGGTCGAATACATGCTCGGCGTATTGCGGGAGATCTTTCCCCGCCTGGAACTGGACGCATCGAACATTACTTTCCGCTACAGCGGCGTGCGTCCGCTGCCGTATTCGGATGCTGCCAACCCGGGCGACGTAAGTCGCGATCACGTGGTGCACATTGATCATCTGCCCGGTACTGGTACTCCTGTGCTCTCGCTTGTGGGCGGCAAATGGACGACCTTCCGGGGATTTGCCGAATCCGTCGCCGACGATACGCTCACGCGCCTCGGACGCTCGCGCAGGGTCAGCACTCGCGACGAAGCTATCGGTGGTGGTCATGATTTTCCACGTACCTCCGGGGATCGGGCTGCATGGATCGACAAGCTTGCCGCGCGTTGCGATGTTCCGGTTGAACGAGCTGAAACCTTATTCTTGCGCTACGGGACGAGTGCCGCCGTCATTGCAGCATTCTGCTCGCCAGTGCACGACGGATCCCATGACAGGCCACTCGCAAGCGAGCCGAGTTATACAGTGCGAGAGATTCAGTACCTATGTGAGCACGAAGCAGTGACGCATCTTGCGGATCTGCTTTTCCGCCGAACGACGATTGCGCTCTCTGGCCAATTGACCGGTGCCGTGCTGGCTGAAACTGCGGCGATCGCGGCGCGTGTGTTGGGATGGGACTCGATCCGCACGCGACAGGAAATCGAATCGTCTCGCGATATCGCCCGGCAGCGCCATGGAATGGTGCTTCGCGATACTGAGCTTGCGCATTAACTCAGTAGTTGACAGCCTGAAATCAGACGAAACCTGGTGTGGGGACCTACGCTGAAATGCCGGAGCGGGAGTTGATTGCACTAGCAGCTTGTGAGCGGTGCGCTACCCGCTGGCCTCTCGCTGTCGTCTGCCGGGCTCATCTCAGGAACGCCCACTACGTCCGGCAGCTCGACGTTCACGGTTCAGGCAAAGGACAGCAGCAGCGGAACAGGACCGTTTGCCGGTACGAAAAGCTACGTGCTCGCGATTGGTCAAACGGTCCCGGTGGCACCCGCGGTCGCGGTGACGACGCAATCCAACGCGCCGGTGACGATTCATGCGACCACCAATGCGAGCGGTGCGCCCTTTACCGCGGTCGCCATTGCTACGCAACCCAAGACAGGCACGGCAGTCGTCAACGGGCAGGACATTGTCGTCTACACGCCGGCGGCGAGCTCGTCCGGCAATATCGGCTTCACTTATACCATCGCGAACAGTGCGGGCGTCTCCGCACCCGTTGCGGTCACCGTAACAGTGAATGCCGTGCCGGTTGCGGCGGCTGCGCGGCAGGTGGGCACGGCGGCCACCCAGACCGCGTTGATCGACATCACCAATGGTGCAACGGGAGGTCCATTTGCGGGAGCGTCGGTCGTCTCGGTGACACCGCCCTCGGCCGGCACCGCGACGATCGTGAACGGGACGGCCTCATCTATGTCCATGAAAGCCGCCGCAGCGGTGCAGTCCGGTCAGTTCGACGTCAAGTTTGTTCCAGCGGCCGCCTTTGCGGGCACGGCTGTGATCACCTACACGCTGAGCAACGCGATTGCGACATCGGCCCCCGGGATCATCAGCGTCGTGGTCGCGGCACGTCCGGATCCATCGACCAACCCGGACGTCGTCGGCCTGATCGACGCGCAGGTCGAAGCCGCGCGCCGCTTCGCCAACGCTCAGATTTCGAACTACAGCCAGCGACTCGAAAGTCTGCACGGCACAGGACATGCTCCTTCTGCCAACGGCATCTCCCTGTCGCTGCCAGCCCAGGCGCCCGATGCACCCCCTGCATGCGACGACGCGTCGGCACCGACGCTGCGCGATGCGTGTTTGCGAGCGAACCAGACGCTGAGCGCAGCCACGTCCACGCCCGGCGACTTCCGCCAAGGCGACGCTACACCTGGCAAGCCCTCAGCGGCCGGCGGCAGTTTATCTGACGTCGCCTTCTGGAGTGCAGGGGTAGTCGACCTGGGGTTCGACAATGCGAGTACGCAACGCTCAGGATTCCGCTTCACGACGCCGGGCGTCACGGCAGGCGCAGATTATCGCGTCTCGGATCAGTTCTCGATCGGCGCGGGCGTCGGTTATGGTCATGGCTCGACCGATATCGGCAGCGACGGCACAAAGAGCACCGGTGACAGCTACAGCTTCGCGGTATAGGGCAGTTACTGGCCGCAGCCGACACTCTTCGTCGACGGCGTCGCCGGTTTCGGCACCCTCAATTTCGATTCGCGGCGCTGGGACGACGGTGCGAGTTCATTTGCAGTCGGCCAGCGCAACGGGAGACAGACGTTCGCGTCACTCTCGGCGGGATACGAACGCCGCACCGACACGTGGCTCATTTCGCCCTACGCCCGGATGTCGTACTCGGAGGCGACGCTGGACAAGTTTAGTGAAAGCGGTGCAGGCACCGACTCGCTGACCTATTTCGGACAAACGGTGACGACGGTCTCGGGCACGCTCGGGCTGCGCGCAGAATACGTGCAACCGACGAAGTGGGGCATCCTGCTCCCTTACGCACGGATCGAATTTCAACACGACTTCAACGGACAGAGTACAGCGGGTCTGGCTTACGCCGATCTGGCCGGAGCCGGTCCGGCTTATTTCGTGACGTCGACGCCATTCGGCGAGAACCGGACCCAGCTCGGCGTCGGCTCGAAGTTTCAGATGCGTTCGATGACGTTCGGACTCGACTACACCGTTGTGTTCGGCGTCAACAGTTTCCAGCAAGGCGCCCGCCTGTCGTTTTCGCAACCGTTCTGAGCCGCGCGGCCGGAGCCTGCCGGCGCGGGTGTTTTCGGGGACCGGCTGTGGCGACGCGCACGGCCCAACATGGCGGTGCGCGTCGCGGCGGTCATCCGGAGTCGCCTGCTCCGCTGCCCCCATGGCGAGATTGCGCGTTCTATTCTCCTATGCCGTCTCCGTCGATTCGGGCGATTTTTATTGCGCCAGGACCGTGCCGGGAGCCGGGCATGCCGCCGCGCAGGGAATTGATGATCGCGATCGAGTCGAGCCATTTGCTGGTGTGTTCTCGCACTGGATTGGACGGTCAGCGTCCGTTTCCGGCAAGGGCGAGTAGCGGTTCAGGTCGGTTTATGCCCTTTACATGAAACGCGCACCAGAGGCGATTGTCGGGCTACGCCGTGGGGCGCTGGTCGGCCATCTTCGGACGTTGACTCATGCCTTCGCGCGGACATTTGAACGTCGGTTCCGCCCAGACAACGGACCTTCGTGCGCAGAAGATGTCAGTCGGGGTCGTCGGCAATTCCGGCCGTTCGCAACGTTCACGAAGCGGCCGTTCAAGTATTGAAAATCCCGTCAATCATCCGGCATCTTCAACGCGACGTTAAGGTCGAACTCGAATGCTCAAGAGGTTCAATCTTGTCTGTGAAATCCCGCACCGGATACGTCCACTAACGTTCAAGATGATCCGGAGACCTCACCAGACGCCGGAGGTTTCCCGCTGAAAAGAATTTCATTCCTCAACGTCACTCGCTTCCGGCGTGCCATGCGAGATGGAATCGGGGTTCAGCGGGACTTACCCTTCACCGCTCGAACACTGGCGCGCTTCCTTGTTGCAGCCTCGTTCGGCGTTGCAGGCGAGTTCGCCACCTTTGCTTTACCGGCAACGACGTCTCCAGATGTTGATTTACGTGGCCCAGCAGATGACTTGACTGGCGATTTCTTTGTTACTGCTTTGTTGTCCGCCGCAGTCTTCGCGCTCGCGGGTGGCTTCCGGGCTGTCGAAACAGCCGGCTTGGCTGCCTTCTTCGCTGTCACCTTACCTGCCGATGGCTTGTTACGTCCGGCAGCAGGCTTGGCCAGCGGGTAAGCTTCGGCCATCTCGATGCCAAACACGTCAGCCAGCAGCGCGTCGTCAAGCACCTTGCCGGTAGCCGGGCGTTTTCTCGATTCAGGAAGGCCGGCATTGACCTGACGGACGAGATCATTGGCATCGACCCGGCGCAAGGCGAAGAGGAATTCCGGCTGTTGGTCGAGCCGTGCGCCGACGCCGTAGAGCACGGCAGCAACGTGCTTGCACATTGATGCCCAGTCCGGGCAACTGCAATTGAACGTGATTTCCTTCGGCGCTGGGAAAAGACCGATACCAGGTTTGCAGATGCGTTCCATGACGGCTGTCGAGAGCTTGCCCTGCAAGAGTTCCACAATCGAATCGATCGACCCCGAGCAATCGGCTCCGATTGCTCGCCATTGCTTTTCAGGACACGCCGCGACGGTCACGGCGACCTTGTAGAGGCTCGACCCAATTACCTGCGCGCGGACTTCGCCTGCCGTAATCTGGAGGTCGATCACGGAACCGTTGCGAACATAGGTGCGACCGCGCGGCAGGCGGCTGGCATAGTCGCTGTAGCGTTCCAGATTGTCACACCAGGCCTTGCCCCAGAAGGTTTTGGCGATGGCGCCGCGATACGATGTGATTGGTGACAGCATCGCACCAGCATTCTTTGCCTTGGCGACGGCCAGTTCGGCCTTTTTCCGGCGCTCGGCGACCGAGACGTACGGCTTCCACCCCCCATAATCCATTGCGCTTCCTCTTGACGATTAGTCTTCTTGAGCGGCATGGATGTCGAGCTTCACAAGATCGAGCAATTCGCGATTGCTCATCTCGGTGAGCAGGAGTTCTGCACCGCCCTCCAGCACATCCTTCACCAATTGCTGCTTCGCTTCGATCAACTGGTCGATTCGGTCCTCAATCGTGCCACGGCAGATAAACTTATGCACTAGGACGTTCCTCTGCTGACCGATACGAAACGCACGGTCGGTCGCCTGATTTTCCACGGCCGGATTCCACCAGCGGTCGTAGTGGATCACATGGGACGCGGCGGTGAGATTCAATCCCGTCCCGCCCGCCTTTAGCGAGAGCACGAAGAAGGGTATCAACTCATCTTCCTGGAATCGCTTGACCAGTTCGCGGCGCTTGACCACGGGGGTGCCCCCGTGGAGCACCAGGCCTTCGCGACCAAAGACTGAACCCAGAAATGCCGCCAGCGGCTCAGTGGTCTCGCGGAACTGGGTGAAGACCAGAACCTTTTCCTGCTTGGCGGCGATGACTTCGGCGAGTTGGCGCAGGCGGGCGAACTTGCCGCTGTCTTCGGCCTTCCACGCCACGTCGCCCAGCCATTGCGAGGGATGGTTGCATATCTGTTTGAAGCGCATCAGAAAGCTCAGCACCACACCCTTGCGGCCAATGCCTTCGGCGTCCTCGAGCGCGGTGGCCAGCTCCTTCACCGCCCGCTGGTAAAGCGCCGCCTGGCTCGGGCTCAGGTGACACCAGGCCTTGAGTTCGGTCTTGTCCGGAAGGTCATTGATGACCCGCTTGTCGGTCTTCAGGCGACGCAGGATGTAGGGCCGTACGAGCGTACGCAACGGGCCGAAGTTCTCGGCCTTCGCTAGCCGCTTGGTAAAGTTGGCGAAAACTTTGTCCGAGCCCAGCAAACCGGGGTGGGTAAAATCGAAAATGGACCACAGGTCGGACAGGCGGTTTTCCACGGGGGTTCCGGTTAGCGCGATGCGCGATTGTGCATGGAGCTGCTTGACCTGTCGCGTTTGCTTGGCGCTCGGATTCTTGATCGCCTGCGCTTCATCAACGACGGCAACGCGCCATTGGATGGTCCCCAGTACCGGCTGGCGAACAAGCGTGCCAAAGCTGGTGATGACGAGATCGATGTCTGCAAGCCGCGCGGCGTCCAGCGCACGCAGATCGGCCGCCGGCATGGCCGACGGATGGGCGATCAGCAAGCGCAAGCCGGGGGCGAAGCGCTCGGCCTCTGCCGCCCAGTTGGCCAGAAGCGATGCTGGGGCAACCAGCAGGCTAGGTTGCGCCTCGGTGCTTTCGCGCTTCAGCACCAACAGCAGGGAGAGTACCTGCATGGTCTTGCCCAGGCCCATATCGTCCGCCAGGCAAGCGCCCAGGCCGAGCCGGGTGAGCAGATACAACCACCGCACGCCTGCCTGCTGGTAGGGCCGCAGGCTCGCCTTGAGTTCCGCGCCCGGGCTGATCTGCGCCAACCCCTCCGGCTGACGCAACTCCTGCAGGATGTCGGCCAGCCAAGGCCCAGCAACAAGCTGCGACCAGTCGCGGTCAGCGGGGTCGCCGCTATCGTCGAGTGAAGCACCCGCCAGAAGACGTAGGGCCTCGTTAAAGGGCAGACCGGCTTTCGCCGCCTTTTCCATAGCCTCGAATCGCTTCAGGAGGCGACCGAGCCTTTTTTGGTCCACCTCGACCCAGCGACCACGGATGAGTTGCAAGCCGTCGGCGCCTTTGAGCAGATCCCTGACCTCGGAGGCGCTGAGATGCTCGCCGTCGAGGGACACCTCCATGCTGAAATCGAGCAACGCCTCCTTGCCCAAGAGCGAAGGCGGTCGTGCGCCGACGCTGGCTTTCACAACGGGACGAGCAGGACGGCCCGCCTGCCAGACGCTTGGCGTGCGAACGACAATGCCGGCGGTTTCGAGTTTGGGCAGGTCTTTGAGAAAGCGGTAGGCGTCAAGCGGCGTCCAGCGCAGCGGATGGTATATCTCACCCGTATCCACCATTTCACGAAGCCAATCGCAGTCTTGCGCGGCGCGCTGCACTGGCAGCAGCAGCGACAAGAGCTGCGCCTTGCTCCTGGCCCCCGAAAATTCCGCCAGGGCTTGCGACAGCGGCTGATGCTGCGCCTTGCCATGGGCCGACAGGCGCGAGGTGTAAGTCGCAAGGAAGGCGAACGGTGACTCCGGATCCTTGCGGTTCTCAGCGAGGTTGAAATGCACGCGGCCGACAAGATTCCAGGCCGGGTGGCGCAACTTAAGGAAATCCTGCAGCGAGACTTTTGCGGTAGCCAGTTCCTGGTGCAAGGCGGCATCAATGTCGCCCCACAGCGTGGCCAGCACATCCGGCGTCAGATATTCCCCGCCCGTCATCGGCGGCGCATCGGCAATCAGGGCATCGAAATCCTCGGCAGCAGGCGTGACGACCGCGATCTCGCCGCCTTCGGGGGTCGTGCACAAGGCGGTGACGTAGCGTGCGGCAAAATCACGCCACCAGGCCCATGCGGGCGGGAGAATGCGGCCGATTTCCGCCGTTCCCAGATGCAGCAGGCCATGCCCCGCGCCAAGCGTAAAAGAACTGCCTAGCCCCAGTTGTACTTCATCCGCCGATAGTGGCGCGGCATCCTCCGGCACCGCGAGCAGGTGACCACCAGGCGTCAGGTGTGGCGAGAACATGTCGGGAGCAGTCAAGAATGCCCGTCCCCGTCGCGCGGTCGCAGCAAGCGCTGCAGCCGCCTGTTTTCACGGAACCCGGCTTCGCAATCAACCAGCAGACCCACCGGCCCGGTGCGAACTGGGCGAAGCTCTGTTTGCGCCTGATCCGATCGAATTGTGGGGTGAGCCAAGCTGCCGTGGTATGCGCGGCCGCTGTGTTGGGCATGTCTTGTGAACTGTCTTTTCATCTGCTGTAGGACAACCTGATTGCTGCGTATTAACTCACGGAAGTTCGCCCCGGCTCTACCGCCGGCTGGCCAACCTTCAAGGCCGTCCCCGCGAATCTCCGAATTCTGCCAAAAGAAACACGACCCACCATGAAAGGGTACCAAAACCTGAGTCATACGAGATGGGATGCCGATGGCGGCTCCCGCCCGCGTGGCGAAAATCAGTCGGCGCGTTTGTTGCAAACGACTAAATGGCAGAGTGTCTCGTTGGACCGACCTACGGACGTTCAACGCTGCTCCTTTGGACGTCCCTTCATGGCGGACTACCGCCGATCACCGACCGGTGTGAGTCACTCCATCGTGGTCGCTCGCGCCTATGCTTCAAACGCCCCTTGCTCGGCCCACGCAGCCATTACTTCCCGAACCCGCTTGTCGGGCGGACGGTGAAGGCGTAGAAAAGTGGGACGCTTTGTGTACTTCGGTGACGCCGCTTACGTCACCCGGCAAGGAATGCGAGGGAGGGGTCATGACATTCAAGGCTCAGTGGTACCAAGGCAAGTTTGCGAAAAAACGTGGCAAAGGCTTCTGTGGCTATCCGGTGGCAACGGTTGCCTTCTACGGGCCAGACGACACGAGAGCGACGAAGGTCTCTGTTTGCATCGTCGCGCACGAAGGTGCTGACGCGGACCCTGTTGAGCGGTGGTTCTGCGAAACAACCGATGCGAGAATCGATCCAGAAGTCACCGAAGCAATCGTTCGATTCATCGATCATCATGGTGCCAAATCGGTGGTGGCCGTCGACCGCATCATCGGCTGCCCGCATGAGGAAGGCATTGACTACCCGGAAGGCGAAAAATGCACGCAGTGTTCGTTCTGGGCCAACCGTGATCGGTGGAGCGGCGAGATCATCCAGTGAGACGTCAAGAGGCAAGCGCTTCCATCCTCGCGTCAAGGCGTTCCTTACTCGCCTCATTCCGACCTTAGTCATGCATTCATTAACGCAGGACACTTTCTGGACGAGAAGGTCGCGTGTGGCGCTCAGCGGGGCGCGGCCAAGCCCGTGGCGTGGTTCCACGCAACCGTGATCGCCTCCGCGAATGACTTCGACTCCACGAGCGCGATGACTGCAACGTGCTTCACGTGGAGGAAAGGTCTAGCGGAGCCGGACATCGACCGAGACGACACGAAGCCTGGTCATGCCCGCGGTGTAAGGTACAGGGGCGAATCTCCTGCTGGGAAGGCACGTTGTGGGATCTTGCCGAGCGTGGTGAGCATCACCGTTAATGCAAGGGGCAGAACCATGGGTTTTTCTTGCCGAACGTTTCTGATCGCTCGAGACGATACCCTCTGGCGGCTGTCAAGTACTAAGTTCGACCGGATGCTGCGAGATCCGGCAAGCCACTGTCTGCCCGTTTTTGCGGGGCAACGAGCGCGAATGGCCAGCGTCGTGGTCGAGCTTGTGGCCAGAAACCCGGTGCGCGTCGTTCGGAACACGTTTTCCATTCTCACTTTCGATGACGAAGGCCGCATCGACCCGAGTAGATTCGAAAAGCAGCAATTTGCCCTCGTGGAGTCGGCCGTCGCACCTGTCTTTGCCGTGTTCGATGATGACAGCAACCAGACGGTCGTCGACGCAACCTCCCGATTCATTGCACAGGGAGGCCAATGGGTTCCGTCACGCGCTTTGGCGCGCGTCATAGATCAGACTGCGTTGGGCCAACGACAGTGCCGACACCTGTAAGCGGTCGCTCAAAGGGGCGGCACTACGGTATCCAGTTTTCGATTCTCGAGTGTCGGAGATGGGTCGAAAGCGAGCAAATCATATGGTCGTCGCGTAAGCCGCCACTCGCTAGCGATAAAATTCGTGGTTACCCGACCGGCGGCCGATGACTTGACGGGCAGCACGCGTGCACGAATGACCGCTGGACCTCGGAAGCCGCCGTTCAGGTCGCGCTGGCTCCAACGGCCGGAGAGGGTCGAGCAGCGCCGGTCAACGTCGGGCTCAGTGCGGGCCATGATGAGACGTTCGATCCCTTTTCCCAATTGTGACCAAGAGGAACAGCGATTCGATTTTCGAGGGGGTAACATGAATCAAGCGCCTGCACCGTTCAGTGCTCGCATCGATGCGGTTACATGCGAAGGCAGATAAGCGCGAATGCGACCGCCCGGTGTCGTCGGTTGTCACGGTCCTCCCCAGTTTGCGAAATCAGAAAAGCGCCAAACTGACAGCCACGTGAACACTATCCGTGCCGCGGCTTTACGAGATTGAGCGACCCACAAGAGCGTCTTTGGGGGCGCCAAGCAGGGCGGAAATTTTCGTAGCTTCTAGCGGGCGTGCAAACAGAAATCCCTGGCCTTTTTCGCAGGACCATTTCCGCAGAAGTTCGGCCTGCTGTGTGGATTCGATGCCTTCGGCCGTCACGGCAAGCCCGAGCGATTTTGCGAGTGAGATAATCGCCTGGACGATCGCGTCGTCTTCAGCGTTCTGTCCAATACCACGCACAAATGACCGGTCAATTTTCAGCACGTCAAGCGGCAGCATCTTGAGATAGCTAAGTGATGAATAGCCGGTACCGAAGTCATCGATCGCCAGCCGGATGCCGAGATTTTTGAGCTTCTGCAGCGTACGGATACTCGATTCGGTGTCGCGCATAATGACGCCCTCGGTGACTTCGAGCCGCAAGCTCGTCGGTGAAAGGCCCGCTTGCTCAAGGGCGCGCTGCACATCGGTGAGCAGGTCGGCGTGTTCAAACTGCCGAGGCGAGAGGTTGACGCTAACCTGCAGCGGAGGCTTCGAGGGATACAGTAACTGCCATGCAGCGGCGTGACGACAGGCCTCTTCGAGAACCCAAAGGCCCAGCGGAATGATGAGCCCGGTTTCTTCTGCGATCGGAATGAACTCAAGTGGGGCGATCAGGCCGCGGGTCGGATGTTGCCAGCGCACAAGTGCTTCGACTTCGATGCACGCCTCGGATTCCAGTTGCACGATAGGTTGATAGTGCACCCGCAGCTCTTGTCGTTCCAAGGCGCCGCGCAGGTCGACCTCAAGCTCAAAGCGCGAGACGATGTCTGTGTGCATGTCCGCATCAAAAATAGCATAGCGGCCCTTGCCATCTGATTTCGCGCGGTACATCGCGACGTCGGCATTGCGTAAAAGAGAGGCGCTATCGGTTGCTTTCGTAGCGGTGTCTGCAAGCGCTATACCGAGACTGCCAGAAACGACGTAATCTTTACCGTCTAGCAGGAAGGGCTTGCAGAACTCCTTGATGATTTTTTGTGCGACCAGAGTCACCTCAGCCACAGGCTCGCTCGTTAGCTGCTCCAACAGAATGACAAACTCATCGCCTCCGAGGCGGGCGACGGTGTCCGAGGGTCGAACGCATGTCGCCAGACGTTTTGCTACAGCGACGAGCAGCGCATCGCCCGACTGATGGCCAAGGCCGTCGTTGACCCTCTTGAAATTATCGATGTCAAAGAACACCAGACCGACGGTGCCGTTGCGTCTACCGACGCGAACTAGCGCCTGCTCGATGCGATCCAGCAAGAGCGCCCGGTTGGGTAGCGACGTGAGCGAGTCATAAAAGGCCTGCGTCATGAGCTGTTGTTCGAAGAGTTTGCGCTCAGTCACATCGTGCACGTTCACGACGATACCGCCCACCTCGAATTCCTGCGACAAATTCGTCAAGGTAAACTCGCCGTTTCGCCACACATCCTGGCTGTCTCGGCTGCGCAATTCCAGCGTATTTGATGCGCCTGGTACGGCTCCTACCTGCTGCCATATCTCATGGAGGGCTGCTTGGTCATCGGGGTGAATCCAGCGCGAAAGCAGTTCGTCGGGGGAATGCTCACGGTTGAAGGACCACGCGGTCTCCGCCGTGGGCGCTCGATAGATAATGCTGCCGGATGCATCGCAAATCAAAATCACATCTGCGGCATGGCGCACCAGTGACTTGAACCGCTGTTCGCTGCGCCGGGTTGCGGAGACTCCGGCAATCACGGTTTCCGCGCGTAAGCGCCGAAGCACGTTCACGAAGAAAGCGGCGAGCACCAGTCCGATCGCGAAAATGAGCGGCGTTGCGATCAGGACCAGTTGCTGGGTCTCGGCAAGCTGGTTCAACTGGCGAATCGCCTCCAGCCTCTGTCGGGTTGCGCTTGCGGAAACCGCGTGTTCAATGGCATCAAATGATGGATCGACCTCGGCTGCGTCTATCGCATTCGCACGGGCCGTGTCGTTCGCATCAATCGCCGAAAACATTCGGGCAATGGCCAACAGGTACGTGGTGTGTTTAGCAAGGACATCGTCGATCGCAACGATGTTTTCAGCCTGCTCAAGAGAGCGTGCTTTCCTGAGCCACGAAACCAGTTCGGTGGCCGCCTGCGCGTGCCTGTCCCGAATCTCTTGTCCAGGCTCGAGACGGTATTTACGTTCAAGCGACTCTTCAGCGCCCACGCTGTATCTCGCTTGCTGGTAGGCATCGCTCGCGTCGTCGGCCTTTTTAGACGCAACTCCTGCGTGATAATTTTCCAGAGCACCCCAGAACACCAATGCCGGCATTAACGCGAGCGCCGCCACAAGCCCGGCGGTGGCAAGCCTACCACCGGGCGACGTTGGCGCGAAAAGCGCCAAAAGGTGCTTTAATCGCTTTAAAAGGACCATGGGGTAACCAGGTAAGAACTAGGGTGTATCGAAGACAAGCCATATGCGTGGAAAATGGGTTCTCCACCGATCTTCTGTTGTTTACGGCAGTATTGCGACGCACCTTGAATTGCTCTGGTGCGCGGCCTGGAATATCTGCCCACACGCGCAACGCCTTGGCAGGACAATAGCTGGCACAGAACACGCGGCAAAACGCTGCGTTGGTAGAAGAGGCGGCGGCCTCTCATTTGCTGGAAGAGCAGGGGCGCCAGTTAACCGGGTCCGTGGCCTATTTCCGTCTCGGTGCTGCATCTCCCTATAACACGCAGCCGATTAGGCGCGCTCGCGAATGGCCGCTTTAGCTAAAGTCGATTGACCGTTGTGGGTCGACTACGGCAATTCGACGGGGCGACGTTTGGCCAAATTCAGTCCGGCGCCGAACTGCGCGGTCAGGGGACTAATGAACGATCGACCACGACAGAAATGTCCATCGTCGGCTCACCATGGCGAGCGCCTGCTGGTTATCCCGAAACGTAACAATCGTGCTTGAGCTTCGCTGACCGCATGGACCGGGGCGGATGAGAGCTGCCGCTCGTGCAGATCGAGAATTCGGGCGACAGGGCCACATTCTGCTGGCTCAATAAACCAAATGTCCTTGCTTGCGTTTCTGGCTGCATTGTCCAGAATGCGTTCTGCCTCAAGATAGAGTTCGCGATCAGCGGCTTCGAACCCCGCCTGCTGAAGATACCAGGCCAGATAAAGCGCTTTCGCGAGTTCGGCCAAAGTCGTCGTTCAAAACGATATCGGCGAGTGGGTTCGGCCTGCCACTGGAGACAAGTTCTACATTGACGAGACCACAAAATTCCCTTCAATCGTGTTCGAAATCGAAACTGACGTACCACCCCCTACCTGTGGAAATGGACCATCGTGTGGGAAGCACATGTAAGCGGCTTGCGTGAAAGCACAAAGCGTGGGAGAAATTTAAAGACGTTCTCTGAAGCAGGAAGCTTTTCGAGTAACGACAAGTCCTGGCAGGCTGATTTGGGCGGGAAGAGCCTTGATGGAAAACTATCGGTAGAGGTGACGGCGGGCGAAGGAAAATTTCGCCGTACCGTCTTCGTGCTCGGAAAGAACCCCGCGAAGGCGGACGTCGTTGCCTACCTAGCGACGCTTCCGAATTCGACCGGCTTCGACCAGGTGATTGACCATGGAGACCATCACACGCTGGAACGGCGGTGCCTATCACAGTTGGAATCCTCAAACTAACACTTGGGAGCGTACGCCGGAGATGCTCTGCGATCCGGCAACCGGTAACTACGTGAGCGCGAAGCCAGCCTGAACGGTGTAGCGCTGCGTAGAGGCTTAACGTTTTACACAGGATGGTACGTCGAAAGGTTGCGTTGGCAATCGAATGTGATGACAAGACAGGTTGGACCGGGACTCGCTAAACCTGAATGTGCATAAGAGCTACCAGCTCGTGAGGTCAATGAGGTGCGAGTCAGCGAATTTCATAGGGGCCCACTGCGTCCGTATTGGCTGCAGTAAGGCCGTATATACTGCCGCAGCCGATCCTGTACGTCAAAGCAGGCGAAATTGCTTCGCAAACGGGAGGCGTTCATAGATATGCACATGATTGTGAAAGGGCAGATGCAAAACAGCAGCGGTCGACCTCCCGCCGAGCAGTTTTACTCGTTAGCCAAATAAGCATTCCTTATTATATCGATATTTCTGTGCGCACCATTCTTATTGCGACAGAACCATTGAAATCAGGGTCGCGATCCTAAAGGATGACGAAGGATTGCATAGATAGGTTGCGGCAATGCGGGCGATGGGATGATTGGCACCACAACCACCCAACTGATATTGCGCAGAAGCCGCTGTGATAAATGCTGGAAAGGCCGGCGGAGATCAAGGCGCTCTTTCGCCACTCGCTTGTCCCGGTGCGCTCCCCGGGGTTTGTGCGACAAGATGCGGGCGGCCGCATTGCCGGGCCGCAGCAGATAGTCGTCGATTTGGAAGTGCTGTCCGTCGAAGCGCGTATCACGATTCAGGCGAGGCTTGGAAAATATAACGCAAAGGTCGTGTTGTCGCGTCGGCTCATGACGTCGACTTTGCCCCGATGCGATTCCATGATGGATTTCACAATCGCGAGGCCCAGGCCTGTGTTTTTTGCTGACCCCTGTCTCGATGCATTGACTCGATAAAACCGATCGAAGATCTTCTCGACGTGCTCAGGTGGTATAGGCTGGCCCTTGTTGGTGACCTCGACGACTACGTATCCTTCCGACTGGTACGTGCGCAGTTCGACGTCGGAGCCCACGGCGGCATGGTCGAGCGCATTCGACAGCAAGTTGCTGACTGCGCGCCGAAACATCAGCGGGTCTGCCAAGATCCTGGTGTTCCCATTGATGACGAAGTGGACGCCCGCTCCCTCGGCTATGCCTTGAAAATACGAGGTCAGTCTGGCGAGTTCAAATTGGCTGTCAACTTCGCTAAGCTTCAGGTGCTGCTTCGAATTGTCGGTCCGCGCGAGAAACAACATGTTCTCGATCATGCGCTGAAGGCGTTCGCACTCTTCAATATTGGACTCGATGAGAATTTCGTAGTCTTCGGTCGTCCGCGTGCGCGATAGCGTAACCTGCGACGAACTGATCACGTTCGCCAGCGGCGTTCGCATATCGTGCGCGAGATCGGACGAAAACTGGGAAAGCCGCATAAACGCCCGCTCCAGACGATCAAGCATGCGGTTGACCGATGTGGCAATCTCCTGCAGTTCGACCGGACCGGCGGCTATATCGAGCCGCTCGTTCAGGCGGTGCGCTTCGATGCTGGACGTCTGGCGGCCAATGGTCTTGACGGGCGCAAGGCCCTGACTCGCTATGGCATAACCCAGCGCGCCCATCAGGATCGCACCGGCTGCTATCGCGAGCCAGACGTCTTCCTGGTAGCTCTTGAGCAGCGAGTGCCGCTCGGTTGCTACATGCGCCAGCAAGATGCGAATGGCTTCCCCCGACGGCAAGGTTTCGTCTGCGTAGATGCAGCGAGAGGATCCGATGGAGGGGGGATTACATGAATACGCCGCGTGTTGATAGTGACGCCCCGGCCCGATAGAGTTCAACTCGCGAGCAGGCGTGATGGAATGCTGCACCAGCATATCGCCGCGCCTGTCGGAGAGGGCGAGAAATACGTCAGGATGCGACTGCAGAACTTCGTGGAACACGACGCTGTGTTGAACCAACGCTTGCGTTGAACCGAAGTCGCGAGCCTGCTGCAGGAACTGATCCAGTTTTTCAGTAATCTCCATGTCGTCGCGCCGTTGAAGTTCGAGCGCCAGAGCGTTGTACAAGAATCCGCCCACCAGCGCGAACGCCAGCAGGGCGACAATCGAAAACGCGACTGTCAGACGCTTGAGCAGCGAATAGGGCCTGGCCACGGCAGTCACGAGCGGTCCTCGAGGACATAACCCATGCCTCGGACGGTATGCAGCAATTTCTTCTCGAAGTTGTTGTCGATTTTCGCGCGCAGCCGCTTGACGGCCACATCGACTACATTCGTGTCGCTGTCGAAGTTCATATCCCAGATCTGTGAAGTCACGAACGTTCGTGTCAGTACCTCGCCCTGCCGCTCGGCAAGGAGTTGCAACAGAGCGAACTCCTGCGCGGTGAGATCGATGCGAGCGTTTGCGCGCCGGCTTCTTCGCCTAACCAGATCGACTTCGAGATCCCCTACGGTCAGGACATCGCGCGTTGCACGCGGCGCCCGGCGAATGAGCGAGCGAATCCGCGCGAGAAATTCGACGTAAGCAAAAGGCTTGGACAGGTAATCGTCTGTGCCCAATTCAAAGCCGGCGACTTTATCTTCAACCGTGTCTCGTGCGGTGAGCAATAGCACCGGCGTGTTCTTCTCCATCCGCAAGCGCTTGAGCACCTCAAGCCCGCTCAGTTCCGGAAGCATCACGTCGAGCACGATCAGATCGAACTCTTCATGCAGTGCGAGGAAGAGGCCGTCTTTCCCGTCAGCGGCAGTATCGACAGTGAAGCTTGCTTCCATCAGCCCTTTTCGAAGATAGGACGACATCTTCGGCTCGTCCTCGATAATCAGTATCCGCATTAGACGTTTAATTTGATGATGGGAAGCCGGTGGGATCAACCCGTAAGCGACCGCAGTTTAGCTTGGCAAAAGGGCGCAAAAAATGGCGACAAAATTACATTTTTGTCATGTAATCGCGCGCGACAAAACAGTCGTCCGGCCGGCACGTTTCCGTCATGGGCCAGCCGATAGGCTACAGAGTCGGATCGTATCAGTTGCGCATCGCATCGTCTTTTTAGGAACTTTTTTCCGAGTGGGCGGAGCTGAAGGCGGCTTTATGCGCAGGTGCAAGAACCGGCTTGGCTGATGACCGGAATGTCATTTTGTCGCCACGCCACGTTCAGGGGTGCGATCCAACAATCGAAGCATTCAAAGGTCGACCGCAACGACTTTCGTTCAGACCTTCAGCATCGTTAATCGATGGATCACAGAAAATGCAAAACATTCAGGCGGCAGCCATGTGCATGTTCGTTAGTCCAACCGTGGTGGGCGAGGCAGTGAGTCCCACCATGCCGCGGCGGATACCATTCGGAGCTGCATCATGCTGATCCGCAAGCGGTTCTATATATCGATCGGCGCGGCAGGCTTTGCTATTCTGGGCAGTCTCGCCGTTCATCATGCGCAGTCCTCGCCAGCGCCGAATCCGGCACCGGCCGCTGCCACCGAGGCAGCGCCAGCGGTGCCAAATGCAGTGGACGTTTCGCGCGAGGCGCTGGGCAATATGAAATTGCACTTTGCCACAGCCGAGCTCCGGCCTCTGGTGCGCACGACGCAGGTCACGGGCGTGGTCGGCTTCAACGCGAAGCGTCTGGTTCAAGTCAGTTCTCCTTCACGTGGACGTATCGAAACAATCGACGTGGTCGTCGGACAGCACGTGCAGGCGGGTCAACGGCTCGCTATCCTGGACGACTTCGATCTCAGCGACGTGCGCAGCCAGGAGGCCGGTGCGCAGGCCGCGGTCGCCGATGCGGCGGCTGCGGCCACCACAGCCGAGATAGCGTTGTCACGCGGCACCGAACTGCTCGGCATTGGGGCAATGGCCCAGAGCGAACTCGAACGTCGCCGCGCAGCGGTGGCGAGCGCGCAGGCCACGTTACGCTCGCGCCAGGCGGAGCTGCAAAAATGGCAGGGGATGAGGCAAAGGCTCCAGCCGACCGGATCGATCGAGAGGAGCGGCGAAAGCAGCGCCGTTACTCAACTCAGTCCTCGCGATTCGCTGGGCGCAGTCGTTGCCCCCTTTGATGGTGTCATCAATACGGTGGGCGCCGCACCCGGGGATATCGTGGACACGTCCCTGCAGATCTTCACGGTCGCGGACCTCTCGACGGTTTGGGTGCAAGCCAACGTCCCCGAGCGCGAACTAGGCGAAATAAAGGAGGGCGATGCGGTCACCGTCACCGTGGATGCATATCCCGGCAAGCAGTTTGCGGGGCATGTCGCCTACATTGCCGATCAGGTCGACCCCAACACCGGCACCGTTACCGTACGAGCCGACGTGCCGAACACCGATGGTGCGCTGCGCGCCAACATGTTCGCGACGACAAACATTGCCTCGCCGCTTGGCCGCAACGCCGTGCTGGTACCCGATGAAGCCCTGCAGGATGTGGACGGTAAAACCGCGGTCTTCGTTCCATCCGGTGCTGGCCATTTCACGAAGCAGTTCGTTCGCACGGGCATGAGCAGCGACGGTTTTACCGAAGTTGTCGATGGCTTGGCGGCCGGCACTCGGATCGTGACCGGCGGAAGCTATTGGCTAAAAGCCGATTTTCTTCAGAACGCCATTCCGGACGAAGGCTGAGAGACCACTCCATGATTACGAAAATAGTTGACTCGGCGCTGCGGAACCGCGCCGTGGTGCTGATGCTGGTCCTGCTGCTCGTTGGTATCGGTTTCATGAGCGCGAACCGTTTGCCCTTCGATGCCGACCCCGACATCTCCCCGCTTCAGGTGCTCGTTACCACACAAGCTGCGGGGCTCGCGCCACTCGATGTCGAGCGCGACATCACCGCGCCGATCGAACTTGCATTGCAGGGTCTGCCGGGCATGCAAGGCCTGCGCTCCATCTCGCGATACGGCGTGTCTGTGCTTTACGTGCGCTTCGCGGATGGCGGGGACATGTACCTCGATCGCAACCTCGTGACCGAACGCCTGCGCGATGTGCAGTTGCCGCCGGGCACCAGTCCGCCGCAGTTAGGTCCTCTCTCCGATGGCCTGAGCGAGATCTACCAGTTCCAGGTGCGAGGCAAGGGACAGTCGCTGATGGACTTGCGCACCATTCTGGATTGGCAGGTCGCTCCACGTCTGCGCCAGGTGCCTGGCGTGGTGGATGTCAACGTCAATGGCGGCGAACTGAAGACTTACGAAGTGCAAGTCTCGGACGATGCGCTGACGCGCTACGGTCTCTCCATCAGCGACGTGTTCAACGCCGTGCAGATGAACAATGGCGCAACCGGGGGCGCCACGATCGAACACAACGGCGGCGAGGCGATCATCCGCGGCGAGGGGTTGCTGCAAACCCGCGCGGACATCGGCAGCATCGTGTTGCGCACGCGCAGTAGCGGAGCGCCTCTGTACGTACGCGACATCGCGAAGATTGTAGAAGCGCCAATGCCGCGCCTCGGCGGCGTGACGCGTGACGGCAAAGGCGAAGCTGTCGTCGGCGTGGTGTTGATGACGCTGGGCCAGAACACGCGGGTGGTCGCGCAGAATGTCGAGTCGTCGATCAAGCAAATCCAGCGGTCCCTCCCACCTGGCGTCGAGATCGCTCCCTACTACAACCGCGCGGATCTCATGGACCGCGTGCTGCATACCATTGCCCACAATCTGGGCGAGGGCGCGATTCTCGTCATGGTCGTGCTGTTCTTGCTCCTCGGTAATATTCGCGCCGGGCTGATCGTGGCGCTCGCGATCCCGCTCTCCATGCTGGCCGCGATAACGGCGATGTACTACGCCGGTATGTCCGGCAACCTGATGAGCCTGGGCGCGATCGACTTCGGGCTGCTGGTCGACGGTGCGGTCGTCCTGATCGAAAACGTGGTGCGCAGGCGTGCGGAAATGCCGGATCGTCCGGTCGAGCAAGTGGTTCGCGAGGCGGCGCAAGAGGTGGCGCGGCCGGTCACCTACGCCGTCGTGATCATCACTGCCGTGTACCTGCCCATCCTCAGCTTACAAGGGGTTGAGGGTAAGATGTTCAAGCCAATGGCAATGACCGTGATCTTCGCGCTCGTTGCATCCCTCGCGCTGACCCTTACGCTCATGCCGGTGCTCGCGAGCTTTCTGCTGCGGCATCGGGTGTCGGAACATGACAGCGGCGTTATTCAGTGGGCCCGCCGGGCCTACCGGCCGGCACTGACGCGAACCGCACGCTATCCCGCCATTACCATGGGGCTGGCCGTGCTTCTGCTATTGAGCGCCTGCGTCGCCGGCTCGCGTCTTGGCGCGGAGTTCCTCCCACGCCTGGACGAAGGCGCCCTGACTGTCACCACGACCAAACTGCCCGGCATCTCCTTAGCGTCGGCAATCCAGACGCAGACGATGATCGAGCGCACACTGATGCGCTTTCCAGAGGTCCAGTCCGCCGTCACGCTGGGCGGAACCTCGGAGATTCCTACCGACCCGATGGGCGTCGAGCAGAGCGATACCTTCATCATGCTAAAGCCTGCCGCGCAGTGGCGGACCGCGCAATCCCAGGAGGGGCTGATCAGCGCCTATTCCGCAGCTCTGAACCGCGACGTTCCGGGCCTGCAACTGAGTTGGGCGCAGCCTATCGAGATGCGCATGGACGACATGCTGCAAGGCGTACAGGCAGATCTTGCCGTGCGGATTCACGGCAACGACCTCAACGTGCTGCACGATACCGCCGAGCGCGTTGCCGCCATTCTCGCGCGGGTGCCGGGCGCCGCCGACGTGGAAGCAGAACAGACGATCGGACAGCCGTATTTGCGCGTCATCGTCAACCGCGAAGCCGTAGCGCGTTATGGACTGAATGCCAGTCAGGTGCTCGACCTCGTGCAATCGTTGGGCGGCCGCACCGTGGGCACGATAGTCGATGGAGACGGCCGGTTCGATATCCGGGTTCACCTCCAGCCACACGACCGGGACAGTGTCGCGAGGATCGGCGATCTCCGCGTGAGCGACGGCGCCGGCCGCGCCGTGCCACTCAGCGAAATCGCCGACATACGCATGGAGCCAGGTCCCTCGGCGATTGCGCGCGAACAGGGCCAGCGCGTCATCACGGTCCAGGCCAATGTGCGCGGCCGCGATCTTGCCGGCTTTGTGGCGGCTGCCCAAGAGGCAGTATCGTCTCAGGCGCATTTGCCGCCGGGATACTCCGTCTCGTGGGCCGGAAGTTTCCAGAATCTTCAGGAGGCCATGTCGCGGCTCACCATCGTCGTTCCGATAGCGCTCGCGCTGATATTCGCTCTTCTGTTCCTGATGTTCAAGAGCATGCGGCTTGCGGCCCTTATTTTCTTCAACGTGCCGTTTGCGTCGATAGGCGGAATCTTCGCGCTTTGGATGCGCGGCCTGCCGTTCAGTATCTCCGCTGCAGTCGGCTTCATCGCATTGTTCGGTATCGCGGTGTTGAACGGTGTGGTGATGGTGAGTTACATCGAAGAGAAGCGCGCAGCCGGCCTTGATCCTGTGGAAGCGGCCATGCAAGCAGCAATGACGCGGCTTCGTCCGGTGCTGATGACCGCGACTGTCGCGAGCCTGGGTTTCCTGCCCATGGCGCTTTCAACGAGTTCAGGCGCCGAAGTTCAGCGGCCGCTTGCTACGGTCGTGATCGGCGGCCTGGTCTCGGCCACGCTGCTGACGCTGTTGTTCCTGCCCGCTGTGTATCCCTGGTTCATCGGCAAGCGATGGGAATCGAGGGCGTTGGTCGAGCCCGCGTCGCGGCCGCAACTCGCAGAATAAGAAAGGTAGGTTTCCCAGTCATGGCTTCAAAACGCTCATCAAGCCTGTTCGCGACACTGCTGCTCGCGGGTTGTGCCGTTGGACCAAACTTCAAGCAGCCGTCTGCGCCGGCCGGTGCCGGATACACGCCGGAGCCACTGGCGCCGGCCACGGTGTCAGCGCCGGGTGCACTTGGACACGCGCAGAAATTCGTTCAAGGCAAGGATATTTCCAGTCGATGGTGGGAGCTGTTCCGGTCACCGCCTTTGAATGATCTCGTGGACCGGGCGCTCAAGGCCAATCCCACAATAGCGGCGGCGCAGGCGTCGCTCAAGGTCGCCCAGGAAAATATGCTGGCGCAGGGCGGGTCGCTGTTTCCGAGCGTCAGCCTGGACACCTCCGCCAGCAAGAACGAGACGTCAACCGCGAGCCTCGCACCGGTTGCCGCAAATGGCAAGCCGATCTATTCGCTCTATACGGCCGGCCTTAGCGTTTCATATTCACTCGATGCGTTCGGCCTTAACCGCAGGACGATCGAGTCCTATGCGGCGCAGGCCGACAATCAGCGCTTCGAACTCGAGGCGGCGTACCTGACGCTGAGCACTAACGTCGTGCTCGCTGCCGTCCAGGAGGCTGGATTACGCGGCCAGATCGAGGCTCAAGAGGAGACGATCAAGGCCGACACGAAACTCCGGGACATCCTCCAGCGCGAATATGCGTTGGGGGAGATCGCCCGATCGGACGTCATTCAGCAAGACGCCGTCCTGGCCCAGGCGCAGCAACTGCTGCCACCTCTGCAGAAACAGCTGGCGCTCCAGCGCAACGCGCTCATTGCGTTGGTAGGCGGCCTGCCGAATCAGGATGTCGTCGCAAATTTCGATCTTTCCTCATTGCATCTGCCTGAGGACCTTCCGGTGAGTATTGCCTCGAACCTGGTCGTTCAGCGCCCCGACATCCTCGCCGCGGCGGCGACGTTGCATGCGGCTAGCGCGCAGGTCGGCGTCGCGATTGCCGACCGGTTGCCGCAGCTTTCATTGACGGCGACGTTAGGCACGTCGCCAAATGCAATAGCAAGTGCATTCTCGCCGTACAACCAGTTCTTCACAGTGGTCGGGAAGTTGTCGCAACCGATCTTTCAGGGCGGAATGCTGCTGCATCGTCAGCGAGCGGCACAGGCCGCATTCGACCAGGCTGCGGCGCAATACCGGGTGACGGTAATCGGCGCCTATCAGAACGTGGCCGATGTCTTGAGGGCCTTGCAGTACGACGCCAACACACTGCAAGCCGCCGTCACCTCCGAGCAGGCGGCTTCCCGAAGTCTGAAACTGGCACGCTGTGAACAACAACTCGGGTCGATATCCTATCTGTATGTCTTGAATGCAGAGCAGACCTATCAAGCAGCCCGGCTTGCGCTGGTACAGGCGCAGGCTGCACGCCTGTCCGACACGGCGGCGCTGTTTCAGGCGTTGGGCGGGGGCTGGTGGAATCGTCCTCAAGCGGACCCGCGAGGTAGTGCACAGATAGCGAGCAAGTGATTTTTCGTCCGGCTGCCTCGGCGGCCGCAACAAAACCGCTTACAAACTTTAGTTGATTCGTTTTCCTGAATAATTCATCAAGAGAGTAGAGGCGTCCCTGAACTGACGCTCCGATTTTCGACCTGACACCGCTGGACTCTTACGCAGTGGCGAGCGCTCGTCGGCGCCACCAGCGCAGGCATCGTTCCATCTGCGACGAGTGCGTTTCAGATTACGGAAACGTCATTTACGCGTCACGTCACGTCCGGGTGCGCGATCCAATAATAGAAACCGTACGAGATCAACATGCAGTCCGTTTTCTCTTTGTTTAAGCGGATTTTAGAAGATCAAGTTTTCCGCGCAGTTTGACACTACGACGCTTCAAACATCAGCATTTCATGACCACTGCCGAAACCGACTTCTCGTAAATCATCTTGGATAACTGAATCAATCCCATTGCTGTGGCCGCCTCATTGGTCTTCCACGGAAGACAACGCTGTAACCGGTCGACGCATCACCTCAAAGGTCAATTCATGGCGACAATATCTTCTACGCTGTGCCGTCTTATCGTCACTTTGGTTTTATTCGGGGCGGTGGCAGGGTGCGCCGCCCCAACGACGGGAACAAGCTTATATGCATCGCGTTTGAGCGAAGCACCGAGGCTTCCGCCTAGTTATCCCTGTCAGAACATGCATGTGAAAACGTTGAACTGTCCTTCAAGATAAGTGGGCCCGCGGTAGCGAGAGTTTGTTTCGTTCGCACTCGAGAATACACGGCGGTGCTGCCGGCGCGCGGAAGGGCATCGATCTCAGCGCTTACATCGCACTGCTGTCCCGTATGCAGAGCGCTTTCTACAAACGATACGAGGCCTTCCCGCTGACTAAAGGGCAACAGGTTCGCCAGGTCGGTCGTTTAAGCCTGAACGATGCGGCAAAGGGGCACGTGGAAGCACGGTGAATCGTTGGTGTTTCTAAAAACTAAGTGTTTTCTGGCCGTCCCGTTTTGACCGTTTCAACCGCGCTCACGGCAGCTATCAGCTGTTCAGCCGTGGCAGTCGCCTATCAACAGGCCTGCTCTGAGCAATTCTTTTTTTTCGCTTCAACACCATTCTCAGCGCATTTCAGTTTCACGGTGTCACGCCAGGACCCAGCATCTTCAGTAGAGCCAATGCCGCTGTTCGCTCCAGTGATGAGAACTCGCTTGCCGATCTGCGGCGGAACATCGGTTATGGTCCACTGTTTGTTCATATTGCACAGGCTCAGCATAGTAGCAGTCAACATCGAGACTACCATTGGTAAGTCTGGGGCGTCGCTATCGACCAGGCAGCGGTTCCCGGCGAGGTTCTATTACAAACATCCGGTCGGCAAGAGCCGGCGTTAGAAACTCAGGGTTTCGTGTGCCTTGACGATGTCGCCGGCCACCGTCTCGATTTGTTCGCGTTTGAGCATGGCCTGTGAGCGCAGCAGCTGATATGCATCTTCTTCAGACATGCCGCGCGAGTCCATTACAATCCGCGTGGCCTGCTGGATCACCCGAACCTTCGCCTGCTTCTGCTCGAGCCGTTCGATGTATCGCTCACGTGCGCGGGATGCCTTGAATTGCGTGAGCGCGACCGCGATGGCTGTCAATAACCCAAACGAGCGGACCGGCGACGGGATCGTCGCGAACGCATTCAACCTCAGCACCGCTTCGATGGTGATCGGATTTTCGTAAGTCACGACCGGAATCACCGGCGGCGAAGTACTGGTTCCGAGCCACGGATAATCGACTGACAGCGTCTCAGGACGCATCGCCATGACAACGAGGCCGGTGTCGGAAGGCAGGCTGTCGAGGCGCGGCCAGCATACCTGCACGTCACAGCCAATGCGCTGAAGCTGCGCGAGCAACTCTTCGCCATCCTGATCCTGCGGATGAATCACAATGACTTTTAGCGAACGCAGGTCGCGCAGGATCGCCGGCGTCTGCGCGGTCCTCGTCATCGATCCGCTCCCGTGCGTGCGAGTTCAGGATGCGCGTGCGCGGTCCACGCTGGCGTGCTGTGAGAGACGACGTAGGGATCCGCCTTCACGCGTTCAGGCGCGCGCCCGATGATATCGAAGCGGCCATGCGCGTCGACCCGGCCGATCAACGGACGCAGGTAGGTGTGGTTATTGTGCTCGTCGATACGCACGCGGCCTTGCGGCGCGTCGAATTCGAGTCCGGGCAACACGCGCAGCAACAGCGCCGGGTCGTCGGAGCCGACGCGGCGGATTGCATCCGCGAGCAGATACATCTGGAAATAGGAGGCTTCCCAGCACATGTTGGTCGGCTGATCGTCGCCGAAGCGGGCCTGATAGCGGGCGACGGCGCCGAGGTTCGCGGCTGTATCCACACTCTGGAAGTACGCGGCCGAGGTGATGTGTCCTTGTGCGAGGTCGTTTCCCATTACCGCAATTTCGGCTTCACTGGTCATGTGGCTGGCGATAGGCGTGCGGTACGGATCGAGCCCGACCTGCGCAAACGCACGGTACAGATATGGAATGCCTTCGCCCACGACCGTGGAGAAAATGAAGTCGGGTGCGAGCTGCTTGATCCGCTTTGCGACATCCAGATAACTCTCCCACGGCGCATCGAGCGACAGGTAGGTTTCGTCCACCTTTTCTCCGCCGCGTTCGAGGATCAGATCGCTCATCACGCGATTCGACTCGTAGGGGCACACATAATCTGAACCGATCATGCTCACGCGTGAGCCGAACTGCGTGAGCATGAAACCGGCGAGCGGCAGCGTGTTCTGATTCGGCGCCGCACCGGTGTAGATCACATTGCGGCTGTATTCGAAGCCTTCATACGGTGTTGCATAGAAGAGCAGCGCATTGTGCCGTTCGACGATCGGAATGACCGCCTTGCGCGTGCTGGACATGTAGCAGCCGACGATGACCCGAACCCGGTGTTCGAGAATCAGTTGTTCGGCGAGGTCGGCATAACGCCGAGGCTGGCATTGCGGATCGAGACAGACGAGTTCGATCTCGCGGCCGGACACGCCGCCTGCGCGATTGATCTCCTCCATCGCAAGCATGGTGGCTTGCAGTTGAGTGAGCTCCGCGGCTGAGGTCACACCTGAGCGTGAGTAGAGCACGCCAATTCTGATTGGGTCCGAGGTACGGCCGGCATCAATACGGGTCATTCGTCAAAACCGATGGTCGCTACGTTTGGGAAGTACGCTGTTTGTGCGTGTGGCACGCGGCTGGTGCGCACGCGCACTGTCTTTGTGCGGCACCGGGCCAGTTAGCTGCGCAGACTGCTTTATTTATGATGCCTTCCGCTTTGGCCGGAACGCAACTGATCAATTCGCATCCGCTTCACAAAAGGTTTTTGCGGTACGCATCCTGACCGGCTGCAAAAACTGGCATAGCCATTGCTTATAGAGTCACGCTGATCCGCCGTGCATAACGGGGAACCACAGCACCCATTCGCTGTTCGAGACAAAGGGGTCTTGAGCGGCACCGGCCAAAAAAGCCCGAAACCAGCTCGTCTGGTTTCGGGCTTTTTGCGTTTGCGATTTCTAATCCATGTCGGAGTGAAGCAAATGAAAAGACGTACCTTCCTGTCGGCAGTCGGCTCCGGGTTGGTGACCGCTGCGGGCACTGCGCTACCTAAGGCCGCGTTTGCCGCGGGAGCCAGCGATCCGATCAAGCTCGGCCTTCTGTTTTCGCAATCGGGCACGATGGCCAACGGCGAGTCGCTGCTAAAAGATACGGCGCTGATGACGATCGATCAGATCAACGCCAAGGGCGGCGTGCTCGGGCGCAAGCTTCAGGGCGTCGTCGTCGATCCGGCGTCGGATTGGCCCATGTATGCGCAGCTCTCGAAGCAACTGATCCTGCGCGACCAATGCGCGGCGCTGTTCGGCTGCTGGACGTCGGTGTCGCGCAAATCGGTGTTGCCGGTGGTCGAGTCGCAGGACAGTCTGCTGTTTTATCCGCTTCACTTCGAAGGCGAAGAGCAGTCGAAGAACGTCGTCTATCTGAACTCGCCGCCGAGCAGCTCAGTGCTCCCGGCGATCGATTACCTGATGAGCGATCAGGGCGGCGCCGCCAAGCGCTTCTATATGATCGGCAGCGACTACGTCTGGCCACGCACGATCAACAAGATGCTCAAGGGCTATCTGAAGACCAAGAACATTCCAGACTCGGCATGGCGTGAACACTACGTTCCATTCGGGCAGTCGAACTTCCAGACCATCGTGCGCGACATCAAGGACTTCGCCGCGCAACCGGGCGGCCAGGCCATCGTCGTGATGACGGTGGTCGGCGATTCGATTCCGGCGATGTTCAAGGAAGCGATCAATCAGGGCGTGCGCGCAACCGATATTCCGATCCTTGGCCTGGACGTGGTCGACAGCGATCTGGAAGGTCTCGATACGAAGCCGCTGGTCGGCCACCTCAGTTGCTGGTGCTACTTCCAGAACGTCGATACGCCGCAGAACCGCCAGTTCAAGAGCGACTGGAAGAACTACGTGAGCGCGCATAACCTGAAGCATCGGCCGGACATGGTGATCGACCCGATGGTGTCGACCTACCTCGGCATCAATCTATGGGCGCAAGCTGCCGCGAAAGCGCGCTCCACCAGCGCGGACGCGGTGCGCAAAGCGCTCGCGGGTGAGTCGATGGTCGATCCGGCTGGTTACACGGTGAAGATGGATGCTTCCACGCAGTACTTGTGGCGTGGCGACATGATCGGCTCGATCAACGCGACCCAGGGCTTCGACATTTTGTGGAAGTCGAAAGACATCGAGAAGCCCGTGCCATTCAGCCCGTTCATCGGCAAGGCTTGACAGTCCCTGTCGCATAGTCAGGCAGTTGTGGGATCGGCATACGCAAGCATGCCGGTCCCCCTAGCAGGATCGAATGGAAACACCCATGATCAATTTCAGGCAGATCTTTCGCGCGATCGCTTGTCTGGCGCTTGTTTGGGCCACTACCGCGAGCGCGGCGCCGGGCCGCGCTGTGATGCTCACGTCGTTCTGCGCGACGAACGGCGATAAGGCCGCTGCACTAGAGCAACTTGTCGAAACCGGCGTGTCGGACGATACGCATGAGCGTGCGTGGGCGCGTCAGGTCGTCGATGCGATTCGCAACGGCGCGCTGGTGTGCGGCGCGGACGGTCAGGTGACGCTGCAGGGAAACCCTGCGCTCGACGCCGCAACCCTCCAGCCGCGCGCTAATGCGCCGGCGGATTCGCCCTATGTGCCGAGCATCGTGATGATGCGCAAGCTCGCGGTGGCGTCGGCGGAAATGGACCTGTTCTCGCCGCAGCAGGACACCCGCGCGACGGCCGCGCACCAGGTCGACAAGTTCTTTGCATTGCTCGATCCCGCTGTCGTCGCCCGTGCGGTCAAGGCGCAGCACGACCCGAATATCGCGACCGTTCTCACGCTGGCTCTGGCTAAACGCGGGCTGAACAGCAATGTGAAGGCCGACCGCCTGGCGGCGATCAAGGCTGTGGCCGAGGTGCCGAGCGAAACCGCGCGGACCGCGCTGGCGAACTTTGCGGCGGAGGACTCCGTGCGCTCGGATCCCGACGTACTGGCTGCAGTGCAGGGCGCGATTCGCCACATGGACACGTGGTTGTCGCTCGGCAAGGGCTTGTCGATTCTGTTTAGCGGCTTGAGCTATGCCGGCGTGTTGTTGCTGACAGCGCTCGGCCTGTCGATCGTGTTCGGCCTGATGGGCGTGATCAATCTCGCGCATGGCGAATTCATCATGATCGGCGCGTACGCGACGTATCTCGTCGAACGTTTCATGCAGGCGCATCTGCCGGGCTTGTTCGACGCCTACATTTTCGTTGCGATTCCCGTGGCGTTCGTGATTTGTGCCGCGTGCGGCATGTTGCTCGAATTCTTCGTCATCCGGTTTCTGTATCGCCGGCCGCTGGAGACGCTGCTCGCCACCTGGGCGGTCAGCATTGCGTTGATCAAGCTGATTCAGGTGCTGTTCGGCTCGCAGAACGTCGAGTTCATCACCCCCGGCTTTCTCAACGGCGGCATGCAGGTTGCGCCCGGCTTTTTCGTGACCTACAACCGCGTGTTTGCAATCGTGCTCGCCGTGTTGATCTTCCTCGCGACCTTCGCCGTGGTTCGCTTCACGAAGCTTGGTTTGCTGATGCGCGCCACCACGCAGCTACGTGACATGGCGCGCTGCCTCGGCGTGCCCGCCGAGCGCGTTGATCGCATCGCGTTCGGCCTGGGTGCGGGCCTCGCGGGACTGGCCGGCGTGGTGTTGACGCAGATTGCCAGCGTTAATCCGTCGATGGGCACGGGCTTCGTCGTCGACTCGTTCATGGTGGTGGTGCTCGGCGGTGCGGGCAGTCTCGCGGGGACAGTCGTGTCGTCGCTCGCGCTCGGCGAAATCAACCAGTTTATCGAACCGTTCTACGGAGCAGTTGCCGCCAAGGTGGCCGTGCTTCTGCTCATCGTGCTGATTATCCAGAAGCGCCCGCAAGGACTCTTTGCATTGAAGACCCGCGTATGAACACGTTTCCCGATCCGCGTACCAGCAGGAGACTCACCTTGTCGGCATTCGCAACGAAATGGATGGGCCAGTCCGTGGAGGTCGGCATCGTCCCGGCGCTGGTCCTGGTGGCGCTCTATCTGCCCTTTGCCTATTTTGTTATTCCGGAGTCGAATGCGCTGCATCTGTCGCTGTTCGGCATCAACCTGATCGGACAGATCATGTGTTTCGCGCTGCTCGCGCTGGCGCTCGATCTGGTCTGGGGCTATGCGGGCATTCTTAGCCTCGGGCACGGCATCTTCTTCGGCATAGGCGGCTATATGATGGCCATCTATCTGCTGAACGGCGCCTACGCCGAAACGCACGTATTGCCGGACTTCATGCAATACATGGGCGCGAGCGACTTTCCCGCCGTATGGAAGATGCTCTCGCGGCTGGATGTGACGATCTTCGCCACGATCGTCGTCACCGTGCTGGTCGCGGGCGCGTTCGGCTTTGTCACGTTCCGCTCGCGCATCAACGGCGTGTACCTGTCGATCATCACGCAGGCGCTCACGTATGCGCTGATGCTGCTGTTGTTCATCAACGACGTGGGCCTCGGCGGCAACAACGGCATGACCGGCTTCACGAGCCTCGCGGGCCGCAAGCTTGCCGATACGTCCACGCAGATCGGCCTCGCGGTGTGTTCGTGCCTGGTGCTGGTGGTGGCCTATGTCGGCGTGCGCTTTCTCGCGCGCTCCAGTTTTGGCAGGGCCCTAATCGCGGTGCGCGACGACGAAGCACGGATGCGCTTTCTTGGCTACCGCACGCATACGCTGAAGCTCTTCGCGTGGTGTCTCTCGGCGGTCCTCGCGGCGTTTGCCGGGATGCTGTACGTGCCGCAGGTCGGCATCGTCAACCCGACTATCGTTTCGCCGCAACTGTCCGTCGAGATTGCCGTGTGGGTGGCCATCGGTGGGCGCGGCACCCTGATCGGCGCAATCGTCGGCGCGATCGTGGTCAACGGACTCAAGTTCTGGCTGACCGCGCAACTGCCGGAGGTGTGGCCGTTCATTCTTGCCGGCGTAACGCTCGTGATCGTTGTCTATTTCAGCAACGGCGTGTGGGGCACGCTCAAGGCCGCCGGCAGCGAAAGCAAGGGGGGAGGCCGATGAACCAGCCACAACCGGCCACCGCCATCTACATCAGCGGCCTGTCTGTCAGGTTTTCCGGCTTCGCGGCGATCACCAATCTGTCGATGGAGTTTCGATACGGCGAGATTCGCGCCATCATCGGTCCGAACGGTGCGGGCAAGACGACCTTGATGGATGTCATTACGGGAAAGACCCGGCCGGCAGAGGGCGAGGTCTTTCTGAACAAGGTCACGAACCTCGCGACGCTCGATGAAACGTCCATCGCGCGCCTGGGCATCGGCCGAAAATTCCAGAAGCCGAGCGTGTTCGAAGCGCTGCGGGTCAGCGAAAACCTCGAACTGGCGATTCGCAACGGCCGCGGCTATGCGGACATGGTTCGCTCGCGCCTCGGCGCACAGCAGAACCGGCGCATCGACGAAGTGCTCGAGACGATCGGTCTCGAGGACGAAGGGCATCGGATGGCCGGCACGCTGTCGCACGGCCAGAAGCAGTGGCTCGAAATCGGCATGCTGCTTGTCGCCGATCCACAAGTGATCCTGCTCGACGAACCGGTTGCCGGCATGACCGACCACGAAACCGCGCGCACAGCCGAACTGATCACGCGGCTCAAGTCGCCCGAGCGGGCGGTGGTGGTGATCGAACACGATATGGATTTTGTCGGCAAGATCGCGGACCTCGTCAGCGTGCTGCATGAAGGGCAGCTGCTGGGCGAGGGATCGATGGAAAGCGTGCGCAACGATCCACGCGTGATTCAGGTTTATCTCGGACGGTGAGCATGCTGAAGATTTCCGCACTCAATCAGTTTTACGGCAGCAGCCACACGTTGCGCGACGTGTCGCTGAACGTGGCCGAAGGCGCCTGCACCGTCGTACTCGGCCGTAACGGCGTAGGCAAGACGACCTTGCTGAAGTGCCTCGTCGGGTTGCTCCCGGTCAAAGGCGGCGAAATCGAACTGGCGGGCCAGCCGCTGACGCGCACGCCGTCGCACCGGCGCGTGCTCGCGGGTCTCGGCTACGTACCGCAAGGACGCGAGATTTTTCCGCAACTCAGCGTCGAAGAAAACCTGCGCATCGGCGCCTACGCAGGCGAGCGCAATCAGACCGCCAAGGGCAAGCAATTTTCCTTCGACGACGTCTTCCATACCTTTCCAGTGCTCAAGACGATGCGCCGGCGCATTGCGGGCAATCTGTCCGGTGGACAGCAGCAGCAGCTTGCGATTGGCCGGGCGCTTTTGACCAATCCAAAGCTGCTGATTCTCGACGAGCCGACCGAGGGCATTCAGCCATCGATCGTGATGGAGATCGAGGCGGTGATCCGCTCGCTGAAAGGATCGCTGTCGATCCTGCTGGTAGAACAATTTTTCGATTTCGCGCAGGCGGTAGCCGACGACTATGTCGTGCTGGTACGCGGCCAGGTCGTGTCAGCGGGGCCTGGGGATCAGATGGAAGCCAATAACGTCAGAGCGCTGATTTCAGTGTGATGCGGCATCAGCGGTGCGCCCATTCACGTCGACAACCCACATTTTGAACAGGAACACCGTAATGAACTGGCTCGAACAATCGATCATGCACACGCGCGGCGTCGCACGCGGGCAAGTCCGCGCAACGCATGAACTCAGCGAATCCCGTCAGGGCACATTTCACTACACCATCGGACCGTACTCGACGCCGGTGATGAACATTGCCCCGGGCGACCGGGTTGTGGTTCAGACACGCGACGCATTTGACGGCAAGATCCTCACGGAACAGGATCTGCCGAGTCAGAAGCTGCGGGTGCCGTTCCTGAATCCGCAAAGCGGCCCGATCATGATTGAAGGCGCGGAGAAGGGCGACGTGGTGGCGGTGTACATCGAATCGATGCTGCCGCGCGGCGACAATCCGCGCGGCACCTGCTGCCTGATTCCGCGCTTCGGCGCTCTGACCGGTACGGAATACACCGCAACGCTCAATGAACCGCTGCCCGAGATCACCCGCAAGATCGACGTGGACGAAGAAGGCGTCTACTGGAGCAAGCGGGTCACGCTGCCGTACAAGCCGCATATCGGCACACTGAGCCTGTCGCCGGAAATCGACTCGATCAATTCGCTCACACCGGACAACCACGGCGGCAATATGGACGTGCCCGACATGGGCCCGGGCAGCATCACTTATCTGCCGGTGCGCTCCGCCGGTGCGCGGCTCTTTATCGGCGACGCACACGCCTGCCAGGGCGACGGCGAAGTGTGCGGCACCGCCGTCGAATACTCCAGCACGACTACGATCCACGTCGATCTGATCAAGGGCTGGCACATCGAATGGCCGCGCCTCGAAACCGATGAGCTGCTGATGGCGATCGGCAGCGCGCGCCCGCTTGAAGACGCGACGCGCATCGCGTACCGCGAACTGGTGCTGTGGATGGAAAAGGAATACGGCTTCGACCGTTGGGATGCCTACATGATGCTCAGTCAGTGCGGCAAGGTGCGGCTGGGCAATTTCGTCGACCCGAAGTATTCGGTCGGCGCGGCGATCAGCAAGAAATATCTCGCACCGGCTGACTAAGGAGACGCCACCATGGATTTGAAACTCAAAGGTTTGAAGGCACTTGTAACCGGCGGCACCAAAGGTATCGGCCGCGCCATTGCTCAAACGCTGGCAGCCGAAGGCGCGGACGTCGCGCTCTGCGCGCGTGACGGCGCGGCGGTCGAACAGACGGTGGCGGCCATCGCGCAGGTCACCGGCGGCGCGGTCAAGGTATGGGGCGCCCCGGTCGACGTTTCGAACGCTCCGGCCTTGCAGGCCTGGACACGCGACGCCGCCGCGCAACTGGGTGGCATCGACATCGTGGTCGCGAATGTGAGCGCGCTGTCGATCGGCAACGATCTCGAATCATGGCGCAAGGAATTCGAAACCGACTTGATGGGCACGGTCAACCTGGTCGACGCCGCGCTGCCGTTTCTCGAAGCGAGCAACGCCGCCTCGATCATCGCGATATCGAGCGTGTCCGGCCGTGAAATCGACTTTGCCGCCGGCCCTTACGGGACCTTCAAGGCGGCGCTGATCCACTACATGCAAGGCCTCGCGTACCACCTCGCGCCGAAGGGCATCCGCGCGAACTCCGTGTCGCCGGGCAACGTCTATTTCGAAGGCGGCGTGTGGGATCAAATCGAACACAACGATCCGACGCTGTTCGCGCAAGCACTCGCGTTGAATCCCAGCGGACGCATGGCGCGCCCGCAGGAGATCGCGAACGCGGTCGCGTTCGTCGCGAGTCCGGCGGCGAGCTTCGTGAGCGGGGCGAATCTTGTAGTGGATGGCGCCCTCACGCGCGGGGTGCAGCTCTAAGTACAGCCAAGCTGCGTCACTTAAGTCGATCCGACAAAAAACCAAGGAGCCTTGACGACAATGAAAAGAATCTCTTCCCTTCTGAATGCCGGCCGCTCACGCGGCACGGCAGCCGTTCTGCTGGTATCGCTCGCGATGGCGAGCCACGCGGCCATGGCCGCCGATCCGGTCAGGATCGGCGTGCCCGTGGGTCTGAGCGGCGCGAATAGCGTGGTTGCCCCGTCGGTGGTTCAGGCAGCGCAACTGGCTGTCGACGAGATCAATGCGAAAGGCGGCATTCTGGGGCGTCAGGTCAGCCTGGAAGTGGCCGATGACGGTAGCGGCGCGGCAGGCGCGCAAAAGGCGTTCGATTCGCTGATCTTCGAAAAGAAGGTCAACGCGCTCATCTCGATGGAAACGAGTGCCGCGCGCAACGCAGGCCTGCCGATCGTGACGCGCGGCAAGGTGCCGTTCATCTACACGTCGTTCTATGAAGGCCGCTCCTGCAATCGTTACATGTACGTCGATGCGTGGGTGCCCGACCAGCAGGTCGCGCCGATCGTCGATTACTTCATGAAGCAGCAGAAGGCGAAGACGTTCTTCCTGATCGGCAGCGACTACGCGTTCGGTCGCGGCATGCTCGACTTCACGAAGACCTACATCGAGAAGCAGGGCGGAAAGGTGGTCGGCAACGAGTATCTGCCGATGGACGGTTCCGACTGGACATCGATCATCAGCAAGCTGCAGGCGGCCAAGCCTGACGCGATCATCACCTCGACCGCGGGCGGCGCGCCGAACGTCACCCTCACCAAGCAACTGCGTGCGGCGGGCGTGAAGGTTCCGTACGGCAATCTCGCCGTCGACGAGGGCACCGCTAAAAGCATGGGCGCGGACGCGCAGGGCATCTACATCTCCGGTTCGTATGTGACCAACATCGATACGCCGGCGAACCACATGTTCCTTGCCGCGATGCAAAAACGCTTCGGCGCGGATCTGAAGACGCCGAACGATCTGTCGGTGCCGGAGTACGAGGCGATCTACCTGTACAAGGCCGCGGTGGAGAAAGCCGGTTCGGTCGACACGGCGAAGGTGATTCCGGCGCTCGCCCAGGTTTCGTTCGACGGCCCGCGCGGCCACATCCAGATGGACAAGCAACGTCATACGCCGCTCACGATGTATCTGGGCCAGGTGCAGGCGGACGGTTCGGTGAAGGTGATCGAATCGTTCCGCAACGTTGATCCGGGCGCGCAGTGTCCGGCCTTGAAGTAAGCCGTACTATGGAGTCCCGGCAATGCTGAATCTCGGGCTTGATGTCGTCACCACGGCGGCCATCCTGTTCATCGTTTCGGCGGGGTTGCTGATGATCTTCGGCGTGATGAAGATCATCAACTTCTCGCATGGAGCGTTTCTGACGACGGGCGGCTATGCGAGCGTGCTCGTCGAGCACGCCGGCCTGAACTGGTGGTGGGGCGTGCCGTGCGCGCTCGCGATCGGCTTCGCGGCGGGGATGGCGGTCGAGCGGTTCATCGTTCGTCCGCTGTACGCGCGCCCGCTCGACGCGATTCTGGCGACCTGGGGTCTGGGCATCATCGTCGGCCAGTTGATCACGCTGGCGTTCGGCCGCGGCGTGCAAATGGTGGCCAGTCCGGTGGACGGCGCGATCTCGTTCGCTGGTACTCAGTACTCGGCCTACCGGCTGATTCTGGTCGGCGTGGCCATGCTGGTTGCGCTCGCGCTCGGCTGGCTGCTCAACGGCACCCGGCTCGGCTTGCAGACCCGGGCGGTGATCATGAACGAAGCGCTCGCACGCGGGCTCGGCATCAGCAGTTCGCGGGTGCGCTTCATGACCTTCTGCACCGGCGCGGCGCTGGCGTCGGCCGCGGGCTGTCTGATTACGCCGCTTGCCAGCGTCGATCCGAACATGGGCGTACCGTGGATCGTCGGCGCGTTCATGCTGGTGCTGGTGTCCGGTTCGTCGCTGGTCAGTCTTGCGGTGGCGAGCGTGGTGCTCGGCGGCGCGCAGGTGCTGGTCAGCACCTTCGTCAATCCCGTGCTCGGCGGTCTGACCATCGCGGTACTGGCAGCTTTGTTGTTGCGCGTTCGACCGGAGGGCTTCGCACGTGGCTGATCCCGCTTCCACCCTGTCGTTTCGCACCGCGGTGGCTTCGCCGTGGAAGGGGCCGGCAGCGATCGGCGCCGTTGCTCTCGTCGTTCTGGCCATATGCAGCGTCACGCTGCCGACCTTCCTCGTCAACAACCTGATTCGCGCGTTTCTATATGCGGCAGTTGCGTTGACCGTCGATCTGTTGTGGGGCTATACCGGCATCCTCACATTCGGGCAGTCGGCATTTTTCGGCATCGGCGCTTACGCGGCCGGTCTGATTTTCACGCATGCCGGCTTTTCGTTTCCGCTTGCGGCGGCAGCGCTCGCTGCCGGCATCGCCGCAGCCTGGATCGTGTCGCGCGCGATTGGCTGGCTGGCGTTTTATCACGGGGCATCACCGCTCTACGCTTCGGTCGTCACCCTCGTATTGCCGATCGTGCTGGTTCAGTGCATCTATTCGGGCGGTGAGTTCACCGGATCGAGCAGCGGCCTGTCCGGCTTCGACAGCTTCGATATTCCGCTTGAAGCCTGGTTCTTCATCGCGGGCGCATTGTTGGTTTTACTGGCCGTGGTGGCGTGGATGTTCGTGCGCAGCGATGCGGGGCAGCTACTGGTCGCCATCCGCGAAAACGAAGCACGCTGCGAGTATCTCGGCATCGATGTGTCGCGCTACAAGGCGCGGCTGATGGACGCGTGCGCGGTCATCGCCGCATTCGCGGGCTTTCTGTTTGCCTGCGTGCAGATGGTGGTGGCGCCGGAATACGCCGGTTTTGTGTTCGGCACCGAACTGGTCATCTGGGTCGCGCTCGGCGGGCGGGGTTCCCTGATCGGGCCCATTGCCGGCGCCATGCTGATCGACGTCGGCAGCGCCTATCTCAGCGGCAATCTGCCTTATGTCTGGACGCTGCTGGTGGGCGTGGCGTTTGTCGTCGTGATCGTGGCGATGCCGCGCGGCCTCGCGCCGCTCGTAGCCGGCGCAGCGCGCCAGGCGTTGCCGCGCCGCCGCCGTGTGGTGAGCGCGCCGGTGACGCTGGTCGCGGCGCTGCCGCGCGGTGACGGCATGCTGGACAACCCCCATGTGGCGCTATCGATCAAACAGGTGCAAAAGCATTTCGGCAGCCTCAAGGTGCTTGACGACATCAGCTTCGACGCGCGCGCCGGAGAGCTCCTCAGTCTGATCGGACCGAACGGCGCGGGCAAGAGCACGCTGATGCGCTGCATTGCGGACGGCGCGGAACGCTCGGGCGGCACAGTCGAGATCGGCGGCACGGAGATCCGCACGCTCGCGCCGTACGACTGCGTGGCGCTTGGCGTCGGCCGCAAGTTCCAGACCGCGACGGTTTTCGAATCGCTAAGCGTCGGTGAGGCGTTGCGCGTTGCGCGCTATCGGGTGGCGCCGCCGTCGAAATGGCAACGCGACCCGGTGCTTGCGCTTCCGCAGCCGGCCCTCGACGTGCTGCGGCTGACAGGACTCGACCGGATTCTCGAAACCGAGTGCCGCTACCTGTCGCACGGCCAGAAGCAGGCGCTTGAACTGGCGATGGTGCTCGCGCTCGAACCGCGCACGGTGCTGCTGGACGAACCCACCGCGGGCCTGACGAAACAGGAGCGCACGCAGATCGGCGAGATTTTCGTCGAACTGTCCTCGCGCTATCGGATGTGTCTGCTGCTGGTCGAGCATGACCTCGATTTCGTGCAGCAAATCAGTTCGCGCATCGTCGTGCTGCACCAGGGGCGCATCGTGATGGACGGCGGTGTCGAAGAGGTCGTGCACTCCGAAATCGTGCGTGCGGTGTATGCGGGCTGTGCGCATCCCGCCGCCAGTCAGCCGGAGGCGGACGCATGAATGCATCGACGATTGTTCAGGTCGACGCGCTGCACAGCGGGTACGGCGAGGCGATGGTGCTCAAGGGCCTGAATCTCACGCTCGCGCGCGGCGAAGTGGTGGCGATTCTCGGCAAGAACGGCATGGGCAAATCGACCTTGCTGAAAACGCTGATGGGTTTTATTCGCCCAAAGAGCGGCGACATCGCGCTGTTCGGCGAGCAGACCACGGGCGTGCCGCCTAACCGGATCGCGCGGCGCGACGTCGCTTACATCCCGCAGGAAAAGGCCTTGTTTCAGGACTTGTCCGTCGAAGAGAACCTGAAGCTCGCCCTCATGCGCGATCGCGATTTCAAGCCGCTGTTCGGGCGTATTGAGGATCTCTTTCCGTTTCTGAAGGACCGCCTCAAACAGAAAGCGGGCACGCTGTCGGGCGGCGAGCAGAAGATGCTGCTGGTCGCGCGGGCGTTGATTCGCCAGCCGAAGCTGATTCTGGTCGACGAAATCACCGAGGGCATGCAGCCGTCGGTGATCGAACGGCTGGTCGGCATTCTCAGCCGCGAGCGGGACAGTGCCGGCACAACGATGCTGCTGGTCGAGCAGCACGTGCAGTTTGCTTTTGCCGTCGCGAATCGCTACGCGGTGCTCGAACTGGGTGAGATTCCGGCGGCCGGTGACACGGCGGATACGTCGGCGCAAGCCACGGTTTCGCGTTTCCTGTCGTTGTAACGCCAAGGGGAAAGTTTGCCATGACGTTTTCCATTGTCGCGCGCTGTGCGCGGACCGGCGCGTTGGGCGTGGCGGTCAGCACGGCGGTGCCGGCGGTCGGCGCGATGTGCGTGTATCTGCGCACCGGCGTGGGCGCGGTATCGACCCAATCCTGGGTCAATCCGTATCTCGCGCTTGATGCGCTTGACTTGCTCGATCAGGGCGTGAGCGCCGAACAGGCGCTCGCGCGCGTACTGAAAGACGATGCCGCCGCGGACCTGCGGCAGCTCGGCATTGTCGACTGCAATGGTCAAAGCGCCTGCTGGAGCGGTTCGCAATGTACGGGTTGGGCGGGGCAGCGCAGCGGCACGTCTTGCACGATTCAGGGCAACATGCTGACCGGCGCCGGGACGCTCGATGCGATGCTCGCCGCGTATGAGGCGAGCGGCGAACTCGCGCTGGAGGAGCGCCTGATGCGCGCGCTCGAAGCGGGGCAAGCCGCCGGCGGCGACAAGCGCGGCCGCCAATCGGCGGCGCTCAAGGTGGTGCGCAACGAGGCTTATGCCCACCTCGATTTGCGGGTCGACGAACATCACGAGCCTGTTGCCGAATTACGGCGCGTGTTCGAGGTGGCGCAGCGGCAGTTCGTCCCGTTCGTCGAAGGGATGCCCACACGCGACGATCCCGGCCGTGCGCCGCCGGCCGCCGTGACCGAGTTGCTGTTGACGCCGCCGCAATCGAGGCCGGGCGCAACCGAGCCGTTGAATGCCGACATGAGGGCGCTCGGCCGGTGGCTCGGCGTCGAGTTCGCGGAGCAGCGCGTGGCGCACAACCTCGCCACCTACGCGCCGATCCTCGCGGAGATTAGCAAGTTACGAGAACTCGACCTGTCAGAAGTGCACCCGGTGGTCGTGTTCGGTCCGGCGCGCGCTTATGCGGGACCTTCCACCAAGGGCGAAGCATGAACGACGATCTCACTGCCATCGCCGCGGGCATTGCATCGGGCGAGGTTTCGCCGGCAGACGTCATGGACGCGCTGCTCACGCGCATCGCCGCGCTCGATCCGCAAGTGCTGGCTTATGAATGTCTTAACCCGGCCGCCCGCGCCGAAGCCGAGCAATGCACGGAGGAACTGAAGCGCGGTGTGCGGCGCGGTCCGCTGCATGGCGTGCCGATTGCAATCAAGGATAACTACCTGACGGCCGGCATGCCGACCACGGCAGGCAGCCTCGCGCCGGGCTATGCGTTCGCGAACGAAGACGCAGCCGCCGTTGCGCGCCTGCGGGCGGCCGGCGCGGTACTGATCGGCAAGACCCGCACGCACGAGTTCGCGTGGGGCACGGAGACGCCGCCCACTCGCAATCCGTGGGATCCGTCGCGCATTCCCGGCGGGTCGAGCGGCGGCTCGGGCGCGGCGCTGGCTGCGCGCATGGCCTACGGCGCGCTCGGATCGGACACGGGCGGCTCGATTCGCATTCCGGCGAGTCTGTGCGGCGTAGTGGGCCTGAAGCCGACGTTCGGTCGCGTCAGCCGCGCGGGGATCGTGCCGCATAGCTGGTCGCTCGATCATGCGGGGCCGTTGACGCTGTCGGTGCGCGACGCGGCGCTGCTGCTCAACGTGCTCGCCGGACACGATACGCGCGACCCCGGCAGCGCCGACGTACCGGTGCCGGATTACACCGCGTCGCTGGACGGCGGCATCGCGGGCATGCGCATTGGCGTGTGCCGCAATCACTTCTTCGGCGCCAATGAGGCGGGGGTCGAGGCGCAAGTCGAGCGCGCCATTGCGGCGCTCGCCGCGCTTGGCGCGCAGGTGATCGACTTCGAGGTGCCCAATCTGCAATACGGGTTGGGTGCGATCTTCGCAATCGAACTCGCGTCGTCGAGCGCTTATCACGATCGCGGCCTGCAGCGCGGCGCGACCGCCGCGATGGCCGACGACGTGCGCACGCTCGTGGAGATCGGCCGCATGGTGTCGGCGTCGGACTATCTGAAGGCCGAGCAGTTGCGCGCGTGCCTGATCGATGATTTCAAGGCGGTATTCGAGCGCGTCGACGTCGTCGTGACGCCCGCGTCGCCGGTTACCGCATGGCGGCGCGGACAGGCCACGGTGGTGACCGGGGGCATGGAAGAGAGCCCGCTCGCGGCGTCATGGCGTCTTACCTATCCATTCAACCTCACCGGTTTGCCGGCCCTATCCCTGCCATGCGGCTTCGATTCGCGCGGCTTGCCGATCGGCCTGCAGATAGCCGGCAAACCGTTCGACGAAGCCACGATTCTGCGCGTAGCCGCGTCCTATGAAAGCGTGCACCGCTGGGACGCGGTGCGCTCGCCGATTGCGAGGAGCGTGCAGCCATGACAACAGGTAACGAGAGCAAGGTGACGGTGGCGTGCGTACAGATGTGCCCGGAAGTGGGGGCCAAGGTGCGCAACGTGGCGCACTCGATCGAACTGATCGAGCAGGCGTATGCGCGCGGCGCGAACCTGATCGTGCTGCCGGAGTTATGCAATTCCGGTTATGTATTCGAGTCGCGTGAAGAAGCGTTCGCGCTGTCCGAAGGCTTGGCGGACGGCGGCACGATTGGGCAATGGAGCACGCTTGCCGCGCGTCTGGGCGTCACGCTGGTGGCCGGTTATGCTGAACGCGACGGCGATACGCTCTACAACTCGGCGGCTGTGATCGGTCCGAGAGGCGTGCTGGGCGGTTATCGCAAAATGCATTTATGGGGTGACGAGCATCTCTTTTTTGAACCGGGCAATCTTGGCATGCCTGTGTTTCATGCGCCGTTCGGCCGGGTGGCTTGCGCGATCTGTTATGACATCTGGTTCCCTGAAGTTTTCCGGATGGCGGCGGCCAGGGGCGCCGATATCCTGTGCGTGCCGACCAACTGGGTGCCGATGCCTGCGCAGCCGGCCGAGCTGCCCGCGATGGCGAATCTGCTGGCGATGGGCGGCGCGCATTCGAACGGGCTGTTCGTGGCCGCGGCGGACCGGGTCGGCGTCGAACGCGAGCAGCCGTTTCTTGGACGCAGCCTGATTGTCGACTCGCAAGGTTGGCCGGCGGCCGGTCCTGGCAGTCCAACGGACGAAGAGATTCTGGTGGCGTCGGTGAATCTGGCCGACGCGCGCCGGGGCCGACAATTGAATGCGTTTAATCACGTATTGCGGGACCGCCGTCCCGATATCTACTGAGACGGGCGGTCAATCGTAAGCGTTCACCCCTCGCTGCGCTTATACGTCCGTATAAGCGGGGTACGCTAACGGGCCATTGGCATATCCAGCCGTAGAGTAGATTCTCCCGCCGGCTCGACTTAACCTTCTCTCATCGCTACGCACTCGCTGTACACCAGCGGAAAGCTCGCGGTTCGGCACCACGACGACATGGCGCTTCCGGATGCCCGCTCGGACGATTTCCTCTTTGGCGTCTCCAGGGAATCATCGTGTCGCATGTTCCATAACGGGATACATGGCGGAAGCCACTCATATGGCGAGTACACGTTCGTGCCGTGGCTTGGCAGGACCGTGTACTCGCCGTACGGTCGACTTCTCTTCAGTACGCATGCAATAGCTGCAAAGTCAGAACCTGTTTGACCACTACCTTTGTTCGACTACTGTTTCACTCTTTCCTGAAGAGGGGCACGCTCTTGAACGCTGAACACAATGCGACTTTGGACATGCTGTCAGAAAATGGATCCTGTCATGCGGCTGCTTGCCCAGCCCTACCATCAACCTGTCATCCGTCATCGTATCGGCCGGGTCACCTCGCTTCAGCGCACACGGGTCGAGACCCGTGGACGACCACACTCGCAGCTATCCACCAATTTTCTTCCCCGCCAGACCTGATGCGCAATCCTCCGGATCTGTCCGGGCGACCCCGCCCGGACAGCGAGCCGTTCCGTCCGAAAAAGACAGATGGCGGTGACGCGCGCACCTTTACTGTGACGGTCGTGGAAGAACTGTCCAATTCGCTCTTCGCATTGTGTTGGCATGACTCAACGCTTTGCAACTATGAGGAGCAAGTATGGCGTCCGTGTCCCGCTCCCGCGCCTGGGCGTTGCGCCTTATCGGGGAGGTACGTCAAACAAGGTGACCCGGTCTACCGTCCCCGAGTCCGCGGACGAGTCATTCCACTCAACCGCGACGCAATGATTCTTGCCAGCGAGCTGATCAAAGCCCACACAAGCGCATGAGACGTGCTGGCGTTGGCGCAGATTGAGTCAACCCGCCGTGAAGGATCGTCTGGGCGCTGGCCGCCTCACGGTACGCTCTTCGGTCTGGCTCCAGGAGACTTAACATGCAACTAGAGGTCGCCAGGCTTGCGCGACTGCACCGTCTCCCTCCGGGCCTCGACGATGTATTCGACCCAGACGAGGCCGAGCCCGCAGACGAGGCTGCGAGTCTCGCTTCACTGGCCCTGCAAGGCTCACTGCTGAATGCCGATCCCTGCGTCATATTGCATAGCACGCCGGAACGGACCGCAGACTCGCATCGTGAGTGCTTACATGCCAGGGCGGGACGATGAAGTGGGCCGCGGATAGCTTAGCGATCCTGCGCGATTTGCGCTCGATGAAAGTTGTTGTGATTCATCCGCAAGATCAGGATGGAGACGAGCTTCTCGCGCAACTGCACCGCATCGGGTGCGACGTGGAGGTCTGCTGGCCGACACTCGACTGCTTGCCCTTAGGAACCGGGCTCGTGCTGATGGCGATGCGCCCCGAAACCCTCTCGGTCAATTTTCCGTGTCTCGGAACCAGCATGTCGCCGCCCGTGATTCCGGTGGTGTCCTACGAAAATCCGATCACCGTCGAAGCGGTGCTGCGCCTGAACGCGCTGGCGATGATACCGTCGCCGGTGCGCTCATTCGGATTGCTGACCGCGATTGCGGTGGCGCTGACGCAATGTCAGGCATTGCGCATGCGCGATCGATACATTGAGCGGCTCGAGAAGAAGCAAGCGAAGGTTCGAGTGATCCAACAGGCCACGCAGCTTGTGATGGAAAGGCGCGGCGTGTCGGAAGAACACGCGTATCAGTTGCTGCGCTCAAAGGCGATGCTCAAGCGCGAGCACATCGAGGTGGTGGCAAGCGAGATCGTCAAGGCGCACGAAACGCTGACTCTTTAACCCGTACTTTTCCCCATCAATTAGCCGAAACCTCCGCTAGCATTGGGTTTCGGCTATTTTTAGGGTTTAGGTGTAGCC
>NZ_FCOK02000020.1 GCF_001544555.2 Caballeronia udeis | reverse complement strand
GGGTACTACGTTGCGGAGCACTATATGCAATGGAACCTTATGGGTACCTTAACGCTCGGGCTGCCGTGTCGAACCCGTCAACGTCAGGTCATAAAGACCGCCGGTTCGCAATGACCGGCGGCGCCGCGTGAGACCGCGCCAAAGCGGGGGCTCTGCGCTGCGATATGGCGAGCATGATCGTTGCCTGCGAGCGCTGGATACCGTCGCTGAGAGTGAACCAAACCGTGGGAGGCCATTTCCGTCGACTTGACCGCCCGGGTTCAATCGTTACTGGTGTCAGAGCAGACTGCCGGGTGGATGGAGAGCCAATCGGCTTGCGATCGTTGTGGCTCGATGCTGGCGCACAAAAGGACGCCCGGTCGATCGTGCTGCGAACCGTGTTTGGCAAGCTCGACGTGCCGAGTCCGAGGCTGTGGGCGTGCAACTGCGCGGCAAAGCAAGGGCGACCGCGCCGCTCTGTGAGTCCGCTGTGCAAGGCCGTTCACCAGCGTGTGACGCCGGAATTGGAGTACCTCCAGGCCAAGTGGGCCGCCCGTCTACCCTACCGTCAGGCCACGGAGCTGCTTCGAGAGGTCCTTCCGCTGGACAAAGGGATTTCCTTCGGTAGTACTCGCCGTCGAATCCTCGCCGTCGGTAGCGCGCTGGACGCGCAGATCGAGCGCGATATCGCGTCTGGACCAAAAGCGGTCAGTGCAAAGCCGGTTCGCGAATCGACCACCGTCGGCTGCGTGAACGTCGACTCGGTGCAGCCGCTGCTCGATGAAGCCGACGAACCCGCGCGTAGGTGTTAGCGACGCAGTCATGCGCCGCACTGAGCGTCGCTTAAAAGCGAAGACGACAACGGTTCGAATCGCTCAAATCGTGCCACTCATCGTTTTCGGTATCCCATGCTTGGTCATTCCTGGTCACCGGATCAAAACCGCCATCCACCATCACTCACTGCGTGTTGGCGATATTGCCCGACTTAGCCCCAGGCCAGACGATAGGAAAAAGCGGATGCTCCATTGCCGCACCTTCAGGCAACGTCTCAGCAAGACCCGGAAACTCCGGCGAAGTACGCCAACGACGCGGCGCATGCCGAACATCGTCGCCAATAAAGCGAATAGAGAAAGCACGCCGCCGTGTCTGCCCGCTCACCCCACCGGACGCATGCAAGGTCAGCATGTTGAAGCACACCATATCGCCCGGCTCAAGCGCCCATCCGATGATCGGATACGCCCCCCGGTCAGCCTCAATATCCGGCAGATCCGCGAGACTGCCCTCAGGAAACCACTTGGCCTGATTGTCCATGAACGTACGCGGCATCAGCCAAGGCCCAAGATGCGACCCCGCGACAAACTCCAGCCTCGACTCCGGAGAAACAGGATCGACCGGAATCCACATGCTGACGTTATCGCGGCCGGTGATGTTGTAGTACGGCTGGTCCTGATGCCACGGCGTGCGTTGCCGGGTATTCGGCTCCTTCACCAGCAGATGATCGTGGTAAAGCCGTATCGCCTCGCTCCCCAACAGCGTCGCTGCTACCGCGGGTGCCGCCGAGTGAAAAATAAACTGGCGATATGCCGCGTTCTCCTGCCAGTTGCAGAAGTCTTCGAAGAACCAGCCTGGATCGTCGGGACGGCTCGCGACCTTCGCGCGCGGACTGGGCGCTTGCAGGTTCCTATCAATACCCTCGCGCAGCAAAGCAACCTCTTCCGGTGTGAAGATCTGGCGAATACAAACCGCGCCATCGCGGCGAAAATCTTCCCTCAATTGCGGCGTGACGGCCCGCGCAAGACGGGCAGCTACGGTCTCCAACATACCTGACTCCCTACGAGAAAGAATGGGCTGAGTCCTGACGCTCAATCGCCGTAAATATCGAAGTTGAAGTACTTCGCCGCCACCTGTTGATACACGCCATCCTGACGTATCACAGCAATGGCCTGGTTGATCTGCGTTTCCATCGGCGTGTCGCCCTTTCGTATGCCGATAGCGACATCACCCGCCACGCGGCTGTCCCCCACCGGCTTGCCCACCAACGCAAAACCTTTGCCTTGCGGCGTCTTCAGAAAACCGAAGTCAGCTTGCACGGCTGCCTGAAATGCCGCATCAAGACGGTTCGTCACGAGGTCCTGATAGATCTGGTCCTGCGTCTGATACGACACCACCGTCACGTTCTTCGGCGCCCACTCTGCTTTCGCGTAGCTCTCCTGGGTCGAGCCCTGCACCACGCCTACGCTTTTGCCCTGCAGCGCCTGCGCGGTCGGCTGAAGGTTCGAGCCCGAGCGCGCAATCAATGCCGAGCTGCTGTTGTAAAGACGGTGGCTGAAATCAATCTGCTGACGCCGCGCGGGCGTAGCGGACATCGCTGAAAGTATGGCATCGAACTTACGCGCCTTGAGCGCGGGGATCATGCCGTCGAAGTTCTGCTCAACCCACACGCACTTCTGATGGAGCTGTGCGCAGATCGCGTTGCCCAGGTCGATGTCGAAACCCGTGAACGATCCATCCGGCGCCTTCGACTCGAACGGCGGATAGCTGGGGTCAACGCCAAAGCGAATGACCTGTTTATCCTGCGCAAAGGCAGCAAGGGGCAACATCACCAGTGCGCAAAAGGCTGCGAGCGTTACGTGTTTCATGGAGTTCCCCGTCAGTGTTGAATCAATTTGAGCGGCTGGCAAGCCGGCCTGCGTTCATGCCATGTCCAGCGGTGCGACGTTTCGCGAGACCGTCCTCTGCAGCGCGAGCACTATCGCGTCGCACGGATGCTTCGTCAGCACGGGACGCGCATGGATGCCATGACGCAAATGGATCATTTCGTCGTGGCTGGCGAGCATGTCGGTAGAAACAGTCATTCGCGTGGGTCCGTGATTAGCGTTGGAACTCGATCGGGTGACGCTACCGTAGCGCGACAGAAAACGGGGCGGGAGAGCTAGAATCGTGAACGTGGCAACCTGAGGTGAACACCCCGTGCGAACCCGCCTTTACATTGAGAGCGTATGAAACTTCACCAACTCCGCACGCTTATTGCCATTGCCGAAGCAGGCGGTGTGCGCGGTGCGGCGCGCGTTCTGAAAGCCTCCCCGGCGGCTATCACGAAGAGCCTGCGCCAACTTGAGGAAAGCGTGCAGATGTCGCTGGTGGTGCGCACATCGTCAGGCGTCACGCTCACGGAGAGCGGCCAGGCGCTGCTGGTTCACGCCCGGCTGATGGCAGGGCAGATGACACGTGCCCAGGAAGCCATGAACGCGCTGAGGGGCGCCACGCAGGGCAAACTCACGGTTGCTGTCACGCCATGGATTGCCATGACGTTCCTGGCGGACACAGTCACGCGCTTTTGCGAACGCATGCCCGATATCCGCCTGGAATTCTTCGAAGGATTATTGTCGGTTGCCAATCCGCGCCTGCGCGACGGTAGCCTCGACTTCTTTGTCGGCCGGCCGGAGCCTGGGGCATTCGGTGTTGAATTTCAGTATCGGCCATTGTTTTCGTCGACCTGCGCGCTGGTTGCTCGCGAGGGACATCCGCGAGCGAATTGCCACTCGCTAGCGGATATGAGCGATCTGGACTGGGTCTTGACATGGGACCCGGTGAGCGAAAATGCCCTCGCCGACAACGTCTTCACTCGATACAACGTGCCGGTACCGCGCAAGATTCACCTGACGCACTCTCTTTCCATTGCAATTGCGTTGCTCAAGAAGACCGACATGGTCAGCGTATTTCCGTGGCCGCTGGTTGAGGTCAGTGCGGCCAAGGAAGGACTGTGCGCCATTCCGTTGCGCGAGCAACTGGACGACGCCATGGTCAGCGTCATCTCGCGTACCGGTCATCCCGCGAGTGCCGCGTCCGAGTGCTTTATAGAATGCATGATCGAAACGATTCGCGAAGGATGCGACTCGAGTTTGCCGGAAACACGCCACGTGCTGCAGTCGGTCGAACTATTGATCTGATGACGTACTGCTGCCCCTGCTGCCTCAAGAAAAAACGGCGCGCACCATTGCATTGAGTGCGCGCCGTTGGTTCGGAAGCGTCATGCCCGGCGACAAACCGGGCAGCCCGCATCAGAATATGTTGCGAAGGCCGACTGCAACGCCGGTCTGGTTGTTGCGTCCCGGAAAGTCTGCCTGCGCCGCACCGGTGCCACGGATGAAGTCGACCGTGCTATACACTTCTGTCCGCTTGGACAGCGAGTATTCGGCAAGCAGCACGCCCGAATAACGGACGCCGCGGCCAAGCGTAGTTCCGTTGGCTTCCAGCGCATTGCGGGAGTGATCGTAGTAGGCCGCCGCAGTCAGCAGCAACGGCGTCGTGACCTGCCACGTGGAACCGACATAGAAGCCGTCGTCAATGCGGTTGGTGTTCGTCACAGGCGCCGCGAAGTTGGCAGCCGGTGAGTTTGCAGCCGACATGAAGATGTCGACCATGCCGGTATTGTCCTGCGAATGCAGCCAGCCCGCGAAGGCCTTGACCGTGCTGAATGCATAGACAGCGCTCACGTTGACAACATTGAACTTGTTGTTGTGCACGTCGCTGTTCTGCTGGAAGCCCGCATCAAGAGACAAGCCGGCGAATGTGTACGACGCCGTCAAGCCGTACATGTTGCTCGCGCCAACGCTGCCCGCCACGTTACCAAAGCCGTACATGGCCTCCACGTTGACGCCACCGAACTGGCCGTTGTACTTGACGGAGTTGTTCTGGCGCAGGCCGTAGCCAAGTGCGCCGGGCAACCAGCCGTCCTGATCGTAGTTACCCACGGTCAACGGGTCGTAGACATTCCCTAACTGGTCGAATAACGGCGTGTTCTGGCGGCCCAAGGTGACGGTGCCATACTGGTTGCTCGAAATTCCAACATAAGCCATCCGGTTGAAGAGCGTATTCGAGCTCGCAAACTGGCCGTTCCAGAGGTTGAAGCCGTTCTCTAACCGGAACACCGCGGACAGGCCGCCGCCCAGATCCTCAGATCCCTTCAAGCCCCAGCGGCTGCCGGTGATCGGGCCAACGCCCATTGATACCTGGTTGTCGTTATTTGCATCGGCGTTGGTGAGATAGCGGACGCTGGTGTCGACAATGCCATACAGGGTGACTGAGCTTTGCGCGAAAGCGGATTGAGCAGCAATGGCGATCAATGCGCCGCCAATGGCGCTGGTAGTTTTCTTCACAGAGTATCTTCCCCTATTGATTTGTTGGACAACTACTGGTGTATGTAACGCCAATAGTTCAAGCGCGATTTTTGATCGCAAGGGCGATAATATTTCCGTCAAATTAACTCGTGATCTGTTTTCGTTTTTGTGTCTCCCGTTAGCAACATTGAATTGACATCCGTATCACGGGATAGCAGATAAAACCCGGAGTCGATTGATGTTTGCTGCAATGCACTTAGCGGTCATTTCGTTTTTTGATTAATTGCTATGACGATAAGTCTGGAAAATGCTGCGAAGCGGGGCGCATCGTTACTAGCGCGGACGACGATTCTGGAGCGCCTTTGCCCGGCTCCAATCTGAATACCGCCGGCGATGAAGGTGAAGGTGTCAAAGGCGGCCGAGGCGGTCGTTCGCGCTCGGCCACTGAGTTGATCGGTTAAGGGCTGCTTTTAAGAAATGCTCTTAGCCATTCACAAAGGAACGTCCTGGATCAAAGCCGAATTCACGGCGCGAATTCGACGGTCAACAAAATAACCTCCGCCTTCCGTGTATCGAAGATAAAGCCGGCTGCATTGCATGCATTGCCATACGTTGCATCGGTTATACGGAAAAAAATGCGGCGTGATGGGTGCATTGGGGGACCAATAATCAAGATCGCCCGGTAGGTATTCCCGATAGCTAGGCTCAGGATCATCGTCCACCATGAGGGTGCCGATTTCCTCGAGACGCCCTTCGTCGAGAGAAACCGGTTGTGAGTTCCAGCCGTCAAGCGGCGTCCGGGTGCAATTGCATGGCCCTGTGGCCACCGACTCTGCGCGCAACGCGATCTTGGTGAGAGCTGAAGCATCGAGATAATTTGGCATGGTGGATCAGGCGGGCGTGGCTGCGTTCGTGTTTTGAGGTCGACATAGAATGCCAGATTTTTTTCGATGGGTCGGTTCCATAGAAACAGTATCGTCCGAACGGATGGCGCTAAGCACGCTCCAGAAGCGCTCCACAAAATCGCGATGGTCAGGTTCCACTATAGAAGGGGGACTTGATCAGCTAGCGGTCGCTTGGCAAGACGAGCCGTGCGACAGCGTGACTGCGCGTAGGCCGCCGACGACCTTGATTTGTTAACGACCCGTATAGGCGACGCGCCACAATGTGTCGTTGCCGTCTTCGGTCACGAGCAGCGCTCCGTCGTGAGCAACAGCTACGCCCACGGGTCTGCCCCACACGCTATGTTCGTTCACCACGAAACCGGTGAGAAAATCCTCGTACTCGCCGGTCGGAACTCCGTGATCAAGACGCACACGCATCACCTTATAACCGGTGCGCGAACTTCGGTTCCATGAGCCGTGGGAGGCCACGAAAACATCTCCGCGATACTCGGCCGGAAACGCTGCCGCGCCCGTTGTCGCCGAATAGAAGCACATCTCTAACGGAGCCGAATGCGACTGCAGTAAAACGTCCGGGGTGATCGTCTTCCCGGCAAGATCGGGGCGCTCGCCGGCGTGGCGAGGATCTTCGTGGTCACCCATGTAGTACCAGGGCCAACCATAGAATCCGCCCGCTTTCACGCGGGTGACGTAGTCCGGCACCAGATCATCGCCCAGGCCATCGCGCTCGTTCGTTGAAGTCCACAACTCGCCCGTGTTCGGATCCACTGCGATTCCTGCGCCATTGCGAATACCCGTCGCAAAGGTGTGGAGAGGTTCATGGCCTTCGGGGTCAGTCACGAGAATGGTGGCGCGATTCGTTTCAGCATCCCATCCCGCACCCTGTCCGTGTTCGGCGTCCCAACGGGCGATGTCTGCGGGACTCTTTTTGCTCATGCCTTCGGCGACGTTCGACCCGGAACCAACGGAAATGAACATGCGTTTGCCGTCCAGCGAAAAGGCCACATCGCGCGTGCTATGGCCGCCCCTGCTGTCCGTCAGATGTGGCACGACGACCTGCGCCGTGCCACTCGCCTTAAGGTCTCCACTCTTATACGGGAAACGGACAATCGAGTTGTTGTTCGCCACGTAGATCCATTGCGGATGGTTTCCCGATGGATAAAAGGCGATGCCGAAGGGCCGGTCCAGGCCATCGGCAAATATCTGATTGTCGGATGGCGTCTCCGCTCCGTCAGCGGCACGCAATACCCTGATGCGATTCGAGGCCGTCTCCGCAACAAAGATATCTCCGTTGGGCGCGACGCGCACTATGCGCGGATTCGACAGACCCTTCGCAAACAGCCGGACCTTGAACCCCGGCGGAACAGACAACGAGACATTGGCGGGCTGCTTCACCACTTCCGGACCGTTTCCTGACGAAGTGGTGCTATAGGGTGCGGGCAAATCCGCCAGCGTGATGTGATGCTTGACACCCGGGGCGGCATGACGCCAATCGCCGGGGTCGGTTTCAGGCGAAGGAGCGGACGTTAGGTTGGCGGTTGTGGATGCCTGAGCCGGAAGCGTCAGGGTGGAGAGGTAAGCAATCACGTTGCGGCGATCGCTGGGATCGTCGACGGAAACGGGCATGGTGGTGCCCGGCGCAATCGCCATTGGACTCGCGAGGAAGCGCTCCAGGGTCGTTGAATCCCAGGTCACGCCTAACCCGCTCAAGCCGCGGGTAAAGTTGAAGTTCGGGAGAGAACCGGCGCGCCGGCCAAAAACACCCACGAGACTGGGGCCTTGACGCGTGATCGCTGCATTTCCAGGCCCCAGGCTGTCAGCGTGGCACATGGCGCAATTTTGCTGAAAGAAGACTCGTCCCTGCCCGGCGTTACCCGCCGGCGGGACCTGGGATGCAGCCTCTCCGCCGGCGCCAAGACCGGCAAGAACGATGCTCAGGACCAGCCCGCGCTGGAATGACCGCATGGATAGCATCGCTTACCCCGCTGTGTTCGACCAACGATACGGTATTGATAACGGCACGACCCGCCCTGACCTTTAGTGGATTTAGTTATCGATACAATTCTACGGTGGAAAACACGCCGGGGTAAAAGTCGCCGTCAATGGAGTGCATAGGGCGAATTAATACGAAAGGATCTACAGCTAAGCCACCGCTTGACAACACCCATTATGTAGCAAGAATTTCAGGGCGTAGCCGACGAGATGCTGACGCGCCGTTGATACAAGCGGCACAATAAACTGGACGATAGGTATCGAAGGGATAGAGCAAGGCTCGCCAAGCACTACCGATTGTCAACGCCCCAGAAAATCACCCGCTGCTTGCGCGGGCAGCCCTATTACAATGGATGAGTTACCTTCCTCAACGGCATCGAATGCGGGACATCCTCACTTCCTATTTCTGGAGCGGCGACGCCATCCGCAGTCGCGGCGTGAGTGACATCGTGCTGACCGGCACGGTCGACGTGCCTGTGCCCTCTGCACGTCTGCTTGCGGATTGGGAAAGGGAGATAGCGACGCGCCTGGTCCTGGAACCCGGAGACGTCGAGGAACTGCCTTTGGCACGAGCACGAGCGCGCTGGCCGGACTATAAGCGCTGCGTACAAGCGGCGTCCGACTGGACACGCGCGCTTGGACTGCCCGAGGTGCTTGCCTCCAGCGACGTAGCGCTCATGGCCTGCCGCGGCGCGAAGTACCACCATGACGGTGCGCAATATGGCGGTTCGGCCTTTTGCAATCTCTTCATGAGCGAAGACAAGGGTCTGGACTTGCATTTCCCCTCAACAGGTCATCGAATCCCTTTGACCCGGGGTACGGCTGTGATATTCGATACCGGCCGACCTCATGGCGTCATTCAACGCCACAGCAGCGGTTTTAGTGCGGCCGACTTCGCGCCGGACCAGGATTGGACCCAAATATTCCTGACGTGGGAACTCCCCATTGAAGACGCCCATGTTGGCCACGCACTTGGGATTACCTTGGACACCTCCCCTTCAACCGCGCTGCAACTGGATGAAGAGCAAGTCCGGCTGAACGGCGCACGGGTCATTGTGTGCCCGGATTCTGGCCGGTGGGTTCAGGCCGACTAATTGTCTGTTCGGATTCCTCTATAAATATTCATTATGGTGCGAACTTGACCAGAACTGGTCGTTCGAACCGGACATCGTGGCTACTCTGCCGCGAAAAACGCGTGTCAACTCTCCAGTACCGCGCCCCGCGTCTCAGGGCACCATTTGCATGTCGCCCGGAGCTTGCGGCGGCAATTTGATCGAGAGGACCTTGAACTCCCCACTTGTCGGCTGGGCTCCGGCATGGGCCGTCCCCTTCGGGATAATGATCAGGTCCCCGGGGTGAATCTGGCGCTGCTCGTTTCCAAGCCAGAAAGTGCCGTTTCCCGAAATCACATACTGGATTTCGTCGGAGCCCATGTGAGTATGCCTGGGCACGTTGCCTGTCTGCACCGCAATGGTTCCGTTCGGTGTCACTACCACGCCCTTTGAACGCAAGGTTCCCATGTTCGGAATCTGTGCGCCGAGATCAGCATCAGTCAACGCCGTCAGATCTATGATTTGCGCCGTGACCTTGTTATCCGGCGCCTGAGCTCGGGCCGGCGTGCTCAGGTGAGACACAAACAAGCCCGCAGCAAAGGCAACGGGAATAGCCGCAAGATAGATATGGCGATGCATGGTCCGTTCCATTTTGGTTGAGCGGCGATTGATGCGCACGGCAACAGCACCATGGGGTGGTAAGTTACTGATCGATTGTCACACCACGAACGGGGGGTTAGTAACCGGGACAACACCTGAGTACGCAGCGGTGAACAAGACTTCCAAAGGCGATCGCCTCCCGGCAGGTCGAGTCCGTGGATGGATTCCCGCGCGTCCTTTCGAACCTGGTTTAGCCAGGTGAGGTGACTGTCATCAGATCAAGTCAAAACCGGGTCTCTTGCAGCAACCATTGCTCAAATCAAAGTCCAACCCCGACCAGTGGCGGCGACGTAGCAGGCGTGGTCTGCCGGCTATGCTGCCTCGGCGAACAGCCTATGACGCGTTTGAAAGCCTTGCCGAACGCGCTTTCGGACTCGTAGCCCAGTGACGCGGCAATACGAGGAATCGAGTCGCCTGAATTCTTCAACCGATCGCATGCCAACAGCATTCGCCAGCGTGTCAGGTATTCCATGGGTGAAGTTCCAACCGTCTCCTTGAAGCGCAGCGCAAAATTCGAGCGCGAAATGCCTATACGCGCGGCCAGCGTCTGTAACGTCCACGGATGTCCCGGGTCGTCGTGCATGCAGGTGAGTGCTGCGCTCATCTGTTTATCCGCCAAAGCGAAGAGCCAGCCAACGCCTGCACTCCCACTGTCGGCCAGGTGCAGCCGCAGTGCTTGAACCAGCATCATGTAGGCGAGTTGCTGTGCGATCAAAGATCCTCCCGGTTGCCGGTCGCGTACCTCTTCGGTCATGCGCTCCAGCGACCAGCGCATCGCCGCCTTATCCAGGTCCTTGCGGATATGCACGATAGGCGGCAGCGAGCCCAACAGCATGTCGGCGTGGCCACCGGTGAGTAGAAAGTGGCCGCCGACGAGATAACAACCCTCTCCTTCGCTGCCGGAGATATCGGTACTCAATCCCCCCGCTACGCGCAGCAGTTGGTAGTCAACCGGTTTTACCGAGAGGTCAGTGGCAAGGCGGAAAGGTGGCCCCGGCGGCAACACGTAGCACTCGCCAGCCGTGAGAAGCACAGGATCGGTAACGCCATCCACCGATAGCCAGCATTGACCGGAGACCACGGCATAGCATTTGATGCCGTCATGTTTTGGCCATTGAATCGCCCTGTTGCGGCTCATTGCAACACCGCCCGATACAAGGCTCCGAGGTTTCAGCAAAGACAACAGGTCTGAGAGTGGGTCCATACGATTTCCGGACGATTGATCCAAAAATACGGACTATACGACATTGATCGTATCACGGGCAGAACCTACAGTAGACATCGTTGGACTGCGACTGCAGCCCTCAACCCACGTAAAGGCGAATTCATCATGCGTATTTTTGTTACCGGCGCCACCGGTTTTCTGGGTACGGCCATTGTTCGCGAACTCATCAACGCCGGCCATCGGGTGCTTGGACTGACGCGCTCGGAGGAGGGTGCCCGGTCGCTCGCCTCCGTTGGAGCCGAAGTGCACCGTGGCGATATTGAGGATCTCGACAGCCTGCGCCGCGGCGCAGAGCTGGCGGACGGGGTCATCCACACGGCTTTCAATCACGACTTTTCGAAGTTCCTGGCGAACTGTGAGGCAGACCGGCAAGCCGTTGAAGCAATGGGTTCCACGCTGCACGGCTCGGACCGCCCTTTTGTCATTACCTCCGTTGCCATGCTGGGTGCCTCCGCGCACGGCAAGCCCGCTATTGAAGACAACTTTAATCCCGATCAGCCGAACCCCCGCAAGGAGTCGGAGGTAGCCGCTGTTGCGCTAGCACAGCGTGGCGTCAACGTGTCGGTGGTGCGCCTTCCGCAAGTCCACAATCCCGTTAAGCAGGGGCTCATCAGCCCAATGATTGAACTGGCTCGAGAGAAGGGCGTTTCTGCCTATGTCGACGACGGACTCAACCGCTGGGCTGCAGTGCACCTCAGCGACGCAGCCCGCCTCTACATTCTGGCGTTGCAAAAAGGCGTGGCAGGCAGCCGATACCATGCGGTCGCCGAAGAAGGCATACCGCTGCGGACGATCGCTGAAGTCATTGGCCGTGGCCTGAACGTACCGGTCAAGAGCATTGCCGCGGCAGATGCATCCGCGCATTTCGATTGGCTCGGTCCATTCGTCGGCCGGGACATGCCAGCATCCAGCGCGCTCACGCAGGAACGACTGGCATGGCGGCCAACGGGTCCGGGACTGATCGCCGATCTCGAAGAGATGCGCTACGTATAGACATAACGTCGCTGCAAATGCGGCTACAGCCAGCGCCAGATGCCTGCGGCCCAACCCGCAAGTGGGAGATGAGCCCAGGTCGATACGAGCCAGACGAGGAGGCCGCCCAAGATCGCGTGCGGGCCGAACCCGCCCAGCCGCGCACGGCCGGCGGCGATCGCCGCAAATGGCACGTAGCTCGTCTTCGACTCCCATACGGGCCAGAGATCGGGTTGCAGCCGCTCCTTCTTCCGGTCCAGCAATGCGGAGCCAACGAGCGCGAGAATGACGATAGCCGTTGCGACGATGATGCTCTTGGTCACCGGGAACACTGCGATGTGGCACAGCCCCCAAAGGGCGAACGACCAATTCATCGGGTGGCGTGTCACCGCGAACACGCCGCGCGCCGTTTCCGGGAATGCGGCGGGCCGGCCGCCAGTGGGAAGCGCCGGGTTGCGGATCAGAGAACCCATCAAGAGGATTGACGCGATAAGCATGACTACGGTCACAATCGCCCAGAGAACATTTCCTGCCGGCCATAGCGGCGCAGTCAGGGGCGCACGGCGGTACGCCAGGATCATCCAGCCGAACGTCAGGATTGCGACCACCGAATAGGCGCCCTGGAACCCGGTTTCGCCAATTGCGTCGACCAAACGCTTGCGCAGCGGATGCGACAAGAGAAAATGCCCGCCTACGAAGGCGACCGCGGCCGCCACAACTGCGCTGGTGCTTCCCATTGGCTCGGCTCCTCAAGTTGCTCAAGTTGTATTGTCAGTTGATCGTATTGCCCTTGTTCCCTATCCAATAACGAAGATTACTACTTCGTGCAACGTAAAAGCCAACTTGACCGTCCCACCGCTAGCGGCCTCCCACTCCTGGCGCGTGTCCGGCAGCAATCGATAAACAATCGACCACCGCCGGCCACAGCCCGGCATCACGACAAATGATGCACCTCCTGCAACCCGAACACCGGCGTTGGAATCCCCTCCATCCGCGCCTTCAGTTGCAGCGATAAATACTGCGAGTAATGCCGCGACTGGTGCAAATTCCCGCCATGGAACCACAATGCCTGCTGCTGCGTAGGTTTCCACATGTTGCGCTGCTCGCCTTCCCACGGCCCCGGGTCCTTGGTCGTATTCGATCCCAATCCCCACACCTTGCCCACCTTGTCCGCCACCTCGCGCGAGATGAGATCCGCAGCCCAGCCGTTCATCGATCCATAACCGGTCGCGTACACAACCAGATCCGCTTCAAGTTCGCTGCCGTCGCTGAGCACGACCGAATGCTCCTTCAACTCCGCGACATCGACTCCGCTCTTCAGCTTGATCTTGCCGTCTGCAACCAGGTCCGCCGCACCCACATCGATGTAATAACCCGACCCGCGCCGCAGATATTTCATGAAGAGTCCCGAGTCGTCATCGCCGAAATCGAGCATGAAACCGCGCTTCTCCAGCCGGTCATAAAACTCGGCATCACGCTCCTTGATCGCTTTATAAACGGGGATCTGGAACTCGTGCAGGATCTTGTACGGAATGGATGCGAACGTCAGGTCGGCCTTCATGGTTGTCATGCCCGCCGCCACCGCGCGCTCGGAGTAAAGATCGCCCAGCGCCAGATCCATAAGCGAATCAGACTTCACTATATGCGTGGATGAACGCTGCACCATGGTCACGTCCACACCCGCTTCCCACAGCGCGCCGCATATATCGTGTGCGGAATTGTTGGCGCCGATCACAACCACTTTCTTGCCCTTGTAAGCGTCCGGTCCGGGATGTTTCGACGAATGATGCTGCTCGCCCTTGAACACATCCATGCCCTTGAACTTCGGCAGATTCGGCTTACCCGACATGCCGGTTGCCAGCACGAGTTGCTTCGGTCGAAGCGTCAGCATTTCTCCACCACGCTCGACCTCCACGATCCACTCGCCCGCAGTTTCATCGTATTGGGCGGACTTGCACGTGGTCGACCCCCAGTAGTTCAGCTCCATCACTTTCGTGTACATCTCGAGCCAGTCGCCAATCTTGTCCTTCGGCGAAAACACCGGCCAGTTGTCCGGGAACGGCAGGTACGGCATGTGGTCATACCAGACCGGATCATGCAGGCACAGCGTTTTATAACGAGCACGCCAGGCATCTCCGGGCCGCTCGTTCTTATCGACAATGATTGCCGGCACGCCCAGTTGCCGCAGCCGCGCACCTAACGCAATGCCGCCCTGCCCGCCGCCCACGACCAGGCAATACGGCTGCTTGTCATAACCCAGCGTCTCCAGTTCAGTCTGGCGATTCTCCTTCCAGCTGGTGCGGTTGGTACGCGCGCCGTGCTCGGCGCCCATCGGCCGCTTGAAGCCCTTCGGTTCTTCGTGGCCCTTCAGTTCGGTCATGGTCGTGAGCAGCGTCCAGATCTTCCCGTCCTTCACGCGGATAAAACCGGTGCCGCGCGCAACGCCGGTCTCGAACGTGATCCACGCTTGCGTCACACCATCCCCTTCGGTCGCCGTTTCGTTATCGGCAATCTTCAGCTTCGACGGCTTGACCGTGGCCAACTGAGAATCCAGCATCGCGGCAATCTGCTCGCGGCCTTCCATGGTCTTGATGTTCCAGGTGAACGCGACAAGGTCGCGCCAATAGCCATCGGGCTGGAATAGCGCGACGGCCGCCGCGGTGTCGCCGCTCTTGAGCGCGGCTTCGAATGCCTCCAGGATGTTGGAGATGGTTTGGTTCGGGTTCTTCTCAGACATGGTCGCTCCTCCATGAAATACGGATCACTAACTATCGACTGGTATCGATTAAAAAAGGCGGGTTCTTTGCCCGCTAAAATAAAAACACCTGTTTGCTGCTAGCGCCTGTGGGGCGCCACTATTCCAAACTTTGCCATGCGCCGGTACAAGGTCGCACGCGATATGCCCAGCGCCTGCGCCGCTATGACGGGCCGCCATTTCGCATCGGTCATGGCGGCAACAATGCGAGCGCGTTCCAGCGTTTCGCCTTCCGACAACTCGGGTTGGGTCGCTGGTTTAATGGCTTCGCGCGGTGTCGGCGCCGGGCTTCGGGAAACGCGCATGACAGGTTGCCTGACACGCGCATGCAGCGGCGAGCCCGAGCCGATCAATCTGAACGATATGAGATCGCGGCCGGGGCGTGCGTCGAGCAGGCGTTCTGCGCGGATATCGAAGAGTTCGGAGACATGGCGCGGCAACTGATCCAGTCCCGGCACACATTCCTTCGCCCGCCGGTTCGCTGCAATCGCGTAACCGCGAGCGTCGAACGCGATAAGTATTTCCGGCTGCGCCTCAACATAGTGCCGGCTACGGTGCGCGAGCAAGACCCAGCAATGCGTGGTCGCGTTGAGAAAGAAGCCGTCCTCAATCAGCAACGCGCTTTGCCGAACAATATGGTTGACCAGTCGCTGGCTTTCGCGCTCTTCGGGCGAACGCACCGCGGATGCATCCAGCACGCCGATCAACTCGCCTTGCACACCGAAAATAGGCGATGCGCTACACGTCAGCGTAGTGAATGCCGCACGAAAGTGGTCGGTCTTGTGAACGGTGATTGCCTCGGCGTCGAGCAGCACTGACGCCACGCCGCATGTCCCCTCTTCGCGCTCGGACCAGCACGAACCGGGATACAAACCCGCGCGCTTGAATTCGTGGCGGCGATCACGATCCACCCGGTAGTCAATAGTGACGCCCGCGGCATCGGTCAGCATCACGCAGTAGTCGGCTTCGCGTACGGTTTCATGCAGTCGCGAAAGACATTGACCGGACGCACGCAGCACGGTTTCCTCGCGCTGCTGGACATCGCGCAATTCGGGAACGGTCAGGATGCGTGGACCCATGGTCGCGCCCGGGTCGAGATGATATTGCTCCAGCGACCGCCTGTACGAAGACGCGAGCCGCGACGCATCGGCACCGGGGCTGCTCATGCGGCCTTCTATCACGTTGCGCACGCGATCGATGTGTCTGGTCTGCGAAACATACGGCATGAAGAGCCTCCGGCGGATTCGGTGCGCTTGCGCCATTCATGACACGCTGCCACCCGAAAACTAAACGCATGGTGACGTTTTAGCACGCGTATTCCGGGAGATCACACTGCATTGCACCATCGATGTTGCTGAGACGTTCGTCTCACCCGACGGCGACGTTACCGGCGCCGCGTTTCGTCGAGCGCCGCCATCTTCCGATAGAGCGTGTTACGCGATACGCCAAGCATTCGCGCCGCCGCCGAGACGTTGCCCGCGTGTGTCTCAAGCGCTGCCGCGACAGCCGACAACGCGAGATCGTCCAGGCGCACGCTGTCCTTCGTCGGCGTCGCCGATATCCCGGCATCACGCTCGTCATCGAAGAAATCTTGCGGCAGATGGTCCAGGCCGATACACGTTTCATCGTCGTCGAGCATCGCGCATGCGGTCCTCAGCACGTTCGCGAGTTGGCGGAAGTTTCCGGGCCACGAATGCCGCATGAACGCCGCCAGCACCTCGGGTGAAACCCTGATAGTCGTACCGGTCGCACGCTCGCCGCGCAGAATTTTTTCGACGGTCATGGCCAGATCGGTGCGCTGGCGCAGCGGCGGCAGCGTCACGAGCAAGCCGTTGATCCGGTAATAGAGATCCTCGCGAAACTCTCCCGCAGTGACGCGTTCGCGCAGGTTGCGATTGCTCGCGCAGATCAGCGCGAAATCCACGGGCACGGCCCGCGTACTGCCAAGCGGTGTCACCGTGCGCTCTTGCAGCACGCGAAGCAAACGGCTTTGCAATGAGAACGGCATATCGCCGATTTCATCGAGGAACAAGGTTCCGCCATCAGCTTGCAGAATCTTGCCGCAAGCACCGCGCTTCGATGCTCCCGTGAAGGCCCCTTCCTCGTAACCGAACAACTCCGCTTCAATCAACGTGTCAGGTATCGACGCGCAATTCACGGCAACGAAAGGCCCTCCACTGCGCGGTGAATCACGATGCACTGCGCTCGCCAGGACATCTTTGCCGGTGCCCGTCTCGCCGCCGATAAGAATCGGAATGTTTTTACCGATCACCTTGCGCACCCGTTCAACAAGTGCTGCGACCTGCGCGTCGCCGGTCATCAGGTAACGCAGGCCGGAGAGCTTCGGCTGCGGTTCCGGCATGCGTTTGCTCGGGACGACGTCGGTGACATCGTGCGTATCTGCCGAGAGTGCGACGGCCGCCGAGCGCCTCAGGTCCACGCTCGCAAATACGTTGACGCCGCTATGCAGCCGCAGCGAAATCGTGCGTTCGACGGGCGCACCCGCGCTGCTGCGAATCCGGTCGATCAGTTCACCCGACGAGACGTTGAACAACGACGACAAGCTATGCGCGCGCAACGAAGCCAGCGGCAAGCCGAATTGAAATTGTGCACTGCGATTCGCCGATAAAAACCGGCCATCGGCCCTGAACGCGGCAAGGCCTTCCATCAACGTGCCGATGAATTCGGGGCGCCCGTGAAAATGGATTCGCAATGCTTCGGGAAAAGCGCTCGTGAACAAATGGTTCTCGATCATCTGCGCGGACATCTTAGCGAGCGCCATCGTGTGGCGGCTATGACCGCGGCAATCGCCGGTTACATCGAGAACACCCAGCAGTTCGCCGAAGGGATCGAGAATCGGCACGCTGGAACACGCGAGAAACCGGTTCGCGCGCAGGTAATGCTGATCGCCGAAAACCATGGTGGCGTCGCCCGCGGCAATGGCCGTGCCTATGGCGTTGGTGCCCTGCTGCTGTTCGCTCCATAGCGCGCCGGGACGCAGTGCGACACGGTCGGCGCGGGCGAGGAAATCGTCGTCGCCGAGCGAATGCAGGATCAGCCCTTGGGAGTCGGTCAGTACGACCATGCTGTGCGTATTGGCGATCTGCCCGTAGAGCGTTTCTATGACGGGCAGCGCATGCGTGCAGAGCGCGCGGTTCTGCTCGCGCTTGAGTATGAGATCGGTTTCGCCGAGCACGCCGTAATCGGGACGCATGGTGTCCGTCAGGCCGAAGCTGCGGGAACGTTCGTGCGATTGCCTGATGATATCCAGCCCTTCCATACGGCCGGCGGGGTCGCCAACCAGCAGCGCGGATAGACCTGATCCGCTTGAACGGTCGATAGAAACCGGGTTCATAACCATTGTCTCCTCCGCCAGCATTCGCGGAGGGAGCGTCTCACAAGCTCCGCCCGTCGCGTGGTCGATCGCGACAATGTACCACTGCTACCGTGCTTGACTCCGTGTTTAACCCTACGTTTAACCAGTGACGCGCTCCACCGGATGACGTTCGAGCCAGGCAGATTCGGTGTCGTCGAAAAGACGTGATCGCGTCAGAAAACGCAACCCGCTGGGGCGTTCCAGCGAAAACATGCCGCCATTGCCCGGCACGCAGTCGATGATCAACTGCGTGTGCTGCCAGTACCCGAATTGCGATTCGCTCATGTAGAACGGCACGCCGGCTATCTCGCCAAGCTTCACATCCGACGAACCGACCATGAAGTCGGAGACCGGGAAACACATGGGTGCGCTGCCGTCGCAACAACCGCCGGACTGGTGGAACAACACCTGCCCGTGTTCGGCCTTCAGCGTCTCGATCAACTCGATCGCCGCCGGCGTGGCGACCACGCGCGAAACTTCTTCTTCGGTCATAAGGGTTTCCACTGAACGGGCAATAGGGCGAGCCGCAAAAGCGGCCCGCCATTCAGATCAAACAACCGCTTCGATCAGAAGAAACCGAGCGGCTTCTGGCTATAACTCACCAGCAGGTTTTTCGTCTGCTGATAGTGGTCGAGCATCATCTTGTGATTCTCCCGGCCAATGCCCGATTGCTTGTAACCGCCAAACGCCGCATGCGCCGGATATGCGTGATAGCAATTGGTCCACACGCGCCCAGCCTGGATGTCGCGGCCGAAACGGTAGGCTCTCGTACCATCGCGCGTCCACACGCCCGCACCGAGGCCATAGAGCGTGTCATTGGCGATTTCCAGAGCCTGCGCTTCGTCCTTGAACGTTGTCACCGACACCACCGGCCCGAAGATTTCCTCCTGGAAGATGCGCATCTTGTTGTGACCGCGGAAGACGGTCGGCTTAACGTAATAGCCGTTTTTCAACTCGCCGTCGAGCGCATTGCGTTCGCCGCCAATCAGGCATTCAGCGCCCTCCTGCTTGCCGAGATCGATATACGACAGGATCTTTTCAAGCTGCTCCTGCGAGGCTTGCGCGCCGATCATTGTCTTCGAATCGAGCGGATGTCCCTGGCTGATCGCCGCCACGCGCTTGAGCGCGCGTTCCATGAAGCGGTCATAGATGCTTTCTTCAATCAACACGCGCGACGGGCACGTGCAGACCTCGCCCTGGTTCAACGCGAACATGGCGAAGCCTTCCAGCGCCTTGTCGAAGTAGCTGTCGTCGGCGTTCATGACATCGGCGAAGAAAATGTTCGGGCTCTTGCCACCGAGTTCAAGCGTCACCGGAATCAGGTTCTGGCTGGCGTATTGCATGATCAGGCGGCCAGTCGTGGTCTCGCCGGTGAACGCAATCTTCGCAATCCGCTTGTTCGATGCCAGCGGTTTACCCGCCTCCAGCCCAAAGCCATTGACCACGTTCAGTACGCCGGCCGGCAATAGATCTTCGATCAACTCGATCAGCACCAGCAGCGAAGCGGGCGTCTGCTCAGCGGGCTTGAGCACGACGCAATTGCCGGCGGCCAGCGCAGGCGCCAGTTTCCACACCGCCATCAGGATCGGGAAGTTCCACGGAATGATCTGTCCCACCACGCCTAGCGGCTCATGGAAGTGGTACGCAACCGTGTCTTCATCGATCTGCGAAATCGAGCCTTCCTGAGCCCGCACACAACCGGCGAAATAGCGGAAATGATCGATCGCCAGCGGGATATCCGCGGCCATGGTTTCGCGCAGCGGCTTGCCATTGTCGATGGTTTCCGCCACAGCGATGCGCGTCAGGTTCGCTTCCATCCGGTCGGCGATCTTGTTCAGGATGTTCGCTCGCTCGGCGGGCGAGGTCTTGCCCCAGGCGGTCTTGGCTTTATGCGCGGCATCGAGTGCTAGTTCAATATCAGCTTCGCGCGAGCGCGGGATGGACGTGAACGGTTCGCCCGTGATCGGCGAAATATTATCGAAATACTCACCACCTACCGGCTTGACCCATTGACCACCGATGAAGTTGCCATACTGCTTTTTATACGGGAAATCGGTGTTCAAAAATTGCATCTCGGCGTGATTCATGTGCGTGCTCCTCGCATGTCGGTGAGAATGACCGTCGCGGCGATGATTGCCTTGACCGGTAGGAACATGCTTGCCAGATGCGTGCCAATGGGCGTCTTGTACATAAGCAGAGGCTGAGCGGGTTTTTCGCTTGGCGCAGAGGGTGATCAATCGTTCCGTTTCGGAACACCCGCGTCGAAAAACGTGTTGAAACGGAACAGTGACGCGCCGCGAATTTCTTGTGCAATATGTTGGTTCTAACCCTTGGCGTGGGAGCAAACGAGAGAGGGAAGCGATGGCATTGAGCGGCTTGGTAAAAGCATTCGTATTCGATGTATTCGGCACGGTTGTGGATTGGCGCAGCGGCGTCGCGCGTGACGCTGCACCGTTTCTCGCGCGGCATGGGATCAGCGGCGTCGAGCCTCTGGAATTCGCCGATGCGTGGCGTCGCCGGTATGGCCCCGCCATGGAAGAAGTGCGCAGCGGCAGGAGAACGTTTGTCCGGCTCGACGTGTTGCATCGGGAGAACCTGCTGGCCGTGCTGGCGGACTACGGAATCGATCCCTCCCGCATTCCGGCCGAGGAACTGGATGAACTGAACCGGGCATGGCATCGGCTGGATCCATGGCCCGATTCGCTCAGCGGCCTCACGCGGCTCAAAGCCAGGCACATCATTGCGCCGCTTTCGAATGGCAACATTATCCTGATGCTGGACATGGCGAAACGCGCCGGTATTCCGTGGGACGCAATTCTGGGTGCGGAAGTCGTACAGGCGTACAAGCCGATGCCCGAAGCGTATTTGCGAACCGCCGATGTCCTGGGCCTTCAGCCGGAACAAATGTGCCTGGTCGCTGCGCACAACAGCGATCTCGCGGCAGCAAGGCAATGCGGGTACAAGACGGCGTTTGTCGCGCGCCCGACGGAACATGGGCCAGGGCAGACCACGGACCTGACAGCCGAAGCGGACTGGGACGTGGTCACGCGTGACTTCAATGATCTCGCGGATAAGGTGGGGGCTTAGGGCGGCTTAGGGCGGCTTAGGGCGGCTTATCGTGGCTTAGGGCGGCTAACCCAACTCAAACCGTCTGCCGCTCGACAATTTGAAAGCCGATATCAATCACATTCGCTTCCTTCACGCCTTTCAGGCGCTCTAACAAACAGCGCGCCGCGTTTATGCCAATACGCTTGCCGTCCACGCGTACGGTCGTCAATTGCGGGCTGGTTTCCGAAGCGAACTCCAGATCGCCAAAGCCGCAGATGGCCAGTTGAGAAGGTACGTCGATACCCCGGCGTTTGGCCTCTCCAAGCACGCCGATAGCAAGCAGGTCCGAGCCGCAGAAAACCGCATCGAGTGATGACGTCTGCTCCAGCAGCTTGGGCAACGCTGCCTTGCCGATGGCCACCGAACTCGGCGGCGCGACAATCACCTCCGCTATATCGTGAATTCCGGCGCGCACCAGGCGCTCACGAAAACCGGTGATACGTGCAATCGCGCGATCGTCGTTGGCCGATACCAGGCCGGGATGCGAAACGCCTCGCGCAAGGAACCGCTCCGCAACCGCAACGCCTACCTGATAGTGCGAGAAACCGACGAGCATATCGATCGGCGTCTCAGTCATGTCCCACGTTTCCACAATCGGAATACCGACATTGCGCAGCCTCTCGCGCAACGAATCCGTATGCGCGACGCCCGTCAGCAACACCCCTTCCGGGCGCCGGCTCAACACGGCGTCGAGCAGCGTTTCCTCGTTTGAATCGCTGTAGCTGCTCAACGCGAGCAGTACCTGATAACCGGCCTTCGACATGGTCTCGCTGAACACCTGAACGGTCTCGGAGAACAACGAGTGCGAGATGGTCGGGACAATCGCCGCGATCAGCCGCGACTTCGACGACGACAAGCCGCCCGCCAACCGGTTAGGCACGTATCCAAGCTTCTGCACGACCTGACGAACGCGTTCGAGCGTTTCCGGCGCAACCGATTCCGGGTTGTTGAAAACCCGTGAAACCGTGATAGGCGAGACACCCGCGACAGCCGCGACATCGGTAATGCGCAACCCTTTCGGACCGCCGCGCGAGCGCTTGGGCGGAGCGCTCGGAGCTTCGTCCGGGGTGTCGATAGGAAAGTCTGTCGGCTTGTCGTTCGGCATGGTTTGCTTGAGTGAGGAAGGCTCGGCGTGGCTATTGCGGGTATTGTAGTCAACGCAGGCCGAGCCTTGTCGCAGGAACAATTCTAGGTCGCTTCCACCCTCCTCCGATTGCCCGCCTCCTGCGTACCGTCATGACGGTTACGCCGAATCAAGATCAGCGTGACAACACCGAACGTAAAGAGGCATGCCGCAGGAATCAGCATGGGCGCCTTCGTGCTGCCGCTCACCTGCCGGACCCACGGCACGAGGTTCTGCGCAATAAAACCGCCCACGTTACCCAGCGAATTGATCGCCGCAATTCCCGCCGCGGCGCGCGCGCCGGTCAGGAACTTCGGCGGCAGCGTCCAGAAACACGGCAGCAGCAAATACATACAAGGCGCTCCAAGACTCAACGCAATGAAACGCAGCGTGTTGGTCGGCAGGAACACGCTGCCGAGAAAGAACATCACGCCGAGCGCCGACGCACAGAGCATCGCGGTCATCGTCCGGTCGGCTGCGCGCAACTTCGAAGGCAACCACACCAGCACGATAGTCGCGAGCAGCCACGGCACGATGTTGATCAGACCGTTGACGGTATTGCTGACACCGAAGCCCTTGACCAGCGTCGGCAGCCAGTAGCTCACGCCATACACAGACATGGACAGCATCATGTAGTACAACGCCATACCAATCACGCGCGGTTCCGTCAACACGCTCAGGAAGTTTGTCTTGCCCGCTTCGGTTTGCGCCGCGAGGGTGCGTTCGTTGTCGAGCGTATCGGCCAGCCATTTCTTTTCGGCATCCGACATGAATTTCGCCTTGAGCGGAGACTCGGGCAAATACAGCAGCACGACGGCGGTCAGGAGAATGGACGGTATGCCCGTGACGATGAACACGAGCTGCCAGCCTTGCAGGCCAAGAAGCCCGCCCTTGTCCAGCAGCCAGCCGCAAATAGGCGCGCCCACCATGTTGCCCAGGCTGCTGCCCACCGTGAAATACCCCAGCATCCGCACCCGGTGCCGCGACGGAAACCACAACGTCAGGTAATAGATCACGCCGGGATAAAGCCCGGCTTCGGAAGCGCCGAGCAGGAAGCGCAGCACGTAGAACGTTGTGGCGTTTTTCGTGAACGCGAGCAGCACGGTAACAATGCCCCACGTCAGCATGATCCGTGCGATCCAGCGCGGTGCGCCGTACTTGTGCAGCAGCACGTTGCTCGGCACTTCGAAGATCAGGTAGCCGATGAAAAACAACGACGCGCCCAGTCCATACGCCACTTCGCTCAAGCCGAGACTGCCCAGCATCTGCAACTTGGCGAAGCTGATATTGGAACGATCGATATACGCAATCAGGTACAGCAGGCCAAGCAGCGGCATCAGCCTGAATGCCAGCCGGTTGATCAACGGAATTTCATCTATCGCATGCGGAACAGTATTCACTGCGTCTCCTGCGCCCGCTGCGTGTCAGCGAGCCGTTATAGGTCGAACATCGTTATTGTTTTTGCGCGCGCCATTGCGCGTAGGCTGCGAGCGTTTCTTCATTCGGTGGATAGGTGCCGCGCAACGGCCTGCCTTCATCAATACGCTGTGAGATGAAGATTTCCAGCTGCTCCTGCTCGGCCGCATCGCGCGCCACATCTTCCGCCATTTCGTGCGGCACGATTACGACGCCATCCACATCGGCGACGACAATATCGCCCGGATACACTGCCACGCCGCCGCACGCTATCGGCACGTTCATATCCACCGCGTGATGTTTGGCGAGGTTCAGCGGCGCGCTCGCGCCCGCGCACCACAGCGGCAGGCCGAGGTCGGAGATCGTGCCGCTGTCGCGGACGGCGCCGTCCGAGACCATGCCCGCCACGCCGCGCTTCGCCAGCCGGAGCGCGAGAATCGATCCCACCGACGCCACCGAGCGGTCGCCGCGACAGTCCTGAACCAGCACGCTGCCCGGCGGCGCGCTCTCCACGGCCTTGCGCTGCGGATGGTCAGGGTCCTGGAACACACCGACGTGATCGAGGTCTTCACGCGCCGGAATATTGCGCAGCGTGAATGCCGGTCCAACCAGGTTCGGTGCACCCGGCGCGGGTTTGACAAGCGGGGCGACGCCTTGCAGAAACACGTTGCGCAAGCCGCGCTTGAACAACTGCGTGGTGAGTGTAGCCGTGCTGACGTGGCGCAACAGTTCGAGCGCGGCGCTGCTGACAGGGGTATCGGATGAGGTCATGGAAAGGTTCTGGATAAGGTTAGTGAATCTCGGGTTCGTCGCGATGCGCGCTCGTTGCCGCTGCCATGGTCTCAGACGACGCGGTCACCGGCTCCTCCAGGAAATCGAAGTCGCAGCCCTTGTTTGCCTGCGTGACGTGAAGCTGATGCATCACCCCAAAGCCGCGTTCGAACGGACGTTTCGGCACCTTCCACGCTTGCTTCCGGGCGGCGAGTTCCTCGTCGCTGACATCGAGATGAAGACGTCGGCCGGGCACATCGAGTTCGATCATGTCGCCGTCTTTCACCAGCGCAAGCGGGCCGCCGACAAACGATTCCGGCGCCACATGCAGCACGCACGCGCCGTAGCTCGTGCCGCTCATGCGGGCGTCGGAGATCCGCACCATGTCTCTTACCCCTTGCTTCAGCAGCTTCTGCGGGATCGGCAACTGGCCCCACTCCGGCATGCCGGGCGCGCCCACCGGACCCGCGTGTTGCAGCACGATCACGGACTGCTCGGTGATGTCGAGTTCTTCGCTGTCGATGCGCGCCGCCATATCGGCGTAATCCTTGAATACGACGGCCGGTCCGCGCGCCTTCAGCAAGTGCTGCTCCATCGCGGCCGGCTTGATGACGGCGCCATCCGGCGCGAGGTTGCCGGTCAGCACAGCGAGGCCGTCGCGTTCCACCACCGGGTTGGCGCGTTTGCGAATCACGTCTTCGTCGAAGATCTCCGCGCCCGCGATGTTTTCACCGAGCGTCGCTCCGCTCACCGTCATCTGCGTGCCGTCAATGAGGCTACCCAGTTCAACGAGCAACGCGCGCAAACCGCCTGCGTAGAAGAAGTCTTCCATCAGGTATTTGCCGGCCGGGCGCAGGTTCGCGAGTACCGGCGTGATGCGCGCGAGTTCATCGAAGCGCGCGGTTGTCAGGTCGATACCCGCCCGGCGCGCGACCGCCACCAGATGCACGATCGCATTCGTCGAACCCGACATGGAAAGCACGGTGGTGACGGCGTTATCGAATGATTTCGCGGTCAGGATGTCCGATGGTTTCTGGTCGGTCCAGACCATTTCAACGATCCGCTGGCCGGTCAACGATGCGAACTGCGCGTGGCGAGAATCGACTGCGGGTATCGACGAAAATCCAGGCAGCGTCAGGCCAAGCGATTCCGTGGCGGTGGTCATGGTCGAGGCGGTGCCCATGGTCATGCAGTGGCCCGGCGAGCGCGCAATGCCGCTTTCGATGCCCTTCCACTCTTCTTCCGTAATCTTCCCGGCGCGCAGTTCCGCCCAGTATTTCCATGTGTCGGAACCGCTGCCGAGCGTGCGGCCGTTCCAGTTGCCGCGCAGCATGGGGCCAGCCGGCAGAAAGATTGTCGGCAGGTTCATGCTGATCGCGCCCATCAGCAGGCCGGGCGTGGTCTTGTCGCAGCCGCCCATCAGCACGCAGCCGTCGAACTGGTACGACTTCAGCAATTCCTCAGTCTCCATCGCGAGGAAGTTTCGATACAGCATGGTCGTCGGTTTCTGGAACGGCTCGGCCAGCGTCATCACGGGCATCTCGACCGGGAAACCGCCGGCCTGCCAGACGCCGCGCTTGACCTCCTCCACGCGTTGCTTGAAGTGTGTATGGCACGAGTTGAGCTCGCTCCACGTATTGACGACGGCAATGACCGGCTTGCCCATGTAATCGGATGGGTGATAGCCCATCTGCGCCGTGCGCGAACGGTGCCCGAACGAGCGCAGGTCGTTCACGCCATACCAGCGGTAGCTGCGCAGTTGTTCAGGGGTCTTGCGGGGGGGCTTGGGGCTTGATGGCAAATTCGAAGACAAACTTGTTCTCCTTGGTAGCGTTACCAATTGCTCTTGAATTGACGAATGGTAGCGATATCATTTCGGAACGTCCGTAGGGGATTTCACGAATAGGGAGAGGGTTGTTTGCGAATTAAATCTGGCCCGGAGAGGGACCGGGGTCGAAACGGAGGCAAAGAAAAATGGCGCGGCGCAAACAACCCTCTGATCTCACGAGGGCTTTCTGACCAAAGACGGTGTAAAACAGGTCTAAATTATTGACCTATCTGGTGTCGCCATGGAAAACATTCATAGCCTGCTGTCCGTCAGCATCTCGCAATTTGAGCAAAACCCCGGAAAGGTAGTCGAGGAAGCACATGGCCAGCCTGTGGCCGTGCTCAATCACAACCGGCCGGCTTTCTACACTGTCTCGCCTGAGCTCATGGCCCAGATGGCCGAGCTCTACGATGAGCGGCAACTGGCAATGCTAATGCAGTCCCGCCTCAAGTCGGTGAGCCGGGCAGTCAAGGTCAACCTCGACGACATCTGATAGCGCACGAAATCCGATTCGTGCCGAAGGCGCTCGTTTGACTGGGCGGACCTTGATGGCTCGCCAAAGGCGTTGTTCAAGAGCGAGTTGAAAAAGCGTTTGTTGACGCCTAGGGTCCCGGGCGCAGAACTCCGATCGCCGCTCGTCGATTGCCACAAAATCAAGCTGCGGGGTGTCGGATACCGGCTGCTCTACCTGGTCCGCGATAGCGAAAATCCACCGGATATTGTCGTGCTGGCGGTTGGGCGTCGCGACGGAGGCAACTACGAGGCCGCAGCGGCTGCGTGGGAGGAAGGGCAGGGCCTTCAAGGAGACTGACGCGCAGGACATAGCAACACGAATGCTTGGGACGTTACTACCCTGCAGCGGAGTATCAGCCGTCTAATGGCGGTCGCACGACACTTGTCATGAGACGCAATCTCGCTTGCCGTGCTGTAACTTTGCGTTCCTGCCAATCTCGACGCCATGGTCGACAGGTTCCAGGAACTACCTGCATAGGCCCACGACTGAAGTGTGCCGCCCTGCCGCCGTCACTTCGTGGGCGTGGCCCCGCTCTGGCCAGTATCCAGTCCAGTTCTACGTCAATTGGCCGGGAGCTATGCCGGCGGGCACGCAGCGAAGGCGCATCCCGCGACGCTTGTGTGATCGCGGTCACCGGCAGGACAGATCTGCGAATGCGCACTGCGCCCGGTCCGCGCAGCAGCGCTTCAACCACCCCTTCAGGCGTCACCACACTGACTTCCATGCTGTTCACAGCAGTCTCCTTGACGATCAACGCAGCACTCCGGCTGCTAGTTCAAAGAAGCATGGAAGACCGCCTTCATCAATGCAAAAGAAATTTCACACGCAAATTTTGTGGAATCTAATTTCTATTTCGATCAGCCATAGCTGACGCGGCGTGCAGCCGTGTTTGATGGAAATCCATCATTTTTCTGAGTGAGCGGCAAGCGCAGGTCATCTATCGTTCTCTCAACAAGAAGGCCGTCCAGCAGTTGGCAGTGACGGGAAGCGCTCAAACATCGCTTGAAGATCGCCTGAACATAATCAAGCAGGAGACAACCTATGTCCTCGACTCCCGACGTCAGTGGCGGCGACGCGGCCAAACCCGGCCTGACCGACCCGACGCTCGACGAACGTATCGGCCAGCAGTGGTATCAGCCGCGCATTCCGCGCGCCGTTCTGAAAGAGCTGATGAAGCGCAGAGATGCCGAAGGCCTCCGCAACTTCGTACCGTGGCTGTTGCTTCTGCTCGCGTCCGGTCTGGTGGCGGCGTTCTGCTGGGGCACGTGGTGGGCGGTGCCGGCCTTCCTGGTCTACGGCACGATCTATTCGTCCAGCGACGCGCGTTGGCACGAGCTCGCCCACGGCACGCCGTTCAAGACCCGCTGGCTCAACGACGCCTTCTATCACCTGTCTTCGTTCATGACGATCCGCGAAGGGTACTGGTGGCGCTGGAGTCATGCGAGGCATCACACGCACACGTATTTTCAGGAGCGTGATCCGGAAATTCAGGTCGCGCGGCCGACGAAGGTCTGGCCGATCATCGTCGATTTCTTCGGACTGCTGGGTAGTTCGCTTGAGATCCGCAAGATCGTCCGGCATGCATTCGGCCGGGTGGATGCCGCTACCGATGCATTCCTCCCGGCAACCGAAAAGCCGAAGATGATCTGGTCATGCCGCATCTATCTGCTGGTGATCCTGGGCACGATCGGACTTGCTATTGCGCTCCGTAGTTTCCTGCCGCTGATGTTCGTATGGACGCCCCGTTTTTACGGCGGCTGGCTGCATCAGTTGCTCGGCCTGACGCAACATGCTGGCCTCGCGGTCAACGTGAAAGACCATCGGCTGAACACACGCACGGTCTACATCAATCCGGTCTTCCGCTTTCTGTACCTGAACATGAACTACCACCTCGAACACCATCTTCTGCCGATGGTGCCGTTTCACGCGCTGCCGCGTTTGCACGAAGTCATCAAGGATCAGTTGCCGCCGGCTTATCCGAGCCTTTACGCGGTGTATCGCGAGATGGTGCCCGCGTTATGGAAACAGCGTTCCGACCCGGGTTATGTGATTGAACGCAAGGTGCCGGTTGAAAACACTCCGCACGGCTCATTTGCGACCCAGTCGGGCATCTGAACCCGAACCACTCCAACAATCCGGAGGCTCTTGTGGCCGTTGAACCGAATGACATCGAATGGGTCGCCGCCTGCGCTGCCAGCGAGATCGCCGAAGAAGACGTAATCCGCTTCGATCACGCTGGTGCAAGTTACGCGGTGTATCGCATAGCCGAGGGGTTTTTTGCGTCGGATGGCTGGTGCACGCATGAACGCGCGCATCTCGCCGATGGTTTCGTGCTCAATCGCGAGATTGAATGTCCGCTGCATCAGGGACGTTTCGATATTCCCACCGGCAAGCCCAAAAGCCCGCCCGTCTGCGTGCATTTGAAGACTTACCCCGTGCGTATTGAAGGGGGTGAAGTGCTGCTCGGCTTACCGGCGCAAGCGAAGGCAGCTTCATGAAACGCCAACCCGCAATGGTGATTATCGGCGCCGGGCAAAGCGGAGCACGCGCCGCCCGTGCGTTGCGCGACAACGGCCGGGACGGCAACGACACGACCGACCGCTGGGCCGAAGGCCTTCTGATGCGTGACTGGATTCGCGAACTCTGGAATGGCCTGACGCCGCAAGACACGTTCGCGCCGCTGGCGCTTAGTCGCTAAGTGGAAGGTTTTCGCGCAACAACACCGTGACCGGAATCTGCTGCGGCAACGCCACGCCGGGGTCGCGATGATAGTGCCGCAAGATGATTTCGATGGAACGCATTGCTTCGGCGGCCGGGTTCTGGTCGAGCACGGCGTCGAGCGTTCCTTCAATGAGCAAGCGCCGCGAAATGTCGTTGAGTTCGTGGCCCACGAACACCGTCGAGCGAACGCGGTCGAGCGCCTGGAGCGCCGCGCCAACGCCTTCGTCGCCGACTGAAATGTTGTAGATGCCGCGCAGGTCGGGATAGCGCCGGAAGGCGTCGCGAGTCAGGCTTTCGGTGACCGCCGATTGCTCGCGGCTCTCAACCGTCTCCACGATGTCGCAGTTAGGGAAACGCCGCCGCAGCACCGAACGGAAACCGCTTTCACGTTCTTCATGGCCGAGGAAATCATGCATGCCTGTCATCACGAGCACCTTGCCTCCCGCATCGCCGAGAAAGCGGCCCATCAGCTCGCCCGCCACCCGTCCCGCGCCGCGATTGTCGATCCCCACATACGCCAGCCGCCCCGTTCCCGGCAAATCGCTGGCAAGCGTGACAACCGGCATCGCGCGGCTGACCTGATGCAGTGCCGCCGTGATGTCGGGGTGCTCGTACGCGACGATGATCAGCGCGTCGGCCTTCTGCGTCGCGCGGTTGATGGTCTCGACCACGCGCGCCGGTTCGAGGTTGTCGAAATAAGTCACCGCGCAGATCACGCGTTGCGCTTCGAATGCCTTCTGGGCGATTTCAAAACCCTGCTTGAGATAGATGTAATACGGCGCAACAGGCTGCTGCAACAGGATCGCAATGCGCAACCAGCGCACCGATACCGCGTCGAGCGCCCGATCGATCTTGAGCTTGCGCGCCCATTCGAGCACGCGCCGCTCCTTCTCGCGCGAAACGCCGCCGCGGCCGTTGAGCACGCGGTCAACGGTTGCTTCGCTGACGTCGGCGGCCTTGGCGATATCGGCCATGCTCGTCTTGCGGCGGTGGGTCAGGTCGGGCATGAGCCTTACACGTTTTAGGAAAGTAACCACGGGGCTGGCCCGATAATCGCATCAACTCATCGGGCCATCAAGCTGGTGCAGGTGTGAAGCGTTGACAAGTCACCGGCCAGGAACGGCGAGGTGGTGGCGGCTGCGGTGATTGGCGGGACCGCCCTGTCAGGCGGGATCGGCAATGCGCTTGGCGCAGTGGTGGGTACCTTGCTGATTCGCGTGATCGATAACGGACTCGTGCTGACCCAGGTCGATGCCAACTGGTTCAAGTTCGCGGTCGGCAGCCTGACAATTTTCGCGGTGGTCGCCAACGCATGGATGCGCCGCACGGCGCGACATCTGAAGGTACAGCTATGAACACACTCTCCTCCGCGGCTCACCATACCGGTCTACGTTCGCATGAAGACGGCGCCGCCGCTGATGCGCTAAGCACGTCGACCTCGCTGATGGCCGTGCGCAACCTGCACAAGTGGTACTCCGGCGTGCATGCGCTCAAAGGCGCGAGCCTGGACTTCAAACGCGGCGAAGTCGTGGGCCTGCTAGGTGACAACGGCGCGGGCAAGTCGACGCTCATCAAGATTCTCTCGGGCGTGCATCGGCCGGATGAAGGCGAGATCCTGTTCCAGGGTCGGCCTGTGCGCATCCCCACAAGAAGTGACCGAGATGCTTTGATCGAATACAGGATGGAGGGATAAATCGATAAACGCGCCGCATCCGGGGACCGCGCTTTAGAGCGCGTGATCAAGCCGGCGGAACCGTTGCGCGGGTCCGTCGGCCTATGTGCCCTCAAACCTCAATCAGCTAATTTGCCCGCCATCCGGAACGGGTCAACGGCCCACATTTCGTCGGCCCGAATTCGGGGCTGTGCAAGCGCCAACCACTCCGCCAGCGGTGTAAGGCTTATCCCGGGCTGCGATGAACTACCGAAGGACTCGGAAACGAATGGCGCATCATCGTCCGGGCGACGAACGACCTGGACAATGTGCGTAATCCCGCGCGGACGCGGGTGATTGGCCGCCCATGCAGGCTCTCCCATCTTCAACCCGATAGCCGCGCATCGCGGCAGGCTGGCAGCCGTGATCTTGCATGCCTCAAGAATGAAGCCGGTCCGGGTTTCAATCTCGTGAAGGATCCTATCCGACCACGTTTGCAAAGCAAGCATGTCGTCAGCGCCAAACACTTCACGGCCAGCCGCCTCGTTCTCCGCTTGCATGGCTTGCGTGAGAAGCAGCGCTGTCCATCCCGAGCAATCGATGACCGGCGGGTTGGCGGACAGCCCTTCGGACTTCACCCCACGCTGATACCCGACTTGACCTGTGTAGCGCTGCACAAGCCGCCACATGGCCACCTCCCCTGCCTCGAAGCTCATGGCGCAAACCCTCGTCTTGTCAGAAGTGCCGTCATGAAAGCTGTCCAGCATTAGCGCAATGCTGGAATCATCCAGGAAAACGCGCGGTCATGTACTGACAAGACCGCGAATCAGCTTCGACGCGCCTTGGAAAGCGTGATGGTCTCGAACAGCTCATAAGTTGCAGTCGGCGTCTGGTCGGCGCCGGGCGCGTGATAGTAGTTCATCGTAATGGTGGTCTTGCCACCCGGCGTGCCGGGATCATGATCGAACACCGCAATGCCATAACCGGTGCCGGTATCGCGTTGCGCCGACCAGATGGCGTCTTCCAGCGCATCAGCCGGCTGGCGCACGAACGTGTTCGCCGTGGTCCCGGCTACCGGACGGTTAGGCTTGGTGAACACCTTTGCCTGCACCTTGCCGGTTCCGGTGTCCAGGCCGTACACATCCAGAGGCGCACTGGTGCCGCCGCCGCCCAGGATCAGGTGAATCGTCCCCTGGCTGGTATCGAAGGCGCCGTCAGCGGGATTCGACGTCATGACCGGCCGGGGCTGCAGCGTCTCCACCGGTTCGCCCGTCACGGCGTCCATGCCCGCATGGTGGTTGCACCCACGCACGGGATAGCTGCGCTCGTAGTCGTGATCATGGCCACAGAGCACAAGATCGACGCCATAGCGGTCGAACAGGGGCAGCCACGCCTCCCGGATGCCCTTGTCCGAGCCGTTGCCGGTCTTCGACGATGTAAGCGCGTCCTGGTGCATCTGGACGACGATCCAGTCGATGTCCTTGTTCTCGGCCGCCTCGCGCAACGTCTCGCCTAGCCAGCGCGTCTGCTCACCGCTGCTATAGCCACGCACATAGAGCGACGTACCGGGAGCGATCGGCGGGTTGCCCGTGCTCCCGGCCGGCACCAGCGGATCCGGACCCGCGACAAATGCGGCGGCATCCTGGTAGACCACGTCGTCCGCATCGAGCGAGACGAACAACACCGAACTCACACGAAAGCTGTACCAGCGGCCGGGAAAGCGGGTGCCGTTCTCCGGCAGCGTATAACGCGCCAGATACGAGTCAAGTCCCTGCTCGCCGTTGTTGAATTCCAGCTCATGATTACCCGGACAAGGCATCCATGGGCGATTGGCCGCCGACGTCTGGGCGTTGTTGCCGAAGTCGCGCCAGACCTCGGGCTGATGCGCCGGGTTCAGGTTGGCATAACAAAGATCACCGTTGAGCAAATGAAACAGCGGCTGGAACCGCTCGACTGCCTGGACGGCAAAGCGGCTTTGTGGCGAAGAGAGCACCCAGTTGGTATTCGGCGTCGCGAGGTCGCCATAGCTGGTCCATCGAAACGCGGCCCGGCCGTGTGGCGCAGTCTGGAAACTCGCCGTAAAGGGGCGGCCCGTGTTGCTGTCGTTGTCGGCAGTGACTTCGTACTCGTAGCCGGCTGCGGGTTTCAGTCCATGAAGGCGCGCGTGATACGTGCAGACAATCTCGCCGTTGAGCCCATCGGTATAAGTGCGCTGCACGCCATGCACCGTCGTCTTCGTCTCGCCGGTACGGCCAAAGCGCACTCGCGGATTGACCGCCGGGGCAAGCGAGGCCCACGAGATCACCACCTCGGACCACGGCTCCTTGCCCCAGGTCAGGTGGATCTGTTCGGGCGTGCCATCCGGACTCGCCGCAGCGGCCCGGCTCGCTGAAGCCAACCCGCCTGCAGCCGTTGCGAGCCCGGAAGCACCGGCAAGCTTGAGAAAACCACGCCGCGAAACGGAAGCGCCCTGCTCGGCCGGCGAAATATCATCAATGTTCTTGTTTGGCATGTCTGGTGTTCCAATCCTTGAGGGGATAAGCCAGCGCAAGCCGCCCACGGCGGCGAAGAGAGCGGACCGGCTCGAAGGACTCCATTATTGCCAGATGTGTTTACCGGGCCATGACATGGTTGCGATGACGCGTTTTCGACGTGAAATGTGCGTTGTCCCGCCAGCAATTGGCGTACGGCCTTTTGGCGCACGCCCTTCGCTAACCCGCCTGGGCATGCTCATGCTCGTGCAGTTCGGCCGGGACAACCCCGCGTTCGAGACCACCGTCGCTCAGCCACGCAAGCGTTTGCTCGGCGGCACGTTCGATCAGGCGATTGCACTGCGTGTAGTCGTAAGGCGATACATCGAGCGGACACAAGGGCGGTACGACAACAATCTCCGCACGCGACGAATAGAACGCCAGATCACGCACAAGCTGCCGCGCGACGACAAGCGTCAACGCATGAATGGCCTGCGCAATCGCATTGGCCGGCGGCTTCTGCAGCGCACAAGCGAAACCGGCCGGCAGCACGATGATGCGTGTCGCGCCGAGCCCGATGGCTACCGAGATCGGCGTATTGTTGGCCACGCCGCCGTCGACCAGATCGATTCCGTCAATGCGTATTGGCGGAAACACGCCGGGAATCGCTGCGCTTGCAAGGACGGCATCCACTACCGGGCCCGACGAGAGAACGACTTCGTTGCCGCTCAGCATGTTGGTAGCGACAACATGGAGCGGGATGACCGCTTGCTCCACTCGCTTGTAGGGCAAATTGTTTTCCAGCAGGACGCGCAGCGCCTTCGCTTCAACGAGGTTGGAACGGCGGCGCAGGATCATCTCGAACAGCCCGAACATGCTGAGCGGCATGATGTCCCGCCGCCTGATTCCGCACCACAGCAATTCGAGCTTGGCGATGCCCTCGGCATCAGGACGGCCTGCAAAATACGCCGCGTTGATGGCGCCCGCCGACGCGCCGATCACGCAATCCGGGCGCACGCCCCAGTTGAGCAACTCGCGCAGCATGCCGACCTCGATCGCACCGAGGCTGCCGCCGCCCGCGAATACGAAGGCGGTCAATCCCGATGAAACGGCTGGAGGGGGATTATCAAGGGACATGTCTGCCACTCCTGCGGGGCAATACCGGATGCAATGTGCTTGAACCACCAACGGCCAACCCGGCCCGTCCGCGCCGCCCAAGCGTTGAGGTTACCGAAACTGCCTCGTGCCGGAACACCAGCATTGTGCCCGAAGCAGCCTAGGTAGATCATCCCCCGGCCGGACTAGTGGCCCTTGAAGAGATCCAGCAGCTGGTTCTGCATCTGCATCATTTCGTGCTCGTGCTTCATCTCCATTTGAGCCATGGCTTCCTTGTGGTCCATCTCCATCTGCATCATTTTCTGCTGAATGGTGATGGCCTGGGTCCGCTGTTCCGGCGTGAGCTTCTCCATCATCATTTGATAGTCCTGTGGCATCAGATACGTACCGGCATGCCCAATACCCTGAGCATGCGCGAAGCCTGTCGCCAACGACAGCGGAAGCATTGCGCACAGGATGATTTTTCGAATCGATTTCATCAGATCTCCAGTTTCATGTTGAAAATAAAAATATAAGGATGACTATGCAATTGGCTTGTATCGATCCGGTTGAGAACACTGTCTTTGAACCGGTTTAAGTTTCTCGCGCCTTGCACTCTCCAAAACGGTCGCTTACGACTGTTGTCCAGTCAACGTGCGGCAGTCTCGCGCTGCCGACGTCATAGGGTATTTCGCCCAATGACCGGCAACGGTTACAGGGCACCCAAAAAATCGCGGGGAGGATCGTGCTTTTGCACGCGTTATCGACGCCTGAATATCGCTCCAGCCCTGGTGCCGGCGAGATGATCGGGTCGATTGGAACGCGGCTGAACAGAAACCGGGGAGGTCTCTAACAAGAATTTACAGTCTCGCGGTTCATGCAGTGTTATTGTCATTGACGATGGCGGGCAGACGTCCGCCATCGTCAATGACGTCCCCCTCGTTGTCATGCGATCCGGCTGGCGTACTCGTCAACGAGGCTGATAGGGAAAGAAGTGTCGCCGGTGGGAGATGCCGCTGAAGGTCCCAACCGCGACGTCCTTTGATAGGCGTGAGCGTGAAATAGTGCGCGTTCACGTTCAACATATACGGTGATCGACATGGGATTTCTGGATGAGGTAGGTAAGGTCGCGGGTGCCGTCGCAGCAGTGGAAGCAACGGACAAGGTCGATCCGGATGCGTCGATTCTGACGAAAGGGATTGCGGCCGTGGCCGGCTTTAAAGGCGCTGGCGCCCTGGAGTCGCTGATAGAAAAGAAAGAGAACGAAGCCGCTCCGGACGATGCGGACAACGCTGGAACACAAGCCTGACTTCCTGCCGCGCCAGGCCAGCCTCTGTGAAAGACACTGGCCTGGCGCCTGAAGTTCACTCGTCGCGCCGCATCAAGCGGCGCTCGCCGTCATACTCGCGAATTCTCGACTCGAACTGACGGTTTCAAGCTGACAATTAGCTGACGCAATCGGCCGTCACGCGCCGAAGAAGCCGTGGCGAGCGACGCGATCGATTCAGTCTTCTCCGAAGACGGCCTCACCCGCGCGCTTCAGGCCATGGAATCGCAACGCGGTTGAATGCGCAAGCCAGGCGTGCACACCCGCGCCTTAAAGCCGAAACACCTCCACCGCCTCGCTTAATGTTCTAGCCTGACTCTTCAGGGACTGCGCCGCGGCGGCGGCCTCCTCGACGAGCGCCGCGTTTTGCTGCGTGCTCTGGTCCATGGTCGCGACCGCCTGATTGACTTGCTCGATTCCCTTGCTTTGTTCACCCGCCGCAGCGGAAATTTCCGTCACGATCTGGCAGACGCGTTCAACCGCGCTCACCACGCTGCCAATAGTCGTCCCTGCACTTTCCACCAACGACGATCCGGCGTCGATATGCGCGCTCGAGTCCTGAATGAGCAGCTTGATCTCCTGAGCCGCCGCGGCACTGCGCTGCGCCAGACTGCGTACCTCACCGGCCACGACCGCAAAACCCCGCCCCTGTTCGCCTGCGCGCGCGGCCTCGACTGCCGCGTTGAGCGCCAGGATGTTCGTCTGGAACGCAATGCCGTCGATCACGCTCGTGATCTCCGAAATTTTCTTCGAATGAGCGGCAATGCCTTGCATGGTGGTCACCACATTGCTGACCACCGCGCCGCCCTTGACTGCCATTTCCGATGCTTGCGTCGCCATCTCACTCGCTTGCCGCGCGCTCTCGAAGCTGGCTTTCGCCGTCGCCGTGATCTGCTCCATGCTGCTCGCCGTGGTTTCCAGCGACGCCGCCTGTTGCTCTGTCCGAATGGAAAGGTCATTGTTGCCGCTGGCGATTTCCGTTGCGCCAACGTTGATCGATTCGGTGCTGGCTCGCACGGTCGTCACCGTCTCAACCAGCGATTGCTGCATCTGCTCGAGCGCACGCAATAGCGCGCCCATCTCGTTGTCCCGGCCGGTATCCACCGGATTCGTCAGATCGCCCGCAGCAATTCGCTGAAACTGGCGGATCGCTTGCCCGACCGGTTTGACGATTGCGTTAAGCAATGCATGGCGCGCGAACGTGCCAATGGCCACCGACGCGAACGCCGCCGCGGCAAGGAGCCCCAGCATTGTGTGGAAGCGCTCTTGAGCGCTGGTATAGCGCGCCTTCTCACGCTCGGTGAGAACACCCTCCAGTGCAGCTACCTGGGCGCCAAAGTTGTTAGCCAGCGCTTCCGTGTCAGCGCCCTGAAGCTGCTTATAGGCTGAGAAATCGCTTTTACCCAGTGCTTCGAACGAGGCGTCCAGACCGTCATGCAGATACTTCTGACGCGCGGCGACAAAGCGGGCGCGCAACGCTGTTTCGGCATCGTCCGCCGACGCGGTCGCCAGGTAGGCCCTCACTTCCTCATCGGATTGACGCAGGTCGTTGTGCGCACCTTCAAGCAAGGCCGGCTGAACATCGCCTAGTCCATAAAGCGCCGCAAAGCTACCCAGCGCGAGACGCGCATGCATCACGTGTTCATAGCTGCTTTTGATTTGAAGAAGCGAGCGCGTGTCTTCCGTGTACATCTTTTCAATCGCGGCGTTGCTGGTTTGCAGCGCAACGCCAGCCAATGCGCTAACCGCGATCAACAACCCGGCAAAAACCGCCAGCACAACCGTGATGCTGGTACGCAAGCTCACGTGACCAAAGAAGCTGGCATATCCCGAAAAATGGGATACGGCAGGCGTTTTTAATGTTTTCATCCGATTGTCTCCGACTCGTCGTGTACCTTCTATCGAAGGTATATCGGCGGGTCGGAGTCAGGACTGGAGGGTCTTTGATGAATAAATCAAATCTGCCCAATTAACGGGATTTATCGCGGCTAAAGGCGCTTTTCCTTGACCGCGGGATGGCCGATTAAAACAGGTATATGGATAGACGAATCTCGTTGTGCCATGAGCAATTTCGAAGACGGCAAGCGAACTCCCCGCTGAAGCGTTAAAGCATTGAGGTAGTGCTTAGCACCGAAACCCGGGTATTCTTCGATAGCCCAACTACCCGGAGCACCCCATGACAGTCCGCCGTTTTGCGTTCCTCGCGTTGACATGCGGGTTGATCGGTTTGGCGCCTTCATCGAACGCATCGGCCGATTCTGCCGATCCGCAACGAAGCCTCTTGCAGGTAGTCTCGTTCGGGGACAGTCTGTCAGATGTTGGCACCTATGCGTATGCCCGCCGATTTGGCGGAGGCACCTACACCACGAATCCGGGCGCGATCTCCGTTCAGCTTATAGCGGAACATTATGGGTCGAGCCTCACGCCTGCACTGACTGGCGGATTTGGACAGCCAAGCGTGATTCATCCCGAAGGATTCGGGTACGCTCAAGGGGGCGCCCGGGTGGCAGGGGCGCCGAACCCCGGTGATGCAACGGGCGACACCGGCGAGTTACAGACGCCGCTGACCTCGCAAGTGGCCGCTTATCTCCAGTCGCATACGCGCTTCACCGCAAAGCAACTGGTCCTCATGCAAGGCGGAGCCAATGACGTTCAGGACGCCTATGATGCGTGGGCGGAAATGGTTGCGACCGGCGGCAATCCGGCTGCCTCTTTACAGTCGGTCCTACCGGCGCTGCAACAGGCGGCGCAGCAACTTGCGGGATTGGTGCACAACGTGCAACAACACGGCGCCACTCATATCGTCGTACAAAACGTCCCCGATATCAGCAAGGCGCCAATCGCAAACCTTGCCGATCAGCAGTTGCCGGGCTCCTCGAAAGTGCTGCGAAAACTGGCGCGGGCGTTCAACGCCGCGCTGGATGAAGCGCTCCCTTCATCGCCGGCCGTATTGCGGATCGATGCATTCACGTTCATTGATGAAGCGTCGGAGAACTATCGTCAGCTTGGTTTTCGCTTCAACGGCAGCATTGGCACCAACGTAGCATGCGCGCCGGCAAACCTGCCCCCGGCGTTTCAAGCCGACGACACCAGCGCGCTCTTCTGCTCGCCGTCGACGTATGTCTCCCCCCATGCTGACAACATCTACATGTTCGCCGACGCTTATCATCCGACGACTCACCTGCAAAAACTCATAGCGGACTACGTCGTGGTCCAGATCGACACGTGGTTGCACGAATAGCTCATCGCTCTAGCCCTTCGTTGCCCCGAACGTCAGCCCGGCAACGAAGTGCCGCTGCATGGCGAAGAACATCATGACCGACGGCAGCGCAGCCAGTATCGATCCCGCCGAGACCAGGTTCCACGCGGTCACCCACTGGCCCTTGAGCGCGGCGACACCCACGGTAATAGGCGCGGCCTCGTCTCCGGTGGTGAGGCACAGCGCCCAGAAATAGTCGTTCCACACGAACGTGAAGACGAGGATTGCCAGCGCGGCCAACGCCGGGCGAATCAGCGGCAGGACAATGCGAAAGAACACCGTCCACTCATTCGCGCCTTCAATGCGCGCGGCTTCGACCAATTCGAACGGCAACTGCTTGATGAAATTGCGCAGGAACAACGCGCAAAATCCGGTCTGAAACGAGACGTGAAACAAGATCAGCGCTCCGACGGTATTGAAGATTCCTAACTGCAAAGACAGGTCCCGCACCGGGATCATCAGGATCTGGATAGGCACGAAGTTGCCCGCGACAAACGCCGCGAACAACGTGGTGTTGCCCCGGAACGAATAGATCGCCAATGCAAAACCGGCCATGGAAGCCAGCACGATCGAACCGACTACAGCCGGTACGGTAATGAGCACGCTGTTCCACAAATAGTGGAGCATGGGTGAAGTCGTCAGCGCGTCACTGTAGTTGGCGATCAGCGAAAAATGCCGTGGCCAGCCCCAGTAATTGCCTTCGACGAGTTCATCGGAAGAGCGGATGGACGTCACCATCACGGCTATCAGCGGCAACAACCAGATCAGCAGCGCGACCGGCAACGACAACTTGTAAAGCGCCCGGTTGACGGGCTTCCACTTGGCGACGGGCATTGGAAACATGGCGCGCTCCTGGCTTATTGCTCGGTGCGCAACATTCTGCGCAAGTGATAAACGATGTACACCATCATGATCGCGAACAGCACCACGGCAATCGCGGCAGAATAGCCGATGCGGTAATACTTGATCGCCTGGTCGTACATGTAATAAGCCAGCACGGTCGAGCTTTCGAACGGGCCGCCGCCGCTCATGACGGCAATCAGGTCGAAGCTTCGCAACGCCCCGATGATGGTCACCACGATCGCCATGAAGGTGGTGGGACGGAGTTGCGGCAGGACGACGTGCCACAGCATGGTCCAGCCCTTCGCGCCTTCCATGCGGGCGGCTTCTATCTGCTCGGAATTAAGCGATGTCAATCCGGTCAGGTACAGGATCATGCAGTAGGCAGTCTGCGGCCATAGTGCCGCGAAGATGATGCCGAATGTCACGTAACGCGGGTCCCCGAGCACCGGCACGCCATGCCCGAGAATCAGCTTCAGCAAGCCGAACGTCGGGTCGTAGAACCAGCTGAACATCAAGCCGACCACCACGCCGGACAACACGAACGGCGCGAAGAACAGCGACTTCACCATGCGAATGCCTCTTACCGCCTGGTTCAGGTACAACGCCACGGCAAGTCCCATGGGCGGCGCCAGCAAGAACAGGATCAGCCACAAGACATTGTTCTTCAGCGCGGTATAGAAGGTGGGCGCGTGGAACAGTTCGATGTAGTTATCGAAGCCGACGAAGGTCTTCTCCGTCATGCCATCCCAGTTGTAAAAGCTGAGCCTGAGGCTGGAGAAGATCGGCCACATCACGTAGATCGCGACCATGATGCACGCTGGCGCAAGGAACAGGAACGCGGCCAGCCGCTGCTGGCGCGCGGTGGCCGACATCTTTCTGCGGCGCTTTGTTTTAATCCCCGGAACGCTGAGGGTTTCGGACATGCGGTGCTCTCCTGATCCTGATGCTGATACCGATCGCTGAGGCGGCTCGCGATAATCGCGAGCCGCCGTACCACACTACTTCTTGTAGATACGCTTGCGTGTAGCTTCGAGCTGGGCCAGGATCGAGTCCAGCTGGGTCGGATCGGACACGAACTGCTGCATGCCCTTCATGCCTTCGTCAGCCATCTCCTTGGTCATGTCGCGGTCGTAGAACTGCGCAATACCGCCCTTCGTCTGCGAGAGAATCTGGAAGCCGATCTTCGAGATGGGATCGTCCGGTTCCGGCGACTTGCTGTTGGCCGGCAACGAGCCCAAACCCTTCGCCAGCTGTGCGCTGATATCCGGCGTTTCCGCGAATGCCAGGAACGTGTGCGCGTCCGCCTTGTTCTTCGCCTTCGACGGAATATGCAACGACTCCACCGGACCATCTTCCGCGGTCGGCACATTGCTGTCGATAATCGGGAACTGGAAGAAGCCCATCTGCGGCTTGATGTTCTCCGGGAATCCGCCGGTAATGAACGTGCCCATCAGCATCATGGCCGCCTTGCCCTGGAACAGGAACGGCTGCACCGCATCAAGGTCGTAGGACAGCGAGTTGTCGATGAAGTCCTTGTCGTCGATCAAGCCCTTCCACGCCGTATAAACCTTCTTCACGCGCGGGTCCGTGTAGGCTATGTCGCCTGCCATCAGCTTCTGATGGAACGTGTTGCCGTTGATGCGCAGGTCGAGGTAGTCGAACCAGCCGGCGAGTGTCCACGCATCCCGCCCAGCGACCGCGATCGGCGCAATGCCCGCTGCTTTCAGCTTCTTGCAGGCGTCCAGGAATTCGGGCCATGTCTTCGGCTCCGCGGTAATGCCCACCTTCTGGAACAGGTCCTTCCGGTAGAACATGCCCCACGCGTAATACACGGTCGGCGCCGAATATTGCTTGCCGTTGTACGTGGACGATTCCTTCGTCGACGCGTACATCCCGTTCCAGCCGTTCTTGTTCCAGTCGGGCGTCAGGTCTTCGAACAGGCCGCGCTTCGCGTAGTACGCCATGCGCTCGCCGTTGTGCCAGTTGACAATATCGGGCGCGACAGTGGTGAGCCAGCCGGGCAATTGCACCTTGTAGGCTTCTTCATCGACGAAGGTCACCTTCACGTCAATATCCGGATGCGCTTTCTTGAAGGCGTCGAAGGTCTGTTGCCAGACCGCGCGCTGGCTTGCTCCTTTGAACGCGATGTTCGCAGTCAAGGTGCCCGCCTGCGCAATGCTGGTCGTGGCTAAAGCAACGGCCAGCGCCGCACCGGTCAGTCCGTGGCGAATCAAGGTTTTCATGCGTGTCTCCTCATCGATGAGTGTTGTTTGCTTCGCTATGCTCTGTAAATCGCGACGCCCTGCGGTTCTACTTCCTCCTGCCCCACTATGAAGCTCGCAGCCGCCTGAATCTTGTATGGCGTCGCGTTGTAGTTGAAGACATAGGTCAAGCCACCACGCCGGCTGATCCGGATACCCTCGGGCAGCAGTGAGGCTTCTAGTCCGGCTGCTTTCGCCACGTTCAGGAAGATGTCCTGCGTCAGGGTTTCATCGAAGAGGCTGGCGAGATAAAGCACGGAACCGCTGCGGACGATGGCGGGATGACCATCGGCGAAGGTTGCTTCAATCTGCACGCCATTGCTCGTCTCGATGAAGTCGCGCCAGTGACGCGCCTCGCCGCGTTGGCCCACTTTCTCGGTCACGTTCGGCCGCATTGATTCGACGCGCCACACGCGGATGGGAATGAGCTTCGCGATACTCTCGCCCGGCGGCAACGCAGCGGGAATTGTCAGGTTGACCGTCTTCGACCCCGTGCGCGGCCCAAGCACCACCTGCGCACCGCTCGCCGCGAGCCTCGCGGCAAACTCCGCCGACACCACCGGCAGCGGCGGCACGACGATCATCTTGTATCCGTCCAGCGGCGCATCGGCCGGAATCACATCGACGTCGAGTCCAAGGCTGCGCAACGCGCTGTAGTATTCAAACGCGAAACGTGGATAGTGAAAATCAGCGCCCTGCGGATGAATCTCGAACAGCCATTTTGCTTCGTAATCCCAAGCAAGTGCAACTTTGGTGGATACCGTCGATTCACCATCCGCTTCCAGCACCTGTTCGATTTCCTTCGCCACCACCGACGCTTCCGCGCCGCCCAGATCCAGCCGGTTATCCGGTGTATTCAGACCCGCGTGCATCTGCTCTTGCGCGAACGGCGCCTGCCGCCAGCGAAAATACGATACGCACCCGGCCCCATGCGCGAACGCTTCCCAACTCCACAGGCGCACCATGCCCGGCAGAGGCGCGGGATTCCAGTGCGCCCAGTTCACCGGTCCCGGTTGCTGCTCCATCACCCAGAACGGCAACTTCGACATGCCGCGATACACATCGTGATTAAACGACGCGAAGTCGGGATGCCCCGTGCGCAGCCACTGCAACTTGACCGACGGATCGAACCACTGTTCCTCCAGCGCGCCGAGCGGATAGCTGTCCCATGTCGCTATATCCAGGTCTGCAGCCACCTTGTAGTGATCGAACTCGGTGAATAACTGCATGAAGTTATGTGCGACTGGCCGCTGCGGCGAATGTGCGCGAATGATCTCGGTCTGCATGCGATTGAATCGCACGATTTCGTCCGAAGCGAAACGCCGGTAATCCAGCCGATGGCTTGGATGCGCTTCCGTCACGGTGCCAACGGGCGGATCGATTTCGTCGAAGCTGCGGTACTCCATGCTCCAGAAGACCGTGCCCCATGCGGTGTTGAGCGCGTCGATGGTGCCATAGCGCTGCTTTAACCACCCACGAAAACGCTGCACTGCGGCGGGCGAATAACTGACCACGGTATTGTGGCAGCCGAACTCGTTGTCCGTTTGCCAGAACGCGACGGCGGGATGTTTGCCATAACGCTCGGCCACGGCCGTGCAGATCTTCTGCGACGCCTCGAAGTACGAAGGCGACGAAAAATCGTAATGCCGGCGCGAACCGAACGCACGCGGACGGCCATCGGCGCCAACGGGCAGGATGTCCGGATGACGATCGATCAGCCACTTAGGCGGCGTCGCGGTCGGCGTGCACATGACGACTTTCAGCCCTGCTTCGGCAAGCACATCGATTGCGCGATCCAGCCAATCCCAGTTGTATTCACCAGGCGCTGGTTCGATACGGCTCCATGCGAACTCCGCGATCCGGACGCGGTCGATACCCAGCGCTTTCATCCGCGCGGCATCGTCTTTCCACATCGATTCCGGCCAGTGTTCCGGGTAATAACAGACTCCAAGACGCATACGGTGCGCTCCTACGCAAATTGTTGGATTGCTGCCGATGTGACGGCGAAGCCGTCCTCGGTGAAGAGATGACACGAGGCGGGCGGCACGTTAAAGGCCACGCTCTCGCCCTGCCGCGGTGTCTTGTCGCCCGGTGCCTTGGCGATCAGCACCGCGCCGTGCGGTTGATCGAGATGCAGATAGCTGTGCTCGCCGAGTTGTTCGACCAGCGACACCGCGCGACTGATTTGTTGAACCGAACCTCCGCTTGCGGCCGGTTCGAGATGCTCGGGACGAATGCCGAGCGTGACTGCCTGATCGGGCCGCAAAGCCTCGCCGTTAGCGTGAACCTGCAGTCGCTCGTTGGTTCCATCGAGGACGATCGACACGCTTTCCGCGCTGCCCAATACCACCCGCGCGGGAAGGAAGTTCATGCGCGGCGAGCCGATAAACCCCGCCACGAAGCGGCTTCTCGGCCGGTGATACAACTCGAGCGGCGCACCCACTTGCGCGATGCTGCCGTACTTCGCCGTGTCCGCCCCCGAATGCAGCAGGACGATCTTGTCGGCGAGCGTCATGGCTTCAATCTGGTCGTGCGTCACATAGACAACGCTGGCCGTATTGAACTGTTTGTGCAGGCGCGCGATCTCGACCCGCGTCTGGCCACGCAACGTGGCATCCAGATTGGAGAGCGGTTCGTCGAACAGAAACACGCCCGGACTCCGAACGATTGCCCGGCCGATTGCCACGCGTTGCCGTTGGCCTCCGGACAACTCCTTCGGCCTGCGTTCAAGCAATGCCTCGAGTTGCAGCACGCGCGCGGCTTCCTTCACTTTCCGCTCGATCACGTCCTTCGGGGTCTTTGCCAGCGTCAGGCCGAACGCCATGTTCTGGTAGACGGTCATGTGCGGAAAGAGCGCGTAGCTCTGGAACACCATCGCGACGCCGCGCTGTGCAGCCGGCACTTCGTTGACGATTTTTCCGTCTATGTACAGGTCACCGTCCGTGATGTCTTCCAGACCTGCGATCATCCGCAGCAAGGTGGATTTTCCGCATCCCGAAGGGCCGAGGAACACGCAGAATTCATGCTCGCCGATCTCCAGATCGACATCGCGAATCACGGGTGCGTGATCGCCGTACGCTTTTTGAACCGATCGTAACGAGATGCTCGCCATGCCGACGTCTCCGTGTTTTACCGGGGAGACAAAGTAAGGTTAAGCGCTTAACCTTCTGCCTGCGAAAAAACGATCCGTATTCGGGATCGCGTTGACCGGCTGTCTCCGTCCTAATGTTTTTTAACTGCCTTGGGTCTCAAATCTAGCGGCGTCGGCTGATTTATACAAATGCCGGGAAGCCATCCCAAAATGTGGGCGTCCACGGGAATAGCCGGATGAAGTTGCCACCCTGGCGACAGTTCACTGAACTTGGCCGATGTTGAACCGCTTGAGCCCTTGCTGCGAGATTCGATGACTACTTTGGCCGAGGTTGCCTTACGCGCCGGCGTCACGCCGGCGACCGTCTCCAACGTGCTGCGCAAGCGCGGCAAGGTGGGGGCCGCGACACGTCAGCGGGTGCTCGACGCGGTGGAGGCACTGGGCTACCGGCCGCACCTGACCGCGCGGGCGCTGGCCGAAGGGAGCGCACCTACGCTGGCCTTGATGGTGACCAGTATCGCGAACCCGTTTTATCCGGAGTTCGCGCTGGCGGCGGAACGCGCGGCACGCAAGAACGGGCGTTTCCTGATCGTATGTAATACGAACGAAGATCCGGTGATCAGCCGCGCGTACCTGGATCAGATTGCGGGGACCTTGTCCGAGGGTGTGCTGGTGATGAACTCCCGGATCGGTTTCGACGATCTTCACACCACGCGCGCACGCGGCACACCGGTCGTGCTGTGCATGTGGGAACGGCCGGATGTATCGCCGGGATTGCCTTGCGTAGCGGTTGATTTTTTTGCGGCCGGGGCGCTGGCCGCGCAGCATCTGCTGGACCTTGGGCATACGCGAATTGGCGCGATCATCGGGAGTCAGCCCGAAGGCGTGCAGGCGGCACGATACGCCGGCTTTTGTCACACGCTGAGGGCTGCGGGCGTGGCGCATCCGGCGCAGGAGGCGCGTTTCACCCGCGATGCCGTCCAGGGGGGCTACGAGGCCGCGTGTGAGTTGCTGACGGAGCACGCCGACCTGACCGCGATCTTCGCGACCAATGACTTGCCTGCGTTGGGTGCAATGCATGCGGCCGCGGATCGCGGCATGCGTATTCCCGACGACCTCTCGGTCATCGGGATTACCGACATTCAACTGGCTCGCGAATCACGGCCGGGGTTATCGACGGTTGCTGTTCCTACTGACGCCGCCGCTGCGATGGCCGTGGAGCTGCTGGAAGCGTTGATCGAAAGCGGCGGCCACTGCGAGACGCCCATGCGTGTCGCGCCCCCGCCCGTGCTGGTGCAACGCGCATCGACGGGACGGGTACGTAGTTGAAGCGTCGTTGAAGCCTTATTGAAGCCCTCTCACGCTCTCTCGGGGATCTTCGCGAACAGCAGGTTCAGCCCTTCCACGATGGTCGGATGCGAGAGGATCGCGTCCCGAATAGCGGTGTACGGGAGATTGCCGAGCATGGCCATCTGCACCGTCGCAACCACTTCGCCCGCGTTCGATCCGAGCATGGTGAAACCGAGGATGCGATCCGATTGCGTATCGACAATCGCTTTCATGAAGCCGTGCATATCACCGGTCGTGCGGGCGCGGGGGACAGACGCCATCGGCAGTTTCGCCACGCGCACGGCGATACCTTGCCGTTGTGCATCGCTTTCGTTGATACCAATGCGCGCAAGCTCCGGTTCGATGAACATGGCGTACGGAATCACGCGATCGCGCGTAGTCAGATTGCCGCCCGCGAGTTGCGACTTGAGCACGCGATAGTCATCGAATGAAGCATGCGTGAACATCGGCGTGCCCGCGACTTCACCAATCGCCCATGTGTTCGGAGCGGACGTTGCCAGGCGTTCATCCGCTTTGATAAATCCGCGTTCATCGAACGCTACGCCCGCCACGTCCAGTCCAATGCCTGCCGTGCGCGGCACCCTGCCCGTCGCCACCAGCAGATGCGTGCCCGTCAAGCGTGTGCCGTCGCTGAGTTCGACCGTGACGGATTGCCCTGAGCGGCCGCTGACTTGCAAGGGCTTGACCGCCACCCTTATGTCGATCCCTTCGCCTGCCAGGATCGATTCGATTGCATCCGTAACGTCGGAGTCCTCGCGCATCGCAACGCGTGGCGCCTCTTGCACGACAGTTACGTTACTGCCCAGCCGCCGGAACGCCTGCGCCATTTCCAGCCCGATATATCCTCCGCCGATCACAATCAGATGCTCCGGGAGCGAGTCCAGTTCGAGTGCTTCAACATGTGTCATGGGGGCGGCGTCGCGCAGCCCGGGAATATCCGGAATCGCGGCGTACGTCCCAGTGTTGATGAACACATTAGTGCCTTCAACCACGCGTTCCCGTCCATCGTTCATCGCCACCTGAATGCGGCGTGGTGCTATGAAATGTCCAGTGCCGAGGATCAGGTCGAAGCCCGATGCTTCGAACGCTTTTGCGTTGATATCGACCATGCCGTCCACAACCGCACGCACGCGGCGATGAACCTCCGTCATGTCCACCTTCGCGTCGTGAACGGCGCCCTTCAATATGTCTGCGGATTGCACGGCGTGCATGATGTGTGCGGTTTGAATCAGCGCCTTGCTCGGAATACATGCCACGTTGATACACGAGCCGCCGATCATTCCCTCCTCGACTACAGCGACGCGCTTGCCTGATTTGGCCAGTTCCATCGCCAGCGTCTTGCCGCCCTTTCCGCCGCCCAGAAACACATATTCGAATTGTTCGACCGTCGACATCTTCAGCTCCCTTTCAAAGGTTTGGACATAGCTGAACCTAGCTGGTAAGGAAGAATTCGCACTATGCCGAGAGAGCGGGTTCGTTTCGATGCCACCCTGCCCCCGCCATGAGGTAAATGTAGGCGCGCACGGCCCAAATCTCCATGCCGGAGCGGCTCGAATGGCTGCTCGTTCGTCTCATTGCCAGGGCTTCGTTGCGGACGAATTGCGTAAGGTCAACGACATTCGCGCAAGTTGCGTCCGATCAGCGCGGGTTTTGTTCTCCGGTAAGATCGCTACGCCGGCTGTCATGCCTTGCCCCTCACGTCGCCCAGCTCAACCATGGATGCACTCGACCGACTGATCCAGTTGTCCCGCCTGCAAGGCGCGCTCGACCTGCGCTGCCTTCTTAGCGGCCAGTGGGAACTGGACCATCCGCCCGCTCCACCGAGCGAAGCGGTATACCACGTAGTGCTCGCCGGAAGCTGCCTCCTCAAATTCCGGGGGAAAGCGGACGTGCTGCTGGAAACCGGCGATATTGTCATGTTGCCGCGCGGCGATGCCCACGTGTTGCGGGGACTTGAACCGGCTAACGGTAGCGAACCGGTTGAGATGGAGAGCCGCGATAATGGCGTGGTGACGGTGCGCTCCAATTGCGGGCCGAATGCCGCGAGCCTCGATTTGTTATGCGGCCGCTTCAACTACGCAGCTAACGCATTACTCATCGACGTGCTGCCGGATCTCGTGAAAATGTCCTTTGCCCACGCCGATGTCCCCGACCTCACGTGCATGGTCGGCATGATGCGCAAGGAGGCGAGCGAGGCAGCGCCCGGCGCGTATTCCATTGTGTCGGCACTCTCTACTGCACTGTTTACCCTGTTGCTGCGCGCGCACCTTGAACAGCAGCCCTCCACCACCGATGTACTCGCGCTGCTCGCGCATCCGCGGCTTGGGGCATCGGTCATTGCCATGCTGGAACGGCCGGCTGAGCAATGGACGATCGAGATGCTGGCGCAGCAATCGGCAATGTCACGCGCCACCTACATGCGAACCTTCAGCGCACTCACCGAAGACTCGCCGATGACCCTGCTCACCCGCATTCGCATGCAGCTTGCGGGAACGCTGCTGACGCGTACATCGAAGAGTATTGCGGAGATTGCGGACGACGTCGGGTATCAGTCGGAATCCGCATTCAGCAAGAAGTTTAAAGATGCATATGGGGTTGGGCCGGGTGGATTCAGGCACGCGCGGGGGGTGTGAGCGGAGTGGACTGATTCGGTCAGGCCATGAAGTTGTCGAGCAGCAGCTTGTGCGAGTGGCCGATCCACACGGCCGCGTCGCGATGGTCTCGCAACGGATCTCCGGTGTTGGGATGGAGGAAAACGTCCAGCACGCCGTGGTTAAGCGTCAGCCATTCGACGATATCGGCGAATTGTGTGCGTTCGAAAGCAAGCTGGTACGACCATTTAGGATGCGGGCCGACAGGCTTCTCGTGGAACCGGCCCAGTTGCAGGGTATCGCCGAACCGCGTCGCGATTTCCTCGCGGAGTTGCCACGCGGCGTCGCGGGTGGGGGCGTCGAAGTAGATGTGGGCATGCCAGGTTTGGATAGGCGAGGCGGTGGGGAGGGTCATGGGGTGGGGTTGGTTGCGCGGGCGGGGATCTGGATATTCTATTACCTCGACGCCCAGCTTGGTCGCGTTAGCTTTCAATACCCTCTCCTTCGTGCGTCGCGTCTCCTGTGCGACGCACACTAAAGGCCTGCTACCGGTCGATATCCTCACACGTTGTAAGCCGGGCTTGTCCCTCTGGCGTGAAATACGTGCCATAGCGCACAAGTCCCCCTTGGTGCAGTTCGCAGGTCATCGTGAAACTGAGCAGCATGCCGTCCTCTGGATCGGCGGAAGTTATATCGATCGATTTCAAACGTGGCTCATACTTGAGCAACGTGTGTTCAATCTCGCGCCGAAGTGTATGTGCCGAGGCCGGCATGTGCCGGTAAATCTTCGATAGATCACCCAGACCGTAGTCAGGCAAATGCGCGAGGCTCTCGCGGCGACTATTCAAAATGCGCTGGATGTTGTCGCGCACAGAAAGGAACGTTTGCTGGTTCCGGCTGTGAAGACCAATCGGGTCACCGTTCGCAAAATGCCCCGTCACCGCTTCGAACAACCCAGGTCCGCCGCGCGTCATGGCGTGACTTCTTCCCTGTTCGACACCGCATGAACATCGTTTGGTGCCTCATCGAAATCGACCGCGATTCCGCCGTCATCCGAGTACGACAGCCTGACCGCATGAAGCGCCTGAGCTTGCGACACACGCACCAACAACTCGCGCGAAAGCACGGGCAGTATCTGCTGGTCGAGCAGGCTATCAATATTGCGCGCCCCCGAATCCGGTAACTGACAAGCACGCACCAGCTCACCGATCAGCGCGTCGTCGCAAATAAGCGGCAGGTTGAACTTACGCTGGATGCGCTGTGCGACCTTCGCAAGCTTCATTCGTACGATCGTGGTCATGGCGTATGAAGAAAGCGGCCGGTACACGACCGTCTGGAATCGGGCCAGCAACGCCGGCTGAAAATGTTCGATCAGCGTCGGCCTGATCGCCTCCATCAGCATGCCGGTGGTGACCTCACCGCCGGCTTCGACCACTGCCTCCTGTGCCGCCATGATCTGGTCACTGCCCAGATTCGATGTCATCACAATCACCGTATTGCGAAAGTCAATCACACGTCCTTCACCGTCGCGCATGAAACCACGATCGAATACCTGGTAGAAAACGTTCAACACATCGCGATGTGCTTTTTCCACTTCATCGAGCAGAATCAGGCTATAGGGCCGTCGACGCACGGCTTCGGTCAGCACACCGCCCTGGCCGTAACCCACATAGCCTGGTGGCGAACCCTTGAGCTGAGACACCGTGTGGGCTTCCTGATACCGCGTGCATACGGTGGATACGTCGGGCGATTTTGTCGAAACCTATTCGGTGGAGTCGATCGTCGGGTTCGAAACATCCAACGGTACCCGCTTCGAGTACGCGCCGTTCTCGTCGTTCCGGCACCGCGGCGGCATGCTGCGCCATGAGATGCCCGAGTGATATTTCCATACGCGGGCTCGACGCGGCCCGTCAGGACGGTTCGACACGTGGGTGGTGTTGGGCGGCCATGCGTGGGAAGGTGAGACCACGCTTCCGAAAGAAACGCTATCGCTTTCGATTACAGGCACAAACGGCATGCTGCCACGCAAGGGCCTTCGAGAAGCAAGTATCAACCGCACGCGTGGTGGTTTTACGAACGTAGCATCGGTGAGAAACCTCACGGCTCCAACCTTGCCTGTGTATCCACCAACAGGTGACCGCTTTCATTGGCGTGTGCTTTCGCATCTCGCACCGAACTATCTCTCCCTGCTGGATGCAGAAATCCTGCGCGGCAGTCTTGCGCTCTACGACTGGACCGATGGAGAACTGAACCGGCGGCGTATTGATGCGATCATCGACGTCAAACATCGACCTCTGCAAAAGCTCGTCAAGGGTGGCTTGCTGCGCGGCGTGGAAATCGAAGTCACGCTTAACAGCGACAAGTTTGCTGGCGATGGCGATCTCGCGTTGTTCGGCGAGATGCTGAATCGCTTCCTCGCGTTGTACGCGACGATGAATATCTATACGAAGCTGGTAGTCATTTCGTTGCCGAGTGGACGCCGGAAAACGTGGCCCGATAACAAGGCCGAGGGAGCACCGTTTTGAACGCGCCTCATCGAGAGTTTCCGGTGCTTGAAGAGCGCGCCCTCTTGCCCGCTTTGCTGCACGACGCGACTCGTATGAACTTCATACGCTTTTGTGAGCTGATTGAACTCGCCGCGCCAAACCTGCCACCTCTCGGCTCGACCGACTCACCGGCAAACGAACCGGTGCGGTTTCGCTCGGGTGCCCGACTCGGCTTCCCGGGCAAAGAAATTGATGCGGTCGAATTCGACTACGACGACACATCAAAACCCGCCGCCATCCGCACGACGTTCCTCGGACTCTACGGCGTCGATGCGCGCATGCCTTCATATTTCATCGATGAAGTCGCGCAGAACCGTGACGGCGCTGAACCGTTGTCGGCCTTTCTGGACATGTTCCATCACAGGATCGCGACGCAATTTTACCGGGCGTGGCGCAAGTATCGCTTCCCGATAGGGTTTCGAAAAGACGGTACCGATGACGTCTCCCGTTGTCTGGTCAGCCTGGTGGGATTGGGTATAGGCAATGCCGATATCGAGCAGACAGTCGGCACGCGCAAGCTGCTGTCAATGCTCGGACTCGCCAGCCAGCGCACGCGCACGGCCGAAGGACTCGCGGGCGTGCTGCAACACGCCGTGCCTGATGCAACGATTACGGTCACCGAGTTTCATCCGGTATGGATTCAGTTAAACGAGTTTGAGCCAACGGCGCTTGGTGAGAACTGCGTACTCGGGCGCGGCTTCTACGATCGAGGCAATTGCGCCCGCGTAGTCATCGCACCAACGACACCCGAATCGGTGTTGGGCCTGACGCCCGGACGTGAGGTACACGGCCAGATCATGGCGCTGCTGCGCTTCTATCTCGGCTACGAAGCGAACGCGCATCTGGAGATGCATGTCTCGCCCGACCTGATGCCAAGAGCGGAGCTTTCATCTGACCAGGTGAGCCTTGGTTACACAACCCAACTCGCGCAAGCTGAACGACCCCATACGACAGGCGCCATCACCCGGGTGCAGCTTGGCACGTGGGACGGTCGAACCGCCAAGACCTACCCGACACATTAAAACAATGGAATGCAAGCATGAAGCCCACAACGATCCGACAGACGCAACTCGCCGCCGCGGCGTGCATCATTCTTACTTTCGCGGGATGCGGGGTAGGGCAAGCCGTTAAGAGCGGCACCGTGGACGCGGCGAAATGGGCATTCACCACACAGGTGAAAACCATGAACCTCGACTTCGTCAGCCGGTCTTCGTCGAATACAAGCGGCACCGGACAATCGCTCTCGACCGTGGTGCGAATCTATCAACTGAAGACACCGCAAGCGTTCGATCAACTCGACTACGCGCAATTGCAGACGAATGATATAGACGCACTGAAGGCTGACCTGCTTGGGTCAACGGATCTTGTACTCCGGCCCAATGCGAACGCCAGTATCAGCGAGCCGATGAGTGACGACGCGGAGTACGTCGGCATCGTTGCATTCTTCCGCGATGATGGACGGGATGCGAAATGGAAGCTGGTGCTGCCGAAGAAACAGTGGAAGAAGACCGATCCGGTCAAGGTTGAAGTGCGGGACAGCTCGTTAAGCGTCGCTGGTATCGGCACCGAGGCCTTCAAACGGCACAGTGCACCGCAAACGGTGAACAGCCCGCAAACCGCAAGTCCCAGCGCGCCACAACCCGTCAGGCCGGGTGGGACGCCGTCGGTCAAACCAGTAAGCAAAACGGCGCCCGTTGGAGATGATTGGGCACAACCAGCCTGATTGCGGTCGATCAACCTTCGGTCGGACAAACAACTGCACGGTGGTTACCGACCGATCCACCAATCGACCGCAGGAACGGCGAAAACCACCCGCGCCGCGGTCACCATCGGCGAGGCAAAATCCCCCTCACTTCGCCGTAGGCATCGCGAATTCAGCGCCCTTCTCCGTGCTTTCCGGCCACCGCTGCATGATCGACTTCTGCCGCGTATAGAACCGCACGCCCTCTTCACCATACGCGTGCATGTCACCGAACAAACTGCGCTTCCAGCCGCCGAAACCATGCCACGCCATCGGCACAGGAATGGGTACATTAATCCCGACCATTCCCACTTCAATCCGCCGACCGAATTCACGTGCAATGTGTCCGTCACGCGTATAGCAAGCAACCCCATTACCAAACTCATGCGCATTGATCAGATCAACCGCTTCCGTAAAGTCCTTCACGCGCACACAAGCCAGCACCGGCCCGAAAATCTCTTCCTTGTAAATGCGCATCTCAGGCGTCACGTTATCGAACAACGTGCCACCCGTGAAGAAGCCTTCTTCATGTCCCGGCACCTTCAGACCACGTCCATCGACGACCAGCGAAGCACCCTCTTCCACACCCAGCGCGATGTAACCTTCAATGCGTTCCAGCGCCTGACGCGTGACGATCGGACCCATTTCGGCATCAGCCTCCATGCCGTTCTTCACGATCAGCGTGCGTGCCCGCTCAGCCAATCGCGGAATCAGTTTGTCAGCCACATCACCCACCAGCACGGCCACAGAAATCGCCATGCAGCGCTCGCCAGCCGAGCCATAACCGGCACCAACCAATGCATCGATAGCCTGATCAATATCCGCATCCGGCATCACGACCATGTGATTCTTCGCGCCGCCAAGCGCCTGCACGCGCTTACCGTGTTGCGCGCCGGTCTGATAAATGTAATTCGCGATCGGCGTTGAACCCACAAAGCTGATGGCCTTCACATCGGGATGCACGAGCAGAGCATCGACCACGACCTTGTCGCCTTGCACCACGCTGAACACGCCATCGGGCAGACCCGCTTCCTGCAGCAACCCCGCCATGAACAACGACGCCGACGGATCGCGCTCGCTCGGCTTCAATACGAACGCATTGCCTGCCGCAATAGCGACCGGGAACATCCAGCACGGCACCATGCACGGGAAGTTGAACGGCGTAATGCCTGCCACCACGCCAAGCGCCTGACGCGTCGTCCAGTTGTCGATACCCGTGGATACCTGCTCCGTGTAGTCACCCTTCAAAAGCTGCGGAATGCCGCAAGCGAATTCGATTACATCGATACCACGCGACACCTCGCCCTGCGCGTCGCTGAATACCTTACCGTGCTCGGCGGTGATGATCGCGGCCAGCTCGTCGCGGTGCTTGTTCATCAGTTCCAGAAAACGCAGCATGACACGCGCGCGCCGGATGGGCGGCGTCTCGCTCCAACCCACGAATGCCTTCTTCGCGCTGGCGACGGCGGCGTCCACATCGGCGACATCGCCCAGACGCAGTGTGCGTGCTTCCTGCCCGGTCGCGGGATTGAAAATCGGCTGGGTGCGCGTGCCCGTGCCGGGAACACGGCGGCCCTGGATAAAGTGGCCGACGTCCGCGCGATCGCTGAAGCTCTGCATGATGAGGCACCTGTATGAGTTGGGAATGCTCAGAGTGTAAGAACCCCGGACGTGTCTGCAAAGACGCTATGATTGAAATGATTGTTTTCTATGGCGAACAATGAAGATATGGAAACGCAACGTGTCGAGTCGCTCTGGACCCATCTCTATTGGCTGACAATTCTCGCGCAGCAAGGCAGCTATACCCGCGCCGCCACACGGCTCGGCGTGAGCAAGGCCGCCATGAGCCAGCGGATTGCCGAGCTGGAGCGCGCAGCGGGCGTTTCTCTGGTGCAGCGCACAACACGCAGCGTGCGGTTGACGGAGGCGGGACAGCGTCTTGTCGACCAGACCCGCGGCCAGTACGAGGGAATCGCGCAAAGTTTTGCGGGCGTGCGCGATTCGGCGGGTATCGCCCGCGGCGAGCTGCGCGTCACCGCCCCCGTGGCGTTTGCGCGGCAGCAACTCGTGCCGCATCTGTCGGCTTTTCTTCGGGCAAATCCGGAAGTGCGCGTGCAGCTTGAAGTGTCAGACCGGATCACCTCGCTAGCCAGCGAAGGTTTCGATCTTGCGATCCGTCATAGCGCCGCGCCGCCCGAAACGCATGTGGCTTGGACTCTATGCGCCACACGCTCGGTAATCGTGGCAACGCGAGCGTACCTGCGCCGGCGCGGCACACCCGCCTCGCCACAGGACCTGGCCGCGCATGACTGCCTGTTCTATCCGCGTGCACAAGAGGCGCCGGCCTGGACGTTCGAACGCACGACGGGACGCAAGACAGCCGCCGGGCGCGTGACCGTGCCAATCTCCGGGCCGTTTTCCGCGAACAATAGCGAAACCTTGCGCGACGCAGCACTCGACGACCTGGGCATTGCGCTCCTGCCCGATTTCAGCGCACAAGCTGCGCTGCGCGCGGGGCACTTGATCCGGGTGCTGCCTGAGTGGCAGCCCAAGGGCGGGTTCGCTGAACAGCTTTATATCGTCAGGCCCTACGCGCCACACGTGCCGCGTGCCGTGACCGCGTTTGTAACCTATCTGCGCAAGACCTTCGAAAACGGTTTCTCCGACTAGAAGGCTATGCACCCTCCTTTTGCCGCGCAAGCCAGCCTCTCTGCGCTGCCAACACATCGTCGGCGCGCAGTCCCGTTAGCTGCCGGTACAAAGCCGGCGCGGTCGCGCCTTCGGTGTTCAGCAGCAGCACGTTCGAGCGCTCGTCAAGCCCGAGCGCAGAGCGATCCTCCACGCTGCTGCTCGCCTGAACAAGCCCCGCGAGTCCTGCCGCGCCCGACTCCCCAGCCACAAGAGGCACATCGCGCTCAGCGCCAACGGCCAGGATCCGCATGGCATCGACGGCGGCATCGTCGGGAATGGTCATGAAGACATCGGCGAGAACATGCAGGAAGCGCCAGGCCAGCGGCGACGCTTCCCCGCACGCAAGCCCAGCCATGATCGAGTCGACAGAGCCCGTTGCCAACGCCGCCTGTCCTTTGAGTGCGCTTTGAAACAGGCAATCCGCCTGCTCCGGTTCGACAATCACGCAGAACGGCCGCCGCTCGCCAAAACGCTCGGCGAAGTAACTGACGACACCAGCCGCCAGTCCACCCACGCCACCCTGAATGAACACGTGCGTGTAAGAACCTTCATTGCATTGCTCGATTGCTTCAGCGGCAATCGTCCCGTATCCCTGCATCACATCGCGCGGGATGGTTTCGTAACCCTCATATGAGGTGTCGGAAACGACATGCCAGCCGTGCTCATCGGCGAGACGCGCGGCTTCCTTCACGGACTCGTCGTAGTTGCCGTCGATCTGCACAATCTGCGCGCCCAACTGTTCTATCGCGAGTCGCCGTTCATCGTTCACGTGTCGATGCAGCACGATCACGCAGCGGCATCCAATGCTGCGCGTAGTCGCGGCCAACGCACGGCCGTGATTGCCATCGGTCGCGCTGATGACCGTGAAATCCTCCAGCCGCGTCTTGTAGTGGCCGCCCGTCAACTTGGCCGGGACAAAGTTCTCGTCGGGCCAAAGGCGTCGAATCAAACGGATCAGCGCTATCGGCGCACCCAGCGCCTTGAAACTGCCAAGCGGGGAACGATGGCCTTCGTCCTTCATGCTGATCGATCCAACGCCCAGCCGTGCCGCAAGATCCGGCAAGTCCCACAACGGCGTAGGACCGGCATTCAGCCCATCCCACGTCGATAACCACGCTCGGCTTTCATCTGCGGCTTGAATGTTCAGGATGTCGCGAAGCGATTCGTCGTAGCGGCTCCGGCGCGCGCCCGCGTTATGTTGCAGCATTAAATTTTCCTCGGATTCGGGTTATGGCTAGGGACAACCGGTAGTTTCGTGCGCACGATCTCGGCAAGATAGCGCGCGCCAATGGGCAAGACTGTGTCGTTGAAATCGTAGCGGGCATTGTGAAGCGGGGTCGCACCCGGCTCGCCCTCAGCACCATTGCCGATGAACGCAAAGTTGCCGGGCACCACCTGAAGGAACGCGCGTAAGTCTTCTGAAATCATCATCGGGGCCACGTTGCCGTCCACGTTCGCGGCGCCCACAATTGCGGTTGCAGCCGCGATCGCTGTCGGAACGCATTCCGGCGTGTTCACCGTAGGAACAAACTCGTGCGTGTATTCGAATGAACATTCAGCGCCGTGCGCCGTGCAAATACCCTCGCTGATTTTGCGCATCCGGGTCTCGAGTAACCGCTGCACGTCAGGCGTATAGCTGCGTGTATCGCCCTTGATGATCACCTGTCCGGGAATCGCATTGCGAATGCCATCGGTGAACAGCTCGGTGCAGGAAATCACAGCAGACACACCGGGATCGACACTCCTCGATACAACCGTCTGCAAAGCGAGCACAACCTCCGCTGCAATCACAATGGGATCGATGGTCATATGCGGTCGCGCCGCGTGCCCACCTTGACCATTGATACGGATAACGAAATTGTCTTCACTGGCCATGATGCCGCCGGCCCGCGTCGCAATGGTTCCGGCGCATTGACCGGGAATGTTGTGAACGCCGTAGATTTCATCTACGGGGAAACGCTCGAATAGTTTGTCGGCGATCATCGCCTTTGCGCCCTTGCCGTGTTCCTCGGCGGGCTGGAAGATAAACCGCACGGTCCCGCTGAAATCGCGCCGCTCGCAAAGAAGCTTCGCGGCTCCCAGCACCATGCTCATGTGGCCGTCATGCCCACAAGCGTGGGACTTGCCGGCGCGCACGGACGCGTAGCTGCGCTCCGGTGCTTGCTCATGAATGTTGAGCGCATCCATCTCCGCACGCAGACCAATCACACCGCGACCATCGCCGCAAGACAGGCTCGCGACAAAACCCGTCCCGCCGATACCCCGCGTCACCTCAAGCCCGAAACCTTCAAGCACGCCCGCTGCGAACGTGCTCGTTTCGTGTTCCTCGAAACCCGTCTCAGGCGCGCGATGAAGCCGGTGCCGCCACTGCGTCAGTTGCCTGTCGAAGTCCAACGCCTCGTTGCTCGTGTCCATTGTGTTTCCCCCATGTCCGCCCGATTCCTGTCGTGCTCCAGTATAAGAACCTGTGGATGAGAAAAAATCTCACTTAAGATGCAATCTTCGATAAATTGATTCTATTTACGGCCTTTAAACTTCACGACCGCTGCGTTCACCCCAGGACACCCCATGGCACTTGACCGGCTGGACGTTCGAATCCTCAACCTGCTGCAGGAAAATGCGGCTACGCCGCTACGCGTGCTCGCCACCGAGGTCAATGCGTCGGCTGCGACCTGTCAGCGCCGGATCGCGCAGTTGCGGACGGACGGCGTGTTGCTGAAAGAGGTCGCTATTGTCGACCGCATGCGGGTCGGACGGCCGCTGACCGTATTTGTATCGGTGGAGTTGGACAAGCAGAACGACGCGCTATTGCGCGCGTTCGAGCGTCGCATGATGGCGGAAGGCGATGTGATGGCTTGCTACGAAGTGTCGGGCGAGTTCGACTTCCTGCTGATCGTGAACTCGGCGTCCATGGAGCGTTATCACGCGTTCACGCGCCGGTTGTTTTCGTCGAACAACAACGTGCGCAACTTCAAGAGCAACTTCGCGATGAACTGCTCGAAGTTCGAGACGAAGATTTCGATTGATGACCCGGAAGAGCCGGACGACGGGTCGGCATAAAACGGCACGACGCGGCATCATTCATGCAGCACCAGCACCGCCCGCCCCTGGTTCAACCCTTCGCCTTCCCCACCAAACTCCCAACGAACGCGGCAATGCGATCGCAAGCCTGCGCAAGCCGTGCTTCATCGACCACAAAACCCAGCCTCACATAACCGCTCGCCGTCTCGCCGAACGCGCTTGCATCGAGTACTGAAACACCTTGTGCACGGAACAACTGCCAACTGAAATTGTAGGCATCCAGCCCCGTACCGGTCACATCGACCATCATGAACATGCCTGCCTCGGGCAACAGACAATGCAAGCCCGGCACGTCCCGAAGACGATTGAACACGACGTCGCGCCGCCGCCGGTAGATCTCGCGCATGTCCGCCACAATCTGCGTCCGGTTCTCGAGTGCGGTCACCGCCGCTTCCTGGATGAAACCCGGCAAGCCGTAGAGCATGCACAGCGCAAGCCGCCCCAGATGCTCGATCAGCGTCTTCGGTCCTATCACCCAGCCCACGCGCCAACCGGGCATGGCATGCGACTTGGACAGGCTGCCGATAGTCACGGTGCGCTCGGCCATGCCTTCCAGCGAAGCAATGCTCACGTGCTCGCGCTCAAAGGTCAGGTCCGCATAGACCTCGTCGGCGACGATCCAGAGATCGTGCTTGCGAGCCAATCCAGCAATGCGCTCAAGGTCTTCACGCGGCATCACCACGCCGGTCGGATTGCATGGCGTGGCGAAGAAGATTGCCTTCGTGCGCGGGGTAATGGCTGCCTCGAGCGCCGCGCAGTCCAGATGAAATGCTCTCCGCGGATCAACGGCCACAGGCACCAGCGTCGCGCCCGATGCCCGGACGCTGGCCTCGTAGGTCAGGTACATCGGCTCGGGCACGATGACCTCGTCGCCGGCTTCGCACAGGCACAAGGACGTAGCGAAGACCCCGTTCTGCGCGCCCGCGACCACGATCACATTGCTCGCATCCGCGCTCGTGCCGGTCTGACGCGAATGATCCCGCGCGATAGCGGCCCGCAACGGCTCGCGTCCAATCACTTCCGCGTAATGCGTGTCGCCGCCGCGCAGCGCCGCCACGGCGCGATCGACAATTACCTCGGGGGTAGCAAAGTCCGGATCGCCGACGCTCAGGACAATGACGTCCTCGCCTTTCTGCAAAGCCTGCTGCGCGGCATGATGAATTTCCCATGCAGCCGTGCGCTTGCCTTGCAGGCGCTCGACGAGGTTCGAATACTTCATGCGCTCACTCCCTGAAGCGTGACCACCGACCCGGCACGCGATGATTGATCTCTATTCCCTTCGATTATAAAGTCCGCCATGACGCGAACGTCAAGCGGCTGCGTCAGCGCCCTTTCGTCTTCTCTCCCGCAGCCTCCGCGCCAAGATTCTCCACGAGATAACTCAGCAACGCCTGGATCCGCAGCGAACGCCCCTTGCGCGTGGGCACGAGAGCAATCACCGGCGCGCTGCCGAAATCCCAGTCACTCAGCAACCTCACCAGCTTGCCCGCCGCGACTGCATCGGCCACGTCCCATTGCGAGCGCAGCACGAGGCCGAGGCCTTCTTCCGCCCAACGGCGCGCGACACTGCCGTCGTTCGTGGTGAACGCCGGCGTAACGCGCAGCGTGGTTGGCGACGACAGTTTCCTGCCCGCCTCCGACCTGCGCCGACGCACGCGCCAGAGCGTCACGTCTTCATCGTTTTCGCGGATACAGATGCAGTCGTGTTCCAGTATCTCGCGGGGTTCGCCCGGGTAACCGCGTGCCGCGATATAACCCGGGCTCGCGCACAACCAGCGCTCGTTCGCCAGCAACGGCCGCGCGCTCCAGGAGGAGTCGCGCACCGTGCCGATCTGGATCACGACATCGGCGGCATGGCTGTGCGGCCAGGGCGTTTCCAGCAGGTCGAGTTGCAGGCGAATCCCCGGGTTCGCGCGGGCGAACCGCGCGAGCAACGGCGCAATATGCACGCGTCCAAAACCGAACGGCGCGGCAATCCGAATGTGTCCGGCGAGTTGCGCGGTCTGTTCGCGGAAGGTGTCGGGAAGTGCCTCGATAGCGCTGAGCAAGCCCTGCGCTTCGCGCGCCAGCCTTGCCCCGTCCGCGGTCAACGACATATGCCGGGCATCACGCGTGGCAAGCGTCACGCCCAGCGTTTTCTCGAGCTTCTTGAGCCGCATGGAGAGCGCCGACGGCGTCACGTTCAGGACGCGCGCCGCCGCGCTCAGTGATTCCGAACGCGCAAGCATGGTGACGAGCCGCAGGTCAGCAAGTTCCATCGTTCAATTTTGCTTAAGGATAGATCTGACTGGATTTAAACACAGCTTAGGGTTTCGTCAGTAAAGTCACGTCCATCATGCTCAATCAAACTACTGAAACTTATCCCAAGGCAGTGCTGTTCGACCTGCTCACCGCATTGCTCGATTCATGGAGCCTGTGGAACCGGGCGGCCGGCAGCGAAGCCACCGGCCGCGCCTGGCGCGCGGAATACCTGGCGCTGACCTACGGCTGCGGCGCCTACGTTCCCTACGAAGAACTGGTGCGCCAGGCCGCGGTGCAGGTCGGCTTGCGTGAATCGGCCGCACGCACGCTGGAAGCGCAATGGCTGCAACTCGCGCCGTGGAGCGGCACGAAGGAAGTGCTGCGCAAGCTCGCACCGCACTGCCGGCTGGCGATCGTGACCAACTGCTCGAAGCGTCTCGGCGAGCAGGCCGCCGGCCTGTTCGATGTCGATTGGGACGTGATCGTGACCGCCGAAAGCGCGGGCTTCTACAAACCCGACCCGCGGCCGTATCAGATGGCGCTCGACCGCCTGAAGGTCAACGCGAATGAAGCCGCGTTCGTGGCCGGTTCAAGCTACGACATGTTCGGCACGGCCAAGACTGGCTTGCGCACATACTGGCATAACCGCGTGGGCCTGGCGCTCGTGGAAGGCGCACAAGCGCCCGAGATCGAATCACCCACGCTCGACGCGCTGCTGCCTTGGCTGCGCGGGTTCAACTCATCGAAGGGAACGTCCACGTCATGATCCTGGATCAGATCGAAACCCCCGCCGCGTTGATCGACCGGACGCGCATGCAACGCAACATCGCACGCATGCAGAGCCGGATGGACACGCTCGGCGTTGCGTTCCGGCCGCATGTGAAGACGTCGAAGTGCGTGCAGGTTGCGCAGGCTCAGCGCGATGCGGGTGCTCGCGGCATCACGGTGTCCACGCTCAAGGAAGCCGAGCAGTTTTTCGTGGCAGGCTTCAGTGACATCCTGTACGCGGTGGGGATGGTTGCATCGAAACTGCCCCGGGCGCTGGCGCTGCGGCGCGCGGGATGCGATCTCAAACTGATCGTGGATAACCTGGAGGCAGCGCTTGCCGTCGCGGAGTTCGGCCACGATCATCGCGAAACCTTCGAGGTGTGGATAGAAATAGATACCGACGGTCATCGTTCCGGCGTCCAGCCCGATGAAGCTCGCCTGATCGATATCGGGCGGGCGCTGCATGGCGATGGCACGCACCACGGCGCGCGTCTGGGTGGCGTGATGACCCATGCCGGTTCGAGCTACGACCTCAATACGCCCGACGCACTCGCCACGCTGGCCGAACAGGAACGCGCGGGTTGCGTGCATGCGGCCGAGCGTTTGCGCGACGCGGGCCTGCCGTGCGATGTCGTGAGCATCGGGTCCACGCCAACGGCGTTGGCCGCGCAACATCTCGAAGGCGTAACGGAGGTACGGGCCGGCGTGTATGTGTTCTTCGATCTGGTCATGTGCAACGTTGGAGTCTGCACGACCGGCGATCTTGCGCTGAGCGTATTGACGACGGTTATCGGTCATCAGGCCGACAAAGGCTGGGCTATCCTCGACGCCGGCTGGATGGCGATGAGCCGCGACCGGGGCACCTCGAAGCAGACGCACGACTACGGTTACGGGCAACCCTGCACCCTGGACGGTGCGCCGCTCGACGGCTATGTGCTCATGGGCGCGAACCAGGAGCACGGCATTCTCGCGAACGTCGATCATCCCGACAGAGATATCGCCAGGCATCTGCCGGTCGGAACACGCCTCTTGATCCTGCCGAATCATGCGTGCGCGACGGGTGCGCAATTTCCCGCTTATCACGCACGCTCGGACGATGGGGAAGTGGCCGTATGGGACCGCTTTTACGGCTGGTAGATCGGGCGCCCTCCTGGTTACCTCGACACGGCTTGCGCGTCCATCGGTGTATCGATACGACCTGCATCAGCGGGCAGGATCAGATGCGCCGGCACATGGCGCGCCCCGCGACGTGCTACAAGGAAATAGAGCACCGCCGGAACGATGAGGCCAACGATCCACGAGATGTCCGTGCCGTCGAGCCGGTCAACGAGCGGACCCGTATAAAACGCGGTGGAAATGAACGGCATCTGCACGAGCACACCGAACACGTAGATGCCGATCCCCGTCATGTTCCAGCGCCCATAGCGGCCATCCGGGTCGTACAGGGCCGGCACGTCATAGCGATCGCGGGTGATGAAGTAGTAGTCGACCAGATTGATCGCGCTCCACGGCGTGAAGAAGGCGAGCAGGAACAGGATGAACGACGAGAACTCATGCAGGAACGCATGGCGTCCCGCCAGCGCAAGCGCCATCGCCACGCCGATCATGCCGAGGATGTAAAGCAAACGGCCGCGCCCCGACAGCTTGTTGTCGCCACGCAAACCGCTGACCACCGTCGCGATCGACATCACGCTGCCGTAGGCGTTAAGCGTCGTGATGGTGACCTTGCCGAAGGCAATGACGAAATAGAGCAACGCCGCGACCCCGCCGCTTGCACCCAGCCCAACGACAAACGACACCTCGTGCCCCGAGAACTGCTTGCCCGCCAGTGCCGCCGCGAACACCCCAAAGGTCATGGATGCCTGCGCGCCAATAGCCGAGCCCGCGAAGATCGCCCAGAACGTCTTGCCTGGGGATGTCGAGCGCGGGAGGTAGCGGGAGTAGTCGGCCACATAGGGACCGAACGCGATTTGCCAGGAAGCGGACAACGACATCGCAAGCAGGAAACTGCTCACCGTGAAGTGACGATTCGCCAGCAGCAAGCTCATGTCGTGACCCATGAGCAAGCGCGTGAACATATAGATGAACGCAACAACGCCGACGACGCTGGCGATCCGGCCGATCGCATGAATCACGCGATACCCGAACACCGTGAACGCAATGATCACTGCGGTAAACAACACAATGCCGACCGCGTCGTCCACATGAAATAACTGTGCGACGGCCTGACCCGCCAGCACCGAGCCGCTGGCCGAGAAGCCCACATACATCAGGCACACGAGCGCGATGGGAATCATTGCGCCGTACACGCCGAACTGCACGCGGCTCGAAATCATTTGCGGCAGTCCAAGCTGCGGCCCTTGAGCGCCGTGAAGCGCCATCACCGCTGCGCCGAATACCTGCCCGATCACCAAACCCACCAGCGACCAGAACACGTCTCCACCGAGCACCACGGCAAGCGCACCCGTCACGATCGCGGTGATCTGAAGATTCGCGGCCAGCCACAGCGTGAACTGGCTGACGAGACTGCCGTGGCGCTCGGCGTCCGGAATGTAGTCGATCGTGCGGCGTTCGGCGAGAGCGCGTTCAGGGGCGTCACGGGTGGGGACAGACATATCGATTCCTCTTGATCGCGGCGCCGCTTCATATGCGTGCCGCCAGTTCAGAACACTTAACCGCACGCTTGTTTCGTGCGATGCGGGAGGCCGGGGGACGCGTGCCCCGACACTCCGGCACGGACTATATGACGGACAAAATGTATAGACAAGTTTGTCAGAGTAAGTATTTATACCAATAATGGTAAAGCCATACCGCTAAGCATTCAACTCTCTTTCTATTCATTCATTAATCATATTGACTCTTGTTGTATAGACAAGTAAAGTCGTTTTACTCGCTTTTTCATGCATGCTTTCACAGCATGTTCAGGACTGCGCTGTGCATCGCGGGAGGAACGGCCGTGGCTGATCGAGGCCATGCGGCGCGCGGGCGCCGAGCTTGTCCAACGCCACCTGCCGGTCAAAAGGAATTGACGATGAAAACCAGAATATTCCCGGGCTGGTATGTGGTGTTCGCAGCGCATTTGCTGCTCGCGCTTATCTTCGGTGCCGCGTACTCCTTCGGCGCATTTTTCTCCCACATCCAGGCCAACTTCGACGCGGGACGTTTCTCCGTGGCGTCGGTGTTCTCGCTGACGGCTTTCATCTACTACACGACAGGCGTGTTTTCCGGTTCGCTCGCGGACCGTATCTCGACCCGGGTCGTGGTGAGCGCGGGTGTCGTACTGCTGGCACTCGGTTTTTTTGCCAGCAGTCTTGCGACAGGGTCGCTGCAACTGTTCATCGGGTCTTTTTGTTCGCTCGTCGGGTTGGGTGTCGGTCTCGTCTATGTTCCGACTGTGACGGCAGTCCAGCGCTGGTTCGTGAGAAATCGCAGCAAGGCCTCGGGAATCGCGCTGGCAGGTACGGGACTGGGCACTTTCGTTGGCCCCACCGCGGCGGGGCTGCTGATGCAGCACGTCTCCTGGGAGTCGACCATGCGCATCTTCGCGGCAGCAATCGCGGTAGCCGGAGTGCTGGCAGCCATGCTGGTGAGGAGCAGTCCTCAGGAACTCGGCCGGCTTCCCGATGGGGACCGCCAAGCCGGTACGGGCACCGCGGCGCGCGCTCGGGCACAGTCTGGCGTGCGCCTTGCCGAAGCAATGAGGACCGCGCGTTTCTGGTGGTACTTCGGGGCAATTTTTCTCGGCTCGGTCGGTATGTTTCTCGCAATCGTGCACATCAATCCGTATGCGCGGCAGCTTGGCATATCACCTACCGAGTCGAACCTGCTGATCGGGTTGATCGGCGTGGGCAACGTGGCGGGACGGCTTTTCCTCGGCAGCATAGGGGACCGCATGGGAGCGCGCCGGCTCCTCGTCTACCTGACCCTGGCACTCGCGATCCTGAATATCTTCTGGCTCGGTGCCCATACGTTCGTCTCACTCGCCCTGTTCGCCGTCCTCTTCGGCATGGCCAACGGCGGTTGCATATCGCTTTATCCGTCTGTTACCGCAAGCTGGTTCGGAACAGCGAATCTGGGTGCGATCCTCGGCGCGCTCTATATTGCGGTCGGCATTGCGGCTGTGGCGGGCGGAAGCATCGCTGGACTGCTTTTCGACGTCTATCAAAGCTACTCCGCCTCGATCGTGCTCGGCGCGGTCTGCGCGCTGATGTCCGTCGGGTTCATCCTGATGTCCGGACGACAAGCCCGGCCACTTCCGCTGCGGGATCCGTCCGGCCGTTCCTTCGATTGACCCAGCCGGCGCGTGCTTCCCGCACTCACGCCGCCAATCACTGAGACGCCGCTTCCGGCGTGGCTGCGTCAAACTCCGCCTGGATCGCCACATGTACGTCGTCGCCCACGGCCGGATACCACGTCGATAATCCGAACTGCGCGCGGCTGAAATGTCCGTCGGCGGAAAAACCGAGCGTCTGCAGCTTGGTCAGTGGATCCCGTGCATGCCCGTTGAACGTGACCGCGAGCGTGACCGGCCGCGTCGTGCCATGAATGGTGAGGTCACCGGTCAGTTCGCCCTTGTTGTCCGCTGTGCGCCTGAATGCCGTGCTAACGAAATGAATGGTCGGAAAACGCTCGACGTCGAGCATATCGTTGCCCTTGACCATCTTGTCGAGGAGCGGCACGTTGGTGTCCAGGCTGGTTGCGTCTATATCCGCCGTCACCGTGCTGTGCTCCATGCCGGCCGCATCCCAGTTCAACTGCGCGGTCGTCTTGTCGAAGCGCATGACAAAGCGCGAATACTTGAAGTGATCGACATCGAAACTGACGTTCCAGTGATGCGCGTCGAGTTGATAACGGCCGGCCGGAACGCTCGCTTCATCGGTTGATACCGAATGTGTCACCACGCTCAGTGCGGTGCAGGCCGACATCGACCCAACGACTGCAATGAGCAAACCCGTTCGAAGCGCGCGTAGGCCGGGCAGGAATCTGGAGTCATGCATGCTTGTCCCCTGAAGAAGTCGGCGCACGGGATGCGGTCATCGTGACCCTCGCCCAGGCTACTTGTAGAAAATGTAATTGGCGATGTAAGGCGAGTTGCCAATCTGATGTTCGGTTGAGCAGAGAGCTGTCGGCATCACGCCGCCTGCCGTGTTCACGCGCTGCACATAGCGAATGGCGGACAGTGTGCCGCTTGCCGCGGTGCTGCGGGCTTCGAGCAAGAGTTGCGGCACGCTGGCGGGAGAATCGCTTGGCGTTTGCGCGATCACGTGACCCACGATCCGGCTGCCGTCGTCCGCCTCCCACGAAGGCCCGGCCGAGTGCCGGATCACCGCGTGGCCGCTTGCGTCGTAGAGCGTTGCCTGCGGGTTCTTGAACACCCAGCCCAGACGATGCTGGGCATCGTACTCGCATGAGTAGACCTGCACGCCGGACGCTGTGGTCTCCAGCGCGCGCTCTGCCTGTGGGGGGTCGATGGGAGAAGCGGCGAACGCGGCGGTACTTGCCACGCAGGCTGCGATCACAGCGGTTGCACAACGGACACCGCCCGCACGGTCGAAAATGGTGAACATGAAATCCCTGCTGGAATGGATTGAAGAAAGTGCTCACGAACGAACTGACGATAGATTGTGCGCCCGCGGCCGCGCTGCAGGCAAAATGCCCTCGCCCGCCTCAGACCCGGTCCAGGTTGGCCGACGCGAACGCCCAGTTCAAGTGACCCGACACGGTCGCGACCAGGTAGTCGGGGCGGCGGTTCTGATAGTCCAGGTAATACGCATGCTCCCACACATCCACCGTCAGCAGCGGCACGAGGCCGCGCGTGAACGGCGTTTCAGCGTTGCTCGTCTTGACGACGGCAAGCTCGCCCTGGTCGAGCACCAGCCAGCCCCAGCCGCTGCCGAACTGCGATGCCGACGTGCTCACCAATGCCTTCGTCAACGCTTGCGTTGAACCGAACTTCCGCGCGATTGCCGCCTGGAGTTTTTCGCTTGGCTGGGTCGTGACCGGGCTTAGCGAATTCCAGTAGAAGTTGTGATTCCAGGCTTGCGCGGCGTTGTTGAAAACATCGGCGAGAGCGGGTTGATCGTGGGATTGCATGATCACCTGCTCCAGCGATGCCTGCGCGAGCGGCGTGCCGGCCAGCAGCTTATGCAGGTTATCGAAATACGCCCGATGATGCTTGCCGTAGTGAAAGCTGATGGTGCGCGCCGAGATCACCGGTTCGAGCGCATTGTCAGCGTAAGGCAAGGGCGGAAGCGTTTGCGGCGATGAACCCAGGTACGCGGGAACGACGCTGAGCGGCGCTTTTGCATCGGGAGATTGGGCCGATGTGTCTTGCGTGGAGGCGCCGAACGCAAGCTTCGAGAGTGCGATACTCACCGACGCTAACGATCCGCTTGCGATCAGACGGCGACGGGAAATGAGCGAATTGAGCATGTTGAAACCCGTAAGTGTGGAGTGGTTGCAGCCGTGACCGGTTCACCGGTCTTTGCTGACTGCACTCACACAACACCTCGGGTTCAATGTCTATTCCATCAAGAGCGGCGATTCCTGGCTGGGTATGGATCGACTGCGGGCGAAGCCGCTGGCCGCGTACACGTCACGAACTTCGGATGGGCGCACAACGGGCGTGTGCGTCCCGCACGCTAGTTCAGCCGCTCAACCTTCGCGAAACAGGAAGCTGTAAGCGTTCAACGCCGGCACGCCGCCGAGATGCGCATACAGCACCTTCGAGCCTTCCGGGAACTCGCCACGCTTCACTTTATCGATCATGCCGTGCATTGACTTGCCTTCATACACGGGGTCGGTCAACACACCTTCCAGCTTCGCGCAAAGGCGAATAGCTTCCAGCGTGCCTTCGTTCGGCAGACCGTATTCGGGACCGCCATAACGTTCGTCGAGCACGATGTCGTTCAACGTGATGTCGCGTCCCAGTTCCACTTGCTCAGCCGTTTTCCGCGCGATCCGGTGAATTTGCTCACGGGTCTTTTCAGGCTTGGCCGATGCATCAATACCAATCACCCGGTCGGCGCGTCCATCTGCCGCAAAGCCCACGACCATACCCGCCTGCGTGCTGCCCGTGACCGAGCAGACCACGATGTAGTCGAACTTGACGCCGAGCTCCGCCTCCTGCTGGCGCACTTCTTCCGCGAAACCCACGAAGCCCAGGCCGCCTAGCGGATGGTCCGAACAACCGGCGGGAATGGCATAGGGCTTGCCGCCCGCCTTCCGGACATCTTCCAGCGCGTCTTCCCAGCTCTTGCGAAAGCCGATGTCGAAACCATCGGCGACCAGGCGCACATCCGCGCCCATGATCCGCGACATCTGGATATTGCCGACGCGGTCATACACCGCGTCCGAGTAGTTCACCCAGTTCTCCTGCACCAGCACGCATTTCATGCCGAGGTGCGCGGCAACGGCTGCGACCTGACGCGTCTGGTTCGACTGAATCCCGCCGATGGAGACCAGCGTGTCGCAGCCTTGTGCGATTGCTTCGGGGATCAGGTACTCGAGCTTGCGGGTTTTATTGCCGCCGAATGCGAGGCCGCTGTTGCAGTCTTCGCGCTTCGCGTAAAGGTCGACCTTGCCGCCAAGATGTTTTGACAGCCGCGCGAGCGGCTGGATCGGCGTCGGGCCGAAGGTGAGCGCGTGACGGGGAAATTTCTTGAGGTTCATGTGTCGCTCCGGTAGACATCCAGGTCGTCGCATTAATTTGCGTCGATGAGAAGTATGGTAAAAAACTTTGTCCGAAGCGTGGTTGCGAATAAATTGTCGTTTGTTTAATTCCCACTGGACGAAAGGTGGATCGACCTAATTAACATGTGGGTAAATTGCCATGAGCGCAACAAAAGTTCGTGCCGGTTCACGTGTCAGCGACCCGGCGGGCGCCGAGCTGGACCGCGTCGACCGCGCCATCCTCAGGCAGCTTCAGCGTGACGCCTCTATTTCCAACGTCGCGCTGGCGGACAAGGTGAACCTGAGTGCGCCGGCTTGCTTACGCCGCGTGGAACGGCTTAAACAAGCGGGCCTGATCCGCGGCACGGTCGCGTTGCTGGACCCGAAGAAGCTCAACGCGGGCATGCTGATGATCATCGGCGTGGTGCTGGATCGCTCCACGCCGGAGTCTTTCGCCGCGTTCGAGAAAGCCGCCCAAAAGGTTTCGGGATGCATGGAGTGCCACATTACGACAGGCGAGTTCGACTGCTTCATGCTGGTCCGTACGCGCGACAGCGAGAGCTTTAACCGCCTGCATGCCGAGCAGTTGCTGTATTTGCCGGGCGTGCGCCAGGTCAGGACATTCATGGTCCTGAAGGAAATCCTCTCGACGACCGGTTTCCCTATCTAGCATTTCCGTGCCTGCCGGCCGGGCGCGTGACACGTGCACGGGGTCATTGCCAAGCGGCAGGATAATGACTATGTTTTGCGGGGCAGCAAACCACGCTTAAAGGGTTGGCCATGCCGATCCAACAAACCGGACTATAGGAATTTCAACGCATGACAACGACCGCACAATTCGACAACGCCTCGATCCTCAAGCGCGCAAACATTTACTTCGACGGCAAATGCGTGTTGCATACCGTCCTTCTGAGCGATGGCACGCGCAAGACGCTGGGCGTCATTTTTCCGGCGTTGCTGACGTTCTCGACGCAAGCCCCTGAACAGATCGATGTGAACGCCGGCCGGTGCCGTGTACGTAATCCGGGAGAAGACGCGTGGCGTGAATACGGCGCGGGCGAGTCCATCACCGTGCCGGGCAACACCAGCTTCGAGATCGAAGTGATTGAAACCGTCGACTACGTCTGCCACTACTTCTGAAACGCAGACCGGTCGCTCGCAGCGTGCGCCGCGGCCAGACCTGACCCGCACCTGACCCGATTGACGGCAAACGCCCGCAGCACCGTCAATCGCTCGCCTTCGGCCCTCGCACATCGCGTGCAGGGCTTCCCGACTCGATCTGCCGACGCGCCGCCACCGGACAAAGCTCGGCGTACATCTGAACCAGCCACGCGTGCGGGCAGCCGTCGCTGATGAAAATACCGTTCGCGTTGACGTCGCTCAACCGGATCTGGCGCGTCTGCAAGGCGGCCCTGAACGCGCAGCGTGCCTTGTGCCGCACAAACAGCGCACCGAGCACCGCGATACCGAATAACGTCGCCCTGTGCCCGAACGTGCCCGGATCATCCAGCGGCACGTGCAGCAGCAAGACGATGCAAAGGCAAACCGCCGTCAGCACCGCCACCGACGCCGACAACAGCACCGCGTGGGCGCGCAATGCGATCGACAGGGTGGTTTGCATGACAATCTCTCCGGGCTCGCGCCCAAACGGAATTTGCTTTCGATCTCGAACAAGGCCCGCGTCCATCCGATGCTGCGCCCATGTCGACCGGCAGCGCGGAATGCGGCACGTCGGTAGTTCAAGGGAAATCGGCCGCCGCATGCATGATTGAATCCGCGCTCCTCGTAGAGTGAGCGGGACATGCTTAAGCCACGCTTATCCGCGCGCGGAGCGTTCAGTTACCAAAAATTGTTTTGAAAGCTTCGGCGCCGCTTCAGGCCGCCGCCGGGCTGCTGCCCGGGCTTTATTTGCCGATGGACGCCATCTGCCGGAGACGTCGGGCCAGCGCCTTCGAAACCACTGGCTTCGCGCCACCTTCGGCACTGCTGGCGGCCTCGCTTTCCTTGAGGAACACAGCTGTCTCGCGCGCAACGATTTCCCGCTCGTTGTCGGAGGTGATCATGTGATACGAATCGTCGAGATAGATGGTGCGCAGAACCGTCGATCCGATGTTCGCCGCAACGAACTGCGCATTGCGCGGGCTGGACGTCTCGTCGTCAATTGCATGGATCAGCAGGCAATCGTTCTTGAGCGCCGCCAGTGTTTTTCTCACGCTCGCGGCAAGGCGGCTGGCCTCGTGCAACGCGGAAAGCGAGATGCTCGACGGGCCTACTTCGCTCAGATCATTGCGCTGCATGGCCCGGCCGACCTTCGCGCGCAACGCCTCGTTGCGCAGCCCGAACGGCGACTCCTCGCGGTATCTCCAGCGATTGCGCAACGGCGTGTAATAAGCCCACCCAAGCAGGAATCGATACCACGGCATAGCCCAGCCGTCGTAGTCGAGCGTGACGGACAGCAGCACCATAGCCTGTGCGCTCGCGCGCTCACGCATGAGCGCCAGCGCCAGCGTAGCGCCCATGGACAGGCCGCACACGGACACTCGGGGGTAACGGGCGCTCAGCGCATCGAATTCCCGGACCGCGGCCGCTACCCATGCTTCCATGCGTAGTTCCGGCGTGCCCGCGCTGTAACCGTAAAGGTTGGGCGCGCACGTGGTGAGCCCTTCGCTATTCAGGTAACGCGCGAGATGGCGCATTTCGAGCGGCGAGCTGGACAGGCCATGCAGCATCAGCACAGCGTGATCGCTGCCGGGATAAAAGATCGAGCCGTTCAACGCGGGCGGTTCCTTTGTCACGCTATTCAACCGTGCGCAGGATCAGGAACTCGCCGGCGTGCGTGGTAAAGCGCTCGCAGATGCATTCCACAAGTTTATGCATGCCGTCGCCGGAGCCGATCCGCACGCGGTGCCGCCCCGGTTGCAAACCACGCTGCAACCGTTCGATGTCGTCGGGATGGGCATTGGCGAAGAGCCGCCCGGGCGCCATTTCCTTGGCGCCTTGCGCCGCGTCGCGATCGACTGCCTGCAGCAGGATGATGGCGTCGTGGTAATGCGGCAAATGCCGCACCAGCCGATGCGTTTCATCCACAACCCGGCGCGACAGCGCACGTTCATTGTCGGCGCGCAGGAGCATTTCATAGCGCGACAGCGCCACCGCCGCGATCATTTCCGCACCGAATTGCGCGCGCCGCAGCCGTTCGATAAGGGTGATGGTGGACAGCGTGACGAGCGGGTACGAAATCGCCAGCACGACGTCATCGCGAGTAACTATCGTAATGTGTCCGTAAGGCGGTACGAACAGGAAATCGGCAATGCCCAGTCCAAGCAGCATGACCGTCAGCGAAGGAATGAGACCGAAGAAGTATTCGACCATGGCCGCCGCTATACAGAAAGCGACACCTGGCATGACCGGGCCGAGAAACGGATGCAAGGCGAGTCTGACCCCGCTTGCGACACAAAGCGCAAGCGCACTCATCAACCACACACGCTTGCCTCGCGGCGCCCAGCGGCGGGCGTTTTGAATATTCATTAATGCAGCTTTGTGTCAGCGAAGTAACCGGGACGGGGATGGATTATTACACACAGTTACAGCCAGTGTGACATGCACCTGCTTAAGCCATCCTTAAGGACCTGCCAGCGGCGGACGTGTCGCTAAAACCACCCGTTTCCAGGTAAGGAACTGTTAAGGAGCACTGTGTAATCTGGAAGCATGCATCGTGGTTGACGAGGTGCCGGTTACGGCACTTTTCGCGATGTAGCCATCCCATATCCGGATACGCCGGATGACCTCTCGTTCCAGGAGAACGCATCATGAAATCGCTTGTACTGTCGTTGCTCGCGGCCTCGGCCCTGACGCTTCCGCTCGCTTCGTTCGCACAGACCGCGAACGATCCGGTCACCCGTGCGCAAGTCCGCGCCGACCTGATCACCGCTGAACAACAAGGGACGGTTCCCCCGTCGAAAACGCACTACCCGGCAGGTCAGGAGACCGCTTCGAATACGACTCGTCACGCAGATCAACAGGACGGCGCAAACAACGCATACGGCCCCTCGACCTACGGATCGAGCCAGTCAAGCAGTGTCATTCCAATGGGCCCGCATAACTCCCTTTTCTCGCATCACTGATCACGGTGTTGTGCACGCGGGATGAAAGTCCCGCGGCTGAGGGCTGAGTGTTGTGAAGCTAGTTTGTGTAACTCGATGAGGGGCGCTGATCCGGCGCCCCTTTTTTATTCCTTTGCCTTATTCCTTTGTGCCCCGCGGTTTCATCAACAACTGCAGCAATACCGGCAACAACAGCAGCACCAGCGGCAACTGCACGATCAAACCGGAGATGATCGCCACCGCCAGAGGTTGCTGCATGGCCGATCCCTGGCCCAGCGCAAACGCCAGCGGCAGCAACGCAAGAATGGCCGCAATGGTCGTCATGGCAATCGGGCGCAAACGGTTCCGGCCCGCTTCTATCAACGCGCGGTCGAGCGGCATCTCCTCGTCGCGCATCAACCCCTGCAGCTCCGATACATAGAAGATCGCCACCTCGGTGACAATGCCGATGATCATCGTCATGCCCATCATCGCGGAGATGTTGAGTTCAATGCCGGTGACCCACAGGCCGACAAACACCGCGCCGGTCGCCAGCAAGGGCATGGCAAGCACGGCCAGCGCAATGCGAAAACGCTCGTAGAGAAACAGCAGCAGGCCAAATACCAGCGCGACAGCCGCGCCGAATACGGTCATCAAACCCTTGAAGGCAATCTGCTGCTGTTTAAACAAGCCGCCTAGTTCGTAATACACGCCCGTGGGCAGCAGATTGGCCGTAGCGAGCACTTTCTGCACGTCGGCAATCGTCGAGCCCAGATCGCGCCCATCAATACGCGCCGTCACCGCCACCATGCGCTTCAGGTTGTCCCGGCTCACCTCCGGCTGGCCCGTCACGGTCACACGCGAAGCCACGCGATCCAGCGCGAACAGATGGCCGTCCGGCGCGCGGATCTGCAACTGGCCGAGCTGCGTGTCGGTAAGTGCGAGCGCACCGGCCACCCGAACCCGAATGCCGACCGTCTTCGGCCCATTCTGGAACTGCGTGGCAATATTGCCTTGCACCATGTCGGAGACAGCCTGCGCGATGCTTTGCGGATCCATGCCTTCGGCCGCCGCCGCATCTGGCCGGATGTGCAGTTCAAGCGCGTCGCCGGCGGGATTGATGCCGTCGTTCACATCCACCACGCCCTGGACCTTGCCGATCGCCTCAGCCACCTTCCGCGCGGTCGAGTTGAGGATGGTCTGGTCGTCGGAGTAGATCTTGATCTGCACAGGTTGCGGCACGGAGGTCAGATCGCCGATCAGGTCTTCCATCAACTGTGCAAGTTCGATATTCACCCCGGGCACATCCGTTTCCACTTTCGAGCGAATCTCCTCCATCACGGTCTCGATCGGCTCGCGCTTGCCGGACTTCAGGCGTACGAAAAAGTCTCCCCGGTTCGGCTCGTTCAGATCGCCGCCCAAGCCTGCGCCGGTCCGCCGCGAGTAAGTGGCGACATTCGGATTGGCGCTGACAATCGCCTCGACCTGCTTCATCAGCCGGTCGGTTTCACTGATCGATGTACCCGGCTCGGTGTGATAGTCGAGCACAAAACCGCCTTCGTCCATGGTCGGCATGAACCCGCTGCCCACCCGGGTGAACGCGAACGCAGCGACAACAACCAGCGGTACGAGGCCGATCAGGACGAGCACCGGCCGTGCGCTGACGCGGCCGATCAACGTCGCGTAGTGCTTGTTCATCCACGTCGCGAGGCGAGTCTCCGTGTGTTCCTCCGCGTCCTTGGGCTTGAGCCATCGGTCGCAGAGGATGGGCACGGCAAGCCAGGTGACCATGAACGAAATGAGGAGCGCGCTTGCCATGGTGACGGACAGCGCCTTGAAGAACGCGCCCGTCACACCCGACAGAAAAGCGAGGGGCACGAAGATGATCAGCGTCGCCGCGGACGACCCGGCAAGCGGCCGGGTGAATTCGAGCGCGGCCGCCATCACGCGGCCATGGAACGCGTTCGCACCGCCCTCGCGCATGCGCCGCACGATATGCTCGATCATCACGATCGCATCGTCGATCACCAGGCCTACCGCCGCCGCCATGCCGCCGAGCGTCATGATGTTGAAGCCCATGCCGAACACATCGAGCAAGAGGATGGTCGCGGCCATCACGACCGGCACCAGCGCCACGGCAATCGCGGTGATCTTCCAGTTGCGCAGGAATGCGAACAGTGTCAGCGCAGCGAGCACGACGCCGATCATGATGGCGTCACGCACGCTCGTGGCGGCTGCGGTCACCAGTTCGCTCTGGTCGTACCAGTTGGCGAGGCGCACGCCCGGCGGCATCTGCGGCTGGAATGCGCTCAGCTTTGCGCGGATCGCCTTCGCCATGGCGACGCTGTTCGCGCCCGGCTGCTGGTAGATGTTGACGAGCACTGCGTCCTGCCCGTCGGCGGTCACGCGCAGCCATTGCGGCGTGACGCCCGCGCGCACCGTGGCAACATCGCCGAGCCGGATCTGGGTGGGCCCGTTCGCCGCCACCACCACGTTCCTCAGATCGTCGAGCTTCGTAATGGTCGCATCCGCTATGACCAGATAGAGCTTGTAGTGATCCTCGATCCGGCCGGTCGCCATGAGCACGTTGCTCGCGCTGATCGCCTTCGATACATCGGCGAGCGAGAGTTTGTAGGCCGCCAGCCGGGCGGGGTCCACGGCCACTTCGAACTCGTCGGTCGCGCCGCCGGTCACGTCCACGCGCGCCACCCCTTCCACCGACGACAACAGCGGCCGCATCTGGAACTGCGCCAGGTCGTGCAGCGCGGAAAGCGATTGCTGCTTCGACGTCAGGCTGTACGCGAGCACCGGGAACACCGTCGGGTCCATGCGGCGGACCTGCATCGACGTGCCTTGCGGCAACGTCCCGAGGATCTCGCTGATCGACGATTGCGACTGTAGCGTCGCCTGCGCCATGTCGGTGCCCCAGTTGAAGTTCACCGATATCTCGGCGGACCCGCGGCTCGTCCTTGATTCGACATCGAGCACGTCGGGCACGCGCCGAAGCGCCTCTTCCACCGGCATGGTGACGAGCGTCGCCATCTGCTCGGCGGGGCGGTCGCCGGCATCGAGCGAGACAACGGCACGCGGGAACGCCACGTTCGGGAACAGCGAGATCGGCAGCCGGAACGCGGTCAGTGCGCCCGCAACAGCGAGCAACCCGATCACGAACAGCAATGAGCGCCGGTGCGCCTGCATCCATTGGCCGAAGTTCATCGTGGCGCGCCTCCGGCGCCCCGCACCGTCATGCCATCCGTCAACTCATAGTTGCCGCTGACCACCACCGGCTGCGCCCCATTGAGCGGACCGTCGATGCCGTAGCGGTCGCGATCCTCTATCTGCGTCACCACGTTCACGCGGTGCGCCTTGTTGCCGGACATGACCTGGAACACGAAGTCGCCGTGGTCGTCCTTGAGTACGGCCGAGCGCGGGACGACCCAGTGCATGCCGCGGTTCGTATCGATATCCGCAGCCACGCGCGTACCGGGAATGAATGCGCTATTGCCTAGCGGCACGTTCGCGCCCACATCGACGAGCTGGCTTTGCGGGTCGATAGACGCACCCACCAGGACCACACGCCCGGTCATGGAGACCTTCGAGAGCGAAGTCGACAGGCCGCGCAGGCGGACCTCATCGCCGGCATGGATGTTGACGGCTTGCGAGGGTTCGACCGCCAGCATCACGTTGCCGCGCGCGGGTCGGCCGCTGTCCGCGCCGGCGAGTTGCATGATCGGCGCTCCCGCCTGCACCTGATCGCCTTGTCCCGCCGAAACCTGCAACACCACGCCGTCGACGGGCGACGCAACGACCTTGGCTCCGCTCGTGATCCCGCTCTGTGCCTGCGACGCCAGCGCCTCCCGCGCATCCTGCGCCGCCTTGCGCGCACCGGCCAGTTGCGACGCGGTGGCGAGGCCCTTGTCGAACAGCGACTGAGTGCGCGCGAGCTCGCCGTCGGCCAGTGTCGCGGCGCTTCTTGCCTGCGTAGCGGCAAGCGCGGCAGCGGGGTCGGCCTGTACGACAAACAGCGGATCGCCGCGCCTCACCGGCTGCCCCGTCTGCACGCGCAGTTGCGTAATCCGGGCCACGTAGGGCAGGTTGATCGACGTGAGATTAGCCGCCGATGCCGCGACGATTCCGTACGCGCGCACTGGTTGCGCTATCGGCGCGCGCTGGACCAGGGCGGTTGTGACGACGACCGCGGTGTCGTCGGCAAGAGCGTTGCTGGCTTCGGAGAAAACGCTGAAGCAAAGACAAAGGACGATGCAGGCGTGCATCGAAAGCCGGTTATTTTGCATGGGCTTCGGTCAGGGTCAGGTCGGAAGAAAAGGCGTCGGGGATCACGCTGCCCAGCAACGCCTGGAGGCCGACACGCTGTTCGGCCCGCGACTCGCGCAGTGTCGCGATATCCACACGTTTGGTCAGCGCGGCCGACATCGCATCCGTGTACGCGCCGAGCGTCAGGTTGTGCTCGGCAAAGGCCGCGGCGGCGTCGCGCGCCGCACGCTGCGTTCCGGGCAACGCCGCTTCGGTCTGCTCGAGCTGGCGCGAGAGGATCGCGTCGTCGGCACGCAGATGGGCCACGTCCGCGAATGCCTGGTTCAGGCGATTTTGATATTCATCACGCAGGCGCTGGCGCGTGCTTTGCTCGATCGCGATATTGCCGCGGTTGCGGTTGAAGATGGGCAAGCTCAGGTTGATCTGGAAACCGGACGTGTAGATATTCGACGTGTCGCGTTGACGGTCGAACCCCACGGTCAGCGACGGAAACTGGCTCATGACCGCCGCGCGATACTTTTGCTCCTGCGCCTCGTAGCCCGCTTGCAGGGCCAACAGATCAGGCCGCCGGCGCGGCAGCGCGGCGAGCGCGCTATCCACCGTGGTGTTGTCGAGCGATGTGTCTTCGGGCTCGCCAACAAGCTGCAATTGCACGTCGGGGGACAAGCCCAGCAGCTGGTTCAGGTCATGGTGCGTCTGCTCGGCCGCGCGTTCAGCATCGGTATAAAGCTTGCGCGCGTCGCTATACGAAGTCAGTGCGGCGGTCAGCGTGTCTTCGGTCAGGTTGCCCTCGCGCTGGGCCGCGGCCATGCGTTCATAACGTGTGCGCGACAGGTCCCGTTGTTGCGCAAGCAACGGCAGCGTGTCCTCTTGAAAGCGCGCCTTGATGAACAGTTGTTTTGCTTGCGCCACGACCTGCCACTCCTGCCAGAGCAGGCCGAGATCGGTCTTCGCGACGGTCGCGTCCGCCGACTGCTTGTTGGGGCCGCGCGTGAAGATCGCCAGCACGTCCATGGTCAAGCCATAATTGAACGCACGCGTGGCGCCCTCCATGCCCGGGTAATCGCTGGAAACGGCCAGTTGCGGATCAGGCAGCAATCCCGCCGAAAAGGCTTGTGCCCGTGCAATACCCACGTCGTCGCGAGCGAGCTTCAGGTCTGGATTGTTCGCCACGGCCAGCATGGCGACCTCTTCGATGTCGAGGCCGTCCGAGGGGTCGAAGCGATGCGCCGCAAGAGAAGGCAAGGGCATGGTCGCCGGGTCGATCTGCACGCGTGAGAGCGTAGTGAGCGTGGTCGATGTGTCCCGCGTCGCGAGCGGCTCGCGGTGATACGAGGTGCAGCCGGCCAGCAGCGCCGCGCACGTGCTGGCGCACACCAGCTGGCACAGGTACAAACTCGGGATGGCGGACAATGCAGGCAAGCCTGGCTCCTGGGAGAAGAAAGTGAACGGGCAAGATTCATCGAAGGAGCGGCCGATTCTAGGAAGCGCGTGCTTAAGGAACGCTTAAGCACGGGCCGCTGACAATTGATGCTCCATACTTGTTGATAGAACCTGGGAGACTTCACGATGCGGCTATTACTGGTGGAAGACGACGAGATGATTGCCGAGACCGTGCTCGACTCCATGCGCCGGCTGGGTTACGCAATCGACTGGGCGGCGGACGGACGCGCCGCCGATCTGTCGCTTGGCAATGGGGTGTACGACCTCGTATTGCTCGACCTCGGCTTGCCGAAACGCGATGGCATCCAGGTGTTGAACACGTACCGCAAGGCAGGCGGCGCGGCGTCAGTCATCATCCTGACCGCGCGCGATGCCGTGGACGACCGCGTTCGCGGACTGGATGCGGGCGCCGACGACTACCTCATGAAACCCTTCGATCTCGACGAACTCGCTGCACGCGTGCGCGCGGCGCTGCGACGTCGTAGCGGACAAAAGCAGCCCGTCTATACGCATGGCCAACTTGCCCTCGATCCCGCCTCACACGAGGCCAGCAAGGCCGGTGTGCCGCTGCCGCTGGTGCCACGCGAGTTCGCGTTGCTTCAGGTGCTGATCGAGGAGCCAACACGCGTTTTCAGGCGGGCGGAACTGGAGGAGAAGCTGTACGGCTGGGGTGAGGAAGTGAGCAGCAATACCATTGAAGTGCATGTCCACAGTCTCAGGCGCAAGATTGGCGCGGAGCAGATATTGACGATCCGGGGCGTGGGCTACCGGCTCAAGGGACTCGAATGACATCCATACGCCGTTGGCTGCTCGGCTGGCTGATCTTCGGATTGGCCGCGACGTCGCTGGCAGCGGGCTACGGCATCTTCGACACCGCACGCAGCGAAGCGAGCGAGTTATTCGACTACGAGTTGCGCACCGTCGCGCTTTCATTGCCGCCGAATATTGCTACCGCCGGCGCTGCCGAGCAGCCCAGCCACGACTTCAACGGCATAGCCGACGACCGTATTGCGATCGATATCTGGGACAAGCAGGGCAAGCTCGTTTACCACTCGATCGGGGAACCGGCATTGCCGCGTATCGCTGAAGGATTCCAGTCGATTGAACGCGACGAATATCGATGGCGCGTGTTCGGCCTGCAGCAGCCGGACCGGTACATCCAGGTGGCACAACCGTTCTCCGTTCGCGAGGATCTGGCGCTGCGGCTCGCCTGGCGCACGTTGTGGCCGCTGGCGCTGGTGGTGCCGGTGACCATTGTGCTGGTGTTGTTTGTCGTGGCGCGGGGACTCGCGCCGATCGGCGGGTTATCGCGTGCGGTATCGCGACGCTCGCTTGACTCGCTTGAGCCGTTACAGGCGGGCACGAAGGTGCCGGTGGAGATCCGTCCGCTGGTCGACGCGTTGAACGACTTGCTGCGGCGTTTGAACGACGCGTCGCAGGCGCAGCGAATCTTCGTTGCCGACGCCGCGCACGAGTTGCGCACGCCGCTGACCGCGTTGAAGCTGCAGCTTCAGGCGGCCCGGCGTGACGGGACGTTGCAAGGCGTTGGCCAGACGCTCGAGCGTCTTGAGGGACGGCTCAACCGGATCATTCACCTTGCACACCAGCTATTGGCCATGGCGCGCGAGGACGCGAACCGGGCGGGGTCGGTGGCGCCCATGAGTCTGCGCCGTCTCGCCGAACGCTCAGTGAGCGACCTGTCGTTGCTGGCCGAGGCCAAGGGTATCGACCTGGGGCTGGAGGAGCGCTCGCGCGACGCATCGGACGACTACGTCATCATGGGCGACGAAGATTCGCTGGGTATCCTGCTGAACAATCTGATCGATAACGCAATTCGCCATACGCCCGAGGGCGGCAAGGTCGATGTGATCCTCACGCGCGATATACAGGGCATGGGCGTTGAAGTGGTAGATACGGGCACGGGCATTGCGCCCGATGAACTGGACCGGGTGTTCGACCGGTTTTACCGCGGTGCCGGTGCCCAAGGGTCGGGCAGCGGGCTGGGACTCGCGATTGCATCGAGCATTGCGGGACGGCATGGGGCTACGCTCGATATCCGCAATCGCGAGGACGGGGGTGGGTTGATGGTGAGGGTGGGCGGGTTGGCGCCGGGTGCGTAACCCGCCAGGCTTTTAATCCACCAACTCCCCATCGTCATCGAAAAACGGATACGGCCCGTCGAACTGCTCGACGTATTCATGATGCGACACGAGCCCCACGCCCTCTGTCCAATAGTGCAGGGCGAACGCCCCCGGCTCGAGCACGAACGCCGACGGTGCATCCACATGCAGATCAAGCACGACCTGATGCGCGGTCGACGGCGCGATGGAAGCGATCGTTCCGGCGAAGCGCTTATGCACCGGCCGATGCACATGCCCGCACAAAACCCGCTCCACGTTCGGGTACCGCGAAATCAGGGCCTCGAGCTTCGACGAAGCTTGCGAGTCAAGCGCCATGTCGTCCATATGCCCGATACCGGTGGCAAACGGCGGATGATGCAACGCGACAATCACCGGGCGGCCATCCGCGGCCTCCAGCTGCCGCTCAAGCCACGCAAGACGCGCGTCGCATAACGTACCCGGGCTTTCCTGCGGCTTCTGCGAATCCAGCGCGATGACCCGCATATCCTGCAGGTCGAACGCGTATTGCACAAAGTCGCTACCTGTACCGCTTTCGTGCAGATAACCCGCATCGAAAACTTCGCGCAATGCCGCGCGATCGTCGTGATTCCCGACCATCAGATACACCGGCATCTCTAACGGTTTCAAGCACGCCGCCAAGTGACGATATTCATCGGCGGTACCGAAATCCACCAGATCTCCGGTCACGAGCACGGCATCCGGACGCGGACTCAGCGCGTTCAACCGTTCGACACAAGCACGCAGACAGGCTGCCGTATCGACTTTTTTATACGCGAGCACACCGGGCAGCTTGATATGCAAATCGGTGATTTGAGCGAGCAGCATGGCTTCTCCTTGGTTTGGCTTCAAGCGAACGGAACCCCGACCAGGGGGATCAGTGCAACGCGACCCAACCTTCGTCGCGCACCGATATCCCCACAGCCGTTCCCTCCGCCAGTTCGACACGGCCGGGCACATCGACAATCAATGCATCCGGCGCTGCGTCCCTGATTTTCAAGCGGGTGCGTTCACCCAGAAACAGCGCCGACTCCACCGCGCCGCGCAACTGCGCAGACTGCGGATCGACCAGCACGGCATCTTCCGGCCGGAAGAAAATTTCCGACCGGGCACCGTCCCGCGCACGCAGTTGCGCGACCAGTCCCGTCACGCTAATCGTACCGCCAAGCGTGACGAATGCGTCATCGCGGCACTCGCCCGCCACCCGGTTCAATGTGCCGATGAATTGCGCCACCGCGCGGCTGGCCGGCTGGTAATAGATCTCGCGCGGCGTACCGCACTGCTCAATGCGCCCGGCGCTCATCACCACAATGCGGTCGGCCAGGGCCATTGCTTCGGACTGGTCATGCGTGACATAGATGCTGGTCACGCGAAGCTCTCGCAGCAACGCGTTCATCTCGGCACGCAAGGTCTCGCGCAGGCGGGCATCGAGTGCGGTCAGGGGTTCATCGAGCAACAATACACGTGGCCTCGGCGCCAGCGCGCGAGCCAGCGCGACACGCTGCCGCTGACCGCCGGACAACTCCGTTATCGGCTTGTCGGCGTGTGCGGTCAACTCGGTCATCTCGAGCAATTCATCTACCCGCCGACGCGCCGCCGATGCCTCCACCTTCTGGATCCGCAAGCCATAACCCACGTTGCCGCGCACCGTGAGATTGGGAAATAGCGCGTAGTTCTGGAACACCATGCCGACCTGACGGCGTTCGATGGGCAATGCCGTGACATCGTCGGCGCCGAAGCTCACGCGGCCGCCGGCATCGGGTTTTTCCAGCCCCGCGATCAGGCGCAGCGTGGTGGTCTTGCCGCAGCCTGACGGTCCGAGCAGCACCAGCGTTTCGCCGGGTTCGATGCTGAGATCGACGGGTTCGAGCACACGCTGCCCGCGAAACGTTTTCGCGCAACGGCTGAGGGTGACGGGAACAGCTTCGAGTCTCATCGTGCAGTCTCTACAGGTTGGGTAAGGGTTTGCTGCCCCGGTGAACCGCTTTGCGACAACGCTCGCTTGCGTTTTGCCGCGGCGCGCTCGCTCTGCGCGCCAGCCGGATCGACACCCAGCCACTGCATCGCAATCAGCAATGGCAGCGTCATCAGCAGGAACAGGATGGTGTAGGCGCTGCCGACTTCAAGACGCATGGACGCGTAAGCATCGGCGAGTCCGACCGGCAGCGTCTTGGTGTCGGGCGTATGCAGCATCCAGGTCAGGTTGAATTCACCTATCGACAAAGTCAGCACCGCGAGCGCACCGGCAACAATGCCGGGACGCGCATTCGGCAGCACGATTGTCAGGAACCGCTGCGTAAACGACGCGCCCAGACTGGCCGCGCCTTCTTCCATGGTTCGCAGGTCGGTGCCCGCGCAGACCGCCGCGACCGAGCGCACCATGAACGGCAAGGTAAAGACCACATGCCCGGCGACGATGAACCACATGCTCGAGCGAAACGCGCTCCAGCCGCCGTACACCGACAACAAGGCCAACGCAGTAGCAAGACCCGGCAACGCGATAGGCAGCACCAGCAGTTCTTCTACAAACCGCGCCCAGCGCGTATTGCTGCGCGCCAGCGCATACGCCGCCGGCACACCAATAGCGAGCGTGATGGCAAGCGTTGCAAGCGCGATCTCGATCGATAACCAGACCGAATCCTGATACATCGCCCACACCTGCTCGAGCCATTTAAGCGTCAGCCCGCTGGACACGCCACGAAAATAGTTGACGGTCAATCCGGCCATCACCGACATCACCACGGGCACGACCATGAACGCAACCAGCGCAAGCGTCAGCAGCAATTGCCCCGCAACGAGCAGACGGCGCGGCTTCAGGAACTCAGGCATCGGCGTCCTCATGCGGTAGCGGCGACAGTCGCGCCGGTGAGGCTGCGAGCAACCGCCAGCACGGCCCAGGTAACGAGGCCGAGCACGATCGACAACGCCGCTGCCGTCGCAAGATTCGCGTTCAGCGTGAACTCGGTATAGATGGTCATCGGCAATACGTCGAGGTCGGTGGCGAGTGTGAACGCGGTGCCGAAAGCACCCATCGCGGTAGCAAAACACACCGCGCCCGCCGCGATCAACGCAGGCATCAGGGCAGGCATGACCACATCGATAAAGATGCGCCACGGCGACGCCCCCAGCGAACGCGCCGCTTCTTCCAGCGACGCATCCAGCTTCGTTGCAGCCGCCATGACGGTGACGATCACGCGCGGAATCGAAAAATACAGGTAGCCCAGGAACAAACCGCTGAGCGAATAAGCGAACACCCAGCGGTCCCCTGTAAACCGGGTGGAGAGGGCGCCAATCAATCCTTGGCGCCCGGCCAGCATGATCACCATGAACCCCACCACCACGCCGGGAAACGCGAGCGGAAACGTCAGCAGTGCGACCAGCAATCGCTTGGCCGGCAGCTCGCGGCGCGCGAGAAACAAACCCGCGATGGTCGACAAAACCAGTGTCGCCGCCGTCACCGCCAACGACAACACAATGGTCGCGAGCAAGCTATGCAGATAACGCGAGTTGGTCAGGACCTCGCGATACGCGGTGAACGCGTCCGGCACCGCGCTGGCCTGCAACAACGCGACCAGCGGCAGCAGCCAGAACGCGAAGAACACGGCAAGCGCGGGCGCCAGCAGGAAGATCCGCGCACGGGTGGAAAAGGTGGAGTCTTGCATTGCCGGAAGCTCAGTGCATGACGCGCAAATACTCTTCGCCGAACGCGCTCTGCTTGGCGGCCATCTTCGCAAAGTCGACGTCCTTGGCGCGCGCATACTCCGACGCCGGCAGGAACTTGGCGGCTATGTCAGGCGGCAACGTTCCGCCACGCACCGGTCGCAAATACGCGTTCGCCCACAGGCGCTGGCCTTCATCCGACAGCACGAAATCCAGCACCTTCTCGCCGTTCGCCTGATGCGGTGCGCCCTTCACAAGGCTCATCACATACGGCACCACGATCGTGCCTTCCTTCGGGATCACGAACTCCACGTTCGCGTGATCCTTGTATTTAGCGCGATAGGCGTCGAAGTCATAGTCGAGCAGGATCGGAATCTCGCCCGACATCACGCGCGCATACGCGGTCTGCTTCGGCACGATCGGCGCGTTGGCCTTCATCTTCGCGAACCAGTCGAGACCGGGCTTGAAGTTATCGAGCGTGCCGCCCAGCGCCTGGTTCACCGCCACTGCGCCCGCGTATCCCACGAATGCCGACGACGGATCAAGATAGCCGACCATGCCCTTGTATTCCGGCTTCAGCAAGTCCGCCCACGAACGCGGAACCGGCTTGCCGTCGAGCGCGTCCTTGTTCACGAAAAAGCCCAGCGTGCCGGAATGAATCGCGAACCAGTAGCCGTTGGGATCCTTCATGCCGGCAGGGATATCGTCCCAATGCGCAGGTTTGTACGGCTGCACGAGGTCCTTGTCTTTTGCCTGGAACGCCGATGAAACGCCGAGATACACCACGTCGGCAATCGGGCTCTTCTGCTCGGCCATCATCTGCGCAATGGCCTGGCCGGAATTCTTGTTGTCGAACGGCACGCGAATGCCGGTCTGCTTCTGGATGGCAGCAATCTGGCTCGCCCAGTCCGCCCATTCCGGCGGGCAGTTGTAGCAGATCGCGGTGCTGTCGGCGGTGTTGCCAGCATAGGCCGCGCCGGCCGCGCAAAAAGTGGCCGTTGCTGCAAGCAGCGTAGCCAGGACATGACGAATTTTCATGCAGGATTCTCCGATACGAGGGAGGCCGTTCTGGCCGCGGGATCGATCAATGGCGCGATGGTCGCACCGGTTCTTACGCTATGAGGCAACTTGAAGGGAACAGGGCCGTTGGTCGTGTCGCCGGGCAAACCCAGCCTGGCCGCGAGATGAAGCCATGCGTACCGGCCAATCTCGCGGTTCGGCGTAGCGACGCTGGACAGCGCTGTCGATAGCCATTCGCCAAGCGGAATGCCATCGAAACCAAGCACCGAGATATCGCCCGGCACGGACAATCCCGCGTGCCGCAAACCCCTCATCACGATGATCGCCAGCCGGTCATTGCTGCAGAAAAGCGCAGTGGGCCGGCGAGCGGGATCGGAGAGATGGGCGAGCAGCGAAGGCGGCAGATCGTCCGCGTTGAAATCGAGTTCGATCGGCGGGTGCGGCGTGAGGCCGGAGTCAAGCATCGCGTCTTCATAACCGCGATACCGCAAGCGCGCGCGGTCCGATTCCGCGAACGAACCAGCGAGCATCAGGATGCGCCGGTGCCCGCGCTGCAGCAACGCACACACGCCATCACGCGCTGCGCGCCGGTTATCCACCGATACCGCCGCGCGATACGCCGTGTCGTTATGCGCGAGCACATAAGGCAGACCAATGCGGTCAAGTTCGTCCAGCAAGGGGTTGGATTCGGCGTCGGCGACGGTCGCGATCAGGCCATCCACACGTTGCTCGCGCAGGGTCTCGATCGCGCGGCGCTCACGAGCGCTGTCATACGCGGTGGTCATCAGCATCAGGCGGTAGTCACTGGCGGATGCCGCTTCATCAATGCCTTGCAGCGACTCGGCGAAGACGGGATTGGCCAGTGTCGGCACGACCACGCCGACCAGCCGCGTGCGTACGCCGCGAAGCTGGCGGCCTCGTGCGCTAGGCATGAAGTCGAGTGCTTCAATCGATTCGCGCACCTTCGCGAGGGTCTCCGCATTCAGCAACTGCGGTGCGTTCAGTGCACGCGAAACCGTGGCGATCGAGACGCCTGAATGCGCGGCAACGTCCTTGATGGTGGAGTGCATGGGCTTTGGCAAAAGTGAACTGAAAACGTTTACAGCAGCAGCGATTATCGAAGCGCTCTGTGACGTCAGCATGAAAGGTTGCGACTCGTTAGCGGATAAGCCGTGCAACTCTTTCCGGCCGCCTAAAAAAGCCTTGCCATCAAACAGCCGTGCCGGCGCTCGCGCCGCCGGCCTTGAAAGGCCAGCCCGTACCGCGCTTCGACGTTCTACCTTACCGACTCTTTCTGTTTGTTATTTCCACGTAACCACAGCGAAAGCAGACCGTCTTTTAGGGTTCATACGTAAGTGTTCCAATGCGGTCGGATCGAAAAGAAAGGTCTCTTCATAGTCCGCACCCGTCCCCCAAAGGCCACGCGGCCACACAAGCACTGCCACAACGACATCGGGAGCTTCACACATGTTTCGTCGAGCCTTAATGGTTGGCGTACCCACTGCAGCAATGGCTATCGGCCTATACGCCTGCGGCGGTGGCAACAACAGCAATCCCAGTTCGTCGCAATCCATCCAGAACCGGATCGCGACGGCTACCCCCATCAAGCACGTAGTCGTGATCTATAACGAGAACGTCTCGTTCGATCACTACTTCGCGACGTATCCGAACGCAGCGAACCCGGCAGGCGAGCCGGCGTTCACTCCGGCAGCGGGCACGCCGGCGGTGAACGGTCTTAGCGGCACGTTGCTGACAGCGAACCCGAACTTCACGAACACGGCCAACGGCACGGGCGCAGCCAATCCGTTCCGCCTGGACCGGACGCAAGCCGCGACCTCCGACCAGAACCACGCGTACACGGCTGAACAACACGCCTACGACAACGGCGCGGCCGACCTCTTCCCGAAGTTCACGGGTAAGGGCACGGCAGGCGGCGCAGGCGCATTCGGTACCACAGGCCAGGTCATGGGCTACTTCGACGGCAACACGGTCGGCGCCCTCTGGAACTATGCGCAGAATTTCGCCATGAGCGACAACGCGTACACGTCGACCTACGGTCCGTCCACGCCGGGCGCACTCGAAGTCGTGTCGGGCCAGACCAACGGCCTGCAAGTGATCAAGTCGAGCGCAGGCGGCCCGGTCACCGCGACGAACACGGGTTCGTACTTCGTGAACGACGGTCAGGGCGGCTTCACGCTGATCAACGACGTCGATCCGGCGAACGACACGTGCTCGAGCACGACCGACACGGCGATGATCGCAGCCAAGAACATCGGCGACTTGCTGAACGCGCAAAACATCTCGTGGGGCGGCTTCATGGGCGGCTTCAATCTGTCGACCGTGAACAGCAACGGCACGACGGGTTGCAAGCGCAGCACGTTGTCGCCAGTCGTGGGTCAGGCAACCGCCGACTATATCCCGCACCACAACTGGTTCCAGTACTTCGCATCGACCGCCAACCCGACGCACGCACGTCCGAGCTCGACGGCAGTGATCGGCTTGTCGCTTGAAGCGGATGGCAAGACGCCGGAACCGGCGAACCACCAGTACGACACCGACGACTTCTTCGCAACGGTCAAGGCCGGCAACTATCCGTCCGTCAGCTTCATCAAGGCGCCGGCGTTCCAGGATGGCCACGCAGGTTATTCGGATCCGCTCGACGAGCAGGCTTTCACGGCGAAGATCGTCAACTTCCTGCAGCAACAGCCGGACTGGGCAACCACCGCTGTGATCGTGGCCTGGGATGACTCGGACGGCTGGTACGACCATGCCTTCGCAGTGCCGAACTCGTCGTCGTTCGACGCAGTTGCCGATCAGGTGAATGGCGCCGGCACGTGCGGCACGGGTACGGCTCCGCTGGGTGTGAAGGGTGCGCCGGTGAATGGCCGTTGCGGTCCGGGCACGCGTATCCCGTTCGTCGTGATCTCGCCGTGGGCCAAGGTGAACTACGTGGACCACACGCTGATCAACCAGGCTTCGGTGGTTCGCTTCATTGAAGACAACTGGCTCAACGGTGCGCGTCTCGGTGGCGGTTCGTTCGACGCAACTGCCGGCAGCATCAACAACATGTTCAACTTCAGCGGTTCGGGCAAGAACCCGACGGTCTTCATCGATCCGAACCTGGGTACACCGGTCGCATCGGTTCCCACCATCTGATTGTTACCTGAACACCCGCGTCGGATCACTGACGCGGGCGGTAAGGTTCTTGCTGCGTCGCCGCCGGGCAATTGAGCCGGCGGCGTTTTTTCAATGCTGCCCCTGCTTCCTGGTCAACATGCCGCACACCGTCATACCCCCGGTAACGCCCGCCGCAGGCGAGAAGCCACGCTTGAAGCCACGCTTCCCCCGCCCGAAACACATCTTGCTCGGATGCATCGCCGCCGTGGTTCTCGGCGCCGCCGGATTCAGCGCATGGGCCGTAGCCTTCCCCTCGCAAGTACCGGCCCGCGTGGGCGCCATCGTGGAAGACCTGACGGGTGCCAACCCGAATCCTGTTGTCCTCTCCCGCCCGCCGGTCGCCCCGTTGAGCGCGGTCGCGCAACTCGGCCAGAAGATTTTCTTCGACGAGTCGCTGTCCGCTTCCGGGAAACAGTCGTGCGCGACCTGCCACAGCCCGGACCATGCCTATGGCCCGCCGAACAAACTCTCCGTGCAGTTGGGCGGACCGCACATGACGCTGGAAGGCTACCGTCCGCCGCCTTCCCTGATGTACCTGTACCTGCAGCCTAACTTCAGCATTGGACCCGATGCCGGCGAAGCCGAAGCTCCGGCCGATTTAGCCGCCCTCGCGTCGCAGGCCGCCGGAACCGCCAAGGCGCAAAAGAACGCGGGCGTAGCGCCCGCAGCGCCGGCTATGGTGCCGCAAGGCGGTCTCTTCTGGGACGGCCGCGCCGATACGCTGCAGGAACAAGCGTCCGGCCCGATGCTCAATCCCGTGGAAATGGCCAACACCAGCGAAGCCGACGTCTCCGCAAAATTGCAGCGCACGGCCTACAAGGACGACTTCACGAAACTGTTCGGCCCGGCTATTTTCCAGAGCAGGGAGCTCACCATCTCCGAGGCCATGTTTGCAGTTGCGCGCTACCAGGTCGAAGAACAGTCGTTCCACCCGTACACCAGCAAGTACGACTACTGGCTCGAGGGCAAGGCGCGGCTCTCGAAAGCGGAGTTGCATGGCTTGCGCCTCTTCAACGATCCCGACAAGGCCAACTGCGCCGGCTGTCACTTGTCCAAGCCCAGTCCCGACGGCGTGCCGCCGATGTTCACCGACTACCAGTACGAAGCGCTCGGCGTACCCCGTAACACCACGCTGGCGGAGAACCACGATCCGAAGTTCTTCGACATGGGCGTGTGCGGCCCCTTCCGCACCGACATAAAGGACCAGACGCAGTATTGCGGCATGTTCCTCACGCCCACGCTCCGGAACTCCGCGACGCGGCAAGTGTTCTTCCATAACGGCGTCTATCACTCGCTCGACGACGTCATGGCGTTCTACAACGACCGCAATACCGCGCCGGAGAAGTTCTATCCGAAGGGCGCCGACGGCAAGGTCAACAAGTACGACGACCTGCCGCCGCAATTCCACGCGAACATCGACGTGACCGACGCACCGTTCGACCGCAAGTTCGGCGACAAGCCCGCAATGACCGATCAGGAGATGAAGGACATCATTGCGTTCCTGCATACACTGACCGACGGTTACAACAAGGGAAGCTGACTCGCTCGATCAGCCTTTGACGAGCTTGATGCTTGAGGTGTCCGCGGTCAGGTAACCGACCGTGGCGCCGAAGCGGTCCTTGAAGTTGTCCCGCACGAGCGGGTCCAGCGCGGCCTTCACCTTGTCGTGGACCGGGCTCTCCCAGTCGCCCGCATGCTGGAAGTTGCTCATGATGTAGGTCCAGCCGTTGATCTCGTCAACCGCATGAAGGCCGGTCGATTCCGCGCCGGCCGGACACGACAGCACGCGTGACAGCGTCTGCGTGTCCACGTTGTAGGCCCACAGGAAGTTGTTCACGTGCATGCCCGAATCTTCGCCAACGAAGAGCGTGCGCAGCTTCTCCGAGAACTTCAGGTTGTCCGGGTTCGCGATCTTGCTCGCGTTCGCGGTATTGCCGATCGCATCGGGCGTTGAGAGGTCTTCGCCTGTCAGCGCAGCCGGCGCGGCCATGTCGACCGGAACCCATTCGCTGTTGATCGCCGTACCGCTCGTATCCCGCTGCCCCGCTTTCAGGTTCAACGCATAGACCGCACCGGCGTTGATGGTTTTGTCGACGGCCACGTCCGTGGATGCCGCGTTGCCCTTGACCATCGACTTCTCGACGCGTGACATGGCGCTGTACACGATCTTGTCCTTCGCGTTGATCGTCGTGCCTTCAAGCTTCGTAAAGCCCATGCTCCCGCCAATATAGGCAGCGTAACGATGCGTCTCCAGGAACGCCGCCGCCTTCTCCATGCCCGGCTTGATGCGGATCCAGTTGAACGTGCCGTTGAAATTGATCTTCGTGAAGCTCGCGTCGAGAGGATCCCTGGTGCTCACGTCCATGATGTCCGGCGCTTTCAGCCTCGCTGCCATTGTTTCGATTTCCGCGCTCGCCGCGCTGCCAATCCTGATCCAGGTCAGGTTGGCCGAGCCCGCACCCGCAGACGATGTCTGCGTCCATTTCGCCACATACAGCGTGCCCGACGACAAGTCCTCCGCACGATCCGCGATGAACATGAAGAGGCCGCCGTTGGTCGCGTCGTCGCCCATCATGACGGTGCGTTTGTCCGGCATCACCTGCACCAGTTCGTGCGAGATGCGTCCAAGGTTGTAGTGTTTCTTGACGGTGCCCGTGCCGTCCGGGTTCACCGTGACTTCGGGGAGGTGACCGTAGTTGTACGGGTTCGCGCGGGTCGCATCGCCATAGAGGCTCGTGCTGAACACCTTGAACTGGCTGTTGGTCGCAATGGTCGTGGCGTCCGGCTCGTACTCCTCGCTCGACAGGTGCGTGTTCCACGGCGACAGGCTCGCGCCGCACGTGATCCACAGACCATTCGCCTTCGACGTATCCACGTTGTGATACTTCACGAGCGTGAGTTTGCCGGTCGTCTGGTCCTGGTCGAGCGTAAGGACCGCGATAGGCGAAGGCAACTGTCCATACGCCGACGCGAGGCTCTGGTCACGCGTCGCATATTCGAACTGGACGACTGCGAATACGGCCTTTCCCTTGATACCGGCAACCGTGGGTTTCGCGAGTGACAGCAGCGACGTGCCGTCCGGGCAATCCGAGAAGAACTGGCGCTCCTTGCCCGGCACCGATTTGTCGATGACCGGCTGGTTGTTGATGTCGTAATAACCACCCGCGAGCGTCGTGCCGCCGCTGCCGTTCGGCACCATGTCACCGGTCACGAAGAACGGCTGGTAGGCGAGCTTGTACGCTTGCGTCGTGCCGTCGGTGTAGGTCACCGTGAGCGACGAGCGCACCGTGGTGGTCGCCATGGCGGCCGTGTCCTCCAGAGTCGGCGCAGCCATTGAAGCAAATGAAGCGGACTTGAACGATGCCGACGTGACCGGTGTGGTTGCGCTGTCGCCGCCGCAGCCCGCCAGCGTGGAAATGGAGAACGCGCCTAGAGGCAGCATGGGCGCGGTCACGAGCAGTTTGAGGGCTTTACGGCGCGATACGTTGGGCTGCTCTTGCATGTCGTCTGGTCCGGTTTTCTGTTGGGTGGGGGCCAGCGCACCCTGTCATTGAAACGCCTGAGCGTATGAGTCATGAGTTAAGGGGTACGCGGTGAAGGCGAATTGTAATTTTCATTAATGAAAGAAATATGACAGTAAATAGTATTGAATATGGAAGTTAATGCGGACGCGATTTGACGGCCGGTGGGATATCCGGTGTGACGCGCTATCAGAGGGAGAATTGCTGCGATGGGAGCGTTGCGGTTTGCGCGCAGCGATCCTGTGGGAGGCCACGCGACAAGGGTTTTATTATTCAGCCGCGCGAGTCGATTTAGCCGTGAGGGGCCGCCGCGATTCAAGCTGACTGGCGCCACGCATTCGCCGATCCATTCGCAACCGCCTTACCGTGCATCAGCGTCGGCCAAAGCCTGCCTGCGCAGGCTGATTCGTTCGACGTCAGCCATATGCTCAGTACCCCAAACACAAAGCGGACCCAACGCTTTCGCCAGAGAACGGCCGAAAGGAGTGAGCGAGTACTCGACCTTCGGCGGAATCTCCTTGTAGTCAGTGCGCTCGATAACTTCGTCCATCTGCAATTCCTTCAACTGCTGAATGAGCACTTTGTCGCTCACGCTTCCCACGGCACGCCTCAGTTCGCCGTATCGATGCACACCGTGCGCCAGATTAAACAGCACCAGCGGTTTCCACTTTCCACCAAGGATAGCCAGTGCGGCCTCAAGCCCGCAGGTGAAGGTAATCGTCGACATTCTGCCGCTCCTGGAGAGGGTACTTACCAAAAGGTAAATACTATACAAAGTAATAGCGCGGGTCTACGCTTCCTATCTCCTATCTCGGGAGGTACGCATGAACAGGCTTGACGGAAAAATCGCAGTGGTCACCGGCGGCAACAGCGGCATTGGATTGGCAAGCGCCAAACGCTTTGCAGCCGAAGGCGCGGAGGTCGTTATCGTAGGTCGTCGCCAAGAGGAACTGGACAAGGCACTCGAGGTGATCGGGCCCCGCGCGGTGGCTATTCAGGGAGACATTTCCCGGCTGGACGACCTTGAGCGTGTTTTCGCCACGATAGAGGCCGCGAAAGGACGCATCGACATACTGCTCGCCAATGCGGGAGTCGGCGACATGCAGCCTATCGGTTCGATCACCGAGGAATCGTTCGATCGCGTTTTCGGCGTGAATGTCAAAGGGACGCTGTTCACCGTCCAGAAAACACTGGCGATGATGAAAGCGGGCGGTTCCATCATTCTTACGGGATCGACGGCGGGTTCAACCGGATCGCCCGCTTTCAGCGTCTATAGCGCATCGAAGGCTGCGATCCGCAATTTCGTCAGGGGCTGGGCGGTGGACTTGAAGGGTACCGGCATCCGCGTGAACGTGCTTTCTCCGGGCCCGACCTCCACGCCGGGACTGCTCAATGGACTGGCTCGCTCGGGTCAGCAGGAAGCGATGATAGCGGGCCTGGTCGCCAAGACGCCTCTTGGCCGCATGGGCGACCCGGACGAAGTCGCGGCTGCCGCACTCTTCCTTGCGTCTGACGACAGCAGTTTCATGACCGGAAGCGAATTGAGCGTTGACGGCGGGTATGCACAGGTCTGAAGAGCTCGCGTCCAATGGCATGGAATGACTCACCTGATAGCGGTTACAAACCGCTATCTTTCAAGAACCGCGCGCGACACTCCTCTATCTATATAGGCGTGCCGCGCCCTCCGCGGTAGCCGTCTCCCAACCATCCCCAAGCGGACGGCCTCCTGCCGTTGTCTTGTGCATGGCGGCACTTTATCGGTGCCTTGTCTCTTTCAAATCCCACTCCGGTGCATGCCGGCCAGACCCAGACATCTCCCAACAAGCCCTCTTCATGTGGCACACTTCATGCATAGTGAATCTCATTCAAGTAACTTGAATACATTCACTAACCCCTCTTTGCGGCGTGGCCGCACGGGAGCATCATGCATAAGTCACTTCACAGGTTTGTCTTGTCGATGACCGGCGCGCTTGCGCTGTGCGCGTCAATTCCGGGGCACGCGCAAAGCGGCGACCTGCTCGCCCGCGTCAAGGCGAACAAGGAAATCACGGTGGGCACAGAGGCGCGATATGCGCCGTTCGAATCCGTTGAGAACGGCAAGATCGTGGGATATGACTCTGACCTGCTGCAATACGTGCTGAAGTCGGTGCCCGACGTCAAGCTCAAGCAACTCGACCTGCCGTTCCAGGGCTTGCTCCCGGGCCTCGACGCCAAGCGTTTTGACATGGTGATCACCGCCGTCACCGTCAACAAGGATCGGGCAGAACACTTTGCGTTCACACTGCCTATTGCCGATGCAACCGCAGGCGTCCTGGTGCGTTCGAATGAAGCTTCCATCAAGTCGCCCAATGACCTGAACGGCAAGATCGTCGGATCGCAAACGGGCTCGGCACAGTTGCAGGCGCTCATGGCGCTCGACAAGAACCTGAAGGCCGCCGGCGGTCCTGGCATCAAGCAGATCAAGCAATACGTCGCCTTCGACGAGGCTTATGCGGACCTGGCGGTCGGCCGCCTGGACGCGGTCGCGCAATCAGTCGCGAATCTTGGACCCTTGCTGAAATCCCGTCCGGGCGTGTTCACCGTGTTGCCGCAAAGCATTGGACCGAAGAGCTATTTCGCATGGGTCGCGCGCAAGGACGCGGACAGCGCAACGCTGCTCAAGCTTTTCAGCGACGCCATTGCCCGCGCGAATCATGACGGCACCATGAAGGCGCTGCAGATGAAGTGGTTCGGCACGACCATGGACGTCCCCGCCGACGCCATGCCCGCACCGTCGATGTAAGCAGCATCAAACCGCATCGACCGATATGAACCCACCCGATCTCCTCGCGCGTTGTCTCGGCTATCTGCCGCAACTGCTGGACGGCGCGATCACGACGCTATGTCTCTCAGCGGTCGCGGTGGCGTGCGGCTTCTTTGCGGGCATCTTCATCTACATGATGTCCGCAAGCAAAAGCCTCACGCTCGCCTCTGCTGCGCGGGTCTATGTGAGCCTCTTTCGCGGCACGCCGGTGCTCGCGCAATTGCTGGTGTTCTACTACGTGCCCTCGGGACTCGGATGGGCCATCCCCGGCGTGGCCGCGGCGGCAGTGGGTTTGTCGATGAATACAGCGGCGTATCAGTCGCAGATCCTGGGCACGGGTTTTCGCGCGATTCCGCGCGGGCAGGTCGAGGCGGCGCAGACCTTCAATCTCACGCGCCGCCAGACCTTGTGGCACGTGGAGATTCCGCAAGTCGTCGCGTTGACGCTGCCGGCGCTGGTGTCGGAGATGATCGACATAGTGAAGGCGTCCGCGGTGGTGTCGGTGATTGCGGTCACGGACCTGATGCGCGTCGGGCAGCAATTGTCTTCGGTCAGTTACCGGCCGCTCGAGGTTTATACGCTCGCGGCCTGCTTCTATCTCGCGATCACTTCGCTGCTGTCGCTTGCCGGCCGGGGTATCGAACGGCGCGTGGCGCGACGGGCCTGAGCCGACCATGAACAGTTTCCTCTCGCTCATTCCGCGTTTCGCCGAAGCCATCCTGGTGACGCTCGAGGTCAGCTTGCTCGCGGCCTTCACGGGTGCGCTGGCCGGCTTCGTGCTGAACGCGCTGCGGCTGCGGTTCCCGCGCTGGGTGGCGGCGCCTTATCGCGTCTATGTCTGGCTCGTGCGCGGTACGCCGTATCTGTCGCAACTTGTGATCGTCTATTTCGGCTTGCCGGTGATCGGCATCACCATGACCGCGGTGCAGGCCACCATTGTGTCGCTCGCGTTTTATTCGGCCGCGTACTTTGCGGAAATCTTTCGCGCCGGCTGGGCCAGCATTCCGCGCGGACATGGAGAAGCGGCTCGCGCGTTCGGCATCAGCCGATGGGCTGCGTTTCGCAGCATCGACATGCCACAGGCTATTGCATTCGCCATTCCCTTGCTCGCCAACCAGACCATTCTTGTCATCAAGGAAAGCGCCGTGGCGTCGATCATCACCGTGCCCGAACTGACCATGACAGCAAGCGACATAGTCTCGTCCACTTATACGTACATCGCTCCGTACGCGATGTTGATCGTGTGCTACTGGCTACTCACGCAATGCGTTGCCCTCGCTGCCCGATGGGCGCAGGCGCTGATTGCCCCTTCGCGGAAAACCTCATGAGTTCATTGCCCATTCTCGAACTGCGTGCCGTGGGTAAATCGTACGGTGCCAATCGCGTGCTCAAGGGCATCGATCTCGCGGTGACACGCGGCGAGATCGTCTCGCTGATCGGGCCTTCAGGGTCCGGCAAGACGACCGCGCTACGCTGCATGAACTTTCTCGAAGCCTACGATGAAGGCGAAGTGTGGATCAAAGGCCAGTTGCTCGGTTATCGCTCGGCAGGTCGTTCGGACCGTGATCGCGATAGTGAAAAGAGCATCGCGGAAGTGCGTCGGCCCGTGTCCATGGTGTTCCAGCAATTCAATCTCTGGCCACACATGACCGTGCTGGGCAACGTGGCCGCGCCGCTGGTGTTATCGAAGAAAGCGAGCAAGGCCGATGCTCATAAACAGGCGCTGGCGGCGCTGACGCGTGTTGGCCTCGCAGAAAAAGCCGATGCCTATCCCGCGTCCCTGAGCGGCGGTCAGCAGCAACGCGTGGGAATCGCGCGCGCATTGGCGATCGAGCCCGAAGTGATGCTCCTCGACGAACCGACTTCCGCGCTCGATCCCGAACTGGTGGAAGAAGTATTGAGTGTGATCCGATCCCTGGCGCAAGACGGCATGACGATGGTCATGGTCACGCACGAAATGAGCTTTGCCGCCAAGATTTCGGACCACGTGGTGTTCATGGAAGCCGGGCGGATAGTGGAGGCGGGGCCGCCTGAACAGATCTTCGGCAACACCCGCACGCCACGCCTGCAGCAGTTCCTGAAGCCGTGGTTCGATCGCAGCCTGACATCTGTCACGGGGGTCGCGTGATGTTGGACGGCGCATTCAAGACCGCCTCTCATATCGACGCATCACGTCTGCTCGAATCGATCGAGACGCTTGCTCGCTTCGGTGCGCGTGCAGACGGCGGCGTGGATCGCCCGGCGCTGTCTCCTGCCGATATCGAAGCACGGCGTTTCCTGATCGATCGTGCCGCCGCACTCGGCTGCACAGTCCGTACCGACGCTTGCGCGAACCTGTTTTTTCGACGCCCCGGTCTGGAGGGCCTGCCGCCGGTGATGACCGGCAGCCATGTCGATACCCAGCCGACAGGCGGCAAGCTCGACGGCTGCTACGGCGTGCTGGCCGGCTTCGAATGCCTTGCCGCGCTCAACGATGCCGGTATCCGTACGCGCCGCCCGCTCGAAGTGGTGGCATGGACCAACGAAGAAGGCACGCGCTTTCAGCCTGGCGCGATGGGGTCGAGCGCGTTCGTCGATCCGGCATTGATCGAGCGCTACGGGCAGGCGAAGGACAGCGATGGTATCTCGCTCGACAGCGCGCTCGCCGCACATCGCGAAGCGTTTCCGTTACTCCAGACACGCGTTGTCGAGAAGGCTGCGCACGCGTTCATCGAATTGCATATAGAACAAGGACCCTTGCTGGAACTCGCCAATGTTCCTCTGGGCGTAGTCACCGGCATCCAGGGCGTGCGGTGGTACGCAGTGCGCTGCCAGGGCGTCGCTGCACACGCGGGCACCACACCCATGCACGCTCGCCACGACGCCATGACGCTCGCTGTCGCCGTCCGCGCGGAGATCGACACGCTCGCTTGCCGGCTAGGCGGCGGCGATACCCGCATCACCTTCGGACGCTGGACCGTCGTGCCGAACTCGATCAACACGATTGCATCGGAAGTCACGTTCACCATTGACTTCCGTCACCCGGACGCGGCTGTACTCGACGCTTTCGATCGCCAGCTTGCGGACTGCGTGAGCCACCATGCGGTGACATTGGAAGCGCTGTTCATCCACCCACCCGTGGACTTTGCACCGGCCGTGATCCAGCGCGTAGCCGATGCATGCGAAGCACTCGGCGCGCCTTCACTACGCATCACCTCAGGCGCATTCCACGACGCCATGTATCTCGCGAAACATTGCCCGAGCGCGATGCTGTTTGTCCCGAGTCGCGACGGCATCAGCCACAACCCGCTTGAAGCCACCGACGACGATCACCTCGTACTGGGCGCCCGCGCATTGGCGCATTGCCTGGTTCACCTCTGCAACGAAGCACCTTGAAAACGATCTGACTGAAGGAGTCACCATGAGCACGCCGCACGTTGAACATCATCACGACAACAGCCATGCGCTTGGCGAAAACGCCACGCTGCGCGAACCCATTTCCGCCGATGGCACACCGGAGATCGGCAAGACCTATACCGTGCCTGCGCGCAATGGCCGCGCGGTCAAGATACAGTCGGGCCAGACGATCCGTATCACGAACACGCACGGCACCCAGGTGTGCGATACGTGGATCTTCAATGCGACTCACCTCGACGAATTCCTGTCGTTCGAACACGCTCGCGCGTCGCTTGACAAGGTGATTCCGCAAGCCGGCGATCCGTTGATGACCAATCATCGCCGGCCGATTGCTGAGCTGGTCACGGACACATCGCCGGGCGTGCACGACACGCTGATGGCCGCGTGCGATCTGTACCGCTACAAGAACCTGGGCGTGGCCGGTTATCACGACAACTGCGCGGACAACATGCGGCTCGCGCTGAAAGCGATCGGCCTGCGCGCTCGCGAAGTGCCGCAACCCTTCAACCTGTGGATGAACATCCCGATCAGGCCGGACTATTCGATCGAATGGCTTGCGCCGGTATCGAAGGCGGGGGATTACGTGGAGATCAAGGCGTTGATGGATTGCGTCGTGGTCATGTCTGCTTGCCCGCAGGATATTATTCCGATCAACGCGTTGAATCCGTTGGAAGTCGAGTTCACGGTGCTCGCGTAGATCCCCTACTTTTAGGAAGAACCTTCCGGTGGCCACAAAAAAAACCGCAGCACGCAAACCAGCGAGCCCGCGCCGGGCCGCGAGCAAGCCGCCCGAGGTTCAGCCCGATCCGTCCGCCACGCTCGGCGTGCGTCTGAAACACGCGCGCATGGTCAAGCAGTTGACGCTGAAAGCGCTCGCGGCGGAGGTGGGTTGCTCGGAGAGCATGTTGTCCAAACTCGAGGGCGGCCACGCGCAACCCTCGCTTGCGACATTGCACAAGATCGCGCTGGCGTTGTCGACCAATGTGGGCGCGCTCGTCTCGGGACCGGACATCAATACGTCGCCTGTGCAGCGCGCGAACGAGCGTCCCACCACGGAGTTTCCGTCAGCCGGCAAGCGTCTTTCGATCATGCTGGAACGGGTGATCGTGCCCGCTTCGGGGCAATTGCTGCAAAGCGATATCCACGTGATCGAACCGCTTGCAAGCAGCGACGAGCAGATCAGCCACGCCGGTGAAGAACTGGGTTACGTGATCGAGGGCCAGTTCGAACTGACGCTGGGCGATGAATGTTATCTGCTGCATGCGGGAGATACCTTCTATTTCCCCAGTACCGTTCCGCACAGTTATCGCAACCCCGGCAAGACCGTTGCGCGTGTGCTGTGGACCAATACACCGCCTACTTTCTGACGAGAACATCATGCCCGGCACCGATCGAAGCCAGATGGCGTTACCCCGCTTTAGCGGCATCCCGACCTTCATGCGCGTGCCGTACTGCACGGATATCAATGAACTCGATATCGTGCTGGCCGGCGTGCCGTTCGATGGCGGCGTGACTGCGCGTCCGGGTGCGCGGTTTGGCCCGCGCGAGATCCGCAACATGTCGAGCATGACGCGCGCGATCCATCACGTGACGCGTTTCAATCCCTTCGATGTGTGCCGCGTGGGCGAAATAGGCGACGTCCCGTTCACCGACCTCTATCATCTCGAACGTTCGCACGAGGACATCCGACGGTTCTTTGAACCGGTGTTCGCGGCCGGCAAGATTGCCTTGAGCGCGGGTGGCGATCATTCGATTACCTACCCGATCTTCCAGGCGATGGCGCCGAAGCGGCCTGTTGGCATGGTGCATATCGATGCGCACACTGACACATGGGATAGTTTCAAGGGGTCGAAATTCACGCACGGCGCGCCGTTTCGCCGCGCGGTGGAAGCGGGCTTGCTGGACCCAAAGCGAACCATCCAGATTGGCATTCGCGGTGCGCAGAATTCCGACGAGGGCTGGCGTTATTCGCTCGAAAGTGGCATGCGTGTGGTGTTTATCGAAGAATTCGAGGCCCTCGGTGTGGGCGCGATCATTGACGAAGCGCGTAAGGTCGTGGGCGATGGCCCGACATATCTTTCACTGGATGTGGACGGCCTGGATCCGGTCTACACGCCGGGTACAGGCACGCCTGAAATAGGCGGGCTGACAACGCGTGAAACGCTGGCGCTGCTGCGCGGACTGGATGGTTTGAACTGGGTCGGCGGCGACGTCGTGGAAGTGTCGCCGCCTTATGATCCGAGCGGTAATACGGCGCTTGTCGCCGCCACGCTCATGTACGAAATCTTGTGTCTGCTGGCGCGGCGCTTCGAGTAAAAGTCTTTAACTTGGCAGGTCCTGCCCCTTCGTTTCCGGCGCGAACGGGATCACCGCCAGCCCGATCACGAACGCGATGGCGGTCAGCGCGATAGGCACGCCGAGCGTCTTCATGTGCAGCACCATCGCGCCAATCCCGAAGTTCACGATTGCCCCGAAGAAGCGTCCTATCGATGTGCAGAACGCAAACGCCGTCGCTCGCACGCGGGTCTCGAACTGCTCCGGCAGCCACAAGCTGAACAACGCGAAGTTGCCGCCGAAGAAACCCAGCACCACCAGCAACGCGATGAACGGCACCAGCCCGTTCTCCAGATAGAAGGCCCAGCCGAACGCCAGCGCGATCGATCCCGCCATGCCCACGAAGTACACCGCCAGCGTGAGTTTTCGGCCGATACGCTCGGCCATTGGCGGCAACGCGAGACAGCCGATGATCGTGCCTATCGACAACAGCCCTGTCGCGATAGATGCGGTCCGGGATGCATCCGCCTTCGTCATGCCGGCTTTCGTCGCAAGCTGAATGACCGCCGACGGTTCATACACCGCGCCCGCCCACAAGCCGATGATCGCCACGGTGAGCAACACGGTCGCGACGATGGTGCGTTGCCGGTACTGCGCCGAGAAAATCGCACGCAGCGAACTGGCCTGCTTGACCACGGTCGCTTCGACCTTCTGCCACTTGTCGGTTTCCTTCACGCGCAACAACACGACGATAGATACGATCACCGGCACAATGCCGACGAGGAACATCGCGCGCCAGCCGAAGGTCGCACCGATCGTATAGTTAAGCGCGGCGGCCATGAAGAAGCCCGCGTAATACCCGGTCTGGAGATACCCTGCGCCCATCTTGCGGCGATCCTCCGGCCACGCTTCCGCCACGTAGGTGCCGGCGAGCGCCCACTCCCCGCCAATACCCACACCCGCAAGAAAACGATAGATGCCCAGCTCCCACACCGTATGCGAAGTCGCGGCAAGCCCTGTAAAGATCGCGAAGGTGAAGATGGTCGCGGCGAGCACCTTGGTGCGCCCGAAGCGGTCGGCGAGCGGGCCCCAGATGAACGACAACCCCCAACCCACCAGGAATAGTGCGAAGAGAATTGATCCTGCCAGTCCGACATTCGCGGGCGTAGCCGCGTAGCCGGACTTCGGCAGCAGTTCGGTCAGCGCGGGCGCCAGCACCAGTGCATAGATGAACGAGTCCATGCCATCGAGCGTCCAGCCGGCCCAGGCACCCCAGAAGCCTACGATCTGTGTCCGGTTGAGTGGCGTGCGCTTGCGCCGGACGGCGCCTATCGAACGTTCCAGCGTACTTGGCATGACTGTCTTCCTGGTAGATATAAACCTGGTGTGACCCTGATATGAACAACGCCCGCTGTTCGCAAATTGGGGCGTCTGCGTTAAAGCACCGGGTTTGCCTTACAAGCCCTAAAAGTGCATTTTCATATATAATATTTGAAAATGAGCTGTTGACCACTCCGCACTTGTACCTAGCTTCGGTAGGAACAAACATGAAAAACGAGCTGAATCTCCCGTTTCGCGAGGCGCAATTCGAGCCGCGCCAGAGCACGTCGCGCTATATAGCGGACGCGTTGCGCGTGGCGATCGTGGAAGGCACGCTGTTGCCGGGTGAACCGCTGCGCCAGGACGCTATTGCCAGGCAGTTCTCCGTCAGCGCCATTCCTGTGCGCGAGGCGTTCAGGCAACTGGACAGCGAGGGCTGGGTCACCATTGAACAGAATCGCGGCGCGTCGGTCAGCCTGCAATCGGCCGATGAAGCCCGCGAGATCTACGAGATCCGAGCGTCGCTGGAGAGTCTGGCTATCGGCATCGCAATCGAGCGCCATACCGATGCAACGCTGGCCGAGGCGCGCCGGTTGCTGGAGGCCGCGGCCAACGAACAGGACCAGGCGCTCTATGTCGTGCGCAATGAGCAGTTCCACATGAGCCTGTACGCGCCCGCTGAGCGGCCTCACCTGATGGAGCTGATTGGGACGATGCATCGGCGGGGCGAGCGTTATCTGCGGCTCAAGTTCGGCATGCCCACGTTCAAGGGACAGTCCGACGCCGAGCACGAAGCCATTCTCGACGCACTGCATGCGCGCGATACCGAAGCGGCGCAAACACTGGTCGCACGCCATCTGCTCGCGACCGGCGAACTGGTTTTTCGTTTTCTCCACGACGCTCAAATGCAGGCCCAGGCCACGCAGCCGAAGAAGCGTCGCCGTCCTTCCACTGCGCGGTCAGACTAAGCGCTGCTGCCGCTCTCCTGATTTCGTTCCGCTGATCCCGCTCAACACCGAGGCCCCGCATGAATCCTCCCGCACAAACCGACACCGCCCCAGCGCCGCGCCAGTGGAACACGCGCGCGCTGGAAAAGGCCCGGCGCCTGAAGGCTATCGAAGGCTGGCTCGACAACGGCGTGCTCAAGGCGGAACGCATTGTCGACGCCCTCGAAACGCTGATTCAATCCGGGGACCGTGTCGCGCTCGAAGGCAACAACCAGAAGCAAGCCGACTTTCTTTCGCGCGCATTCGCGAAGCTCGATCCGGCGCGCGTGCATGACGTGCATCTGCTGATATCCAGCATCAGCCGGCCCGAGCACCTGACGCTGTTCGAACGCGGCATCGCGCGCAAAGTGGACTTCTCGTTTGCGGGCCCGCAAAGTCTGCGCGTCGCGCAGTTGCTCGAAGACGGGCAGCTCGAGATTGGTGCGATCTATACGTATATAGAACTGTATGCGCGCATGTTCATCGACCTGACGCCGCAAGTCGCGCTGGTCTGCGCGGTGCAGGCCGATCGGCACGGCAATCTGTACACCGGCCCTAACACCGAGGACACGCCGACTATCGTCGAAGCAACCGCGTTCCGTCATGGCATTGTGGTGGCGCAGGTGAACGAGATTGTCGACGAATTGCCGCGCGTCGATATCCCCGGTTCGTGGGTTGATGTCGTCGTGCAGGCAGACCGGCCGTTTGCGGTCGAGCCGCTGTTCACGCGCGATCCGCGTCATATCGGCGAGTTGCAGATTCTCATGGCAATGATGACCATTCGCGGCATCTACGAGCGTTATGGCGTGACGGCACTGAACCACGGCATTGGCTTCGACACCGCCGCGATCGAATTGCTGCTGCCCACTTATGGCGCAGCGCATGGGCTGAAGGGCAAGATCTGCACGCACTGGGCACTCAATCCGCACCCCACGCTGATCCCGGCCATCGAGAGCGGCTGGGTCGAAAGCGTGCATTGCTTCGGCAGCGAAGTGGGCATGGAGGATTACATTGAAGCGCGCTCGGACGTGTTTTTCACGGGTCGCGACGGCAGCCTTCGATCAAACCGCGTGCTGTGCCAGCTCGCGGGGCAATACGGCGTGGATCTTTTCATAGGCTCGACGTTGCAGATGGACGCCGACGCGAATTCATCGACGGTCACGCTCGGCCGCCTTGCCGGATTCGGCGGTGCGCCGAACATGGGACACGATCCGCGCGGCCGCCGTCATTCGAGCGCGGCGTGGTTATCGCTGATGAAAAACGATGGGCCAAACAGCGCGATCGGACGCGGGCACAAGCTCGTCGTGCAAACCGCCGAGACCTTCAAGAAGGGTGGCGAGCCGACTATTGTCGACGCCCTCGACGCGATCGCCGTCGGCAAGCAAAGCAACATGCCGATAGCCCCGGTCATGATCTACGGCGACGACGTGAGCCACGTCGTGACCGAAGAAGGAATTGCGTATCTGCATGCTGCCGAAGGCGTGGAAGAGCGCCGTGCGGCGTTGAGTGCCGTGGCGGGGGTGACACCCGTCGGCATGCGCGCCGACCCCGCCAAGACCGCGGAATTGCGGCGTCGTGGCATTGTTGCGTACCCGGAAGATCTCGGCATCCGCCGCGGCGAAGCGAAGCGCTCGTTGCTGGCGGCACGGAGCATCGACGATCTGGTCGCGTGGTCAGGCGGGCTGTATCAGCCGCCCGCAAAATTCCGCGGCTGGTGAAACGCGATGGCCTGCACTCAACAACCCGAATTCATCGATGCTGCCCGCGACCCGTCGACCCTCGCGGATCATGCAGTCGCCGCGTTGATTGATGAGGCGTCTCTCACGCCGAAGCCCGCGCTGGTGGATGGGCGCGGCAGCGGCGCACATCGTGACCTGGACCTCGACATCATGCTGCGTTCGGCGCGTTCGTTGCAGCCGACCTTTCTCGCACTGGCGCGAGCAGCGGTTGATCAAAAACCTTCTCAATGGCTGCGTGAGCAACTTGCGCGTATTGGCCGTGAGGGTGAGGCGGCCATGCTGCGTGCAACGAATGGCAGCAACGCGCATCGCGGGGCGATCTGGATTGTTGGCCTGTTATGCGCCGCTGCTGCAATGTGTCCCTTGGGTGAACCCTTCGAACTCTGCGCGCAAGCGGCAGTCATCGCGCGCTTCGAGGATCGTTTCGCGCCGTCACCGAACGCGATGAGTAATGGTGCGCGTGTTTCCCAGCGCTTCGGCGTGACCGGCGCACGCGGTCAGGCTGCCGAAGGTTTCCCTCACGTGCTCGAAGCCGGCTTGCCTGCGTTGCATCGTTCTCGTGCGAACGGCGCAACTGAAGGCGAAGCGCGGCTCGACGCATTGCTCGCCATCATCGCGACACTCGACGATACCTGCCTGCTGCATCGCGGCGGCCGGGTCGCGCTTGAAGCCGCGCAGGCCGGCGCCCGCGACGCACTGCAAGCCGGCGGCGCGGCACGTCCGCAAGGCCGCGCCGCGCTCGCCCGCCTCGACCAACGTCTCACCGAACTGAACGCATCTCCCGGAGGCGCGGCGGACTTGCTGGCCGCCACCCTCTTCCTCGATACCCTGCCGCGCGTCGGCTGACGCGGAGAACACGCCATGGAAAACTTGCGCTACGAATATCCCGCCACCCGCCCCGTGCCGCAACGCGCGCATGTCGGCGTGGTCGGCTCGGGCGACCTGGAGATCCTGCTGTCGCCATCGGAGAGTCAGCATGCGGAGGTCGTGATCCGCACGAGCGTGGACGGTTACGAACACGTATGGAAAAGCGTGCTCGACCGCTTCTTCTCGCGCTACGACGGCGCCGCGCGCCTCGAACTCAACGACTTCGGCGCAACGCCCGGCGTCGTCATGCTGCGGCTCGCTGAAGCAGTGGAAGCGAGTGAAGGAGACGCATCATGAGCGGCCACAATGCCTTCATCGCGCAGCATAGTTTTATCGAACTGACCGCGCGCGAACGTGCCCGTGCGTTACTCGATACCGGCACCTTCCGCGAGTTGATCGGACCGTTCGACCGGCTCGAATCGCCGTGGCTCGCCATGCAGGATGTGGTCTGCCAGGCCGACGACGGCGCGGTCATTGCACGCGGTACGCTGGGCGGCGAAGCGGCGGTCATCGCGGCGATCGAGCCAGCGTTCCAGGGCGGCAGCATCGGCGAAGTGTCGGGCGCGAAGATCGCAGCGGCGCTCGAAATGGCCGTGCGCGAATTCGAAGCGGGCCGCAAGATCCGGGCGGTGATCCTGTTCGAAACCGGTGGTGTCAGGCTGCAGGAAGCGAATCTCGGTCTCGCTGTAATCGCGGAGATCCAGGCGGGGATCGTCGCGTTGCGCCGCTACGTGCCGGTCGTCGGCGTGATCGGCGGCATGGTCGGCTGCTTCGGCGGGATGTCGCTGGCGGCGGCATTGTGCACCCGGCTGATCATGACGCGGCAGGCGCGGCTCGGGATGAACGGGCCCGAAGTGATCGAACAGGAAGCGGGCGTAGAAGAACTCGATTCACGTGACCGGCGTCTCATCTGGTCGATGATCGGCGGGGAGCAACGCGCAGCCGTGGGCTTGGTCGACACCCTCGTGGAAGACGATACCGATCAGGTTCGCGAAGCCGTGCTCAGCGCGTTCGCAAGCGGTGTGCCGGCAAGCCATCGGACCGAACAGGTCGATGCACAACTTGAACGGCTTGCGCGTGTGGACCCGGCGGCAATCGACCCCGCTGTGTTGCGCACGCTTTGGCAAGGAGAGGTTTGATGAACGCATCACGTGGGCAAATCTGGTTCGACGCGTTGACGTCGAATGAACACCCGGCTTCGGGCAACGAAGGCCCGATCCGCAGCGCCGACGCGCCGCTTGGCGACACGACCGCGCGTTTCATCACCGTCGTTCCCGATCCGCACAACCGCTTTCCGCGTGCGACCGACAACGTGGTCGGCCTCGAACAAGGCTGGCTGCTTGCACGCGCGGTGCGCAATGCAATGGAGGCGGATCGCGACGCTCCGGTCAAGCGCCCGATCGTGGCTATTGTCGATGTGAAGAGCCAGGCATACGGCCGTCGCGAAGAATTGCTTGGCGTTCATCTCGCGTGCGCGGCCGGCGTCGATGCCTATGCAAGCGCGCGGCTTGCCGGTCATCCTGTGATCGCGCTGATTGTCGGCCCGGCAATGTCCGGCGCTTTTCTCGCGCATGGTTATCAGGCGAACCGGATCATCGCGCTCGACGCGAGCGGCATCGCCGTGCATGCGATGGGCAAGGAAGCGGCGGCACGGGTCACGCGCCGTAGCGTTGAAGGACTCGATGAACTCGGCGACCGCGTGCTGCCCATGTCGTACAAGATGAGTGCTTACGCGAAGCTCGGGCTGCTGCATGAGCTGATCGCCGGCATTGATGCGGATGCACCCGGGCGTGAAGATATCGACCGCGTGCAGTCTTCGTTGATCGCTGCAATTGACGATGCACGCAAAGGTCCGCGCGATCTCTCATCGCGGTTGCAGTCGGCGGATGCCAAGCGGATTCGCGCCGCGTCCATAGAAGTCCGCAAGCGCATGGCAGAACAATGGGACGCGTCGTGAGTCCGCACGACCTGTTGCAGCTCGCGCCGGGAACACCTGATTTCCCCGATGCCCCGGCGTGGGTCGCAGCCTCACTGACACGTGCACCGTTCGTGGTGGTCCGGCGGGCGGTGTCGGTGAACGGCTTGATCGCGGTGGGCATTCGCGGCGAAATACGCAGCGAGCGGTTCGGCTCGTGGCTTGATCCGCGTTTTGTTGCCGATGTCCTGAAGCCCGAATCGCTTGGGCCCGCGAAGCCCGCAACGACACGCGCAAACTTCTTGCCCGCGTTTGTTTTGCTGCAAGCAATTGCCCCACTCTGCGAAGCGACCGGCTGCACGTGGGGGCCTACCGGCAGCGCCGGCTTCGAACTTGCCAGCGGCTATCCGACGGTCACGCAAACCAGTGATCTCGACCTGCTTATGCGCGCGCCCGAGCCTCTCGACCGCGCCGCAGCCAAGACCTTATTCGATGCCCTCTCCCAAGCCGCGCTCGACCACGGCACGCGCATTGACATGCAGATCCAGACGCATGACGGCGCGTTCTCGCTGGCTGAATACGCGCATCCCGGCGCACGCGTGATGCTGCGCTGCGCCGATGGCCCGAAGCTTGTCGCCGATCCTTGGCAGACGAGTCAAGCGGCATGATCGCATTCCTCTTCCCCGGTCAGGGCTCGCAATTCGCGGGCTTTTTGCACACGCTTGGGGGCACGACGCCGCATGCGCGTTTTGCTGAAACCATCGAGGAAGCGTCCGATGTATTGCATACCGACGTACTCTCACTCGATCACGCCGATGCTTTGGATTCGACCGTCGCAGTGCAGATCGGCTTGCTTGTTGCGGGGGTGGCGACGGTGCGAGCGTTGCGGGATGAAGGGATCGAGCCGGACGCGGTGGCGGGTTTATCGGTGGGAGCGTACGGCGCTGCGGTTGCGTGCAATGCCGTGTCTTTCGACGATGCCTTGAGGCTGCTGCACCTTCGCGCGCAATTGATGGAGACCGCTTTTCCGCACGGCTACGGGATGCTCGCGGTCTCCGGCTTAAGCGAGTGTGAACTGGACGCTGTGATTGCGAGTGCCCATACGCAGGCCGCTTTCATTGCGAATTTGAATGCCCCGCGACAGATCGTGGTGGCAGGTGCGGACGCGGATCTCGACCAGGTTCGGGAGCTCGCATTGCAAGCCGGCGCACGCAAGGCAGAGCGGTTGGCGGTCAGCGTGCCGTCCCACTGCGTGCTACTCGACGACGCCGCTCGCGAACTCACTGAAGCCGCAAGCAAGATCGCCTTCCATGCGCCGTCGGTTCCGTATATCAGCAATCGCGGCGCACGGCCTTTGCGCCAGGCCGACGCTATCCGCACCGACCTCGCGACGAACCTGCGATATCCCGTTCGCTGGCACGACTCGACGATCGTGCTGGGTGAACTCGGTGCACAGGTGTTAGTTGAAATGCCGCCGGGGCGTACGCTGACGCAACTCGCGGAAGACGCGCTGCCGGGTGTCGCCAAAGTTGCAATAGAGCAGACATCAGTTCCATCGGCCGCCGCGCTGATCCGGGCACGCGCCGCCGGGTAATCCTCGGTTTGCACCTCATCAAACGCGAAATCGCAAAGCGTTTTCCCCGATCACTTTTCGCGGGTGCGCTTGTTATAATCATTTCATCTGGCGAACAAAATCTAACAACCACATCCACGACGTGCAGCTTGCGTCCACTACCCTCTGCGAATGACCAAAAGCGATCGCTTGCGTGTTCTTGCCGATGCTTTGCGCGAGCAAAGTGTGATGCGTCTTCGCGATGCGGCGACTTTGCTCGATGTATCGGAGATGACGGTTCGCCGTGACATAGCGGCGAGTCCGGGGACCTTCACTTACCTTGGCGGTTATATCGTTCGCGCCTCGGATGTCCCGAACAGCGCGGGTTATACGATCGATGAAGAGAAGGATCATTTTGCACAGGCCAAGGCGGAAGCATCGGCGCTGGCTGCGCGGCTGCTTGCTGACAACGAGACCATTTTCATCGATTGCGGAACGACGCTGACCACGTTGGCGCGGCTCATTCCGGCTGAAATGCATTTGACGGTGGTGTGTTATTCGCTGAACGTGGCTGAGATTTTGCGGCGCAAGACCAATGTGCGGATGATCTTATTGGGCGGCGTTTATGCGCCCTCGTCGGATTCGTTTTCCAGCGATGAAAGTATCGAGACGCTGCGGCGAATGGGGATCAACAAGGCGTTCATTTCGGCCGGCGGGGTGGATGAGGCGCGCGGCGTGACGTGCTGGAACTTTCATGAGGTAGCAATCAAGCAGGCTGCAATGGAAAGTGCGGTTGAGAGGCATCTGGTGGTGGATGCCAGCAAGTTGGGCAAGGTCAAGGCAGTGAGGTTTTCGCAGCTGGATCAGTTCGATTCGTTGATCACGGAGAAGGGGATGGAAATTCGGAAGTGAACGAAACCATGAATAGGCTGAGCATCGGCAACTATCGTGTGGTTGGCCCGGCAAATTCACCGGGCAGTTCAACCGACCACTGCGCGTAGGCGAAATCAACCACCCCTACGCCGCCCTTCTCCCCAACGCGAACAACGTCCCCGCCACCAGAATAAACGCCCCGATAATCACCTTCTGCCAGGTACTGGGCACACCGATCAAGATCAAGACGCTGTTGATCAGCGTAACCAGAACCACCCCAAGCAACGTCCCCACCACCGTCCCTGTCCCGCCGGTAATCCGGGCCCCGCCAAGAATCACCGCCGCGATCACATCCAGCTCAGTCCCCACCAGATCGAACGGATTCGCCAGCCGATTCGTCGATACATGCAATATCCCGGCAATCCCCGCCAGCATCCCGGTGTACCCAAAGACAAACAGGTGAATAGCCCGCAGGTTGTAACCAAGCCGCTCGGCAATCGGCAGACTGCCGCCCATCGCATACACACCCCGCCCCATCATCGTCCGGTTGAGCAGCCACCACGTCAGACCCGCAGCAATGAACAGCGCAATCACCGACACCGGCAACACCGCCCGAAGCCCATCGTTCGTGTGGTAGAAAAACAGCGGCAACTGCCCGAAGCTGTCCATGCTATGCGGGATGTTCATGAAAAACTGCGTTCCCACGAACGTCAGCAACAACCCGCGATACAGATACTGCGTGCCAATGGTCACGATCAGCGAAGGCGCTTTCAGCCGATGCACCAGCACGCCATTGATCAACCCAAGCAACACGCCGCCCACTGCACCGCAAACCAGAATCACAAAAAACGGCGCATCAGGCCACCACGCGAACACGGCCTTGGTGATCGAATACATCGTAAAAGCAGCAATGGCAGTGAAGGACACGTCAATACCGCCCGATGCCAGCACGACCAGCGTCCCCAGCGCAAACAACGACACGGTCGTCCCTGAATGCAACAGATCGAAGAGCGTTGCGAACTGGAAGAAGCGCGGATTCAGCGTGCCCACCACCAGACACGTCACAAGAATCAACCCGACGGTGAACCATTCAGGATTACGCACCAACCGCGCGGTAAAACTGAGCGGCTGCACCTGCGGCGCAACCTCGGCCAATGCCGGACTGAGCGCGGATGCGCCTTGCGATGTCTGAGCAACGCGATGAAGTGACTCGCTCATGCTGCCTCTGAAAGTAAAGCGTGATAAAGATCGGCTTCAGTCAACTGCCCCGCACGATACTCGTTCGAGACACGCCCCTTCTTCATCATCAGGATTCGGTCGCAGTTCTGCAGCAACTCAGGCAAGTCATCGCTGATCAGAATAATGCCGATGCCCTGCTCCGCCAGCCGCTGCATGATGCGGTAAATGATGTCCTTCGATCCCACGTCCACGCCCACCGTCGGGCCGTGCAGGATCAACACGCGTGGATCAATAGCAAGCCAACGCCCGATCAACACACGTTGCTGGTTTCCGCCGGAAAGCGATTGCACCGGCTTGTCAATGTCAGGCGTCGCAATCTGCAACTCCTTCACGGTGCGCTCGGCAAGCTCACGCGTGCGTTTCCGGTCGACCTGTCCGAAGCGGTCCCGCAAGCTCGAGATCATCGCCGTGATGACATTGTCGCGAATGGATTTATCGAGGAAAAGGCCTTCGTTCAGGCGGTCTTCGGGCACGTAGCCTATGCGCTGCCACTTCGCATCGGACGGCGTTTTAAGCCTCACGACAGAACCGTCCAGCGTCACCGTACCGCTATCCGCAGGCGCGACGCCGGCCAATGCGCGCGCCAATTCGTTGCGCCCCGAGTCGAGCAAACCGGTCACGCCGAGAATCTCTCCGCGATGCAGGGAGAACGTGACATCGGCGAACTGGCGCGACCGCGATAATGCCTTCACATCCAGCACGATCTCGTGGCCATCCATGACTTCGGCCTGCCGATATCGCTCGTTCGATAACTGCTTGCCCGTCATCAACTCGCCAATCTGCGCCTTCGTATAATTCTCGATCGGCCCTTGCGCCATCTTCTGGCCATCGCGCAGCACAATCACCTCGCCGCCGATCGCGTAGCACTCATCCAGCTTGTGACTCACGAACAGCACGGCAACACCATCGGCACGCAGTTTCGCCAGCACTGCGATCAGGTTATCGACTTCCTTTTGCGTGAGCGACGTAGTCGGCTCATCCATGATGACGAACTTCGCCTCGCTCGCAATCGCTCGCGCGATCGCCACAAGCTGCCGTGTTGCCAGCGGCAATTGCTCGACCAGCGTGGCCTGGAAATCGGCATCGCCGGGCAGGCCCACCGCTTCCAGAGCACGCGCCGCCGTTTTGGCCAGCGCGCGGCGATCGAAGGTCCGCGCAAGGCGCCCCGCGTGCGCGGCCAGTTCCGACGTCAACGCCACGTTCTCCGCCACGCTCATGTTGGGCAGCAGCGAAAGGTCCTGATACACCGTTTCAATACCCGCCGACAACGCCTCCAGCGGCGCAAGCCGCGCATGCCTTACGCCTTCGATCACAAGCTCGCCCTGATCGGGCGGTTGCGCCCCGGAGATGATCTTGATCAGCGTGCTCTTGCCGCAACCGTTCTCGCCAAGCAGGTGATAGATCTGCCCACGCTGGAACGAAAGGCTCACGCCACGCAGCGCATACACGCCGGTAAAGCGCTTATGGATATCGACGACTTCGAGAAGCGGCACTGTACTCATCATTGGACCTTCCACTCTTTCAACTTCCTGAAGACAGCGCGCACGGCAGCCGTGCGCGCTTCACTGCATCAGCTACAGCAGTCAGAATGGATACTGCTTGTAGTTGGTCTTGTCGACGTCGACCCAACCGGTGCCGCGCACGATGATCCCTTTGCCCGGACCCTTCGTGACCGTAACCTTGTTATAACCAACGAGGCCCAGGTCGGCACCGTTCTCCACTGTCTTGCCGTCGATCAGCATTTTCGCGACCTTGTTCATCGCGATACCGGCGAGCTTCGGGTCCCAGAACGCGATGCCGTTGATCGCGCCGCTCTCCAGGAACTTGCCGGCTTCGGTCGGCAGTCCCGTGCCGTACACGCAGATCTTGCCAATCTTGCCGGCCTCTTCCACCGCACGCCCGATACCAATCACGTCCAGCGATGACGACCCTTGAAAACCAGTCAGGTCCGGGTGCTTGCGCAGCACTTCCTTCGCGACCTGGTAAGCACGTTCGCCGTCGTTATTGGTTTCAAGCTTCGGCTCGACCAGATCCATCTTCGGGTACTTCTGCTTCGCATTGCCAATCCCGCCATCCGCCCACTGGACCTGCGAACGGCTGCCGAGCGAGCCCACCAGCACCGCCCATTTGCCCTGGTCACCCATGCACTTCGCAAGCCGCTCGTTCAGACCTGCGCCGTACGCGGTGTTGTCGAAGGCTTCGATGTCCACCATCGTGTTCTTCTCGTTGTCCGCTTCATGCGTGACGACCTTGATGCCGCGATCCATCGCTTTCTTGAGCGCGGGTTCGAGGGTCGGCGGATCGTAGGGAACGACTGCGATCGCCGTGACTTTCTTCGCGATCAGGTCTTCGATGATCTTCAGTTGTTGCGCAGCGTCCGCGCGTCCCGGTCCGGTCTGATAAGCGTTCACGCCCGGGTTGTCCTTGGCGAATTCTTTCACCCCGTCGTCCATCCGGTTGAACCAGTTGATACCCGTGACCTTGACCACCGTGACGATGGTTTGATCGGTCGCGGCTTGCGCGACAGCAATGACTCCGGCCGCAAGCGTGACTGCTGTAAGCGCAATGGTGATTCGATTGAGTTTCATGCGTTGTCTCCGTTATGGTTTGTCTGTGATGCACATGAGATGAAGTTTTGAAACCTGGCAAAGCTCGTTTATTCGCTTGTTTGTCCGACTACGCCGCCGGCGGCTTTGGCGCCTTCGCAACGGTTGGTGCGCCGCCCAGGCCGAAGATCGCCCGCACGCGTTCGCCGCCCGCCAGCGCAAGCGACGCGAGCAACAGGAAGCCCCACGCGCAGTCGCCGAAGAACTGCGAGACGCCGAGCAGATTGAACAGGCTCGACAGAAACTGGAGCACGGTGGCCGCCAGGAAAACACAGATGATCCGGCCGTAACCGCCCGCCGGATTCACGCCGCCCATCACCGCAATCAGGATCGCGATCAGCAAGTACGAGTTGCCGTAGTCCCACTTGGCGCTGGACGTATGCGTCGCGCTGATCAGCCCGGCGAGCGACGCGAGTACGCCGCACATGCCATAGGTCAGGATCAGCATGCGGTCGCGCGGAATGCCGGCATAGAACGCGGCTTTCGGATTCGTGCCCATCAGATAGAGCCGCAATCCGAAGGGCGTGCGCTTCAGGATCCAGCCGAGCAGCAACACCGTGACCACGAAAATCCACAGCGAGACAGGCACTTGCAGGAAGGTGCCGTTGCCGATGTCGGAGAGGGCATCGACATATTCCACCCGCACCGATGCACCGTTGCTCAAGACCACCGCAATGCCGGTAAACAGCAGCGACGTTCCAAGCGTGCAGAGGATCGGCGTGAGTTTCAATCGCGCGATGATCACGCCGTTCATCAAGCCGCCCATTGCACCCAGCGTCACGGTGATCACGCAGAACACGGCGGTATAGAGCGATGGCGAGTTATCCGCGGAAACGAGCATGGGCAGCAGTTGCGCGGCCACCATGCCCGAGAGGTTCGCGAGCGCGACGCCGGACAAGTCGATACCGCCGTTACCCGACACCATCGAGAGCATGATGCCAAGCGCGAGCAGTCCCAGTTCGGGCAACTGGCTGCCCATGGACTGGAGGTTGTCGATATCGACGAACTGGCCATGCGACAACGCGGTCGCGACAATCACGACCAGCAGGTTCACGCCGACCAGGAAATTCAGTTGCCGGTCAGCGAGCCATTTCGATGGGTTCATCGATGCGCTCCTCCGTTCAGGATTGGTGAACCAGCACGCTGCCGGACTTCACAGGTCCGCCAAGCACCGCTTCTATTTCGGCCAGCGTCGGCATGGACGGCGCGGTGCCGGGACGCGTGACTGACAAGCTCGCGAGCGCGCAGCCGAAACGCACGGCGTTCAACGGGCTTTCGCCGCGAGCAAGCGCCGCGGCGAAGCCGCCGGTGAAGCCATCGCCCGCGCCTGCGGTCTCGACCACGCGACCGCAATTGAAGGCCGGCACGAGCACCGATTCTTCCAGCGTATGCAGCAACGCCCCCGCTTCGCCCAGCGTCACGATCACCGCGCGCACGCCCTTTCCGAGCAGGACATCGGCGGCACGGCGGGCGTCATCGACGGAAGCAATCGCGATACCCGTCAGCGCCGTTGCTTCGGTTTCGTTCGGCGTGATGTAGTCGCAAAGGGGGAAGATGTCGTCGTCGAGCGGTAGCGCGGGCGCCGGATTGAAAACGGTCGTCACACCGTGGCGACGCGCAAGTTCGAGTCCGCGCCGCGCGGCAGGAACCGGTTGTTCAAGCTGCGTGACGAACACCACGGCGGACGCAATATCGGCTTCGATTGCTTCAACGTCTTCGGGGCACAAACGGCCGGCCGCACCCGCTGCAACAATGATCGCGTTGCCGCCCGTGACGTCGTCAACAAAGATGTGCGCCGCGCCTGTTGCCACGCCATCAGTCGTGATTGCCCGCGCCGTGATGCCTTCAGCGGCCCACGTCGAGCGCGCGATGTCGCCGAATGCATCGGCGCCGAGGCGCGTGCAGAAGATCACGTCGGCACCGGCGCGTGCTGCGGCCACGGCCTGGTTCGACCCCTTGCCGCCCGGCCCCATCGCAAACGCCGATCCGGCGATGGTCTCTCCAAGCAGCGGCATACGCCCGGCGCGGAACGTGAGATCCGTCACGTAGATGCCGAGGATGACGATGCTGCGGTTCATCGCGTGGTCTCCGACGGCGCATCGGGCGCAAGGTTCACGCCCTTCTTGAAGATGAAGCAGCCATATCCACGCGCTTCGCCGGTAGCAATCACGCAATACGCTTGCTTGGCGCGCTCATAAAACGCAAAACGTTCGATGGAAGCAAAGGGCGTCGCGCGCCCTTCGGCGGCATCCACTTCGGTCTGCGCCTCACGCTGTACGGCAGGAAGCGCGTTGGCATCGCCGACCACTTCCATGCGTTCGGCGGGATGATCGACGAAACTGTCCAGCGGCAACACCGACAACACCGCGCGGATCGCACGCGGTGCATTCACGCCGTCGAGCCGGAGCACATGGCCAAGCACCGTTTGGCGCGCGACGGAGTCGGCGGGGAAATTGGCGTCGCAGATCACGACTTCATCGCCGTGCCCCATTGCGCACAGCGCGTGCAGGACGTCGGCGTTCAGCAGCGGGTCGAGGTTCTTCAGCATTACGTCTCCTTCATGTTGAGCGTGCCTCGCTGTGTTGCGAGGTCATCGCTCATGATTCTATTTTGAACCCGGCATTCTTGCGTCCGCTCGTGAGGTTCATTGCTGACGCTCAGTCTCCGTACGGGATCCAGATGTTCTTCACCTGCACGGCCTGACGCAGGAATGGCAGGCCTTCGCTTGCGGCATCGAACCAGTCGAACACGCGGCCGTAATCCACGAACGTGCGCTTCAGGTTGCCTACCGATTCACGCTCTGCCAGCGTCGATAAATCCGCACCGCCGAAGCACCACAACGCGTCGACATCGTCGTGTTTTGCCAGGGTCGACGCCAGCGCCTTACGCTCGCCGGTGACAATGTTCAAGGCACCCGCCGGCACGTCCGATGTCTCGACCACCTGATAAAAATCGGTCGCCGTCAGCGGACACGTTTCGCTCGGCACGGCGACCACGCGATTGCCCAACGCAAGCGCCGGTGCGATCAGCGAAATGAGCCCCAGCAGCGGTGCTTCGTCCGGACACACCACACCGATCACGCCGAGCGGTTCGTGCATTGCCAGCGCAACGCCTCTTAGCGGCGGCGAATGCACCGCTCCATCGAACTTGTCGGCCCACGCGCCATAAGTGAACAAACGCGTGATCGATGCTTCGACTTCGCGCTCGGCATCGGCGGCAGACACGCCGGTCCGCGCCGCGAGTTGCCTTGCGAATTCGTCCGCACGCGCCGACAGGTTTTCCGCGAGGTAATACAGCACCTGGGCGCGGTTATGCGTGCTGGCTTGCGACCACTTTTCAGCGCTGTGCGCAGCGGCGACCGCGTTGCGTACGTCTTTGCGATTGCCCTCGCCCACCTCACCAACGATCGCCCCGGACGGCGCATGCACAAGCCGCGAGTAACCACTGTCCGGGCGAACCTGCTTGCCGCCGATAAACAGCTTCGCAGTACGGTCGAGCGCGCTGACGCTGGTGTCCGCTTCGAACGCGGAAGGCTGCGCAATATGCTGGGCGCGCTCGGAACGAACGGGCAGCTTAGTCCACGCGCGCGGCTTCAGGTACTCGTAAATCCCCTCGCGTCCGCCTTCACGGCCAAAGCCCGATTCACGATACCCGCCGAAGCCAACACCGGCATCGAAGAGATTGGTGGCGTTGATCCAGACCACGCCGCATTGCAGGCGCGGCGCAATATCCAACGCACGGCCAATGGTCTCGCTCCACACGCTTGCAGCGAGTCCATAACGTGAATGATTGGCCAGCGCGACCGCTTCATCAGGCGTTCGAAAACTCATGGTCACCAGCACCGGCCCGAAGATTTCTTCTTGTGCAAGCGTGGACGCGGGTGCGACATTCGTCACCAGAGTGGGAGGATAAAACGCGCCTTGCTCGGGCATTCGAAGCCCTTTGGGCTGGTGAATCTCGCAGCCTTCCTGCACACCGCGTTCAATGAGCGAACGAATGCGCTCAAGCTGCACGGTGTCCACGATCGCGCCCAGATCGATGCCCTTGTCGAGCGACGGCCCGACCCGCAGCGTGTCCATGCGGCGCTTCAATTTATCGATGAAGCGTTGCTCCACGCCTTCCTGCACCAGCAGCCGCGAACCGGCGCAGCAGACCTGGCCCTGGTTGAACCAGATCGCATCAACGACACCTTCCACCGCGCTGTCGAGATCGGCGTCGTCGAATACGATGAATGGCGACTTGCCGCCGAGTTCAAGCGTCAGCGACTTGCCCGAGCCTGCGGTCGCCACGCGAATCAGCCTGCCTACTTCCGTCGATCCGGTGAACGCAATCTTCGCCACGCGCGGATGTTCGACGAGCGCAGCGCCCGTGCGGCCGTCGCCGGTGACCACGTTCAGCACGCCTGCGGGCAAGCCTGCACGCGCTGCCAATTCAGCGAACAACAACGCGGTCAGCGGCGTGTATTCGGCGGGCTTAAGCACCACGCAATTGCCCAGCGCGAGTGCCGGCGCGATCTTCCACGAGAGCATCAGCAGCGGAAAATTCCACGGCACGATCTGGCCGATGACACCCAGCGGCGCCCAGTCGGCAAACTCCCGATCCTGCAACTGAGCCCAGCCCGCGTGATGCAGAAAATGCCGTGCCACAAGAGGGATGTCGATGTCGCGCGACTCGCGGATCGGCTTGCCGTTATCCAGCGATTCAAGCACGGCGAAGAGGCGCGCATGCCGCTGCACCATGCGCGAAAGCGCATACAGATGCCGTGCGCGACCCGCGCCGCCAAGCGCTTGCCACGCGGGCAGCGCACGATGCGCGGCGTCGACCGCAGCGTCGATATCCGCCTGATCGCCCTGCGCAATGCTCGCGATCACGCGCCCGGTCGCGGGTTCCAGCGAGTCGAATTGCTCACCCGCCAGCGGCGCGCGAAAGGAGCCGTCGATGAAATGGCCAAAGCCGGTCGCGTGTTGATCCAGCCAGGCGCGCGCGGCGCCGTCGTCTTCCGGTGCAGGTCCGTAATCCATCGAGGTGAAGTAGTCGGCTACGCTCATTGGGAGCTCGTGTAAAAGATGATGCGGTGCTGGCTTATGCAACCGGCTCAAGCAACCGGATGACGATGGAAAGCCGAATAGCGGCCGGTGACGTGATGCTCGAGTTGCCGCTCGATGTCGGCGAGCAGGCTCGACGCGCCTATGCGAAACAACTCCGGTTCGAGCCATTCGCGGCCAAGCTCTTCCTTCATCAGGATCTGGTATTCGAGCACCGACTTGGCGGTGGACACGCCGCCGGCCGGTTTGAAGCCGATCATCACGCCCGTCCGTTCCAGGTAGTCGCGGATCATGCGCACCATCACGAGCGAAACATCGAGCGTGGCGTTGACGCCTTCCTTGCCGGTGGAAGTCTTGATGAAATCGGCGCCGGCCATCATGCAAACCATGGACGCCTTGGCGATGTTCGAGAGCGTGCGGATATCGCCTGTCGCAAGAATCGCCTTGATATGCGCCGGGCCACAGGCCGCGCGGAAGTCGCGCATTTCGTCATAGAGCGCTTGCCAGTTGCCGGTGAGCACGTGTTCACGCGTGACGACAATATCGATTTCCGCCGCGCCGTCTTTTACCGACGCCTCGATCTCCTTCAACTTCAGCGGATGCGGGATCAGGCCGGCGGGAAAGCCCGTGGAGACGGCCGCGACCGGGATGCCGCTACCGGCAAGCGCAGCAACGGCCGTGCCGACGAAGCGGTGATACACGCACACAGCGCCGGTCTTGATGGAGCCGGCCGGCATGCCTAGCGACTCCAGCAGGTCGTCGCGAATTGGCCGGCGTGCTTTGGCGCACAGGCGTTCGACGCGTGCGGCGGTGTCGTCACCGTTGAGAGTGGTCAGGTCTATGCACGTGATGGCCTTGAGCAGCCACGCAGCTTGTGCGTCCTTTTTAACCGCGCGGCGCGTGCCCAGCGTGCTGACTCGCCGGGCCACCGCTGACTGGTTGACGCGCAGGGTGTCAAGCCACGAGAGATCCAGCGGAACGCCTGGATTGCGCTGCTGTAACTCATGATGGGAGAGCGGTTTGGCGCGCAAGGCGACAACGGGTTGGGAAGCAACATCGAGCATGAGATGGCCGGTTGTGCAGCGCACAACATTTTCCGGTTAATCGATAGATTATTCTAACACCTTGTTGTTATGATTATAACATTCGGGATTATACCGAGAGAGGCCGTTCACACTTGCCCTGGGCGTCGGGGGTGGCAGCGGTGCTGACGAACGCCCCGTTCAAATCTGTGGCCTTTTAATCTCCACGGTTAGAATTGACCTTTAAGCATGAATCGCCGGACAAAAGCATAGGCGACACCGCGGTCAAGGAGAACCCGATGGATGCATTGCCACCCGAAGAAACGATCCGCAGTGCCGTCGAACGGTCGGTAAGCCGCTTGCGCCTGCAGCACGAGATCGCCGTGCAATTCGCGACGTCGGTCCTGCGCGTACACAGCGCGAACGTGCTTCTCGACGAAGCCTGCAAGGCCGTATCGGCTGGACTGCGCTCGCGCTTCGCCAAGGTGCTCCGCTATCAGCCCGAAAGCGAAACCTTCGTGCTGGAAGCCGGCGTGGGCTGGGACCCGGCGGACATCGGCACCACGGAACTCGGCGCCGACGACGCCAGCCCCGCGGGCCATGCATTCGTCAGCGGCCGGCCGGTGTTGTCGAATCACCTGGGTACCGAGCACCGTTTCCGCACGCCCGATTTGCTGGCGCGGCACGGTATCAAGCGCGCCATCAACGTCCCCATTCGCGGCATTCCCGAAACCTTCGGCGTGCTCGAAGCGGACAGCTCCGACGACGAAGACTTCAGCGAAACAGACATCGTTTTCCTGGAAGCGATCGCGAACGTCATCTCCATGAGCCGTGAGCGGCTCGCCGCGGAGTCGCAGACCGGCGCTGACGAACTGTTCTCCACCAGCGTGCTGAACGCGAGCACGGACTGCATCCAGGTGCTGTCGCTGGATGGCGCTATCGAATTCATGAACGATAACGGGCTGGTGGCGCTGAGCATCGACGACTTCGGGGACGTGGGCGGTACGCATTGCGTGGACCTGTGGCCCGAAGATCAACGCCCGAAGGTCGAGCAGGCACTGGCGAAATCCGCTCGCGGCGAACCGGTCCGGTTCGAAGGCCCCTGCCCGACCCGTGTCGGCGACGCTCGCTGGTGGGATGTATCGGTGGCGCCTGTTCTCGATGCCGACGAGCGCGTGAAGCGCGTTGTGCTGACCATGCGCGATGTCACCGAGCGGCACGAGAACGAGGAGGAGCTCGCCGCGCTCGTGTCGAGCCAGGAAACGCAGCTTGGCAATTCGGCGCTGATGATGAAAGAGGTTCATCACCGGGTTCGCAACAGTCTTCAGCTTGTGCAGACGCTGCTCGCGCTGCAGGCGAATCTTGCCGGCGATAAATCCGTCGCCACGCATTTGCAGGCGGCGGCCACGCGCGTGCGCACGGTGGGCTCGGTGCATCACCGGCTCTATCAGGACGACGGCGCGGAGGCGACCGACGCGACCAGTTACCTGCGGGGCCTGACGGCCGATCTGGCTGAACTGACGGCGGGGCGGGAAGTATCGCTGGAAGGGGAGTCGATCGTGCTGCCCGCCGCGCGGCTCGCGCCGCTCGGGCTGGTGACGGCGGAACTCGTGACCAATGCCCTCAAGTACGGACGAGGAACGGTGCGCGTGAAGCTGGAACGATCCGACGATGTCGTGCTGTTGACCGTGGAGGACGAAGGAGACGGCTTTCCCATCGACTTCCCGAAACCACAGGGCACAGGGCTTGGCATGCGGCTTGTGACTACTTATGCAGGTAAGGGTACGGGCGCGGTTACGGTCGACAGGTCGGTGCCGTTCAGCCGGATTCTGGTGAGGTTTCCGGCGGGGTGAGCGTACTTGCGGATAGCGTTGGTTCACTTAGCCGCTGGTTTTCTCGCGAGTTTGCCGGAATTGCGCAAGCGAAACAACGCGATCGCCTGCCTCATGCTCATCGTCGGCCAAGGGGGCAATTTCCGCGAGCAGGGCTCGGGTCATGTGCACGGACACGGCAATATCGTTCAACGATAAACCCAGTCGTTCTCTAAGAACTGCCATTGCGCTATGAAGAAGCTCCGGCTTTTCATGGGGAATCGACACGTCCTCGTGCTCGATGTGGCGCTCGCCTTTTTCAAACAGATGTCCTAGCAGCGCGCGCTTATATTGATCTTCACCAAGAATGTTCAGTTGCCGTGCGCGATACAGCATTGCCGCTTTACTCACGCGCCACCGCATTTTCAGTTGCGACAATGCTATCCAGTTAACCTGCGTGCCGCCTCTCAAGGCCGGAAATTCCTTGACGAAGGTGCTTCGAGGAAGCAGGAAAGCACTGGCAAACCGATTCGCCTCGGACTCCGATGCTTTGTCCCCCGTCCTGCGGCCGACATGTCCAACGAAGTGACCGCACTCATGCGCGTATCCAAAGCGTACGCGGCATGCTGACGCGTCGCTGCGGTTGGTCACCACGATTGGCCGGGACGACGCAATAGACAGTGCATCAATGTCCTTCGCCGAGTTTTCAAACGCGGTCACAACCGCACCTGCGTTTTCAAGCACGCGGACCATATTGCCGACCGGTCCTAATCCCAATCCCCAATGCGCCCTGCATTTCTCGGCGGCACGCTCTGCCGCTTCAGGGCTGTCGATCGGATATTCGGGAAAGTCGAGTTTGGGAAGCCGCAACCGGGCGTCAATCGAAGCGACGAACCTGCGGAAGAGTTCGCCTTTGGCGATGACGGTCTGCTTGTCGCTCAGCTTCGCAGTCGTCAACTTGCGAAAATGGAATGCGTCTTCCCGTACCAACATTATTGCTAGCCCGAGAAACTGCTGATCATCGTGCCGCAAGACTGTGGACACGTATGGCGACACTAAAATCGATATCCCTTTCTTTGCAGGCCACGATTTGCACGCTAATTCTAACTGACTGAAATCAAGCGATTGACCTTGATGTCTTTCACTGAGCTCTTTTTGATATGCCTCTAACATTCCGTTTTCAAAGACAGTACATGCATGCGTCAACGAAGAGGTAATATCCAAACAACGGTCACGAAATATTTTTTCACTATTTAAAACCATCACCCGGTATGGATCCGGCAGCAGACTCATCGAAAGATACCACTCCGAGCGGTCCACGTCACAAGGACGCCGACCGATGCAATACTTTACCTAATGTACACTTAAATCTTTTGACTGCATCCACTTTGTCAAGTCGAAGCCATCGGACTTTTTGTATTCGACAAAGAGCCAGCCATTTCCGTTGGAATGCATAACCCGTACCAAATCACCTCGTATCAAATACATTGAAGTCCTGCTTGACACGTCGGCACTCTCATACAACCACGCTTTATCAACTGCGACTTGCGATTTTCTCTTGGCGTCCTCGTTGTAGTTCGAGGAATTTAGCTTTTCCGTAATGTACGTCGAGTCCGCAATATCACCCTCTTCTTGTAGCTGATCTGCTATCAACTTGTATATCGCTCGATTCTTATCTCGAATCGGGTCACATGCCATAAGGTTTTTCACCCCAAGATCATCTTGCAATCGTTCCTTCATTTTTATATTAACGAAAGACACCTTTTTCTTCGAAAACTCACTCCAAGCTTCCGTTGCACTTTTGCTTCCGAGCTGCGTACCCAACATTATTGATATTGAATCATCCCTTTCTCCGACAACGATCCAGTTATCGCGTGTTTTGTCCCATTCTCCAGCACAGAGTTCACCGGTCTGTATGCTTTCGAGGCAACCGGATGTTGTATTAAGAACCGGGCAGTACTGTCGACTTGTAACCTTTTTGTCCCGCGGATCCCCAAGTAAGCCAGCGCGAAGAATAACCAGAACCGTGAATTTTCCTGAAGGAGAAATTCTCCAATACTCCGGAGGAGAAAATATTACGCCACCGATCGATGTAAAGTGCTCGTCCGGGAAAAATCGGATTTTTTCTCCTTGCCGACCTAAAAACTCGGCTACTCCCCATCCTGGCTCGAATAGCTTTCGACTCGACGCTGCGAGAGGTTCCGAGAGGTGGATTTTGGAATTACCAGGCAATTCTACATATAAATCTTTAGCACTAGCGAGTGTGCATAAAAGACAGCTTGAGAATGCAACGAACATCGATGTTCGGCTAACACGAAATTTAATTTTCATTACAATTTAGCCGTGATTTCAAATCGCCTATCGAATAGGTGCTACAAAAATTGCACTTGGCTGCCAAATGCCGAAACCGGCGACTGTGATCGAATATTGATATCAATTTTTGTAGAATGTGAGGTGTGCCACACACATGTTTTGATCTTCAGACAGTAACGTGGATGTCATTTTGCAGTTTTGTGCAACGTAGCTTCGCCAGTAATTATCTTTTGAAGATACAAATTTCGAGATGAGCTTCCCGATCACTATCCCCCGATTTACCGAATCATCTTCGGACTCGAAAGCTAGATGAGAAAAAAAGCCAAACATACCGATTCCGATGCTGAGGTAGCTTAGTTCGTCGGACCTCAGCTTGGTGAGTTTTATAAGGCAGCCTAGTTTGTCTAAACTGGCTTCTGCACCGGCGTTACCATTCGGCTCGCAAGATGACTCCTTGTACTTGATCCAGGTCTTCTCCGCCGAAATGAGGGCGTTTTTCGTGCCCCCGTCGCTTTCCTCCATTAGCTGATGATATTTCTTCCCGAGGGCTTCGTCGACTATTCGGTAGTTTTTCTCTGCGCATGCTTTTAATATTGAAATGTTCGTGTCGGTACAAACTTCGGCGTGAGCGGATGTAAGTGCAAGTTTCAACACGAGTACAAGAATCAGTATTATAAATCTCATTCTCGTCACCTCCAACAGTTGCATTTCAGACCGCGCTCAAAGAGATCTGCCTCTTGATCGCGACGCTTTAGTAACCCGCGTTGGCCGGTTCCCTCCCAAAGGCGTTTCATATCTCTTATTTTCTCAGGAACGAGATTTTCCACCCCGGTTTCGAGGGCATTTTTTATTTCTCTCATTTCCCTACGCCGAGCTTCCTCCTCGACACTTTTTCCGTGGAGACCGCTTCCCCTGTTATATATAAGACTTAGCATCGCGCCCTGACAATGAGGGTGAAGGTTGATTAACTGGGGAAATACATTCACCGCTTGCTGCGCATAGCTTCTCATAGAAGCTAGAGCGAGTTTTTTGGCGTGTTCTTCTGATATCAGTATGTCGCACACATCGCTCAAACTCTCACGTGCGAGCGCAGGGGCGTTCGGCTCATTCGTGTCGAGTCAATATTGCAGGTGTCATGGCAACATCGTGCTGTGCTCCTATTTATACCCCCAATCCGCCAATTGTTTCTTGATCAACTTTGCCGTCTTGAACTTGTACACTGCCCGCTGTCCTTCCCGAGTCCCATCGAATCCCATTCCAAAACGCCTCATAAGCACTAGATCCGGGATCAACCGAATAATGTTCTCTTTGTTTTCAACCCTTTCGTCATACACATAGATTTGGTAGAGGGTTCCTCCTGTCCCAATAGAGGGAATATCAGCAGCCCAATCAACAATAACAAACAATTTTCGTGGCGCATGACCACTGACAAAAACACTTTCTATCTTTGGAGCCGATCCACCTTCGGGCTCGTAACGGTCAACAAAAATCTTTCGTTGCTCGACTTTGGAAAACCAAATAGGTTAGCTTCTATGGCCTCGCCTTCAAGACTTTCTACTTCAGCGAATTCTATTGTGCTTCCACCCAGAAATTCGATTTGGTATTTTTCTGTTTCGGCAGCCGATGCGCTAGAATTCACTAGCATAGCCAAGCAAAAGACGATATAGAAATTCCGAATTTTAATCATTACTCAACTCCATCAAACAGCCCACCCTTCCATATCGCATGAAAGTTACTCCTCCGAGCAGAATAACTGTCTGTTTTTAAATTAATTACTGCAGTAATTTTATCGACGACACTGTCAGCAAAGCCTTCATCAGCTAGTTCCGGTAACCCGTTTGATATCCAAAAATAGACCGCCGAGCGTGTCGCATATTTTATTTCAGCAACAAGATCAGAATTAGACATAAAGTCCGCAGTATCGTCGGTCCACAGAGACGGGTAAAATTCTGAAACCCTTGATAATTCGCCTTCCCTGTGAGCTGCTTCAATCCGCGACCTCGATACTTCCAGCCGTCCCCACTCTCAACGGAACCATTGCCGATCCTATGAGCGTATGCGCGGTTCGCAATCGATTCGGGATCTGCTAAGTGCTCCGTTGTTCGACCATATACTTCCGCATCGGCCCGGTGCGAATTGAAATAGCCGAATTTTTGGGTCAAAACATCAGCTCGGTAATTCAGGTTTTCGGTGGTGTTAAGACCGACCCCTGCTTCCTGACGGATCTGCGCAAAAAAGTGAGAAAGCCGAAGCCGAGATCCAAGATTAAAGTCTTTCAACCGTGGATTCAGCTCGTCAACAACAGCTTGAAGCTGCTCCAAAGATGCTTCCGTGAAGATTGCGCTAAGCATCGCTAGCGTAATTTTTCCGCCAAACTTTCGGAAATTCCCCACCAACCCCACCGGATAGATATGAAACACATCCGCCGACTCCGGGAACCCCTCGATCTTCCCCTTCACCGCATCCCACCACACCAGCTTCGCAATGCGCTTCTGTTCCTCTTCATGCGCCGGATCATGTCCAGTACGTTGCTCAATCCACTCGTACAACCGCTTCCACTTCCCCGGATTCGCCCATTCGCTCTCATGCTTCACGATCAACCGCGATAGCCGCAACTGCAACCACGGATCCCGCGACACCTTGCGCAACTCGTCAGCCGCGTGTGAACCGCTTCCCGTGGTAAACACCGAGCGATAAACCTTCCCCGCAAGCGGACTCAACTTCGCCAGCGCAGGTACGTCCGGCTCATCCGCATCGAGCCAATAATCCAGATACGCCTTGGGCGTGGCGAACATCGTATGCATCGGGTCATGGGCTTCCTCGTGTATCTCGAAATCCACCCACGTACACGCCGCTTCGCGCGTCACCCTTCCGCCCGCGTGATTCTGTTCGCGCACCCACCCGGAGATCGGTGCGCGACGGACGTCCGCGCTATCGACCTTCCACCAATGGAACTTCGATCCATCTGTGCCGGCGGTCGTTTCCTCGAACTGATCCTCTTTCGGACCCTGTGCGAGCGCTGAAAGTGGATAGATCTGGATGACACCCGTTTGAGGCGCATCGGCGACTTCCCGACCCATCGCCGCATAGAGCTTCACTTTCCTGTCGATACGCAAAATCGTGGGCTCAATTTTCCACACGTTTTTCTTGACCCATGCCCGGCCATGCTCAATGTACGGCTTGACCTTCTCATCGCAGAACACCTCGATGTGCACCATCCGGTTGCCCGCACTCGGCTCGCTTAAATGGTCGTAGTGGCCCAGATGCCCGATCAGATCTCCCGCGTTGATCTTGACGGGTTTAGGCAACACGACAACCCGATCGAAGTGCGCCTCCGACAGCACTGCCTCCAACAATTGATGGCCATGCGATTTGCCCAGAAATATCCAGCCGGTGTTGGCCTCTGGATCGGCGAAACTGCCGACGTTCGCGGCGATGACGGGACCACCCGATTCAATCGATGCAATCTGCCCCCAGGAACCTTTTTGCGCGCCGATCTGCACCTGTGCGCCCTGGCGCAAGATGCCGATCACGGACTTACCACTGGGCGCGGAACGGATGTTCAGTCCAATCTGTCGCGCAGCAGCCTTCCCGCGATGCACATCCGGCTTGGGAATATCCTTGGCAAACGGCGTCACTTTCCAGACCTTTGTCCAATACGACGGCATCTTGAGCGAGGCGTCTATCTGATACTCCTCGAAACTCTTGAGATGCATGTACAGGCTGAAGAAGGTCAGCTTCGTGCCGCGGGGAAATTCCGTCGTGTGGCGAACGAGCACAAAGCCCGTGCTGTATTTCGCCTTGACGGCGGATTTACCAACCAGCGCTGGCAGTTCGCTTACCGGGTACGCCCGATCAACCCGGTATGCAACTACCTCTCCATCGGCGAGGCAACGCACGCCGCTTTTTAGATCAAGCGATGCACCCGCACCGCCCGCGGTGATGTGCATGCCGCCGTGCCACATGCCCGAATCGCTAACCGGAAAGAAGCCGCCGCTCTCGCGCGCGAGCAGCGCGTTGAATTGGTGTTCATCGATAAAGTCCTTGCCGTCCGACTTCTTGAAGGGGAAGGCAAAGTTCAGCGGCGCAGGTAAGCTGTCATCGGTCTTTTGTGGCGGCGGAGGAGTGTTGTTTGGTCGAACAGGCGAAGCAGTCGTCATTACCAACCCAGTCAGAGTTAAGTGTCGAAGCGCCTCGAAATACGAAAGGCGCTCACACATAATTCCGGCTTTTGAAGCGACGGGGAGGCACGTCAACCTAATTTGATAATCATGTGAAAGGCCTCCTGGCCGCCCAGAGAAGGGGCGGCCAGGGTCTACAGTTGAGATGCCAAGCTCAACCGACCCGTTCAGGAGGCTGAAATGAAGTATAGCGGCATCGATTTGCACTCGAATAACGCCATGATCGCCGTGATCGACGATCAGGACCGGGTGCTTTACTGCAAGCGACTGGCCAATGACCTGTCATCAATCATCGCGGTCCTCGCGCCATTCCACGAGGACCTGCAAGGG
>NZ_FCOK02000019.1 GCF_001544555.2 Caballeronia udeis | reverse complement strand
ACACAGTGCCGAGCACGGAGACGCCGGTGCGCATTACATCCATCGGGTGAGCGGATGCGGGAATCCATTCGAGCGCGCCTTTCAGGTTCGCGGGAAGGCCACGCAGACCCTTGAGCTTGGCCTTGTAGGTCTTGAGTTCGGCAACGGTGGGCAGCTTGCCATGCACGAGCAGATACGCGATCTCCTCGAACTCGGAGGTCCCGGCAATATCGAGGATGTCATAGCCCCGATAGTGCAGGTCATTGCCGGTCTTGCCGACGGTGCACAGCGCGGTATTGCCTGCCGTCACGCCTGAGAGCGCGACGGATTTCTTCGGCTTGAAACCGCCGGTGGCGGGTGCTTCTTTCTCTAGCGTATCGCTCATTCGACCCAGTCTCCTGATATGTAGAACGCGTTACTTGTCTTGTGAAAAAAGCGTCTCCGCGCCTTCGGGCAGCGCCTTTGCCGACGCTTTCGCGCGGCGCAGCACCGACCAGTAATACCGATAGCTTGCGCGATCGTGCAACGTGTCCTGATACCGCGTCGGTCCCCACTGCGCGTTTTGCGCCGCCAGCAGGATCTCCGTGGCGGTCGCGATTTCATCGCTGCGCGGCAGGAAAGCATCGACGATCGGCTGGATCTGATCCGGGTGGATGCTCCACATGCGCGTATAGCCGAACTCGTTGCGGGCACGCTGGGCGTCGCCTGCGACCACGCTCATGTCGCGCACTTCCGTGGAGACGTTATGCGACGCCACCTTGCCATGCGCGTGGCACGCTGCCGCGATCTCGAGCTTCGCGCGCCGCACGAGCGGGTGATCGAACTGGCCGGGCGAGCGCATTGCGGTATCGGGAATGGCGCCGTTATGTGCCGACACAAAATCCATCAGCCCGAAACTGAGTGCTTCAACGCCCGGCAGCGCCGCGAGTTCGAAGACCTCTGCCAGCGCGCCATGCGTTTCGATCAGCAGGTGACACGGAATGGCGTGCTTGATCCCAAACTCGCACCGCGACGCTTCGATGAACGCGACCATCTCGGCGGCATCGAAGACGCTGCGAATCTTGGGGCATGTGACATAGGCAGGCGCCTTTTTGGCGGCGCGCAGGATGATGCGCACGTCGTCGCGCCATGCGCGGTTCTGGAAGTCGTGAATCCGCACGCCGACGCGGCCGAAGCGGTCCTCCTCGCTGCCGAGAAACGATGCCACCAGTTCCGCGTGCGACGCTTCCTGACCGACTTGCGCGCCGTCCTCGCAATCGAGCGTGACGTCGAATACCGGGCCGAGTTGCGCCTGCAGGGCGAGCGATTTCCTGATCAGCTTTTCGCTGCCTGCATAGTGATCGCAAGGGGGCATCACAGCGGGTGGAACGTCGCCTTCAAACAGGACTTCGGCGGGGGTGAGAGCGCGCATCGTCGGCGTCGGGTTGCATGTAAAGAGGGTGGAAACCGCGGATTCGGGTGGGTTCGGACGTTATGTCAAACGTCAAACACCAAACGCACTCGAATCAGCAGCGAGCGACGGCCTTGGTTGCCAGGCGCTCGCGTGAAACGCAAAGACTGCCAGACCCGCTTATTTGCCCAGCAGATGCGCAACGCCATCACGCTCTTCGAGCAATTCGTTCAGCGTGCCGGTCATCTTCTCGCGCGAGAACGCGTCGATTTCCAGGCCTTCCACGCGCTTGTATTCGCCGTTTTCGCACGTCACGGGAACGCCGTAGATGATGTCTTCCGGGATTTCGTACGAACCATCAGACGGAATGCCCATGGTGACCCACTTGCCGTTCGTGCCGAGCAGCCAGTCATGCACGTGGTCGATAGCCGCATTGGCTGCCGACGCGGCCGACGACAGACCACGCGCTTCAATGATCGCCGCGCCGCGCTTGCCGACGGTCGGGATGAACGTGTTGCGGTTCCATTCGTCGTCGTTGATCAGCTTGGTCAACGATTGGCCATCCACGGTGGCGAAACGGAAATCCGGGTACATGGTCGGCGAGTGGTTGCCCCACACAGCCAGCTTTTCGATCGATGCGACCGGCTTGCCCGACTTCGACGCCAGTTGCGACAGCGCACGGTTGTGGTCGAGGCGCAGCATGGCCGTGAAGTTCTTCTTCGGCAGATCCGGCGCCGACTTCATTGCGATGTAGGCGTTCGTGTTGGCCGGGTTGCCGACCACGAGCACCTTCACGTCGCGGCTTGCCACGTCGTTGAGCGCCTTGCCTTGCACCGTGAAGATCTCGGCGTTGGCGGACAGCAGGTCCTTACGCTCCATGCCCTTCGAACGGGGACGGGCGCCGACCAGCAACGCGACGTCGGCGTCCTTGAATGCGACCTTCGGGTCGTCGGTCACGACCACGCCGGCCAGCAGCGGGAACGCGCAGTCTTCCAGTTCCATGACTACGCCCTTGACGGCGCCTTGCGCCTGCGGCAGGTCGAGCAACTGAAGGATGATCGGCTGATCCTTGCCCAGCAGGTCGCCATTGGCGATGCGGAACAGCAACGAGTAACCGATTTGACCTGCGGCGCCGGTGACGGCAACGCGCTTTGCGGACTTAGCCATTGAGAACACTCCTGAACGGTGCGTGAAACGCTAGGGAAAAACGCCATTTTAGGCGCGTTACGCGAAGCGTTGATGAAGCAAGTGAATCGAACTGCGCGGGTTGCTCCGAAACCCAATGGCGTCGCGCCTGAAGCGAGATTGTCATTGTCTTTCCGGTAGCATGCCGGCAATCGCAGCCCAACCCTCGTGCTGGAAATCTGGCAAGGCGAGCATGGGATTTTGCACTGGATCCTGCTGGTTCACCGCCGCCTAACGTCTCGTGCCTCATGCGTCGCGTTTTCGAGGGCGCGCGGGCGTTGCAAGGGCGGGGCACTGGCAGCGGCAGCGAACACGAAAGCCGTTCGGCTTGAAGCGGTGAGCGGTAGGGAGTTCTCGTGGCGTTCGGGTAGCCAGCATTGACTGACCGACGCACCGGGTCAGCCGCATGAAACGCGCAGCATCCCGCAAACCCTTGCTCGCCAAGGAGTGTAGGATTCGATCAGGTCAAAGTCAACCGTATCATATGTCTTATATAAGACATATGAATACCCGGGAAAACGCTAGACGCGACTTGGCGCTTTATGATGAAATGCGCGCATGAATTCGAACCCAGCGAGCACCACGAACCTTCCCGGCGCGGCCGGCGCGACGGAAGTCGTGCCCGCTTCGTCGCCAACGTTCAGCCCGCTATACCAGCAGATCAAGGCCCTGATTACCCAGGGGCTTGAATCGGGCGAATGGAAGCCCGGCGAAATGATCCCCAGCGAAGTCGAACTGGCTGCCCGCTACAAGGTGAGCCAGGGGACGGTGCGCAAAGCCATCGATGAACTCGCCGCCGACAACCTGCTCGTGCGCCGTCAGGGCAAGGGCACATTTGTTGCAACGCACAACGAAGATCGCGTACAGTTCCGCTTTCTCCGGCTGCTGCCGGAAGACGGCGACCTTCATCCCCACGTGAGCCGACTGCTGGAGTGCCGCCGTTTGCGCGCACCCGCCGAGATCGCTCGCCAACTGGACCTGAAGCCGGCCGACCCGGTCGTGTGTATCAAACGCTTGCTGCAATTCGACGGCGAAACCACCGTCTTCGACGAAATCTGGTTACCCGGCGCGGTTTTCCGCGGGCTGACGGCTGAGCGCCTGGCAGATTACAAAGGCCCGCTTTATGCAATGTTCGAAGCGGAATTCGGGACGCGCATGATCCGGGCATCGGAGAAAATCAGGGCGGTGGGCGCGGACGACGCGGTCGCCAAACTGCTTGGCGTGGCAATCGGGTCACCGTTGTTGTCGGTCGAGCGGGTGTCATACACGTATGGCGACCGGCCGGTGGAAGTGCGGCGCGGGTGGTATGTCACGAACGGCTATTACTATCAAAACGATTTGAGTTGAACGGGACGTGGACGGCTTCGCGGCGAACCCAGGCGGTGCCGTAAAGCTTTTCTCACGCGATTTGCAATAGCCTCTTGCGCGGCATTTCGCTGCAGCGCGATATAAAAAGGCGCTAAAATCGCGGACTAGTGTGATAACAAAGTTGGGGTCTAGCATGGCTGAAGCCGTAAAAAAACCAAGACCTGAGTACCGGAATATCGGAATTGCTCAGCTAGCAACCTACCGCTTGCCACTAGCGGGAAAGGTGTCGATTCTTCATCGCATCAGTGGTCTGCTTCTATTCGTATCGCTGCCGTTTCTGCTCTATCTGCTGGACCAAAGCCTGACGTCGGAGATCAGTTTCGACAGCTTCAAGGGCTTTCTCGCCAATCCCCTCGTCAAGATCGTCGTCCTCGTGCTTTCGTGGTCCTTCCTGTTCCACTTTTGCGCCGGCATCCGCTTCCTGCTGCTCGATACCCATCGCGCAGTGAGCAAGGAAGGCGGCAAGCAGACGTCCATCGTCGTGCTCGTGGTGTCATCTCTGCTGACAATCGTCGTTGCGCTTAAACTCTTTGGAGCCTTCTGAGAATGGCAGCGAACAACAACAACCGAATTGGTCCCAAGCGCCTCGTCGTTGGCGCGCACTACGGTTTGCGCGACTGGCTGGCGCAACGCATTACCGCCGTCGTGATGGCCCTTTACACGCTGGTCCTGCTGTTCTGGTTTTTCGGCGCGCGTGATTTTTCGTATGACGGCTGGGCATCCATTTTCGCCATGCAATGGATGAAGCTCGCCACCTTCGTGGCCTTGCTCTCGCTCTTTTATCACGCGTGGGTCGGCATTCGCGACATCTGGATGGACTACGTCAAGCCCATGGGGCTGCGCCTGTTCCTGCAGGCACTAACAATCCTCTGGCTGGTCGGATGCGTCGGCTACGCGGCACAGATTCTCTGGAGAGTGTAAAGAATGGCTGCAATTAAAACGTCCCTGCCGCGTCGCCGTTTCGACGTCGTGATCGTGGGTGCAGGTGGTTCGGGCATGCGCGCGTCGCTGCAACTCGCCCGCGCCGGCTTGTCGGTTGCGGTGCTGTCGAAGGTCTTCCCGACGCGTTCGCACACCGTTGCGGCCCAAGGCGGTATTGGCGCGTCGCTCGGCAACATGAGCGAAGACAACTGGCATTACCACTTCTACGACACCATCAAGGGCTCTGACTGGCTCGGCGACCAGGATGCGATCGAATTCATGTGCCGTGAAGCGCCCGGCGCCGTCTACGAACTCGAACACATGGGCATGCCGTTCGACCGTAACGCGGACGGCACGATCTATCAGCGTCCGTTCGGCGGCCACACGGCGAACTACGGTGAAAAGCCGGTGCAGCGCGCTTGCGCCGCCGCGGACCGTACCGGCCATGCATTGCTGCACACGCTGTACCAGCAGAACGTCGCAGCCAAGACGCACTTCTTCGTTGAATGGATGGCGCTGGATCTGATCCGCGACGCCGACGGCGACGTGCTCGGCGTGACCGCCATGGAAATGGAAACCGGCGACGTCCACATTCTCGAAGGCAAGACCACGTTGTTCGCCACGGGCGGCGCGGGCCGGATCTTCGCGGCATCGACCAACGCGTTCATCAATACCGGCGACGGACTTGGCATGGCGGCCCGTTCGGGCATCGCCTTGCAGGACATGGAATTCTGGCAATTCCACCCGACCGGCGTGGCCGGTGCGGGCGTGCTGATTACCGAAGGCGTCCGTGGCGAAGGCGGGATCCTGCGCAATTCTGACGGCGAACGCTTCATGGAGCGCTACGCGCCGACGCTGAAGGATCTGGCGCCGCGCGATTTCGTTTCGCGCTCGATGGACCAGGAAATCAAGGAAGGCCGCGGTGTGGGTCCGAACAAGGACCACGTCTTGCTGGACCTGTCGCATATTGGCGCCGAGACCATCATGAAGCGGCTGCCGTCGATCCGCGAGATCGCGATGAAGTTCGCGAACGTCGACTGCATCAAGGAACCGATCCCAGTCGTGCCGACCATCCACTACCAGATGGGCGGCATTCCTACGAACATTCACGGCCAGGTCGTGGGCACGCTGAAGGGCGGCTATGAAGAGCCGGTCAACGGCTTCTACGCGGTCGGCGAATGCTCGTGCGTGTCGGTGCACGGCGCGAACCGTCTTGGCACGAACTCGCTGCTGGACCTGGTGGTGTTCGGCCGCGCGGCCGGCAACCACATCATCAAGCATGCGCTGGAAATGAAGGAACACAAGCCGCTGCCGGCCGATGCCGCCGACGCCGCGCTTGAACGCCTCGCCGTGCTGGAGAAGTCGTCGTCGGGTGAATACACGCAATCGATCGCGGGCGACATCCGCTCGACCATGCAGGCGCATGCCGGCGTGTTCCGCACGTCGAAGCTGCTGGCGGAAGGGGTGGACAAGGTCAAGGAATTGTCCGAGCGCGTGAAGCATGTGCATCTGAAGGACAAGTCGAAGGTGTTCAACACCGCGAAGGTCGAGGCGCTGGAACTGGCGAACCTGATCGAAGTGGCGCGTGCCACCATGATCTCGGCCGAAGCGCGCAAGGAAAGCCGCGGCGCGCATGCGCACAGCGACTTCGAACATCGCGACGACGACAACTGGATGAAGCACACGCTGTGGTTCAGCGAAGGCGACAAGCTCGACTACAAGCCGGTGCACATGACGCCGCTGACGGTCGAATCGGTGCCGCCGAAAGCGCGTACCTTCTAAGGCAAAGGAATCGAAATGGCAAAGCGTACTTTTGAAATCTACCGCTACGATCCGGACAAGGACGCGGCGCCCCGCATGCAGACGTACGAGATCGAGATCGACTCGCATGAGCGCATGTTGCTGGACGCGCTGCTGAAGCTGAAGTCGGTCGACGAAACGCTGTCGTTCCGCCGTTCGTGCCGTGAGGGCGTGTGCGGTTCGGACGCCATGAATATCAACGGCAAGAACGGTCTGGCCTGCTTGCAGAACATGAATGACCTGCCGCAGAAGATCGTGCTGCGTCCGCTGCCGGGCTTGCCCGTCGTGCGTGACCTGATTTGCGATTTCACGCAGTTTTTCAACCAGTATCACTCGATCAAGCCGTACCTGATCAACGACACGCCGCCGCCGGAAAAAGAGCGTCTGCAAACGCCTGAAGAGCGCGACGAACTTGACGGCCTGTACGAGTGCATTCTTTGTGCTAGCTGCTCGACTTCATGCCCGAGCTTTTGGTGGAACCCGGACAAGTTCGTGGGTCCGGCGGGCTTGTTGCAAGCCTATCGATTCATTGCGGACAGCCGTGACGAAGCGACAGGTGAACGTCTCGACAACCTGGAAGATCCGTACCGTCTGTTCCGTTGCCATACGATCATGAATTGCGTCGATGTGTGCCCGAAGGGACTGAATCCTACGAAGGCCATTGGCAAGATTAAAGAATTGATGGTGCGCCGCGCTGTCTGAGAAGGACTTGTGTCATGAATGACTCCGGGCATCAGTCCGACCCTCTACGCCGCGCACGCCTTCGCTGGCGCGCGCGGCGCGGTCTGCTGGAAAACGATCTGATCTTCGAGCGTTTTTTCAGCCGATATGAGCATGACCTCAGTGACGCGGACGTTGGTGTGCTGACGCAACTGCTGGAACTGAGCGACAACGACCTGATGGACTTGCTGCTGGCACGCAAGGAACCGGATGGCGAACTGGCCTCGCCGGATATGACCCGCGTGCTGGAGATGCTGCGCTCTGCCTGAGTTAGTTCACTAAGCCAGCCCATGCGGTCGTGCAAGTGTCGTGCGAATTATCGAAAACCTGTTTCCATACTTCGATTGAGGATGTGCTATGACCCCGTCAGATGTTAAAGCCACGCTATCGTTCAGCGACAACTCGCCGAGCGTTGAAATGCCGATCTACAAGGGCACCCTGGGCCCGGACGTAATCGACATCCGCAAGCTGTACGGCCAGACCGGCAAGTTCACGTACGATCCGGGCTTCATGTCGACGGCGGCGTGCAATTCCGCAATTACGTACATCGACGGCGACAAGGGCGAGTTGCTGTATCGCGGGTATCCGATTGAGGAACTCGCGGTCAAGGCTGACTTCATGGAGACCTGCTACGCGCTGCTGCACGGCGATCTGCCGACGGTCCAACAGAAGGCTGACTTCGTTGAAACCGTCACGAAGCACACGATGGTTCACGAGCAGATGCATTTCTTCTACCGCGGTTTCCGTCGCGATGCACACCCGATGGCGGTGCTCGTGGCGGCTGTCGGTGCACTGTCGGCGTTCTATCACGACTCGCTGAATATCAACGACCCGCGTCATCGTGAAGTGTCGGCTATTCGCATGATCGCGAAGCTGCCCACGCTGGTGGCGATGGCGTACAAGTTCACGATCGGCCAGCCGTTCGTTTATCCGAAGAACGACCTGTCGTACAGCGCGAACTTCATGCACATGATGTTCTCGAACCCGTGCGAAGAGTACAAGGTCAACGACGTGCTCGTGCGCGCGCTGGACCGGATCCTGATCCTGCATGCGGACCATGAGCAGAATGCGTCCACGTCGACCGTGCGTCTGGCCGGGTCGTCGGGTGCGAATCCGTTTGCTTGTATTGCTGCGGGGATTGCTTGTCTCTGGGGCCCGGCGCATGGCGGTGCGAATGAAGCTGCGCTGAACATGCTGGAAGAGATCGGCTCTGTCGACAACATTCCTGAGTTCATCAAGCAGGTCAAGGACAAGAATTCGGGCGTGAAGCTGATGGGCTTCGGGCATCGCGTTTATAAGAACTACGATCCGCGCGCGAAGCTGATGCGTGAAACGTGTCATGAAGTGCTTGAAGAGCTCGGTCTGCATGATGACCCGTTGTTCAAGCTGGCCATGGCGCTGGAAAAGATCGCGCTGGAAGACGAGTATTTTGTGTCGCGTAAGCTGTATCCGAATGTGGACTTCTATTCGGGTATTGTTCAGCGCGCACTGGGCATTCCGACGGCCATGTTTACGTGCGTGTTCGCAATGGCGCGGACGGTGGGCTGGATTGCACAGTGGAACGAAATGATCGCCGATCCGGAGCAGAAGATTGGCCGTCCGCGTCAATTGTTTATTGGTGAAACGCCGCGCGAAGCGAAGGCGATTGATAAGCGGTAAGGTGTAGCGCTGGCTTGCGCGGGAAGGATTGCTGCACGATGTACAGCGGGTTAAGAAACGCCCCAACGGGTCAATCGTTGGGGCGTTTTGCATTGTGCTGCTATAGCTTCATGGCGCATACGTAAACTTCCACTGCTGGTAACTTCGCGCCGCTGCGAATGTCGTCTGATTCTCAGGGAATCCGGCCGTCTTGACCGGTGTGCGCAGCGAAGCGCTGTGCACACCCATCACACCGTCGCCAGGGGCGGCAATCGACATGAATGCATCTCCGGTGATCCGATCTGGATAGAGCCTGCGCAGATACCGGCGTATCACTGGATAACGCGGGTCGCGCAGCAGATCATCCAGTTTCTCAGGATACTACGAATTGTTAAATTATTTTATTATTTAGGATCGCAGATGAATTATTGCAGGTAATTTAGCGTATTAGCAATATCTTTCCACTCTTTGTGACAAATTATATGGACTGTTATTGATGTCTTTCGGATTTCTAATTGATAGACGACATATACATTGATGGAGTCGGTAGGTTGCATGTAAGATTCGTAGTCGTTTAGTAATGCGTATATCGCGAACTGGTGAAACGGGGTAAGTCACGAGACCCATGAGGAACTACTGCGTCGACGCTGAAGTGAGAGGGTGACCGACTCGTTGCGCTCCGATGCGGGCTATGACCGACAGAAATCAAAAAGGGATTTTGCCATGTCGATGAGTAGAGGATCAGAAAAAGTATGGCAGGGAAAAGAACTCAATGCAGGTCGTTGCCGGTTGCGGCGTGCAGGGATACGGCAGGTCGCGGGTTTCGTAGTTAGCATCGCATCGCTATCGTTTGCAGCAGCGGCGTTTTCCGCCAGCGACGTTACCTACACTTATGACGCACTGGGAAGGCTGACCAAAGCCACCTACAACGACGGCTTGAAAAGCAAGACCATAGATTACTACTACGACGCTGCTGGTAACCGTAGCATCGTTAAGAGCAGCATGACGACGTAAGTGAGATCCCAACCGTGTGCGCCAGACGGGCAGCGGGACCCATCGGCAGCGCTGTTTGCAATCCCGTTTGCGCGGTTTCAACAGCGTGAAGATAGGGCCTGCGCCTGGTTGGTCCGAATACTTCTGAACAACTGAATTCATCCCGTCCGAAAAGGGGAGGCGGGGCTGCGCACGCGAATTTTCGAACAGCAGACAGCAATCTAAGACACCAATAAATTTCGAGGAGATTTCGATGCCGGATGCTGCATCAATGGATACCCGTGCGGCTAGTCGCCTTGTTATCCGAGAACGAAAGTCGGTTCGGCGTACTGTACTTGGGACGTTGCTGGGCATGCTGGCTCTTTTTGTAGGCACCGCCGAAGCAGGCGATGCGCAGTTTCCGAGCACCATGCCTGCAGTCGTTGAAAGCGACGCGGCCTCGAGCGCGCAGCAAGCTTCGCAACAGCCGCTCATTCGCCGCAGGCTGGAGTCGACCACGTCAAAGTTGTTAAGGGCCACAGCCACTTCGGCTGACCGGGAATTTGCTCCACAGCCGAACAGTATCAGAGCGTTAATGCCCCCGTTCGCCCCAGCCGAAGCAGGCACTCATGACGAACGAGTGGGCCGCGAACTCCCGGTGGGAATTAACGGCAATGGCACGATCGAAACACTCCCGAAACTCAACCTGGAGCGCACGCACGCTCCTTCGGAAGAAATTCATCTGCAAAACTTCGATCCACCTAAGGAAGGACTGCTGCGCAGTTTCGGCGTCACCGCTGCGAACGGTGTTGTAACGAACAACGCCCCGCCTGGACCTGCGTCGGTCGAGGAGTTGGCCCGCGCGTTGCGCTATGACCCGGACCTGATTTACCAGTATGTTCGGAACAACATTGAGATCGATCCGGTACGGGGCATACACAAAGGCGCACTCGGTGCGGTGATCGATAACTACGGTAGCGCGTTCGACCAGTCTCGATTGATGGTATGGCTGCTGCTCCTGTCCGGGTACGAAGCACGGTTTGTCAAAGGCACGATCAAGCTCAGTGCACAACAGTTCGCGGGTTGGTATGGGTTGCCTACCACCAACCTGTGCGCAGTCTTGAATCTGATGGACCAAACTCAAATCCCGGTCCACAGCGTGAGCCCTCCGCGCGAGGGGAATTGCCCGGGGTCGAGCGTCGCGATGACCAGCATCTCGATCGAGCATATGTGGGTGAAAGCTAATATTGGTGGCACCTGGTTTACGTTCGATCCTAGCTATAAGCCGCACACAATGAAGCCTGGTGTAGACCTGAACGTGGCGGCCCAATATAATGCAGCCCGCTTTCTGGGCGGTGTAACTGGAGAGGGCTGGACGCCCGGTCCCGGATTGCCCAACCCTTTCATAGGCACGCCTGATGTCGCTGGAATAGTAGACTCCCTCAGCATGACGAGCGGCGGTATAAACGTTCTCGCGGGGAATCTCGCTCAATGGATCCGGGTAAACAAGCCGGCCGCTACTCTCAGTGACGTCATCGGCGGCAAGTCGATTATCCCAGACTTCTCCGGTAGACTCAGGCAGATCAGCAACCCATTGCTTGACGCAAGTTGGCCGACCGAAGAGTTAGTTGATGTTCCGATCGGCCTCAAGCCGACAGTGCGCGTGCTTTATCAAGGCATCGATCAGAGATTTACCTCGGATGCCATCTACGGCAAGCTTTTGACGATCACGTATAACGCGTCGCACCAGCCAGTTCTCAAACTTGACGGACAAACAATAGGCGCGGCGGGGAGCCCCGTCGCGCCGGGGGCGGACAGTGTCGTTCGTTTCGGGGTGTCGCACAACGCATATGGCAGCGACCGATCCGACCACGCGTTCGAGCAGCACATCCGGGGTGGTGGCACCTACTTGATCGTCAACGGCTGGGGCAGAACCGGCCGTGGGCTTTCGCAAAACTATCTTAAAAATCTGGAAAACGTCCGCGCGGCGGGTAATCCCGACAACAGCGAAGCTGTGCTGGGTGCGAGCCTTGGTGTATTGGGAGCGCAGTGGCTAGCGCAGACAAACGCCAGCGCCTCGATCACTGAGAGACTTGCGAATGCGCACATGGTTCAGCAGCATCAAGTCGGCATCGCCGGTTTCTACCAGGGCGCCTACGTTGATCTGCCCAGCAACATGATGTCGATCACCCAGATGGACGGCAACGGCACTCTGGAGAACGCAGTCTTCGATAGCAATGCGATGCATATGTCGATACTTGAGTCAACGGTGGTTGCGCAGACCTCGGGAGTGTCTGCGGTATCTACCATTAAGTTGCTCGCCGCTGCGATAAAGCAGGGAGTGAGAATTTACGATAGTGGCGGCGGCCATTATGCGACTGTGATTAAGCCAGAACTTCGCGGCTGTGAGGCCCATCTCAGCAACTTCCAAGATTATGTGGACCAGGGCAATCGGTTGTTGATTCCGCGTGATTGCAAGATGACCAACGGCAGTTGGAACGGCATTGGATATTTCGTCCTTGGCGATGGCTACCCGCGGGCGCTTGGTTCGATTATCAGCGGGGGATTTTCCGGCGGTTTTCCTACGGAGGCAAGTTCTGCTATTACCTACAACAATGCTGCAAGCAAGCTAAAGTCACCGGAAAGCCAAGTCAATTTCGGTGGCTTAGACAAGGTACGTGGCGACCCGATCGATATGGTGCTTGGGAATTTCCTATACGAGCATCAGGACGTCAGAACCGGGTACGGCGATGGGCCTGACAGGCTGAACTTCCAACGCCTTTACAGCAGCGGGATGAAGAATCAGAGCGGGCCTCTCGGCAAAGGCTGGACCCACAATTACGACATTCGCCTGCGCACCGGATCCGATGGCTTTCTTGGGCTGGGCGACCGACTCGCGCTTGACGCAGTCGCGGCGATTGTTGAACACAAGGTGTCGCTCGACGCGCTAAACGATCCGCATCCTTCTGCGCAAAAGTATCTGGTTGCGGTGGTGGCTCAAGATTGGCTCGGCGATCAGTTGATCAACAATACCCGGACTGCGAGTTTCGGCATGAACAGCGAGGTGTTCGTGCGGTTGCCTGACGGGAGGTTCAGTCCGCCGCCCGGCAAGCCTGTTTCGCTGAGTATTATTGGCAATACCGCCAAGTATACGACCCTTGGCGGCGGGTACTACACGTTTAATCTCGACAAGGTAAGCTCATACATTCACCCGGATAGGCGACAAATAAGCTTTACTTGGAGCGGCGACCTGCTAACGCGCGTGGACAACAGTGTCGGACGGAGCTTGACGCTCGCTTACGCGAATAACCGTTTGCAAAGCGTCAGTAGTCCGCAGCAGACGGTTCGCTACGCGTACGACGGCAATGACAATCTCGTTAGCGAGACCGATCCAGATGGGTTCACAACTCGCTTCGAGTACGGCCAGCCGGGACGGATGACGAAATTCTATCAACCTGGGTTCCCGAATACCGCGGTCGTCAGTAATACCTATGACACGCTAGGCCGGGTGCAGACGCAGACGAGCGCCGCGGGTAACCGATACGACTACTATTTCGCGGGTTCTCGGAGTGAGGAAGTGGGTCCTGGGGGATCTAGCCATGCAAATTACTTTGACGGCGAGGGTAATTTGCTGCAGATCGGCGATTCTATGGGTAACTGGACAATTAAAGACTATGACGGTCAGAACCGGCTCGTCCGCGAAACACGTCCTGAGAAGAATCGAATCGAATATACCTATCTCGATCAGGGATGCTTCCTTGTCCCATGTGAACATAATATTCGGACGATATCTCAGTTTCCCCGGCCCGGCACTAACGATCCGGTGCTGACTCAGCGCTTTACCTATGAAATGCAGACGGGCAATCTCGCTACTTCAGAAGACGGCAGGGGAAAGATATCCACGCGTGTGTATTCAGACAAGTTGCTGATCCGCACGACGCAGCCCGTGGTGGACGGCGTCACACCCGCCACTGACATCAGCTATGAATCCGTCCCGGCGGTAGGCAACGACAAACCGGCTTTCTACCGACCCGTACGCGTGGTCGAAAAAATCGACGGCACGAGGAGCACGACGACGAAGATAAGTTAGCTGCTCCAGACGCCGCCGATATCGAATTCGAGGCTCCTTCGTCAGGCCGTTTATTCCGTGCGGCTGACTTCTCCTGATTTACTTCCTTAATCGGTCGGCAGCGCGGCTAAACGGCTGATTCTTTTCTGCATTTCGGTTGATCCGCCCATCCCGGTACTCCCCATACAGGTAGCTCCACTACTACCCTAACTCACTGTTTTATATCAGTTTTTTCTTGAATGACTAGCGCAATGCGCTATCCTGCGTGGCATAATCATCAAACCAAAAAACACCCCCGCAGTCACAACACCTGAAAAGACCATGGCCCAGACCCTGTACGACAAGTTGTGGAACTCGCATGTGATCCACACCGAGGAAGACGGTACGTCAATCCTCTACATCGACCGTCATTTGCTCCACGAAGTGACCAGCCCGCAAGCGTTCGAGGGTCTGAAACTGGCCGAACGGCCGGTGTGGCGGATCAGTGCGAACCTGGCGGTGTCGGATCACAACGTGCCGACGACCGACCGTTCGCACGGCATCGCGGACCCCATCTCGAAGCTGCAGGTGGACACGCTCGATAACAACTGCGACGCCTACGGCATCACGCAGTTCAAGATGAACGACCTGCGCCAGGGCATTGTGCACATCATCGGGCCGGAACAGGGCGCCACGCTGCCGGGCATGACCATCGTTTGCGGCGACTCGCATACCTCCACCCACGGCGCGTTCGGCGCGCTGGCGCATGGCATTGGCACGTCGGAAGTCGAGCACGTCCTCGCCACGCAGACCCTGCTGCAAAAGAAGAGCAAGAACTTGCTCGTCAAGGTCGAAGGACCGCTGCCGCGCGGCTGCACCGCGAAGGACATCGTGCTGGCCATCATCGGCAAGATTGGTACGGCGGGCGGCAATGGCTACGCCATCGAATTTGGCGGCTCGACCATCCGGGCGTTGTCCATGGAAGGCCGCATGACGGTCTGCAACATGGCTATCGAAGCGGGTGCCCGGGCCGGGATGGTGGCGGTCGATGACACCACCATCAACTACCTGAAAGATCGTCCGTACTCGCCGCATGGCGCGGAATTCGAGCAGGCAGCCACCTATTGGCGCACCTTCACGTCCGATCCCGGCGCGAAGTTTGACCGCGTGGTGGAGCTGAACGCCGCTGAAATCGTGCCCCAAGTGACGTGGGGCACGTCGCCGGAAATGGTGACGTCCATTGACGGCCGCGTGCCGGATCCCGAACGCGAAAAGGACCCAATCAAGCGCGATGCCATCGAACGCGCGCTGAAGTACATGGCGCTCGAACCCAACACACCCATGCAGTCGATCAAGCCGGACAAGATTTTCATCGGCTCGTGCACGAATGCTCGGATCGAAGACTTGCGGGCTGCCGCGTATGTGGTGAAGACGCTGGGCCGCCGCGTGGCGTCGAACATCCGGCTGGCCATGGTCGTGCCGGGTTCCGGTCTCGTGAAGGCGCAGGCGGAACGCGAAGGGCTCGACAAAGTGTTCCTCGACGCAGGCTTCCAGTGGCGCGAACCCGGCTGCTCGATGTGCCTCGCCATGAACGCCGACCGGCTGGAGCCGGGCGAGCGCTGCGCCTCCACGTCGAACCGGAACTTCGAAGGGCGTCAGGGCGCAGGCGGCCGTACGCACCTGGTAAGCCCGGCGATGGCAGCGGCTGCTGCTATCGAAGGTCATTTCGTCGATATCCGCGAACTGACATGAAGCGCGTCCTTATTGTGCTGGGGTTCATCGCTGTCGTTGCCGGCGTCGCGGGCTGCAATACGGTCCACGGCTTTGGCGAGGATCTGCATCACCTCGGCAACTCGATCAGCAACGCGGCCGACAAGTAAGCGGCTCCAAAAAACGGTCAAGCTAACCAAACCGCAAACCGGTAAAGCATCATGGAAAAATTCATCGTACATAGCGGGCTCGTCGCGCCGCTCGATCGCGACAATGTCGACACGGACGCGATCATCCCGAAGCAGTTTCTGAAGTCGATCAAGCGCACGGGTTTCGGCCCGAACGCGTTCGACGAATGGCGTTATCTCGATGTCGGTCAGCCGGGCCAGGACAACTCGAACCGGCCGCTGAATCCGGATTTCGTGCTGAACCAGCCGCGCTACCAGGGCGCGTCAATCCTGCTGACGCGCAAGAATTTCGGCTGCGGCAGCTCGCGCGAGCACGCACCGTGGGCGCTGGACCAGTACGGTTTCCGCGCGATCATCGCGCCAAGCTTTGCGGACATCTTCTATAACAACTGCTTCAAGAACGGCCTGCTGCCGATCGTCCTGACCGAAAGCCAGGTCGACAAGCTGTTCAACGAAACCTACGCGTTCAACGGCTTCAAGCTGACGGTCGATCTGGAGCGCCAGCTCGTGCTGACCGGCGACGGCACGGCATACCCGTTCGAAGTGCCGGGCTTCCGCAAATTCTGCCTGCTGAACGGATTCGACGACATCGCGCTCACGCTGCGTCACGCCGACAAGATCCGTCAGTTCGAAAACGAGCGTCTCACGAAGCAGCCGTGGCTGAATAACCGCCTCGTCGGCTAAATGCGAAGAAGTACGTGTAAGTACGAACAGGCTCGGATTAACAAGAAAAGGAAGGAAACACCATGAAGATTGCAGTGCTGCCCGGCGATGGAATCGGTCCGGAGATCATCAAGGAAGCCGTCAAGGTCCTGAACGCGCTCGACGAAAAGTTCGAGCTCGAAGAAGCGCCGGTCGGCGGCGCGGGCTACGAGGCGAGCGGATATCCGCTGCCGGAAGCGACGCTCGCACTAGCGAAAGCATCGGATGCAATCCTGTTCGGCGCCGTGGGCGACTGGAAATACGATTCGCTCGAACGTGCGCTGCGTCCGGAGCAGGCCATCCTGGGTCTGCGCAAGCACCTGCAATTGTTTGCGAACTTCCGTCCGGCCATTTGTTATCCGCAACTGACGGCAGCTTCGTCGCTGAAGCCGGAGATTGTGGCGGGGCTGGATATCCTGATCATTCGTGAACTGAACGGCGATATCTATTTCGGCCAGCCGCGCGGCGTGCGTTCATCGCCGGATGGCTTGTTCGAAGGCGCGAAGGAAGGCTTCGACACCATGCGTTATTCGGAGCCGGAAGTGCGCCGGATTGCGCACGTGGCGTTTCAGGCTGCGCAAAAGCGCGCGAAGAAGCTGACGAGCGTCGATAAAGCCAACGTGCTGGAGACATCGCAATTCTGGCGCGACGTGATGATCGATGTATCGAAGGAATATCCGGACGTCGAGTTGTCGCACATGTACGTGGACAACGCGGCCATGCAATTGGTGAAGGCGCCGAAGGCGTTCGACGTGGTGGTGACCGGCAACATGTTCGGCGACATTCTCTCCGACGAAGCCGCCATGCTGACGGGTTCCATCGGCATGTTGCCGTCCGCCTCGCTCGATAAAAACAACAAGGGTCTGTACGAGCCGTCGCATGGTTCGGCGCCGGATATCGCGGGCAAGGGCGTGGCGAATCCGCTGGCGACGATCCTCTCGGCCGCCATGATGCTGCGATATTCGCTCGGCAAGGCCGACCAGGCCGACCGGATCGAAACGGCGGTGAAGAAGGTGCTCGCGCAGGGCCTGCGTACTGGCGATATCGCGACGCCGGACGGCCGTACCGTCGGCACGAAGGAAATGGGCGACGCGGTGATCGCGGCGCTTTAAATCCGGCAACGGGCTTTTTCATCGGACGAGTCGGTCGCACGTGCCGGCGAAAAATTCCGGTGGAAAAGCCTCTCGCGGCGGACGTCTTTGCCGGATGCCGCCGATCGCGATATTTCATCTCGATTCGTCGCTTTTACCGCACGAACCACGTCAAAACGGCGCGAAACACTCACGCGCAGGGACGAATATGCGGGTTATCGTGTAGACTCTTTTGTTATGGCGAAGATCTCTTCAATCTCTCTGGACTCGATTTCATGCGGCGGTTTTAGCTCAGGCGCCCGCACGGCTCGTCTCGCCATTACGCTTTTGAACACGCTTGCCGGTACGGTTGCGCTGTCCAAACGCATTACGAAAACCATTTCCCTCAAAACGATCACGTTCCGCTGATCGCCTGTCGTGCCCGCCCATCTTCCCCGCGCGGTCACGCCGGCGGAGGGTCTGGCCCAAGCGGGGAAGTGTCCACAAAAAAGGTTAGTCATGAACGTAGGTCTCGTTGGTTGGCGCGGCATGGTCGGCAGCGTCCTGATGCAACGCATGCAGCAGGAAGGCGATTTCGACCTGATCGAACCGGTGTTTTTCAGCACCAGCAATGCGGGCGGCAATGCGCCGTCGTTCGCGAAAAACGAGACGAAACTCAAGGATGCGACAAGCATCGACGACCTGAAAAAGTGCGACGTCATCATTACGTGCCAGGGTGGCGATTACACCAACGAGGTGTTCCCGAAACTGCGCGCGGCCGGCTGGAAGGGTTACTGGATTGATGCGGCTTCCTCGCTGCGCATGAAGGACGACGCAGTCATCATCCTCGACCCGGTGAACCTGAACGTCATCAAGGACTCGCTGGTCAAGGGCGGCCGGAATTTCATCGGCGGGAACTGCACGGTCAGCCTGATGCTGATGGCGCTGGGCGGCTTGTTCAACCAGAACCTGGTCGAATGGACGACTGCCATGACGTATCAGGCGGCTTCCGGCGCGGGCGCGCAGAACATGCGCGAACTGCTGCAGCAAATGGGCGTGCTCTACGGCGCGGCCAAGGAAGATCTGGCGGACCCGTCGTCGGCTATTCTGGATATCGACAAGCGCGTGCAGGCGGCCCTGTCCGGCGAGCGTATGCCGGTCGATAACTTCGGCGTGCCGCTGGCCGGCTCGCTGATTCCGTGGATCGACAAGGATCTCGGCAACGGCATGTCGAAGGAAGAGTGGAAGGGCGGCGCGGAAACCAACAAGATTCTCGGATTGCCCGCCATGGGCGAACCGGGTTCGGTTCCTGTGGACGGTCTGTGCGTGCGGATTGGCGCAATGCGCTGCCACTCGCAGGCGCTGACCATCAAGCTCAGGAAGGACGTGCCGCTGGACGAATTGCACGGCATCCTGGCGTCGGCGAATGATTGGGTGAAGGTTGTCCCGAACGAACGCGAAGCGTCAATGCGCGATTTGTCGCCGGCAGTGGTCACGGGTTCGCTGACGGTGCCGGTCGGCCGCTTGCGCAAGCTGGCCATGGGCGGCGGATACCTCTCGGCATTCACGGTCGGCGACCAGTTGCTGTGGGGCGCGGCAGAACCGCTGCGCCGGATGCTGCGCATCCTGCTGGACAAGTAAAGTAAACTACGCGCCACGACGCGCAGTAGTTCAACGAAGCGTCGCGCTTGCGCGGCGCTTTGTCGTTTTGCGGCCCGTTTTCGATGTCACCCCGTTTTGTTGGTTTCTTGTTCGCTGTCCACTCGCCTGGAGTATCAATGATCGTTCGTCCGAGTCGGCCGCTTCATTCACAGCCTCGCTTCCTCAGCCGCTCGCGGCACGCAGCGCTGGTCGCGGCAAGCGTCGCGAGTGTGTTGCTCGGGACGTTCGTTTCCTCCGAGGCCATCGCCCAGGCCAGCAGCGCGTCAGCCGCTTCAGTCGCTTCGGAGGCCTCGGCGCCGGCGGCCGCGTCGGCGGCGGCCACCACCGTTACGCAGTACAGCGTGAAACCGGGGCAATCACTCAGCGACATCGCCTCCCAGATAACCGGCTCGAATGACCGCGCCACGCGCGAAAAGATGGCGCGCGCGCTCTTCGACGCGAATCCCAACGCGTTCATGGGTCATGACCCAAGCCGCTTGAAACTCGGATCGGTTTTGAACGTACCGGTGGTCGAGGGCCTGGGGGTGGCTGGTGCTGCGTCCGGGACTTCTGCGCCTGTGGCGGCATCGTCGCCGGCGGTCGAAGCTAGCGGTTCCGTGGGGGCGGCGGCGCCGGCCGAGGGGGCATCGAATGCTGTAGGTGCGGCGAGCGCAGCCGCGACGGCGACGAGTGGCGCGGTTGCTACGGTTGCGCCGAACGCATCGAGCGAGGCGTTGCCGACATCGGAAGCTCAGCCTGCAGCGAGTGCGAGCGAGGCTGTAAGCGCGAGCGAAGTGGTGCCCGCATCGGCAGCAGCGCCCGCGTTGAGCGCACCTGCGGCAACTGTCGCACCGGTAAGCGCGCCGTCAGCGACGGGTTCTACGGCCATGTCTCTGAATGGGCCGATTGGCTGGCTCGTCGGGGCTGTCGTGGTGATCGGCTTGCTGCTGCTGGTAATGCGCAGTGGCAAGAGACGCCGCGCCGCAAGCGCCGCGGCTGTGGTGACCACCGACGAACGAGTGCAGCAAGAACCGCCGACGGCATCAAAGCAGCCTGAGACAGCCGTTGTACCTCCTCACGATGAATCGGCGAACCAGGCGCAAGCGCCCACGGGCGCTGCCGATCTCGACGGTGCATCGGTTCAGCGGGGTCAAAGCGAGCTGAACGTGGTGGCCGCGAGCATGGAAAACTACGATGCTGCGCAGTCGTTCGATACCCCGACCGAAGACAAGCCGTTTCCTCCGGCCAAGAGCAATCCAATAGACGATGATGCCGACGGCGCGCGAGTCACGCTGGGCGAGAATCGTGCGCAGGACGCGGCTGGTCCGGTCCTCCGTGACGCGGGCGCCAAACGCGCGCCGTTCATGCCCGATGCGCCCGCAGCGCTTCATCGCGATTTCACGCCGCCGCGTCCGGGTGCGATCGAGGCGGCATTGGCGGCGGAGCGGGCTGCGGCGGGTCGCGCCGAGGCGTTGCGCATAGAAATGGAAGCTCGGGAACACGAGCTTCGTGAGGCGGCGGCGTTGGAACAAGCGACGCGCGAGGCCGTGGCGCAGGAAGCCGCGGCGCGTGAGCTTGAGGCGCAAGAGGTTGCTGCGCGTGAAGCGGAAGCGCGCGAGGCGGAAGCTCGTGAAGCAGAAGCTCGTGAAGCAGAAGCTCGTGAAGCAGAAGCTCGTGAAGCAGAAGCTCGTGAAGCAGAAGCCCGGGAAGCAGAAGCTCGAGAAGCAGAAGCCCGAGAAGCAGCGGCGCACGCCGCCAGCGCGCACGAAAGCGGAGAGCAAGCTGCATCGACCGAGTCGGTTACCGACGAATCAGCGGTCAACCAGCAAAACGACACGGAAGAGTCGTCCGCCTACGACGACGAACCGTCGCCAGCTTCCCGTTTCCCACAGCCCAAATTCCCGCAAGAGGCTATCGAAGCCTTGAGCGCGCTCGATTTCGGCCTGCCGCCGCGTCAGGAAGCGCCTCACATAGCGTCCGAAGCCCACGTCCAGCCGCTGGCTCCCGTTGCCCCGGCTGTAACCGCCGCGCAAAACGAAGCTCCCCTGGCCCCCGCGCCCGCCACGCCGCAACCGATTGCCGACCCGGCCGTCTTCGATCGCCAGAACGAGCAGCGCAGCCACCCCGAACCGACTGCACCCCCGCCATCCGCGAGCGAGGAAATTGAATCCGGCACGGCGGGCGCGGCATCGGTGGCAGGCCTTGGCGCATCGCGTTTCGGTCCCTTGAGCCTCGACTTCGACTACAACTCGCCCGCGAGCCAGACCGCGCCGCTGCCGGCCTTCACGCCCGAGCAGATCTCGACCATAGCCCGCAACAAGCTCGAACTGGCCGTCGAATACATTGAACTCGGCGATTTATCCGGCGCGCGCACGTTGCTGCAGGAAGTGATCGAATCGAACGATCCGGCCACGCGCCAATCCGCCGCCGCGCTGTTATCGACATTGGCGCCGCTGTCCTGAGATGCCTGTGAAACGCATTGCATTAGGCATCCAGTACGACGGTTCGGCGTTCAGCGGCTGGCAGACTCAATCGGACGTGCCGACGGTGCAGGACGTCCTCGAACGCGCGTTGGGGAAATTCACGCAGACGCGCGTGCAGACGGTTGTGGCAGGGCGTACGGACACCGGCGTGCATGCGCTCGGCCAGGTCGTGCATTTCGATACCGAACTCGAGCGCACCGACTTCGCCTGGGTGCGCGGCACGAACGCATTCTTGCCGCAGAGCGTCGCGGTCCAGTGGGCGCGTTCGATGCCCGACGACTTCCATGCCCGTTTCGGCGCTTATGAGCGCACCTATTACTACGCGCTGTACGTCCACCCGGTCCGCTCGCCGATGATCACCGGCCACGCCGGCTGGTGCTACGCGCCGCTCGATGCCAATGCAATGCGCGAAGCCGCTGCCTGCCTGATCGGCAAGCACGATTTCACCGCGTTCCGCTCGTCCGAATGCCAGGCGAAGACGCCGGTGAAATACCTGCATCAGATCGATATTGTCGAACAGGGCGATTTCATCCACTTTCGCTTCCGGGCGAACGCGTTTTTGCACCACATGGTGCGCAACCTGATGGGGTGTTTCGTCGCGATTGGCCGCGGCAAGCATCCTGCGTCGTGGATGGCGGAATTACTGGAAGCGCGCGACCGCAAACGCGCGGCGCCCACGTTCATGCCCGACGGCCTGTATTTGGCTGAGGTCGGCTATCCTGAGGACTTTGCAGTTCCCGCGCCGCGATTGGGGAGCTACCCCTGGAGCGCGGTCTGGAAGGACAACAAAAACGAGACAAGGCATGAGTGACGGTATGAACAGCGATTTGCGCCGGACGAGAATCAAGCTGTGCGGTTTGTCGAAGACGGAAGATGTCGATACTGCTGTTGCACTCGGCGCGGACGCCGTGGGTTTTGTGTTCTATCCGCCAAGTCCCCGTTCGGTCAGCGTGGGGCAGGCAGTTGAGCTGGCGGAGCACGTGCCGCCGCTCGTCTCGGCGGTCGGTTTGTTCGTCAACGCCACGCCGGAATGGATTCGCGAGGTGACGTCGAACGTGCGCTTGTCCCTGCTGCAATTCCACGGCGATGAAACCCCGGCGCAGTGCGCGGCGCTCGCTGAAGTGGCCGGCTTGCCGTGGTGGCGCGCTGTGCGGGTAGGGCCTGATGCCACTGCACGCGATTTGGTAGAATCATCTCTTAATTATTCAGCAGCCAGCGGTTTGCTCCTCGACACCCTCGTCGACGGCTACGGTGGCGGTGGAAAGGTATTCGATTGGTCACTTATCCCAGCAGATCTCGGGCATCGGGCCGTTTTGAGTGGTGGGTTGAACGCGCAAAACGTCCTTGACGCCATCCGGCGCGTGCGCCCTTACGCAGTCGATGTCTCCAGCGGCATCGAAGTAGCGGGGGCGAAGGGCGTGAAAGATCACGCCCGAATGGCGGCGTTTGTACGCGCGGTGCGCGAAGCAGACGCTGGATGATTAACGTGGGCAAGCGCAACGCTTCCACGTATCGAGAGAGTGACACATGTACAACTTACCAGACGATCGGGGTCATTTCGGCCCATATGGCGGCACATTCGTATCTGAAACGCTCATTCACGCACTCGATGAACTCCGCGACGCCTACGCGGAATGCAGCAAGGATCCGGCGTTTATCGCGGAATATGAATACGAGCTGAAGCACTACGTCGGCCGTCCGTCGCCGATCTATCACGCAAAGCGCTGGAGCGACATGCTCGGCGGCGCGCAAATCTTCCTCAAGCGCGAAGACCTGAACCATACCGGCGCGCACAAAGTTAATAACGTGATTGGCCAGGCACTGCTCGCGCGCAGGATGGGCAAGCCGCGCGTGATCGCGGAAACCGGCGCGGGACAGCACGGCGTTGCCACGGCGACCATTGCCGCGCGTTTCGGCATGGAATGCGTGGTCTACATGGGCTCGGAAGACGTGCGGCGCCAGGCGGCGAACGTGTACCGCATGAAGCTGCTCGGCGCGACCGTCGTGCCGGTCGAATCCGGCTCCAAGACGCTGAAAGACGCGCTCAACGAAGCCATGCGCGACTGGGTGACGAACGTGGAGAACACGTTCTACATCATCGGCACGGTGGCGGGGCCGCATCCTTATCCCATGATGGTTCGCGACTTCCAGCGCGTGATCGGCGATGAATGCAAGGTCCAGATGCCCGAAATGACCGGGCGTCAGCCGGATGCAGTGATTGCGTGCGTGGGCGGCGGATCGAATGCGATGGGCATCTTTTATCCGTATATCGAAAATAAGGATGTGAAGCTGATCGGCGTGGAAGCGGCCGGCGATGGCATCAGCACCGGGCGTCACGCGGCGTCGCTGATCGGCGGAAGCCCGGGTGTTCTGCATGGCAACCGTACGTATCTGCTGCAAGACGAAAACGGCCAGATCATCGAGACGCATTCGGTGTCGGCCGGGCTGGATTATCCCGGCGTCGGCCCGGAACACGCGTGGCTGAAGGATGCGGGCCGTGCCGAGTACGTGGGTATCACCGACGAAGAAGCGCTGAAGGGTTTCCACGATTGCTGCCGGATCGAAGGGATCATTCCCGCGCTGGAATCGAGCCACGCACTCGCGTACGCCGCGAAGCTCGCGCCCACATTGCCCAAGGACAAGCTGCTGCTGGTCAATCTGTCGGGCCGTGGCGACAAGGACATGCATACGGTCGCCGAGCGCACCGGCATCACGCTCTGAGCCCGCAACCGATGCGCGATGAAATCGATCATGCAAGTGCGCACGGCGCCGCCGCTGGAGATGTCCACGGCGACGTAGAGCGCGGCATCCACTTGCATCACCGCGATTTCTTGACCGATGCAGCGAACCTCCCGGACGGCTCGATCGATTTGATCGTGGCCGATCCGCCGTACGGCCTGGGCAAGGATTACGGCAACGACTCGGACATGCGTTCGGGCGATGCCTTCCTCGACTGGACCTACGGCTGGCTTGAACTGGCCATTCCGAAGCTCAAGCCAAGCGGTTCGCTTTACATTTTTTGCACGTGGCAATATGCGCCGGAGATCTTCGTGTTCCTCAAGCGCCGCCTCACCATGGTCAACGAGATCGTGTGGGACCGGCGCGTGCCGAGCATGGGGGGGACGGTACGCAGATATACGTCAGTGCACGACAACATCGGTTATTTCGCGGTATCGAAGGATTATTTCTTCGATCTCGATCCCATCCGCATTCCCTACGACGCAGTGACGAAGAAAGCGCGTTCGCGCAAATTGTTCGAAGGCAGCAAGTGGCTGGAGCTGGGTTACAACCCGAAAGACGTATGGTCGGTGTCGCGGCTGCACAGGCAACACGCCGAGCGTGTCGACCATCCGACGCAAAAGCCGCTTGAGATTGTCGAGCGCATGGTGCTGGCGAGTTGTCCGCGCGGTGGGCGCGTGCTTGATCCGTTCATGGGCAGCGGCACGACCGCGGTTGCCTGTGCGCGTCATGGGCGCGAGTTCATTGGCTACGAGATCAACGCCGACTATCACGCGATTGCCGAAAAGCGGGTCGCGGAGACCCGCTCCGTCGGGGTCCGGGTCGAACCAAAGGCCGAAACCACGGACGCTGCCGTTGATCAGGCGAACGCCGCTTAAAAATCTGCCAAGTCGCTGCTAAAAAACGCTAAAAGGCGCGGATTTCGCGCAAAGAGATTAACTCATGTCCCGAATCAAAAGCACATTTGCGGCGTTGGCCGAGCAGGGCAAGAAAGGTCTGATCCCGTTCATCACGGCCGGCGATCCGAACCCCGAACAAACCGTTGAATTCATGCACGCGCTCGCCAAGGGCGGAGCGGACGTCATCGAACTGGGCGTGCCGTTTTCCGACCCAATGGCCGATGGTCCCGTGATCCAGCGCTCGTCCGAGCGCGCGCTGACGAAGGGCGTCTCGCTGAAACACGTGCTCGCCGACGTAAAGCGCTTCCGCGAGACTAACACCACCACGCCGGTGGTCCTGATGGGCTATGCGAATCCGATCGAACGGATGGGCACCGAAATCTTCGCCAAAGCGGCGAAGGACGCGGGCGTGGATGGCGTCCTGGTCGTCGATTACCCGCCGGAAGAGTCGGTCGAATTCAGCGAATCAATGCGCACCGCAGGCATCGACCCGATCTTCCTGCTCGCCCCAACCTCGACCGATGAACGCATTGCGGCGGTCGGCAAAGTGGCGAGCGGGTATGTCTATTACGTGTCGCTGAAAGGCGTGACCGGTTCGGCAAATCTGGACGTGGCCAGCATCGCGAGTAAAATCCCGGCCATCAAGGCGCATGTCGCGTTGCCGGTGGGGGTGGGTTTCGGTATCCGCGACGCCGCGTCGGCCAAGCTGGTGGCCGATGTGTCGGATGCCGTGGTGATTGGCAGCCGTCTCGTGCAATTGCTCGAAGAAGCGCCGCCGGAGAAGGCGGCGCAGATGCTGACGAGCTTTATCGCCGACATTCGCTCTGCGCTCGATTCTGCAAAATAACCCGTTATTGCGGCCCGGAGGGTTCAAACCTCGGCAAACGGGCCGCAAAACACGCGAAAACAGGAAGGACATACGATGAGCTGGCTCGACAAACTGTTACCGCCGAAGATCAAGCAAACCGATCCGAAAAGCCGCAAGGGGATTCCGGAAGGGCTGTGGATCAAGTGCCCCTCGTGCGAAGCGGTGCTGTACCGCAATGACGTCGAGGCGAATCTGCATGTCTGCCCGAAATGCAGCCATCACATGCGGATCGGCGCGCGCGAACGGCTAGACGGGTTGCTCGACCCGGAAGGCCGTTACGAAATCGGCCAGGAAATCCTGCCGGTCGATGCCCTCAAGTTCAAGGACAGCCGCAAGTACCCGGACCGCCTGAAAGAGGCGATGGAAGATACGGACGAAACCGACGCCATGGTTGTCATGGGCGGCGCGATCCACACTATTCCCGTCGTGACCGCATGCTTCGAGTTCTCGTTCATGGGCGGCTCGATGGGTTCGGTAGTCGGCGAACGTTTTGCCCGCGGCGCGCGTAACGCGCTGGAGCAGCGCACACCGTTCATCTGCTTCACGGCGTCGGGCGGCGCGCGGATGCAGGAAAGCCTGCTGTCGCTGATGCAGATGGCCAAGACCACGGCCATGCTCACGAAGCTGGCTGAAGCCAAGCTGCCGTTCATCTCCGTTCTCACCGATCCGACCATGGGCGGCGTGTCCGCCAGTTTCGCGTTCCTGGGCGACGTGGTGATTGCTGAACCGAAGGCGCTGATTGGCTTTGCGGGGCCGCGCGTGATCGAACAAACGGTGCGCGAGAAGCTGCCGGAAGGGTTCCAGCGTTCGGAATTCCTGATCCAGAAGGGCGCGATCGACATGATTGTGGATCGCCGCAAGATGCGCGAAGAAATTGCGCGCCTGATTGCATTGCTGACGCTGCAACCGGCCGATGCGGTCGCCTGAGGCACGGTTTTCAAGCGCCTGTTGCGCGTCGACCGCTGAGAGCGCGTCGAGCCGCAGGCGTTAAACGATGACGGCCCAGGCGCCGCGCGCGAACCCGCCCAGGGTCGTGCGCGGCGTTTTTGTTTGGGCGCTTCGCTTCTTTCACTATTTTGCGGGCTTTGGCCGGCGAGCACGATCACTTCATGGCGACTTCATCGACCTCCTCATCGTTCACTTTCCCCACCCTGGACGCGTGGCTTACCCACCTGGAATCGGCGCATCCGGTCGGCATCGACATGGGTTTGACGCGCATCAGCAAAGTGCGCGACGCGCTTGGGCTGAAGTTCACGTGCCCCGTGATTACGGTCGGCGGGACGAACGGCAAGGGTTCGACCTGCGCGATCATCGAAACCATCCTGGTGCGTGCGGGGTATCGCGTGGGCTGTCATACGTCGCCGCACTTGCTCGACTTCAATGAGCGCGCGCGGCTAAACGGCGTCGACGCCACGGACGACGAGTTGCTCGAGCATTTCGAAGCCGTCGAGCAGGCGCGCGTGAGCCTGGCCGAGCCGGTCACGCTGACGTACTTCGAATTCACCACGCTGGCGATCATGCGGCTGTTCGCAACGCGTGACCTGGACGCCGTGATTCTCGAAGTAGGGTTGGGCGGACGTCTGGACGCCGTCAATATCATCGATACCGATTGCGCGATCGTCACCAGTATCGATATTGACCATACGGAATATCTGGGCGACACGCGCGAGAAAATCGGCTTCGAGAAAGCGGGCATTTTCCGCCCGGATACGCCCGCCATTTGCGGCGATCCTTCGCCGCCGCAGTCGTTGATCGACCATGCAAAGGCGATTGGCGCGGATCTGTGGCTGGTCGGCCGCGATTTCCGCTACGAAGCGCAAAGCGGCAATGAGCGCCAGCAGTGGAGTTACATCGGCCGGACCCAGCGGCGCTCGGCGCTCGCTTACCCGGCTTTGCGGGGCGCGAACCAACTGATCAATACGTCGGCGGCGCTGGCCGCGCTTGAAGCGCTGCGTGAGCGCATTCCGGTGTCCGCGCAGGACATTCGCCTGGGACTAGCGAACGTCGAGTTGCCGGGGCGTTTCCAGGTCGTGCCGGGCAAGCCGCAAGTGATCCTCGATGTCGCTCACAACCCCCACGCCGCCGCCGTTTTGGCTCAGAATCTGGGCAACATGGGCTTTTTCCCGTACACCTACGCAGTCTTCGGCGCGATGGGCGACAAGGACATTGCCGGTGTCGTCGAGCATCTGAAGGGCGAGATCGACCACTGGAACGTGACTGCCTTGCCGACCCCGCGCGCCGCGTCTTCAGCCATGCTGGAAAGCGTTTTACGCAATGCCGGCGTCAACGACAGTAGTGACAGCAGCGTTACACAATTCAACAATCCGGCCGACGCTTTCCAAGATGCGTTAAAGCGAGCGTCCGAAAATGATAGAATTTTGGTTTTCGGCAGTTTCCATACGGTGGCCGGCGTAATGGCTTACCGTAAATCGCAGCATCATTGAACGGACGGCCGGCCAGCCTCTCGCACAAGCCAACCATGTCCTTTTTCTCGTTCGGCAAGAAAGACGACGCGCCCTCGGGTCGCGAAGCATACTCCGACTCCCCGCGCGGCTCGCGTCAGACCGTGCGTACCGAACGCCGGACGCGCCGCAGCGACCGTCCTGAAACCGACGCAATGATGCTCGACCCCACCCTGCCCGAAAAGCAGCGTGCGCGGCGGCGTCTGGTCGGCGCGCTCGCGCTGGTCGCGGCGGCGGTGATTGTCCTGCCAATGGTGCTGGATTCGCATCCGAAGCCCGTCACCGACGACATCTCGATCGATATCCCGGCACGCCCGGCGGCGCCTTTGCCCAAGACGAGTCACAACAACTCGACGGATGCCGGTGCAATTGATTCGTCAGCGGATACGCAAGCCGGGGTAGCGCCGGATGGTCCCGCAACAGCGGCTCCGGACAATGCAGCGGCGGCGACTTCAAAGTCCGCCTCTGCGGTCAATTCGAAGCAAGCTTCTAAACCCGTACAAGCGCAAGCACAAGCCAAGGCCGCCGCGCCGCAACCTGAAGCGAAGCCGGTGGCCCCGCCGCCCGCGGCAACAGCCGCCAAGCCGCCGGTGGAAGCACCAGCGCAGCAGGCTACTGCAGCCACTCCGAAACCGAACACGCCGTCCTCCCCGGCGGGCAGCCGTTTTGTGGTCCAGATCGGTACCTTCGATGAAGACGCTGCGGCCCAGGGCTGGGTGACCAAGTTGAAGGCGGCGGGAGTGCCCGCATATATCGAACATCGGAAACAGGCTGACGGAAGCACTCGCACGCTGTTGCGTGCCGGACCGTTTGCTGACCGGGCGGCTGCATCGGCGGCGCTGGTCAAGGTGCGGCAAGCCGGACTCGGCGGCGGCAGCAGCAATAACGCGTCGGCGAACTAGTTGTAGATGTTTACGAGTTTCGACTACGCGGTGATGGCCGTGATCGGCCTCTCCGCGCTGCGCGGCATGTGGCGCGGCCTGCTGGCCGAAGTGTTCGGCCTGATCGGCTGGATCGCGGCACTGCTGATTGCAGGCCGGTTTGTCGGTCTGGTCGTGCCTTACATTCCGGCGCACTGGCCGGGCGGGGCGCTGACCCAATGGCTGATTGCATTTTTGCTGATTCTCGCGGGTGTGCTGGTGGTGTCGAGCGTGGCTGGCGCGTTGTTGACGCGCGTGACCGAAGTGGTCGGGCTGCGCGGCATTGACCGGTCGCTTGGACTGTTGTTCGGCCTCGTGAGAGGGGCCATCCTGGTAGTGATCCTGGTCGCCCTCGCGGGCTTGACCGAGCTGCCGCAACACGATTTCTGGCGTAACGCGTTGTTCCGGCCTGCGGCTGAACAAGGCGTGCGAGAACTGAAACCGCTGCTTCCCGATACGCTCGCCGCGTACCTGCGCACACCGCCGGACGGTCCGCAAGATCCGCCCGCCACCCCTGCGCAATGACGTCCTGGCCCGCTACCCGAGAATCCCGCGACGGCTCGGCGCAACACCCTTGCAGTCTGATCACCCCGTCAGGGGCGTCCTGCATTCGTTGCACCGATACGCCTTTTGGACCCGTTTCGACTCTTTGAAGGACCATGCCATGTGCGGCATCGTAGGCGTAGTTTCCCAGACTCCCGTTAACCAGTTGATTTATGACAGCTTGCTGCTCCTGCAGCATCGCGGGCAGGACGCGGCTGGCATTGCAACGGCTGACGGCAATAACTTCCACATGCATAAGGCCAACGGCATGGTGCGCGACGTGTTCCGCACGCGCAACATGCGCAGCCTGCCGGGCAATGTCGGCATTGGCCAGGTGCGTTATCCGACGGCCGGAAATGCATCGAGCGAGGAAGAAGCGCAGCCGTTCTACGTGAACGCGCCGTTCGGCATCATCCTCGCCCACAACGGCAACCTGACGAACTGGCCGCAATTGAAGGAAGAGATGTTCCGGATCGATCGCCGGCACATCAACACCGCGTCGGACACGGAAGTCCTGCTCAACGTATTCGCCCACGAACTGCAGTTGTCCAGCTCCGGCCTGGAACTCGATCCGGCTGCGCTGTTCAAGGCGGTGAGCGGTGTGCATCGGCGAGTGAAGGGTTCGTACGCCATCGTCTCGCTGATCGCGGGTTACGGCCTCGTCGCTTTCCGCGATCCGTTCGGCATCCGTCCGCTGGTCCTCGGCAAGCAGGAAACCGCGACGGGCGTGGAGTGGATGGTGGCGTCGGAATCGGTGGCCGTTGAAGGTATCGGCTTCGAGTTCGTGCGTGACGTGGAGCCGGGCGAAGCCATTTTCATCGATAACGACGGCAATCTGCACAGCCAGCAATGCGCCAAGAACCCGAGCCTTAACCCCTGCATCTTCGAACTCGTGTATCTCGCGCGTCCGGATTCGTGCCTCGACGGCGTGCCGGTCTACAACGCGCGCCTGCGCATGGGCGATTACCTCGCCGAGAAGATCAAGCGCGTTCTGCCGGACGTGCCTATTGACGTGGTCATGCCGATTCCGGATTCATCGCGTCCCGCCGCCATGCAAGTGGCCGCGAAACTGGGCGTGGAGTATCGCGAAGGTTTCTTCAAGAATCGCTATGTTGGCCGCACCTTCATCATGCCGGGCCAGGCTGTGCGCAAGAAGTCGGTGCGCCAGAAACTGAATGCGATGGCGATCGAGTTCAAGGGCAAGAACGTGCTGATCGTCGATGACTCCATCGTGCGCGGCACGACATCGCATGAAATCGTGCAGATGGCGCGCGATGCAGGCGCTGCCAAGGTGATCTTCGCGTCCGCGGCGCCGCCGGTGAAGTTCCCGAACGTGTATGGCATCGACATGCCCACGCGCGGTGAACTGGTCGCGCATGGCCGGTCGGACGAGGAAGTGGCGCGCATGATCGGCGCGGATCATCTGGTGTATCAGGATGTGGCCGATCTGAAGCAGGCCATTCGCGACATCAATCCGGCGCTGCGTGAATTCGATGCATCGTGTTTCGATGGCAACTACATCACCGGCGACATCGACTCGGCTTATCTGGATCGTCTGGAAACGTCGCGTCTTGCACCGCAAGCGCAGTCGGATCGCGACGCCGCGAGTGAGGCAATGGAAGGTGGTGTATCGCGTTCGCAGCTGCACTTGCAGTTGTCGGTGGAGTGACCGGGCAAGGAAACGCGTGATAGGATTGTGTTTGCGTCGATTTGAGATCAGCTTGCGGACGCGGGTTTTGATGAACGGGCTAGTTGTTTAGCCTGAGTCGGAACCCGAAACAGCTAAAGCGAACCGGTGGCGAATCAGGACCACGCACCGGCGACGCTACAGGCTTTTCCGCACCGAGCCCGCTCATGCTGACGCAGAAGCGGGCTTTTTTGCGTCCCGGTTTTCTGGCCGGGCTAATGAATAGATGGGAATGGAAAACACGAACATGGACGAAAACCTCAACTTCGATACGCTCGCCGTTCGCGCCGGAACGCTGCGCAGTGACTTCAACGAGCACTCGGAAGCGATTTTCCTGACATCGAGCTTTGTGTTCGAGAGCGCCGCGCATGCCGCGGAGAGCTTCAAGAACGCCGAAGAGGCTTACACGTACTCGCGCTTTACGAACCCGACGGTCGCGATGTTCCAGAACCGCCTGGCGGCTCTTGAAGGCGGGGAGGCGTGTATGGCGACGGCGTCGGGCATGGCCGCGATCATGTCGGTGGTGATGTGCTCCATGCAGCAGGGCGACCACCTGGTCAGCTCGAAGAGCTTGTTCGGGTCGACGGTGGGCATGTTCTCGCAGATCTTCACGAAGTTCGGCATCACGACCACGTTCGTCGATCCTACCAATCTGGATGAATGGCGAGCCGCCGTGCGTCCCGAGACGAAGATGTTTTTTCTGGAGACGCCGTCGAATCCGCTGACCGAGATTGCGGATATTGAGGCGATCGGGAAGATTTCGAAGGAAGTGGGCGCGTTGTTTGTCGTCGATAACTGCTTCTGTAGCCCGGCTTTGCAGCAGCCGCTGAAGCTTGGTGCGGATGTCGTGATGCACTCGGCCACCAAGTTCCTCGACGGTCAGGGACGCGTGCTGGGCGGCGCGTTGGTCGGGTCGAAGCAGTTCATCATGGAAAAGGTGTTTCCGTTCGTGCGCAGTGCGGGACCGACGTTGTCTGCGTTCAACGCGTGGGTGTTGTTGAAGGGGATGGAAACGCTGTCGTTGCGGGTGGAAAAGCAGTCGGCGAATGCGCTGGAAATCGCGCGATGGCTGGAAACGCATCCGGCAATTGAACGCGTGTTTTATCCAGGGCTCGAGTCACATCCGCAATACGCGATTGCGAAGAAGCAGCAGAAGGCGGGCGGGGCGATCGTGTCGTTCGAGTTGAAGGGTCAGACGCGTGAAGAGCAGCGCGCGAATGCGTGGCGCGTGATAGATGCAACGAAAATTTGTTCGATCACCGGCAATCTTGGAGATACGCGTACGACCATCACCCATCCGTCGACGACAACGCACGGACGGTTGACGCCTGAGGTGCGGGAAGCGTCGGGGATTCGCGAAGGGTTGATCCGGCTGGCGGTGGGACTGGAAAATGCCGGAGATATTCGCGGGGATCTGGAGCGGGGATTGAACGGGTAATTCCGGTTGCGCGGGGCGGGGACCGGGTTTGGGCTTAGCGAACACCCAACCCGGCACTCCCGCCCAGTCGCACCGACGGTCCATTCAAAACCCGTCGGCGCGAACGAACCTTAAACTTCCAGCAATTCCACTTCAAACACCAGCGTCGCATTCGGCGGAATCACGCCACCGGCGCCGCGCACGCCATAACCGAGTTGCGGCGGAATGGTCAGCTTGCGCTTGCCGCCTACCTTCATACCCTGCACACCTTCGTCCCAGCCCTTGATGACCATGCCGCCGCCGAGCACAAAAGCGAACGGATCATTACGGTCGTGACTGGAGTCGAACTTCTGGCCGTCCGTGAGCCAGCCCGTGTAATGCACGCTCACCGACTTGCCGGCAACGGCTTCAGCACCTTCGCCCACCGTCAAATCTTCATACTTGAGCCCTGAGTCGGTCGTCACGATCGCCATGTAACACTCCTTGTGAAAGCCGGCACCGCCGGCTGGATCTAAAACCGGTATTGTAGGGCTTTCGGGTGGCATCGTTACACCCGGCGAAGCGTGCACGCGGTTTGCTGCTCGCTCTGGCCATATCTCCAAAATGGGGAGGAAGGACCGGCCAGCCCCAGGCAGAAAGCCCGGAAGCCATCTTCTATAATGGCCAGTCATCTCGATAACACCGGGCAAGATACTCGCACTCATCAACGCTCAAGGACCTCCTATCGTGACAACGTCTTTTTCCGGCACGGTCGAAACGGGGTGCGTTCCCCGTCCTGAAGCGCCGGTAGCGGGCACGGACGGCGTGCTCGTGCTGGATCTCGCGCAACGCTGTCTGTCAGCCGATACCGTTCTCGCGCATTTGTTCGATCTCGACGCTAATGCGTTGCAAGGCCGTGCTCTCGCCGATACCGCCTTACCCAAACCCCTGATCGCCGTGCTCGCCGAAGCCGCCGACGCCGCCATTGCCGCCGGCAGCGTGCGTCGCGCGCGGGTATCCATTGACGAGGGCGAAGGTGCGCGGTCGAGATCGCGTTCGTTCACCATCCTCGCGTTGCCTGGCGGCACCGGCGGGGCCGACACCGTGTCGCTGATCGTCTCGCCGTATAGCCCTGCAGGATTGGCATCGGCTTCGGCGGAAGGCCAGGCGGCGCAAGCCGATGACCGCACTGCGCATCTGCGCGCGGAAGCGGCGCTGTTCATGCGTGATCATGTGCTCGGCGTTGTATCGCATGATCTGCGCGGTCCGCTGAACGCGATCCATAGCTGGGGTTACGTGCTGGAGCGCAAAGTCGATACCACCGACACCGCCGCCCAACGCGCGCTCGGCGGCATTCGCTCGGGCGTGGAACAGCAAGTGAAGCTGATCGAGCAACTTATCGATACCACCCGCGCCGAGACCAGGACGCTCCCGCTCGACCGCGCGCCGCTCGCGCTGCGGCGCCTGATGGAAGAGAGCGTTCGCCAAGCTCGCGCGAGTCTGGCGAGCGCGCGGCATGTCATGCTGCATGTCGAATCAGCGTTGGTGGAAGAGCAAATCAGCGCCGACGGCGAACGTCTCGCCCAGGCGCTCTGGCTGATGCTTGCGTTCGCCACCGAGGCGAGCGCGGCGGATTCGAAGGTGATGTTGAGCGGCCTCGCGGACGGCGGTGCGTTCAGCGCGGTCGTCACGTTCACCGTATCGCAGAAAGCACTTTTGGATCCCGAACTCCCCCATGTGCTTGAGACATTTGCGCGCACCCAGGCAATGTTGCCTCGGGAAGCCGCGCGAATTGCGTGGGTGCTCGCGCTGTGCAAACGCGTGGCGGAAGCGCACGGCGGTACGTTCGAACACGACGATTTCACCGATGGCGCCCCCGTTGCGCTCAGGTTTCGCGTGCCGTTGAGCGCCGCCTGATTTAACTTTCGATCAACTTGCGCCTCTATACTGGTGCTTTCATTTTGCGGAGCAAGTTGCTTTGAATCAGGTTGTCGCGCTAATTGGTGCCTTGTTGCTCGTCGCGTTGAACGGTTTTTTCGTCGCGGCCGAGTTCGGACTCGTCAAATTGCGCGCCACGCGCGTTCAGGCAATCGCACGGTCGAACGGTTTGCCTGGCCGTTTGCTGGCCAAGGTCCATGGCAAGCTCGACGCGTACCTGTCCGCGTGTCAGCTTGGCATCACGCTGGCGTCGCTCGGGCTTGGCTGGCTGGGCGAACCGGCGTTCGCTCAATTGCTGCATCCGTTGTTCGCGCTCGCGGGTATCGAATCGGCCAAGCTGATCGACGCCGTCTCGCTGTTCTTCGCGTTCTCCTGTATTTCGTTCCTGCACATCGTGGTGGGTGAACTCGCGCCGAAATCGTGGGCGATCCGGCGCGCGGAACAGGTCGGCCTGTGGGTCGCCATGCCGCTCTACGGTTTTTACTGGGCAATGTACCCGTTCATCTGGGTGCTGAATTCGAGCGCGAATTTCGTGTTGCGGTTGTTCGGGCTCGGAGGGGAACATGGCGGCGACGCTCACTATTCCACCGATGAACTCAAGCTGATCCTGCGCGGCCGTCGCTTGAGCGGGGCGTCGACCGCTCCCTTGCCGGACGCAACCGGCATGGCGGGTTTAGCCGGGTCTGCCGGGTCTGCCTATAACGCTGATGAATGGAACACCATCGCCCATTCGCTCGATTTCAGCCGCATGACGGTCTCAGACCTGATGCGCCCGAATCACGAAATGGTCGGCCTGCGCAACGACGTGCCCATGCGCGACAACATGCAGGTGATTGCGCGCCACCGCTTCAGCCGCTATCCCCTGTTCGCCGATGCCTCCGGTGAGCATGTCCTCGGCATGATTCACCTGAAAGACCTGCTGCTTGCACGCAATGGCGCCGGGCGCGGCCTGCTGGGCCTGAACCGCCAGGACACGAAGCCGGACGCGCTGGCCCAGCATGTGCGGCCGGTGCAATACGTGGCGGGCAATCTGTCGGCGCTTGAATTGTTCCGCCGCTTTCGCAAGGGCGCGCCGCACTTTGCGCTGGTCGGCCGCAAGGGGCAAAAGCCGATCGGCTTCCTGACGCTCGATAACCTGCTGGGCGCGCTGGTCGGCCAGATTCACGACGAGTTCCGTCAAGGCGACGCAGACTGGTCGCGCATGGACGACGGCACGCTGATGGGCAAGGGCAGCTTGCCGGTGGTGTCTCTTGAACGGGCGTTGGGGATTGACATTGACGAGGGCCAGGCGGAGTCGGTCGGCGGACTCGTGATCAATGCGCTGGGCGACCTGCCGAGCGAAGGGCAAAGGGTCGGTTTTGATCGTTTCGATATCGTGGTGAAGAAGATGAACGGACCGCGCATCGTGCTGGTACGCGTGTACCCGCATGAAGAGGTGGCGCAGGAAGCGGAGTGATTTTCACCCCGCTTGGGAGCCCTGAGCCCATTCATACTCGCGGTACCCCTTCCTCCATCAGCAACGCGACCGGCATCGACGCCAGCGCGTCGCGCATGAACAAGCGCTGGCCATCCGACGTCGGCGCGTTCGGGCTCAGCCAGTCGAACAACGCTCTTGACGCCAGCGCCTCCGGCAAAAGGACTGCCGTATCGCCCCAATGAGCGGCATCCACCAACGGCAGGCCGGTATTGCTTCCAGCCAGCAACGAATCGGCCAGCCGTGTCGCGATCACCACCGCGTACGCGCTGCCTGCATGCCGTGCAAATGCAATCACGCTGTCCGCATGTGCGCCTTCCACCTTCAGCGGGATATAAGCACCCTGTTCGAATAGCGAGTGCGCGTGCGTGCGCAACGCCAGTGCTCGCCGCACAATACCCAGCTTCACCCGGCCATCGCGCCAGTTTTTTAATTGCTCCGATGGCGCACCCTCCGCCTCCCCTTCACTCAACCATGCTCGCCGCTGATCGAAGTCGACCGGCCGCCGGTTATCGGGATCGACGAGACTGAAGTCCCATAGTTCGGTTCCCTGATAAAGATCCGGCACACCGGGCGATGTCAGCCGCAACAACGTCTGCTGGAAACTATTGATCGCGCCGGTCCGCGCGACACGTTCCACGAACGCCGGCAATTCGCCCAGGAAACCATCGCGACGCTGTGGCGCGAGGATATCGAAGAGAAAATCGCGGCATGCATTTTCGTACGCTTCATCGGGCGCGAACCAGCTCGTGCGTAACTTGGCTTCACGCAGCGCCTTCAACTGCCACGCGCTCACGCGGTCGGCGAATTCTTTCACGCCCGCCTGGTTGTCGGGGGAGAGCGTCGGCGGCCAGCAGCCGACCAGCGTCTGGTACAGCATGGCTTCGGCTGCAGCACCCGGCGCCCAGTCGTTTTTATCGCCGTTCAACACACGCCGATGCGGCGCGTTCAACGTCGACCAGCTTCGCAACGTTGCAGCCCACTCATCGGGAATCTGGCTCAAACCCGCGATCCGCGCGCGCACGTCTTCGCCGCGTTTGTGATCGTGCGTCGCGGTGTTGAGCATCGCGTTCGGGAAGCGTTTGGCGCGTTCAAGATTACCCGCGTGGAACGCATCGACCGACAGCGAGAACTCGCCCGGATCGGCGCCCACTTCGTTGCGCGAGATCAGCCGGCCGTATCGGTAACACGCGGTGTCTTCAATCGCCTTGGCTGCGACCGGCGAAGTTAGTTGGGAGAACAGAGTTTGTGCGTTGCGTCGATGTGAACCGCTCGAATTCGAGCCTGCGCTGTTCGCTTGCAAATTCTGGTTAGGGACGCCAGCGGACTGACGATCGCGATCCCGATCCCGTCCGCGATCGAGCAGGCGCTCGCGTTCACGCGGTTTCTCTTCGACGGCTTCGTCGCCGCCCGGTCCGCCGAGCCACTGTGCGACTTGATCAAGGATGACCAGATCGGCGAGTGACAGCGCGGCCTTCGCGCTTTTATAAGCTTGCGAGAAAAAGCGTTCATCGTCTTCGCTGCGCTGACCGCCCACGGGGTAGATCCGGTACACCGGAAAGTGCACCACGAGTTCAGCCACAACCCGGCGCAGCGATGAATACGCGAAGTCGCGCGTAACGGGCGTATCACGCGCGATCCGATGCAGCGCCCGGGCGGCGCGGTCGAGTTCGGCGGACAAGTTCTCGGACAGGATCTTGCGCCGCGCAGCTTCCGCTTCGACGGCAAAGTCCGCCGGGCGTCCAGACAATTCGGCCCAGCTTTTTGCCAGCGGTTCGGCGCCGCGCGGATCGTGCAGCAACGCGCCGACGTCGTTCATGAAGTCGTAGCCGGTGGTGCCGTCGATGCGCCAGTCGTCACGCACGGGTTCGCCGCGCGCCAGGATTTTTTCGACGACGAAATACGTGCGGCCCTCCTTGAGATTCTCCGGCCGATGCTCTGCGAGCTCTTCAAGCCGGCCACGCAAACGCTGGCAATATTCACGCGGTTCGGCGAGGCCATCGACGTGATCGATTCTCACGCCGTCGATCAGCCCTTCGGTGAACAGCTTGAAAATCAGCGCATGCGATGCCTCGAACACTTCAGGGCGCTCGACGCGCATGCCGCCGAGCGTGCTGACGTCGAAGAAACGGCGCCAGTTCACTTCATCCGCGGCGGTGCGCCACCAGGCGAGCCGGTAGTGCTGCCGTTCCAGCAACCGATGCAAGCGGTCGCGGCCGACGGGGTTATCGCCGGAATGCGCCTGCACGGCGGCGTCAATGGCTTGCTTGCCTTCGGCCGCGGCCGCGTATTCCTTCAAAGCGGCCCGCGCTTCGTCTGCGCGTGGCTGGTCGCCGGGTTGCGTGGACAGCCCTGTGAAGCGCTGCGCCATGTCGGGCGCGTGGTCCTGCAACACCGACGTGTAGTCGAGCGGACTCACCGGAAACGTATGCGTGTAGCACTCGATCTTGAAGCGGCCTGCGTCGGCGTCGAATACGAGCTTGATCTTGCCGCCCTGCAATTCCTCGCCATACGCGGCACCCAGGAACGGGGCGAGCACTTTGCCGCGTAACGCGGGATCGGGCGAATGCCAGTCGATGTCGAAATAGCGCGCATGGGCCGCGTGCCGCCCCCATTCGAGGATGTCCATCCACCAGAGGTTTTCCGATCCGCCCACGCCCATGTGATTCGGCACCACGTCCACGATCAGACCCATCTGGTACGCACGCAGTTTCTCGACCAGGCGCCTCAGGCCTTCTTCACCGCCAAGTTCCGGATTGACGCGGTTGTAGTCCACGGTGTCGTAGCCATGCGTCGAGCCGCTGGTCGCTGTCGTGATCGGCGATAAATACGCGTGACTGATCCCGAGCGCGGCCATGTAGTCGACCTGCCGCGCTGCGTCGTCGAAGGTGAAATCCTTGTGTAGCTGCAGCCGGAGCGTGGAGCGTGGAACGGTCATGGTGTCAGTCGGTGGGTGAAACGTTATGCCTCGTGGCCGCCTTCGTCCGGGCGGATTTCTGCCGGGCCTGGTCGACAGCAAGCAGGCGGTCGACGAACGAATCGTCGTCGAAGAGTTCGGATACGGGTACCGCCAGCCGCCGGCGCCAGTTCGGATGCTCGTCGATGGAACCGGGCAGGTTCGGCATCTCGGCGAGCGCGAGCAAATCTTCCAGCGGGTAGATCGCGAGCGGCGCGGGCGTGGAGGCCACGAACGCGAGCGCTTCGTCTACCGGTGCGTTCTGCGGGGAGATATCGGCGGGCACGGAGACATCGGGCGCGGCGACACCCGCTTCCTGAAAGGCAGACCATAGCAATTTACGGTCCTCGCCACGCTCTGTCTGGGCCAATTCGACAGGATCCTGTCCGTCCGCCCGCGCGGCTGTCTGGCCGATCTTCGAGCGCCACACAATGTCCTCGCCAATCCACCAGCCGGTGACCGTCGGCAGGTCGTGCGTGGTGGTGGTCGCGGCCACGTCGTGATCCCAGTCGGCCGGCGCCTTGAAGCCCGGGCCTTTTTCCGCGCGTTCGAACCAGAGCACGCGGATGCCGAGCAGGCCGTGTTCCTGCAAGCGTTCGCGAAAGCCCGGCGGAACCGTGCCCAGGTCCTCGCCGATCACGATGGCTTTATGCCGCCACGACTCGAGCGCGATCAGCCGCAGCAGGTCGTCGAGCGGATAACGCAGGTACGCGCCGTTCTTCGCGCTTTCGCCGTCGGGTACGAGCCAGAGACGCCGCAAGCCGAGGATGTGATCAATACGGATACCGCCCGCGAGCGTGAACGCGGCACGCAGCATATCGATAAACGCCGAAAAACCCTGCGTGCGCATCGCGCGAGGGGAGAAGGTCGTGAGACCCCACGACTGTCCGGCCTGGTTGAAGAGATCAGGCGGCGCACCGACCGACACACCCTGCAGCATTTCGTCGCGATACGACCACGCGTGGCTGCCTGCGCTGTCGCAACCCACGGCCAAATCTGCAATCAGGCCTATCGCCATGCCAGAGTCGCGTGCGACGTGCTGGGCATGTGACAAACCCTTGGCCGCGAGCCATTGTGCAAACAGGAAAAACTGGACTTCGTCCTGGTGCGCAGCGGCGAATTCCGCGACGGCCGCGCTGCGCGGATCGCGCAGTTCTCCGGCCCAGTTGCGCCAGTGGCCTTCGTTGGCTTCTTTCAATTGCGCTGCCTGCAGCGCCTCGAAGCGAGCGTGATCTTCCAGCGCGCGTCCGCCGCGCTTCACGAAACGGGCGAAGTCCTTGTGCAACGTATCGCTATGTTGCTCGTTGAACTGCGCGAACAACGCGCGCAGCACGGCCAGTTTCGCCGTCATCACGCGTGGCCAGTCGATTAGCTGAAGTGCTTCGAGTTGGGCGAATTCATCGGCGACACCGGCTGTTTTTATGGCCGCTTGCGCCGCTTCCACGCCCAGCACCGCCGCGGGATCGATGTGCGCGATGTTCAGGAACAAGCGCGACGAAGGCGAATACGGGCTGAATTTATGCGGCTCGGCGCTGAACATGGCGTGCATCGGGCTGATCGCGATTGCGTGGCCGCCGCGCTGGGCGCTCTCGGCGGCCAGCGTCGCGAGCGCGGAGAAGTCGCCCGCACCGCCGTCGCCTACGCGCCGCAGGCCGTACACCTGCGCGGCCACGCCCCACATCGGCGGGGTCGCACCACCGCCGGGTTCGAGCTCGCGCCAGGCGTCGTCGATGGTGTAGCAGCGCGCCGGCGCCACCGCGAGCGTCGTGTGCTGTTCGTTGATCACGAGCGTGTGATAACCCGGCTCGGAGATCGGCGAGAGCAACGCGGTTGCTCCTTTCGGCGAGGTGAACCGCCCGTCGATCACCGCGCCGCTTTCCAGTTCGATGCGGTATCGAGCACCTGTTTTCACGGCTGCCATCGGCAGGGAAATCCCACGATCGATTTCCGCGGTCATCAGCGGCGGCAGCTTGCGCCCGGACAATTCGGCGTCGAGCGTCGCCGCGCTCTGCCTGAGTTGCGTGGCATTGCCGCAGGGCAGGCCGAGGCGTTCCAGCAGCACTTTCAGCGTCTCTTCCGGCACGCGCCGGATCTGCTTGTGCGCGTCCTGCCACTCGACCTCGAAACCGGCCTTGGCAGCGAGCGCCTCGATGGCGCTGGGGGTTTTATCCGGCGTAGCCGGGGTGTTGATGGTCGTGCTCACGAGGTTTTCCCCGACGCTTTGACGCGGTGGGCGTCATGATTGAACGCGGCGTCGGCGAAATCGCCTGTCAGCCACGCGATAAAAGTCTCGGCGCCCAGCTCGCCGCGATCCGCTGGATCACGGGCACGGGCGGGCGTTTCGAATACAACCTTGCCCGGCGGATGACCGGTGAGCGCAACGGCTTGCTTGCCCAGATTGAGCGCAACGGAATAGGTGCTGCCGTCGCCGAGCCGCCAGTTTGCCAGCACCGCTTTCTCTCCGATGACCTTGGCGCCGAGCGCCTTCGCGCCCCTCAGATGCGGCATCACGAGCTTCGTGCGCACAGCCAGCGCCGAGCGATAGAAGTGCAGCCAGTCGTTGTGATCGGTGGTTCGCCTGCTTTCATCGGGCGACGACATCCTGAACGTCTCGACGGCGTTGGGATCGGGAATCTGCGCGCGGCGTTTCTCGTCGGTGAACGCGGAGAACTTTGCAAATTCCTTGCGACGGCCTTCGCGCACGGCGTCGGCGAGTTCGTCGTGATAGTCGGTGAAGAACAGGAACGGCTGCGTGGAACCGTACTGCTCTTCCATGAACAGCATCGGGATCTGCGGCGTGAGGAGCATCAGACCCGTTGCGGCGTAGAGCGCATCTTCGCTGCACAGCGAGCGCAGGCGTTCGCCCATTGCCCGGTTGCCGACCTGATCGTGGTTCTGTAAAAACATCACGAAAGCGGTGGGCGGCAAGTGCGCGCTTGGTTCGCCGCGTGGTTTGCCATCGTGGATGGGCGAGGGTTCGCCTTGGTACACAAAACCCTCGCCGAGCACGCGCGCCAGCTTCTGGATCGGCTGGTCGCTGTAGGCGCTGTAATAACTCTCGTCCTCTCCAGTCAGCAGGACGTGCAGCGTGTTGTGCGAGTCGTCGCTCCATTGCGCGTTGAAATGCGATTCAAGCAGATTCGATGTGTTGTGCTCGTTCTCCAGCACCAGATGCACATGCCGGCCCGCTTCCACCGACGAACGCACGCGATCCGACAGTTCGCGCAGCCACGGGTCGTCGTTGATCGCGTGGACGGCGTCGAGGCGCAGGCCATCGAAGCGATATTCCATCAGCCAGTACAGCGCGTTGTCGAAGAAGAAGTCGCGCACTTGCGGACGTTCGAAATCGATCGCCGGGCCCCACGGCGTATTCACGCCTTCGCGGAAGAACGGCTTGGCGTAAGCGTTCAGATAGTTGCCGTCCGGCCCGAAGTGGTTATAGACCACATCGAGGAAGACCATGAGGCCGAGCCCATGCGCGGTATCGATGAGCTCCTTCAGTTCGCCGGGCGTGCCGTATGCCGAGTCGGGTGCGTAGGGCAGCACGCCGTCGTAACCCCAGTTCCTGCTGCCGCTGAAGTCATTGAGCGGCATCAGTTCGATAGCCGTCACGCCGAGGTGCGCGAATTCCTTCAGGCGGCGCGTCACGCCGGCATAACCGCCCATTGCGCCGACGTGCACTTCGTAAAGCACGGTCTCTTCCCACGGCCGGCCATGCCAGTTCGTGTTTTCCCAGCGATACGCACGCGGGTCGATCACTTCGCTCGGGGCGTGGACGTCGTCGGGCTGGAAACGGGAGGCCGGATCGGGCACCGCGAGATCCGCACTGATCCGGTACCGGTAGCGCGTGCCTGCGCCGCCTTCGGCGAGCACTTCGAACCAGCCGTCACCGCTCGGGGTCATGTCGATGAGGGTTGCGGCCGCGTGCGCTCCATTGGGGTAAAGCTCCAGTTGCACCGTCTTCTGCGAAGGCGCCCAGAAGCGATAACGCGCGTGGCCGGCATCGGTGACATGGGCGCCGAAGGGCAGGCAATAGGCGTGGTGATGCTTGTGCGGATCGATCGGGGTTTCGGACATGATGTGTGTGCCTTCAGTGCGCTTGTCAGATACTTTTCGTGAGCCTGCCCGGCGTTCTTGCGTGACGTCTTCAAACCGTCCTTGAGCCGTTCAATTTTCCTCCTTTGGGCGCGGTGTGGCCTCGGGCACTTTCCAGGGTTCCGCTGTCCGTCGCGGTCCGATCGTGCCCGGGTCCGGCGGCAGCGCTGTCAGGAGCCGCGGTCCCTCGTGGGCGCCGGCCATCCAGACGGCCTGCCAGTCGGCGTCCCCCGTGGGCTGGGCCAGCAGCACGACCACGCTGTGCGCCTGCACGTCCAGTTCCGCGCCGATCAGCGGGTACTGCAGCGCGTCGGGCACAGCGCTATCCATGAGCACATTCCATTCCAAGTGCGGGGCTGGCGGGCAGAAGCTCAGCGCTTGCGCCGACCCGTTCATCATGATCAGGATGACATCGACTTCCCCGTTCACGCCGAGCCCTGCGCGGCGCAGTGTCAGCGCGCGTCCTTCGGGGTCCTGCCACGCGTCGATAGTCAGCGCCGCGCCGCGTTCGTCGAACCAGCTGATGTCGTAGAGACCCGGCAGCACTTCGCGATCGCCGTGAAGAAAGCGCATTTCCCGCAACAGCGGGTAGTTTTTGCGCAGCGCGATCACGTGGGCGACGAAGTCGGTCATCGTGCGGCCTTCGGGCGACTCTGCTTGCGCCCAGTCCATCCACGAAATCTCGTTGTCCTGGCAATACGCGTTGTTGTTGCCGTGTTGCGTGCGTCCGAATTCATCGCCGCCGAGCAACATGGGCGTGCCGAGCGACAGCAGGTTCGTCGCGATCAGCGCGCGTGCCACGCGGCCACGGGTTTCGAGGATGGCGGGGTCGTCGGTCGGGCCTTCCACGCCCCAGTTGGCGCTGCAGTTTTCGTTGTGGCCGTCATTGTTGCCTTCCTGGTTTACCTCGTTGTGTTTGTGCTCGTAGGACGTCACGTCCGCGAGGGTGAAACCGTCGTGCGAGGCGACAAAATTAACCGATGCCCAGGGCTTGCGCATGCGCCGGTGAAACAACTCGGCGGAGCCGGTCAGCCGCGCGGCGAGATCCGGCCGCACGCCGGCGTCGCCGCGCCAGAAGCGGCGTACGCCGTCGCGGAATTTATCGTTCCATTCGGCGAATCCCGGCGGGTGGTTGCCGACCTGATAACCGTCCGGGCCGATATCCCAGGGTTCGGAAATCATCTTGCGGGTGTTGAGGATCGGGTCCTGGCGGATGGCGTCGAAGAAACCGGAACCGGGATCGAAACCGTGGCCTTCGCGGCCTAGCGTGACGCCGAGATCGAACCGGAAGCCATCTATGTTGAAGGCCGTGGCCCAGTAGCGCAGGGAGTCCATGACCATTTGCAGCACGCGTGGATGCGACAGGTTCACGGTATTGCCGCAACCGGTTTCGTTGATATAGCTGCGTTCGTCGCCGGGGATCAGGCGGTAGTAGCTGGCGTTGTCGAGGCCGCGCCATGACACGGTCGGCCCGAGCTCGTTGCCTTCGCAGGTGTGGTTGTAGACCACGTCGAGAATCACTTCAATACCCGCTGCGTGGAGCCGGCGTACGGCGATGCGCATCTCGTTGAGCCGGTTGGTCGACAGGTACGACGGTTCTGGTGCGAAGAACGCTGCGGTGTTGTAGCCCCAGTAATTCCGGAGACCGCGTTCGACGAGGAAGCGGTCGTTGAGGAACGCGTGCACGGGCAGGAATTCGACGGCGGTGATACCCAGTTTCTGCAGGTGTTCGATGAACCATGGGGACGACAGTGCTGCGAACGATCCACGTTCGTGCTGGCGGATGTCGTTGCGGAGCATGGAGGTGCCGCGTACGTGGGTTTCGTAGATGACGGTTTCGCCCCAGGGGACATTCGGGCGGGTGTCGCGGGACCAGTCGAATGCGTCGTCGGTGACGACGCATTTGGGGGTGGCGGGGGCTGAATCGCGCCGGTCCATTGACAGGTCGAGGCGGTTTGAATGTACGCGATAGCCGAACAGTGCGTCGGACCAGCGCCATTGGCCGACGAGTTTTTTCGCGTAGGGGTCGAGGAGCAGTTTGTGGGGATTGAAGCGATGTCCGTGGTGCGGCTGATAGGGGCCGTGGGCGCGCAGGCCGTAGACCGTGCCGGGGTGTGCGCCGGGGAGGTAGCCGTGCCAGATTTCATCGGTGCATTCCGGCAGTTCGAAGCGGGCGAGCTCCTTGCGGCCGGTGGTATCGAAGAGACAGACTTCGATTTTTTGTGCGTTCGCTGAGAACACTGCAAAGTTGACGCCTAAACCGTCCCAGTTGGCTCCGAGCGGGTAAGCCGCGCCCGGGAGTAACTTGTCGGGAAATGAATTAGCCATGGGGTTTCCGTTCGCACTCGGTTTTTGGGGTTTTGGTTGCTTGAGGGTGGGGCTGGTTTTGGGGTTAGCGGTCAGGGTTAGTGCCGGGGTGCCAGGTTCCAGGGTTAGCGGTCTGAGTCAGTGCCGGGTTGCTGCTTTCAGTGTTAGCGGTCTGCCTGAGTGAGCTATTTTCTTTATCACTATTAGCCACTGCGCGTGGCGGCGCGTCATTTCTTTGTCCAAAGCGACAAAGAAACGAAGCAAAGAAAACGCTTTCAAAACGCGCTACCCTAAGTGTCCACAGCGTGCAGTTTCTATTCATAGGGGCCCCAAAAGCACGGTGCTCGCCAGAGCCACGGATGTGTGAACCCCTCTTTCTCCGAACACGGATACCCACACGCTTCGCCACCAGTGATTGAACCTGCCCAAGGAACACCCCGCGCTATCCGCGTAAAACCATCCATCAAATTTGTACGGACCACGAACCATATCGCCAACCCACCAGGAAATGAGGTTGCAAAAACGCGTGAGGCCGTGCTGACCGTGGGGTGCTGGTGCTTGCCCGAGAGCACTGGTGGCGAAGCGTGTTCATGTCAGGATTCGCGAGAGGGAGGGGTTCAAACATCCTCTGCTCTGGCGAGCACTGTGCTTTTGGGGCACCTATGAATAGAAACTGCACGCTGTGGACACTTAGGGTAGTGCGGTTAAAAGCGTTTTCTTTGCTTCGTTTCTTTGTCGCTAAGGACCAAGAAATGACGTGCCGCCACGCACAGTGGCTAACAGTGATAAAGAAAACAGCTCACTCAAGCAGACCGCTAAGCTAAGCAGCAGCAACCCGGCAGCAACCCCGACCGCTAACCATGGAACCTGGCAACCCGGCACTGACCCCCGACCACCACCCCGACCCCCTCACCCCGACCCGAACGACCAACCACCCGACCAAACCCCAACCCCCGAGTGCGAACGAAAAATAACCGAGTGCGAACGAAAACCCCCTGATTAATCGGCCCTCAGCACAATCGTCGCCAACGGCGGTAAAGTCAGCACGGCCGACCACTCCCGCCCATGACTCGAAATATTCTCGGCGTGGATCACGCCCCCATTCCCCATATTCGATCCGCCATACACCGACGCATCCGAATTCACGATCTCGCTCCAGCGCCCACCGCGCGGTAACCCCACCCGATATCCCAGCCGCGGCACCGGCGTCATATTCGAAATCACCACGCACTCACGCCCCTCACCATCCGAGCGACGGAACGCAAAAACACTATTGGCCGTGTCATCGCCAATCAGCCAGTCAAACCCCCGAGGATCACTATCAAGCTTGTACAGCGCCGGCTCCTCCCCATACACCCGGTTCAAATCGCGAACCAGCTTCTGCAAACCACCATGAAACACATCGTCAAGCAAATGCCAATGCGGCGATGCATCGTGATCAAACTCGCCAAACTGACCAAACTCACCGCCCATGAACAACAACTTCTTGCCCGGATGCGTCCACATAAAACCCAGATACGCCCGCAAATTCGCAAACTTCTGCCAGTGATCCCCCGGCATCTTCCCAATCAACGAACCCTTCCCATGAACCACCTCATCATGTGAAAGCGGCAAAATAAATCGCTCGGAATACGCGTACACCATCCCGAACGTGAACATGTTGTGGTGATACTTCCGATTGACCGGATCCTCTTCCATGTAGTGCAACGTGTCATGCATCCAGCCCATGTTCCACTTGAAATCAAAACCAAGCCCACCGTGCTCAAGCGAAGCCGTCACACCCGGCCACGCAGTCGACTCCTCAGCAATCGTAATCGCACCAGGGATCTGACGCACCTCATGATTCAGCCGCTTGAGGAATGCTATCGATTCCAGATTCTCACGGCCCCCATACATGTTCGGCACCCACTCGCCCTCCTTGCGCGAATAGTCGCGGTACAACATGGAAGCCACCGCGTCCACACGCAATCCATCAACGTGATAACGCTTTAACCAGGCCAGCCCCGACGCCACGAGGAACGCACTGACCTCGTTACGTCCAAGGTTGTAGATCATCGTGTTCCAGTCCTGGTGATACCCCTCCCGCGGGTCCGCATGCTCGTAAAGCGGCGTGCCGTCAAACTCGACAAGACCATGGGTATCGTTAGGAAAATGCGCCGGAACCCAGTCGAGAATGATCCCCAACTCCGCTTCATGCGCGCGGTTCACGAACTCGGCAAATTGCTCAGGCGTCCCAAATCGCGCCGATGGCGCAAATTGCCCCAACGGCTGATAACCCCACGAGCCGCCAAACGGATGCTCCGCAATCGGCATGAACTCCAGATGCGTGAACCCCATGCTCTTCGCATACGGAATCAGGCGCTCGGCAAGCTCATGCCAGTTCATGCCGCGGTTGCCTTCCTCCGGCACTCGCAGCCACGACTCCGCATGAACCTCATACACGGAGATCGGTGCGTCCACGGTCTGCCTCGGTCCGCGCGTACTCATCCACTCGGCGTCGGTCCAGGCGTATCCATCGATAGCCTCAGCATCCGCCACGACCGAAGCCGTCGACGGCGGCCGCTCGCTCTGCATCGCGCACGGATCAGCCTTCAACGGCAACGTGTGGCCCTGCCGCGTCACAATCTCGTATTTGTAGCGCGTGCCCGCGCCAACGCCCGGCACGAACAGTTCCCACACGCCAGCGTTGTGGCGCAACCGCATGGGATGACGGCGGCCGTCCCACGAGTTGAAATCGCCCACCACGGAAACACGTCGCGCATTCGGCGCCCATACCGCAAACCGTACGCCGGCTACGCCACCATGCACGATCGGCCGCGAGCCGAGACACTCCATCACCGCATAAGGATCGCCGCCAGACACGCGGTTCAACGCTTCATCGCTTAATACGGGGCCGAACGAATAGGTATCGGCAACTTCCTGCGGCGTGCCGTGCCAATCGATATTCAGCCGGTACGCCTGCATCTCGTCGATAAACCCGATAAACAACCCCGCCGGATGAACCTGCGTCAGCGCGCCAAGCGGCTTGCTGCTGTCGCGCGCGAGCACCTGCACCCCGGCGGCACCCGGCAACAGCACGCGAATCACAGGGCCGGCGTCGGTCTGATGCAGCCCGAGCTTCGAAAACGGATCGGGATGGCGGGCTTCGACGAGCGCGTCGATATCGAGCGGATGCAGACCTTCGGTCAGCAGCCTGTCGTCTGTGCGCTTATTCATGTTCGTTTCCATCAGAGGTGTCCTTGAATGCGTCCACGGGTCGCGAGCCGGGAGCGGGCGGGGCGCCCGTATCGCCAAGCAGGCGGCTCGCCAGCGACGCGAGGCCACGCAACGGCAAACCAATCCACGCCGGACGGTTGGCCGCTTCATAGCGGATTTCGTAGGCTGCCTTCTCGATCATGAAAAGATCGAGCAGAGCGGCTTGCGTGGCTTCATCGCCGGCAATGGGTTGCGCAGAAGCTGCCACCGCCGCGCGGTATTCCAGCAGGAACGCTTCCTCCCCATGACCGCGCAGGCGCTCGAACAACGCGCGCTTGCGATCGGCGGTTGCCTGCGGTGCGTTTCCGGTCGTCGGCTGCGCGGCCGCGCTGGCATACGACAAGGAACGCAATAAGCCGGCCACGTCCCGCAATGGGCTCGATTTCTTGCGCCGCTCGTCCAGCGGCCGCGCCGGTTCACCTTCGAAGTCGATCAGGAATGCGTCGCCCTGTGCCATCAGCACCTGACCGAGGTGGAAGTCGCCGTGAATACGGATGCGCAGTGCATTGGCGTTTTCCGGTACGAGCTTTTGCACCGCGGCAAGCAGCAGGTCGCGGCGATCAAGCAAGCTCTGCGCCATGGCCCGGTCATGCTCGCCGAACTCCAGCAGCTTGGCCGCGAGGATGTCGAGCGCCGTGACGAGCAGCGCGTGGGTGCCGTCGTTCCAGCCGCGCACGTCCTTCTTCGATGCCTTTTCAGGCGTAAACGCCGGGTCGTCCGAAGGTAGGGCGAGCGCGACGTGCAGTTCGCCCAGCCGCTGCCCGATGATCCCCGTGACCTTCCTGTAGCCCTCGATTCCGAGCATTTCCTTCTCGCGGTCCATGGAGTGGTCGTCGGTATCCACGGCCAGCGCAAGTTCATCCACGGTGCGGCGCAGGTAATCGAGCGCGTAGTTCCACGCATCGCCCTGGTTGTCGATGAATCCTTGCAAGATGCACAGCATGTGCGGCACGCCTTCCGGGTCCACCCGCACCACTTCGCCGAACAGCGGCGCCGTATTCTGGTAACCGAGCTTCGTCAGGTGCCGGCTCATTTCGGCTTCCGGATGAATCCCGCCAACCAGGCGACGCACCAGTTTCAGCACGATCTGATCGCCGATCACGAGCGAGCTATTGCTTTGCTCCGCCGCCAGCCAGCGAATTTCCGGCGGCGGTTCACCAGGCCTGAAATTGGCGGCAAGCGCGTCGAGCCGTTCGGTGGGAATAAAGCGGATCTCACTTTTCTGCACTGTGGGAATGACCGCCCGCTGCAAGAGCTTCTTCAGCACGCCGTAGGTGAAGTTCGGGACGGCGAAGGCGTCGGTGATATGGCCGATATTACGAACCTGGCGCACACGGGCGAGCGCGAGCTGCATATAGAGCGGCGAAGTCGTTTCAGTGCCCCATGCAATCGTGAGCGGCAGCACGTAGCGTTCGACGTGATCGCCGACATCGGCTTCGATCTCCGTAAACGCAAAACCCGCTTCCGGAATGGTCGTCAATGCCGCGAGACGCACGCCGATCAGCTTCTTGTCCTTCGATGCAAACCAGCGCCGCTTGCTCAAATAAGACGGCAGCACTTCCGACTCCAGCAAGCGCACGTTTTCCGGTGTCGGCCCGGTCTGGCCGGCGCGGATCACCATGGTCACGAATTCGGGCAATTGCTCGGACGGCGCCTGGCTCCATGCCGGACGCTGATTGCCCGGACACAGCTGGAACCATAGGAAACCGTACGGCGGAAAGGTCAGCAAATAAGTGAGCTGGCCGATCGGCGGGAACGCGGAATCGGCGGTCATTTCCAGCGGCACCGAGCCGGCGTATTCGGACAGGTCGAGTTCCACGGCCTGCGGCGCCCGCGACAAATTGGCGACGCACAAGATTGGCGGTTCACCTTCGACTTCACGCAGATACGCAAGGATCTTGCGGTTGTTCGGGCGCAGAAAACGTATCGCGCCCCGACCGAACGCCTGCTTCCCGCGACGCACCGTGAGCATCTTGCGCGTCCAGTTGAGCAATGAGTGCGGATCGCGGCTTTGCGATTCCACGTTCACGGCGTCATACCCGTAGAGCGAACCCATGACGGGCGGCAGCACGAGCTGCTCCGGATCGGCGCGCGAAAACCCGCCGTTTCTATCCGATGACCACTGCATCGGCGTACGCACGCCGTCACGGTCGCCCAAGTGGATGTTGTCGCCCATGCCGAGTTCATCGCCGTAATAAATCACGGGCGTGCCGGGCATGGAAAGCAGCAGCGAATTGATCAGTTCGATCCGGCGGCGGTCCCGTTCCATCAGCGGCGCGAGACGCCGGCGAATGCCAAGATTCAGCCGTGCGCGACGATCGCTCGCGTACGTGTTCCACAAATAATCGCGCTCGGAATCCGTGACCATTTCCAGCGTGAGTTCGTCGTGATTGCGCAGGAAAATGGCCCACTGGTTGGTCGGCGCGAGGTCCGGCGTTTGCCGCATGATGTCCGTGATCGGGAAGCGGTCCTCGCTAGCAATCGACATGTAGATGCGCGGCATCAGCGGGAAGTGGAAAGCCATGTGGCATTCGTCTTCGTCGCCGAAATACTCCTTCACGTCTTCCGGCCATTGGTTCGCTTCGGCCAGCAACATGCGGTTCGGATATTCCGCGTCGATCGTCGCGCGAATCTTCTTGAGAATCTCGTGCGTCTCCGGCAGGTTCTCGTTGTTCGTGCCTTCGCGTTCGACCAGGTACGGCACCGCGTCCAGCCGCAACCCGTCAATGCCCATGTCCAGCCAGAAGCGCATCACCTGCAGCACTTCCTTCAGCACGGCGGGGTTATCGAAGTTCAGGTCAGGCTGGTGGTTGAAGAACCGGTGCCAGTAGTACTGTCCCGCGACCGGATCATGCGTCCAGTTGGACGGCTCCGAATCGATGAAAATAATCCGCGTGTCTTCATACTTCTTGTCGGTATCCGACCAGACGTAGTAGTTGCGATGATTCGAGCCGGGCTTGGCTAAACGCGCGCGCTGGAACCACGGGTGCTGGTCGGACGTGTGGTTGATGACCAGTTCGGTGATCACGCGAATGCCGCGCGCGTGCGCTTCCTGGATAAACCGCTTCACATCGGCGAGCGTGCCGTAATCCGGGTGCACGTTGCGGTAATCGGCAATGTCGTAACCGTCGTCACGCCGTGGCGATGGATAGAACGGCAACAGCCAGATCGTGTCCACGCCGAGTTCGGAGATGTAATCGAGCTTCGCGAGCAGGCCGGGGAAATCGCCGATGCCGTCGTTGTTCGCATCGAAGAATGACTTGATGTGGATCTGGTAGATGATCGCGTCTTTGTACCAGAGCGGATCGTCGCTGAGAGTCGAGTTCTTGTTACGCTTCACGTGTCGCTCCTTGAGCCGCGACGGTGTCTTGTCCCGGCTGTATGAGTTGTTCTGTGCCACGTCGGCGAGTGCCGTCGTGATAATGACTTTCAGGTGACGCCCATGTGGTGCTCAGAGGGTCGTCTGCGCTCGCGGCAGTCCCCACGTCGGCGCGATTCGCCAGATCGCGAACGGTCGCGTGTTCGGGTCGAGGCGAATATGCTGCCGTCTGCCGCGCCACTCGAAACGTTCTCCGGTCATCTGGTCCTCCACGGCCAGCGCGTCCCATTCCTGCACGCCCCAATTATTCAACGTCTGCCAGGGCAGTTCCACGTCCGCGCCTTGTTCGTTGAACGGATCGAGATTGATCGCGACCAGCACGACGTTGTCGCGCGCCGCATTTGCCTTCTCGAAGAACAGGATGTTGTCATTATGAGCAGGAAGGAAGTTGACGCCGAGATGCGAATGCAGCGCCGGGTTTGCCTTCCTGATCCGGTTCAGCGCGGTAATTTCCCCGACGATATTTCCCGGCCGGTTCCAGTCCCAGGCCCGGATCTGATACTTCTCCGAATCGAGATATTCTTCGCTGTTCGGCAGCGCGGCAGCTTCGCAGAGTTCGAAGCCGCTATACACCCCCCATAGTCCTGACAATGTGGCCGCGAGCGCGGCGCGGATTACAAAACCGGCGCGGCCCGAGCGTTGCAGGAAGCGGGGGTTGATATCGGGTGTATTGACGAAGAAGTTCGGGCGGAAATAATCCCTCGCGTCCGTCTGCGTCAGGTCGTGCATGTATTCCAGGAAATCGCGCTTCGACTCGCGCCAGGTGAAGTACGTGTACGACTGCGAGAATCCAAGCTTGGCGAGGCGGTTCATCACGCGCGGACGCGTGAACGCTTCAGCCAGGAACATGGCGTCGGGATGACGCGAGCGTACGTCGCCAATCACCCATTCCCAGAACGGCATGGGTTTCGTGTGCGGATTGTCGACGCGGAAAATCTTCACACCCGCCGCGATCCAGAACAGGAATACGTCGCGCAATGCGAGCCAGAGTTCCGGCTTCGCGTCCTGCGCGTAGAAATCGGGATTCACGATGTCCTGATACTTCTTCGGCGGATTTTCCGCATAACGCAGCGTGCCGTCGGGGCGCCACGCGAACCACGTGGGATGCTCCTTCAGCCAGGGATGATCCGGCGAGCACTGCACGGCGAAATCGAGTGCGATTTCCAGGCCGTGCGCACGCGCGGCTTCCAGCATCTGCTTGAAGTCGTCCAGGTTGCCGAGTTCCGGGTGCAGGGCGTCGTGGCCCCCTTCCTTGCCGCCAATAGCGTACGGGCTGCCCACATCGCCGGGTAGAGCCGTCAGCGTATTGTTCTTGCCCTTGCGGTTCGCCACGCCAATGGGGTTGATCGGCGGGAAGTAAAGCACGTCGAAACCCATCTGGCGGATGCGCGGCATTTTGCTGATTACATCGACAAAAGTGCCGTGGCGGTTTTCGTCGTCGCTCATCGAGCGCGGGAAGATTTCGTACCAGCTTGCAAAGCGCGCGGCGGCGCGTTCAGCGTCGATGCGATACGTCACCGGATCGCGTGAAAGGAACGGCCGGTGCCGCGCCGCCTCGATCGCCTGCGCCGTTTCCGGTGCGAGCACCAACGCGAGGCGCGTGTCCGCATCGGCTTTGGCGAACTGCTTGACGATCCCTTCCAGCGGCTCCGTCTGCGCGCTTTCCGTGGTTTTTACCTCGGCCAGGATCAGCGCGAACAAATGCCGCGCTTCCTCGAGTTCGAGTTCAACCGTTTGCCCGGCCTTCAGCTTCTTCTGCATGTGATCGATCAGCGAAGCGAAGTCGTCGCGCCACGCGATCACCGTAAATTCATGGCGGCCTAGACGATCGAGCGGAATGTGCGTGGTCCACAGGTCGTTGCCCAGCGGAATGACAGGGACCATGGGCACTTCGTGCCAGTCGGTTTCATCGGCGCCGCGCCATTGCACGGCGGCCGCGATCTTGTCGTGGCCTTCGCCAAAAATCGCGGCGGTGATTTCAGCCGCTTCGCCCACGATCCGCTTCGCCGGAAAGCGCCCGTGATCGACCGATGGCGTCACGCTTTCGATCGCCACCCGCGGCGCGAGCAGCGCGTCGTTCACCGACTTCTTGTCGGCCGCTTTCGAGCCGCGCTTGACCTGCGGTTGCGCGAGCAGGATGGGCGGCTCGGCCGCGCCGCGCAGCAGGCGCACTTCGCCCGCTTGCAGCAGGAACGGCGCGAGCGGCAGCGGCGTTTCCGCCGTGTCCTCGTCAATTGGCCGGAAGCGCGTGAAGTTGCCCGGCGCGCCGTCCAGCAGATGGCGTGTATCGACATAAACCGGCGTGGTGAGATCCGGGTTGAGCACGATCAGCGCCGCTTCGGCCGCGATCCGCAGGTCCGGCCCGCTGCCGCGCAGGATGGCCGCGTAAGGCGTGCCCGCGCCAGTCAGCGCGCGCAGTTCGCCGGTGCTCGCCAGCGCCGCTGAGTTGCGTTGCAACGCGTTGGCATGCGCCACTTCCGTCGACACATTGAAGCGTGCTCCTTCCCTCGCGCGCCGGAATTCTTCCGCGCTGCCGTGGTTGTAGGTGAGCGGCTGCGTGAAGCCGTATTCGAACCCCATGGGCACGAGCAGGCCGGTGCCTATGCCCGCCGCCGTGTACAACGCGCGCCGGTAGGCGCGTTCGACCAGCGACGAGTCGCTGGTGTCAGGCAGATCGTGCAGCAGGCGCGAACCGTAGGGCTCTTCGGGGAATGCAATGGGCGGCGCGATGCGAAACAGCGCGGCGTGTTCATCGAAGAGCCAGTTGCTCTGGAAATCCCACCATCGCGACGATGAAAACACCGAGTCGAAACCGGCATCGGCGAGAGCGGCGAGGTCCTGGCGGCTGATACCGACGGTCCATGCGAGCCATTTTGTCTGCGGATGACGTTCGCGGACGGCCGCACCCAGCCTGCGCCATACGTGCGCCGGCACCTTGTGCGGCGCCTCGAAGCGAAAGCCGCCAATACCGGCATCGGCGAGCAGCATCAATTCGCGCGCCCACCATTCGGTGAGCGCCCGGGCCGCTTCGCCATCGCCGAAATTCGCGTGCGCCACGCTTTCTTCATGCGGCGCGTGACGCGGGTCGAGCCGGGCTTCAGCCGCTTCGAACGGATGAAACCAATGGCGGTTGTCACGGAACAAACCGCCTTCGGCGCTGACTTGGTCGAGCGTGATGTCCACCAGCACGCTCAGGCCGTGCCGGTTCGCCTGGCTGGCCAGCAGGCGCAACCCCTCACTCGCGGAGGCGTCCGATTCAAATACCGCGTTAAGTTTGTGATGGTCGGCTATGGCCTGTCGGTGGCCATTGCTGCCAGGCTGGAACGGTGATCCGATCAGGACATGATCGAAGCCCAGCGCGGCGGCATGTTCGAATTGTGCGGACCACTCAGGCAACGGTCCGACGAGAAGCGGGTCGATGAAATAGATTCTTGGGGCATACGCTTGAAGCATCTGATGGTGTTCCATCGGTCGTCTTTTCCAGTTCGTCCTGCTATGGCGTGGATGCGGGAAAACGCGATCGCGCTCAACCAGGCAATAAACCAAACCGCAAGAACGGCTACGGCAGACGAGCCTCAGACAGTCTTCAAAGCACCAGTTCCGGGGTGACGAATGCGGTAGGTATCGGCATCAGACGACATCAGACCTCGAGTCATCAGACGATACGCCGTTCGGTGCGGCGCCAGGGTCGCTCAAGGGACACAGCACGTAGCGTGCCGCACCTCTTCACGGTTCCCGGCGCATGTCGAAGCCTGAGCGTAGCTAGTGGTTCGCGACCCGCATGCGGGTTCAGGTCAGACGACATCCGCTAACGGTGCACTGCAATCCAGTGCACCGTTAGCGGCCAACCGTGTAACCGTACCATCGAACGGGGCAGTGTGGAACGTCAGGCGCTGCGTGCGACGAATTGCGCGTGTTCCGCTTCGCGGCGCTCGGCCCCGGCCACCGCCATGACCGGTACGGCCCGAACCTTGACCGGCAAGCGGCGCGTGCGCAACGGTGCTTTGGCAGGACGTGCATCGGTGAGACCCGCGTATAGCTGGACATATTTCGCTATCGCATGGTTCCATCCGTAGTCGCGCGCCATTGCGTTGCGTTGAAGCGTGCGCCATTGTTGCGGACGCATGAAGGCGTCGATGGCGCGCGTGGCCGCGGTGGTCATGTCGTGGACACGGTCGCCGTCGAAGAGGAAGCCGGTCGCCGGGCGCGAGGACGTTGCGCCCTCGAAGCCGCCGACGGGCGATGCCTGGAAAGCCTTGTGACGCCCCGAAGTGTCAACTGCTTCGGCCGCGTCCACGATCGTATCCGCCAGGCCGCCCACGCGCGACGCCACCGGCAACGTGCCATAACGCATGGCGTAGATTTGCGTGAGACCGCAAGGCTCGAAACGGCTGCCGTGCAGCAGGATGTCCGCGCCGGCATGCAGCACGTGCGCGCGGCGCTCGTCGTAACCTATATAGACGCCCACCCGATCCGGCCAGGTCTGCGCCAGCCGCTGGAACGCGGCTTCTATATGCGCTTCGCCTTTGCCGAGCACTGCAATCTGCAAACGCGGATAGCGTTTCAGCAGCGCGGGGATGGCTTCCACGGCGACATCGGCCATTTTCTGCGATGTCATCCGGCTGCCGAGCGCAATCACCGGCGCGAAGGGAGCGGGCGGCAGGCCGAATATCTGCTGCAGCTCGCGCTTGCAGGCGTGCTTGCCGCGCATATCGTCGAAACAAAAACGGCGGGCGATCATTGGATCCGTCTTCGGGTCCCAGGTATCCACATCGATACCATTGATGATTCCCGACAGCTTGCCGGCGCAACTTTGCAGCAGGCCTTCCATCAGGTGGCCGAAGCGCGGCGTGAGGATTTCGCGAGCATACGTTTCGCTGACGGTCGCGACGTGGTCGGCGTGGACAATGCCCGCTTTCATCAGACTCAATGCACCATAAAACTCGATGCTCGCCGGTTCGGTCAACGCCGGCACGAGCCATTTGGCAGGCACGCCGAGCGCTGCACCAAGCGAGAGCGAATAGTTGCCCTGGAACGCCAGATTATGGATCGTGAAAACGCTTTTTGCGTGCACGCCGGCCTGCTTCATCAAGAGCGGCGTGAGTCCTGAATGCCAGTCGTGCGCGTGCACGATGTCCGGCTTCTTGAACCCTCGAACGCCTTCGGCGATCTTCACCGCCGCCGCCGATAACGACGCGAAACGAATCGCATTGTCTTCGTAGTCGCGTCCTTTCGCGTCCTGATATAGGCCTTCGCGTGCATACAAACGATCCATGCGCAGCAGGATCACGGGCACGCCTGTGTCCGGCATGCGGCCGCGATACAGCGCGCCGTCTCCGCCGGGAAGCCCCGTCACTGAAGCAACCTTCTGCAATCCCTCCACCATCTGCAGCGCTTTCGGATAAGCCGGAATGAGGATCACGGCGTCGACTCCGGCTTCACGCAAGGCAGCGGCGTATGCGCTGACCATGTCACCCAGTCCGCCGGTTTTTGCTAGCGGTACCGCCTCGGAAGCGACAAGCAAGACGTTCAAGGACAAGGGTGACTCCTGACGTTTGATGGATGAAAAGCGATGGGATGCGCTCGGACCGGAAGGGTCGGTGCGCATACACCCGGTGCTTTTATCGGAAGGAAGAAGGGATGCCGGATAGCTAGAGCAAGGCGTGTGCCAAGTTCTTAGGAATCTGCAGAAATCGAAGGAAGGCGAGGAGCCCTGACAAGCGCCGGGATTGACGTCGGACGGCTATGGGGAGCCGTGTAAAAAAGCACGCGTTGCCGGCGGCGTTTTTACACGGGTTATCCAGGAATCGTTATACGAAAGACGGGACTGCCAATGCGCTAACGCATCAACGCAAAGAAATTGTCAGCCATCCAGACTAATTTATTCGATGACTTCATTCGATGCGGCAATTACGCCCGAAGCTGGTCAGCCATGGCGGCAATATTTGCTTCGCAAGTCTGCTCAAGGTCCAAGCAAACTGGCCGCCGTGTTGACACATAAACCGATCACCGCGGCATTAAAGAAGAATGACAGGACGGATTGCGCGAGCGCGGCTCGCCGGACTTCATTGGAGCAGAGCACGACATCCGACGTCTGCGATGCGACCGCGATCGTGAACGAGAAATAGAGGAAGTCCCAATAGTCCGGCTTGAGGTGTGCATCGGGAAATCTCAGCGATGTCTCGTCGCCCTCGGACTGATAGTAATGACGCGCGTAGTGCAGCGTGAAGATGGTCGGGATGAGGAACCATGCGCCCAGCATGGTGAACCCGGTCAGCAGATAGTGGAGCAACTGACCGCGCAAGCCGAGGTTCTTCGCCGCGGCCAGCTCGAACACAATGGCGATGAGGCTTGCTATGGCGGCCAGGCTGATGATGAGCAACACCATGCCCGCGTTCTCGTCCTCGCGTTCGGCAAGCTTCTGGACTTTGTCCTGATGCGCCCGCGCCATCTGAATCCATATAAGCACAAGATACAGCCATACGGTACTGTCCCATCCTATGAGGCCGCGCACGATCGGCGTGTGGTCATGTGGAACCAAAAGTGTCACGATTACACCAACCACGAGGGCAATGACTGCCCGCGGGCGATAGCGAAGTACTTGGGGAAGGAGATTCATTTTTATAGCGCTCTGGTTATGGCGTTAAGCTGGCGCGGCACGGTATCGTGCAAGCCATCGCAAGATGCTGGTGTCTCAGGTGCTTCGGGTGCCTCACGTGCTTCAGGTGCTTCAGGTGCCGCGATTATTGCCCGTGTGCCGTTCAATTGCCAGCAGGCCAAGGACTGGTCATTGACGGCTTCATCGTGCATGCTTCGGCCGCCTCAAGGTGCGCCTTAACCCTATTCGGGGGATATCGACAGGTGCAATCAATCATTGCCTCTCTGAACAACGCGAATTGGGATCTCACCACATGACACCACTCGACCACCCCATGGCGCGCGCACAGTCGGCTACCCGCCGGCGCTTTGTTCTTGGCGCGTGTGCATCAGCAGTCGCGCTCGCGTTTGCTTCCGCGGGTTTCGGTTTCCCAACATTATTCACCCAGGCTTTCGCCGATACCCCGCCTGCGGGTCTCGACGGCTTCCTGTTGCTCTCACGCAAACTGACTGGCCGAACAACCTTCGATCCTGCGCTGGCGCAGCGCGTGTATGACGCGCTGTCGAAGTCGGACAGCGACTTTGCGGGCAACGTGAGCGCCCTGAACGCATGGCTCGCGGCGCATGGCGGCGTGCCCTCGGATACGGTGACGCAGGCGCTCAAGGCGGATACGCCCAAGCTCGCCGTCACGGTCACCGCGATCATGCGGGCGTGGTACCTCGGCCTTGTCGGCGATGCCCCAAGCGTGAGCGTGGTTGCTTACGAGCGCGCGCTGATGTTCGATCCCGTCAACGACGTGCTGACCATTCCGTCGTATTGCCGCGACGTGCCGTTCTACTGGACGCAGAAGCCGCCTGGCGCGGCTTGAATCAACGCATCGAGATTGCAGCAGCAGGAACAGCATCAAGCCGGCGCGCTGCCTGAAAGCTCGATTGAAGCAAGATTGACAGCGCGACCGAAGCAAATAAAAACCTACCCTCACAGGACAACAAATGGCAAATTCGAATTCGGCCGATGTGGTGGTTGTCGGATCGGGGGTTGCGGGCGGACTCGTCGCGCATCAGCTCGCGACCGCGGGTGCATCCGTGATCCTGCTCGAAGCCGGGCCGCGTATTCCGCGCTGGCAGATCGTCGAAAACTTTCGCAACTCGCCGGCGAAATCCGATTTCGCTACACCGTATCCGTCAACGCCTTACGCCCCGCATCCCGAGTATTCGCCCGAGAATCACTATCTGGTCCAGAAAGGCGAGTACCCGTACGCGTCGCAATACTTGCGGCTGGTAGGCGGGACCACCTGGCACTGGGCCGCTGCCGCATGGCGCTTGCTGCCTGCCGATTTCAAGCTGAAGACGCTTTACGGCGTAGGTCGCGACTGGCCGATTCCCTATGAAACCCTCGAGCCCTGGTACTTCGCTGCAGAGGTTCAGCTTGGTGTGTCGGGTCCGGGGAGCAACGTCGATCTCGGTTCGCCGCGCTCCAAGCCGTACCCCATGGACATGCTGCCGCTGTCCTACATGGACCAGCGTTTCTCCGATGTCCTGAACGCCCAGTCCTTCCACGTCGTGCCGGAACCGGTCGCGCGCAACAGCCGTCCGTACGATGGCCGCCCGACTTGCTGCGGCAACAACAACTGCATGCCGATCTGTCCGATCGCGGCCATGTACAACGGCATCACGCACGCGGAGAAAGGCGAGCGTGCAGGTGCGAAGCTGATCGCGCAAGCGGTCGTCTACAAGATCGAAAGCGACGACAAAGGCCTGATCACCGCCGTCCATTACAAGGACCCGAACGGCAACAGCACGCGTGTCACGGGCAAGCTTTTCGTGCTTGCAGCCAACGGTATCGAAACACCCAAGCTGATGCTCCAGTCGGTCTCCGACAAGTTCAAGAGCGGCATAGGCAACAGTTCGGACCAGGTCGGCCGCAACCTGATGGATCACCCCGGCACCGGCGTGACCTTCCTCGCCAACGAGCCCATCTGGCCCGGGCGAGGGCCGATGGAAATGACCTCCGTGGTGAACTTCCGCGACGGTGCGTTCCGCTCCGAATACGCGGCGAAGAAGCTGCATTTGTCGAATGGCGTGCCCACCATGTCGGTCACGGCGGACCTGATCGCCAAGGGTGTGACCGGGGCGGAACTCGACCGGCAGATCCGCGACCGCGCGGCGCGCACGATGAACATCAACAGCTTCCACGAGCATCTGGCCGAACCGCAGAACCGCGTGATTCCATCGTCGGATCACAAGGATTCGCTCGGCATTCCGCAGCCCGAGATCTATTACTCGATCAACGACTACGTGAAGAAAAGCGCGGTGGACACGCATGCGCAGTACGCGCGGATTGCGGAATTGTTCGGCGGCACGGAGATCAGCTTCGACGACACATTCGCGCCGAACAACCACATCATGGGGACGACCATCATGGGCGCGGACCCGAAGGATTCCGTCGTCGATTCCGAATGCCGCACGCACGACCACGCGAACCTCTTCATTGCGGGCAGTGCGGTGATGCCGACGGCGGCGTCGGTGAATTGCACGCTGACGCTGTCTGCGTTGTCGCTGCGTCTTGCCGACAAGCTGAAGAAAGAACTTTGATTGCGCGCCGACGGAGATCCACGATGAAGAACCCCAAACCTCACGACGCGAAGACCCTTAAGAAACTTAACAAGCTTGACAAGCGCCTGGGCGGCGCGCTCGCCGCTCTTGCGCTCGCCATGACGGGCGTGAGTTTCAACACGCTGGTTCAGTCGGCGCACGCGCAGACTGCCGCGACTGAGCCCATGGTCGTGCAGCGCGACACGCTGGCCGGCGCGGAGCTGATCAAGCGGGGCGAATACCTTGCGCGCGCGGGCGACTGCGTGGCGTGCCATACCGCCGACAAAGGCCGTCCGTTCGCGGGCGGTCTGCCGATCAGCACGCCGTTCGGGACCATCTATACGCCGAATATCACCAGCGATCCGGATACCGGCATTGGCCGCTGGAGCGACGCCGACTTCCTGCGCGCGATGCATGAGGGTATTGGCAAGGGCGGTGAGCGTTTGTATCCGGCTTTCCCCTACGCCGAATACACGAAGGTCACGGACTCTGACGTGCTCGCGATCCGTGCTTATCTGAATACGCTTACGCCGATCCGCTACACACCGCCGCGCAACGAGCTGTCGTTTCCGTTCAACCAGCGCTGGCTGATGGTGTTCTGGAACATGTTCAATTTCAAGGAAGGCCGCTTTGTGCCCGACCCGCAGCAGAGTGCGGAATGGAATCGCGGTGCTTATCTGGTTGGGGGGCTGGCGCATTGCGAGGAATGCCATACGCCGCGCAACCTGACACAGGGCCTGAAGACCAGCGAGCGCTTCAGCGGCGCCGAACTATCCGGCTGGCACGCGTTCAACATCACGCCGGACAAGAACGCGGGCATTGGCGGATGGACTGACGAGCAGCTGACGCAATATCTCGCGACCGGGGTGGCCCATGGCCGGGCGAATGCGGCCGGCCCGATGGCGGATGTGGTGCAGAACAGCACGCAATACATGACGCCTGAGGATTTGCGTTCAATGGTGGTGTACCTGCGTTCAGTGCCGGCGCAGAGCGGCGGCGACATCCGTCCGCGCGATTCCTTCGGCAAGCCCACCAATGCCGACATCACCGCGATGCGTGGCACGGCGATCAGCGGCGTGAATGGCGCGCAATTGTTTATCGCCAACTGTGCAACGTGTCATAGCTGGACGGGCGAGGGGCGAGGCGGCAATGCGCCGGGCGCGTATCCGTCGCTGATTCATAACAGCGTGGTCGGGGCATCGGCAGCTAATAACCTGACCATGGTCATGCTGCACGGCGTGAGCCGTCAGACGAAGGACGCCAATGTGTTCATGCCCGCGTTCGCGAATGAACTCAGTGATGAGCAGATTGCCGCCATCAGCAATTATGTGACGAAGACGTTTGGCAATCCGCAGTCGACGACCTCCGCCGATCAGGTCGCCAAACTCCGCTCAACACCGCAATAAATACAGTGTGATCGAGCCTGGCACGGCTGGCACGGCAATTATTGCCGTGCCAGGCTGATCGTGTTGCGCATCGGCAGTGGCCGTTCCAGAATGTGGGTGGATAATCTGTTGGAAAGCGAGTTGGCGCGCATAACTGTGCGTTTCGTAAGATTAAGATTGCTGCCATGACTGCTTCTACTTCCCCCGTCGTTTGCTGGCATCCGGCGAACAAAGTTGGCCGTGACCTCGTGGTTGGCGATTTGCACGGCTGTGTCGACGCGCTGCGTTATCTGCTTAGCGAAATTGCTTTCGATGGTTCGCGTGATCGCCTTTTCTCCGTGGGTGATCTGGTCGATCGCGGCAGCGATTCGCTGGCAGCAATTGATCTGCTCGATAAACCGTGGTTTTACCCCGTGCTTGGCAATCACGAAGATGCGCTGTGCGCGGTTGCTGCAGGCAAGATGCAACGCCACATGTGGTACTCGATTGGCGGGGCGTGGGCGGCGAACCTGCCCGATGAACAACTGAAGGCAATCGCCGCGAAGCTGGCGAGTGTTCCGTTGGTGCGAATTGTCGGCGATGGTCCGACGCGGTTCAACGTGCTGCACGCGGAGTTTTTCGGCAGCGACGCCGATCTGGAAGTGGCGTATTTCCCCGACGATGTCCGCCAGCAGATGTTGTGGGGCAGGTCGCTTGCGCTCGGGACGGGGAAGGCTGCGTGGCAGCGGGGGTTATCGCCCACTTATTGCGGCCACACGCCCATGAAGGCGATCAAGCAGATCGGGTCGCAGATTTTTATCGACACGGGCGCTTATACCGACGACGGGCGGCTCACCATTGTCGAGGCCGGCACGGAGCGGCGCTGGTCGGTCAAGCAGGGTTGGGCAAGTGCCGAGGGCGCGCGGGAGTTGGCATTGCCGTAGGAATGGGCTTTGCTGGGATCCCCTCGAATCGAGCGAGATCTCAAGCGAGGCGCGCAGTGACAGCATCCCAGGACCAACAACCGCAGAGCGATATCAAGGGCTGCCCCGAAGACCTGCCGCCAGGTCTTCGCTACGTCGATGACTCCCGCCCCGGCTACACGCGCGAGTGGAAAAACGGCGCCTTCGTCTATTTCAACACCCAGGGCAATCCTCTCTGCGATGACGCCGACGTCAAGCGCATCAACGCACTCGCCATTCCGCCCGCTTACACCAACGTCTGGATCTGCCCTGACTCACGTGGCCACCTGCAAGCCACCGGCCGCGATGCCCGTGGCCGCAAGCAATATCGATATCACCCGCACTGGCGCGAAACCCGCGACGCGACCAAATATGAACGGATGCTGGCGTTCAGCGCTGTATTGCCGAAATTACGCGCACGCGTTGCCCGCGACCTCGAACTTGAAGGCATGCCTCGCGACAAGGTCCTGGCCACCGTGGTCAGGCTTCTGGACACCACGCTGATTCGCGTTGGCAGCGAAGAATACGCGCGCGACAATAAATCGTACGGACTCACCACCCTGCGCAAGAAACACCTGAGCGTCAAATCCGGCACGCTGCGTTTTCAGTTCCGCGGCAAAAGCGGGATTGAACACGATGTCTCGGTGAGCGACCCGCGCGTTGCCAGGATCGTGAAGCGCTGCATGGACCTGCCCGGTCACGACCTGTTCCAGTACCTCGATGCAAACGGCGAACGCCACAGCATCAATTCCTCGGATATCAACGACTACCTCCACGACATCACCGGCGCCGACTTCACCGCGAAGGACTACCGGACCTGGGCTGGCAGCGTGTTCGCGCTGGCTGCGCTGCGCAAGCTGGCGTGGGAAACCGTGACGGAAGCGCGCAAGCATGTGGTCGGCACGATCAAGGAAGTATCGAAGATATTGCGCAACACGCCTGCCGTGTGCCGCAAATGCTATGTCCATCCAGCGGTGATCGAAGCGTTCGAGGCGGGTGAACTCGCCGATGCAATGCCGTCGTCGCGCCGCTCCGGCCTGAAGTCCGACGAAGCGATGCTTGCCATTTTTCTGCAGAAAGACGCGAAGCGCCGCGCTCGGGAAGCAGCGCGCAGCCGTAAGGGACAAGCGAACGGGGCCGATCCTCGGCTCGCCCGGTTGCTCGCCAGGTCCAGTCAAAAGGCGAAAACGGCGGCGCTCAAGAACTCGTCGGAGGACGTCGGGATGGAGGCGCTGGCGGCGGTATCGAAGGGCGCTGCAGCGAAAAACGCATCGACAGCAGCATCGACAGCCGCACGCCCCGCGACCAAGAGGATCGCGCGCGTGCGGTCAGCGACGGCGGTGGCTATCGGCTAGTGTGGCTAGCCGACCTTGCTCATCTCGAAGACGTTGGTCACCGCCTCGCCATTCCACTCGTATTCCAGATACGCGGCGTGATGGCAATCGCGCAACAGGGTGGTGCGGAAAGCGGCGAGGCATTCGCCGCCGTCATCCCGCACCGACGGATACGCGATCCCCGGTGCGCCCGCTTCCCGCGCAGCCCGCCCCAACGCTTGGCCCGCGACGTAACTGGATGGTGAAAGAATCGCCGGATCGAGCGCGGCTTGTTCCAGCCGACCCTTGCATAGATCGACGACATCACCTTGCGCCACCACCGTGTAGAGCCGCATCTGCTGACGCAGCGGCGCTTGTTTGGTGTCCGCCAGAAACAGCGCCGAGTGATACCGCGTTTCCTCAATCGCGGTGCGCCGGTCGCGCGCGCAATAAAACACGCCGTAGCTGCCATCGGAGAAACGGCTGCCGTTCGGGTTCAGATGGGTGAAGGCTGCCATGATCGGCCCGTAACCGGCGCCGAACTGACGCTCGGCGACCGGCACCAGATCCAGGTCACCCACTTCCGTGCGCAAGCGGTCATTTGTCATGGCCTCGAGCGCGTAAAGAGCATCGAAATCCTGGGGCGACGCAACCCGGTCGAACAGATTGACGGCGGGAAAACGCGTGGGAATCACCCGGTAAGCCGGCGACCAATTGAGGGCGGCGTGTGGCCAGTCGGCGTGCCAGTCGTTTTCAGCTTGCGGCAGATTGGATAGATCGCTCACGCCCAACCGCCTCGCATCGCATCAAGATATTGGCGAACCGCCACGAGATCGCTCACGTTGCCCGCGAGCATGCGGTCAAGCGCGCGCCGTCCGCCAAATGGCGGCGCGGTATTCGTGCGTTTGATCCAGCCATCCGCGGCTTCGGCTTGCGGCAACAGGATCTGCAACGCCTTGTAAATGCCGAGAATCAGTGAAAGCCGCTCGAGCGTGTCTCGCCCGAGACGCGCTGTTTGCGGCGTGGCTTTCCACTTGAAGAACGTGGACCGCCCGGGGGAACCGAGCAGGATGATCTGCTCATCGGCTGACAGCGCCCAGTCGCGCGCGATATTGAAAAACGCCCGCAAGCCCGCCGCGGACATGTCAGCGATGGAAGGCTGTGGCGTAGGGATGGAGCGCGGGACGCGTTGAACACGTGACATACGAAAAGTCTCGTTAAGAACTTGATTCATATATTAGTCCATTTGTGGACTATATCAAGTTTTAATCGAGACTCGGCGATGTGTCCGTGCTTGCGTCTGTGCCTGCTTGGGGGCGGAGTTGAAAACTGCCGCGGCCGGTATTTAATTCGCTCCGGGAAGCGTCATTCCTGCACGGTCGCGTCGGAATCCGTAGGGCCGTAACGACGTCCCGACACGTGAGCGCGCAATACTTCCGCAATCTCGGATGTAGTGAACTCTGCCGGCACGACGCTCAATTGACTGCATGGATCGCTTTTGCGCGCCCATTCAACCATTCGATACGGTTTGCCCCACGGTCTTTCCACTGCCTCGGATAGCCGGCATTCATGCAGTGGCAGGGCGTGTTCGGTTTTCATCGTGGACTTGATGTTCTGAAACGATGCGCTGGCGGCCATGACGTGTCCTCGCGGTGAAAGCCCTGACTAAAAGCCGCCATTGGCGGCGGCGATAAAAGCTCGCGTTTGTAATGTGCCCTCAGACAATTAAGTGCAACTTAAAACCAGACGGGTTTACGTGCACACTGGACATTGCCGCACGAATGCTTTTCCGTCGCGTGGCATTACTGTATATTCATACAGGTGAGTGCTTTTGCATGGACACGAAACATGAACAGTCATTCTTCTGCTGAAGCGGCCGCGCTCGCGCGTTACGTGCAGGCCACCCGCGCGGTTTCGGCCGCATTTGACGCCACGCGCCACGAACCGGAACTGGACGCGGACGGCCGCACAGTCGCGTTGGCGCTGCAACGGCTGGATAGCGCGCTGCTTGAACTCGACACATCGCAGCGTTCACTGGACGCTATACTTTCGCGCGCTGGTGGGCACTGAACAATCTGGAGCACTTGCTGTGAGACCTGTTTTATCCACACTCTCTTCGAACATCGTGCTGGCGGTTCTGGCCGGATTCATGGGTTTGAGCTCGTTTGCGGCTGCGGCGGCAGAGCGATACGTCGAAGTCTGGAATCCGCCCGAAGCGCAGATGCATAAATCGAAGGTGAAACCGCGCGGTGTGCAGTCTGCGCAGGTAAAGAAAAAGCGCAAGAGCGGCCCGGCCGTCAAGCAGGTCGCCGATAAAACCAACATCGCGCCACCGGCGCTCACGCCTGCTCCGGCGAATCCGGGACACGCGAAAACGGCGCCCAGAGGGACGGACTCAACGCCGCGCCTGCCACCGCTGATCGGACCGGACGGACGTGTCTTGCGCGTGTGATTCCGCGAGTCTAGTGCGTTGATATTGCCTGCACAGCGGCCATCATTCTAGAAAGCCGCCCGCACGACCCCACCGTCCACTCGCAGCGCAGCGCCATTCGTGGCCGACGCCGCTTCCGAGCACACATACACCACCATATTTGCCACTTCTTCCGTCGTGGCAAAACGCTTGAGCAGCGAACTCGGCCGCGCCGTTTCGAAGAAGCCTTTCTCGAACTCCGCGAACGACTTGCCGCCCAGGCCCTTCGCGGCCATTTCGTCGAGACCGTCGGAATGCGTCGGCCCAGGCAATACCGCGTTCACCGTCACGCCCGTGCCCGCGCAGTGTTCAGCAAGTCCGCGCGACAACCCCAGTTGCGCCGTCTTCGTCACGCCGTAGTGAATCATCTCGACGGGAATCTGGATACCGCTCTCGCTGCTGATGAACACCACGCGGCCCCGGTTCTTCGCTTTCATCTTCGGCAGATACGCGCGTGTCAGCCGCACGCCCGACATCACGTTGGTATTGAAGAAACGCAGCCATTCGTCGTCCGGAATTTCCTCGAACGGCTTTAGATCGAAGATGCCGAGGTTATTCACCAGTACATCGACGGCCGGATAGCGCGCAACCAGCGCGTCAATCTGGCTGGCGTCAGAGAGATCGCCGGCGAAGCCTTCCACGTTCGCGCCGGGCACGTCGGTGCGAACCTTCGCAAGGGCCTCATCGACGGATGCCTGCTTGCGCCCGTTCACGATCACGCGCGCACCTTCACGCGCCAGTCCGGTGGCAATGGCAAGACCAATGCCTTTGGTCGATCCCGAGACGAGCGCGAGTTTGCCTTCCAGGTGGAGATCCATGAAATGCGTACTCCTTGATTAGCGGATATTGGTGAGCTGCCAGCAGCCAATGAAAACCGCCTGCCACAAGGGATGCTCTCCTTCCGGCAGGCGGCTGACGTACCCCTGATCGACTTATGACTCTACAGTCGCCCCATGAGCACCAGCACGATCACAATGATTACCACCACGCCCAGGATCCCGCTTGGGCCATACCCCCAGCTACGGCTGTGCGGCCATGAAGGAAAAGCGCCGAGTAGCAGCAGGATCAACACGACAAGCAAGATTGTTCCGATCATTTCAGTCCCCCTGATTTATTAAAGTCTGCTGACGAGTGAATGGCGATGCCGCGTGCGGTGCGGCGTGAGTATCGGCGTTTGCTTCCTTTCATGTCCGCAGTGCCAATACCCTCGCGATTACCGCTTTCGTTTAGCAAGCGCTGTGCCTATCGCGGCAAAGCATGTGGGGCGGGGAAGGTGGCCGAGGGAATAACAAAAAGCCGACTGGGTCAGCTCACCAGTCGGTAAATTCTGCGAGTGCGTGAGCGGTTTGAAAAAACCGCTCACGTGCTGACGTGCAACGGGCTTATAACCGCGTTTGGCAAAGCCCGCCCATAGTGCTGTTCAGGACTCGCTTAGAAGAGCCCGCGGAACACCCAGAACAAGCCCGCAGCGAGTGCGATCGAAACCGGCAATGTGAGGATCCATGCAAGCGCGAGGCTGCGCACGGTACGCCATTGGAGCCCTGAACCGTTCGCCGCCATGGTCCCCGCCACGCCCGAGGACAGCACGTGGGTCGTACTGACCGGCAGGCCGTAGACGTCCGCGGCGCCAATGGTCAGCATCGCAACCAGTTCCGCCGACGCCCCTTGTCCATACGTCAAATGGGTCTTGCCGATACGTTCGCCAACCGTCACCACGATCCGCTTCCAGCCCACCATCGTGCCAAGGCCAAGCGCCACGGCCACCGCCACTTTCACCCAGGTCGGAATGAACTTGGTCGAATGGTCGAGCTGGCCCTCGAAGTTCTTGAGCACGGCGGCGTCGTCGGCGGCGAAAGCGGGCGCCTTTTGCTTGCCCATCAGGCGCAGCGCTTCAGAGGCCACGTACATGTTGTTGCGCACGTTGTTCACGATGTTTTGCGGCACGGTCGCCATCGACGACGAAGGCCCGACCTGTGTGTCGATGATATCGGTGAGCTGCTTGAGCGCGACCACGGTGTCCGGCTCGACTGTCTTGGTCTGCACGTAGCGCTGCACGATTGCACGCGGGTCGGCAACGGGCGCGGCGCCGTTGGTGTACTTGCCGAGCACTTCGGACGCGTGATGGCCGACCGACAGGAAGGTCTGCGTCTCGGCGGGTGTGACGGCCTTGTTCAGCGCATAGGCGGTCGGCACCGTGCCGATCAGGATCAGCATGATGAGGCCCATGCCTTTCTGGCCGTCGTTGGAACCGTGCGCGAACGACACGCCGGTGCAGGTCAGGATCAGCAGGCAGCGGATCCAGAACGGCGGCGGCGTGTTTTTCTTCGGCTCTTTATACAGCGCGGGTACGCGCACCACGAGCTTCATCACGTACAGCAGCAAACCCGCCAGGATGAAACCGACCACCGGCGAGAACAGCAGCGATTTGCCCACCGCAAGCGCCTGGCCCCAGTCGACGCCCGAGGTTCCCGACGGACCGTGCATCATCTGGTTCATCAACCCGACGCCGATCACCGAGCCGATCAGCGTATGGGAGCTCGATGACGGAATGCCGAGAGCCCAGGTGCCGAGATTCCAGATGATCGCGGCGATCAGCAGCGCGAAGACCATTGCGAAACCCTGCGACGTGCCCACGCCAAGGATCAGTTCGACCGGCAGCAGTTGCAGGATGCCGAACGCCACTGCGCCGCTCGATACCAGCACGCCGGCGAAATTCCATATGCCCGACCAGACGACGGCGAGGTTCGGCGCGAGCGAATGCGTGTAGATGACGGTGGCGACGGCGTTTGCCGTATCGTGGAAACCATTTACGAATTCGAACCCAAGCGCGATCATCAATGCGACGCCGAGCAGGACGTAAGGCAGTATTGAAGACTGTCGGACCGACTCCAGGTCCTGCACCAGATGCGTCACGCAATAGACAATGCCAATGCCAATCACGACCAGGAATATCGGCATGCTCAGCCGGCGTCCGAGCGATGGGGGTCCGTTGCTGTCGTTACTGTCGGGTAGAGTCAAGTCAGGCATGGAACGTCCTTTGAGCTAGAGGCTGCGCGTGTACGGAAAGGGGATTCAGGCGTAAATAGACACAGACGAGACACAGACGAGACGCAGGCAAGGCGTTGCTTCTGGTTACGGCGTTGGCCATGTTTGCACAGGCTTTATGGCGTTTTGATGACATTTGAAAGGATTGAAATTTGTCTGAACTGAAGTAGTGGTTTGCGGCTTGCTGCCAGGCCAGGGGCGCCGCTCATGATGGAGAGGTTATGTTGCAACTCGTCGAGTTGAGGATGGTTTCCCTTGATGCACCGAATGGTCTGCCGGACGAGGCGCTGGCGCGACTAAGCCGTTTCGCCACGGCGCGCCGGACGGATTTCGTGCAGCGAACGCGAAAAGCCGGGATAAATCTGGCGGAGTGGGAAGTCAGGATCGAGGTGCACGACGACCATCGGGTTTTCGTCGCGTTGCAGCGTGACTGGCCGCTGGTCCAGCGGATTGAAACCGAGGCAGGGCCTTTTGACACGCTGCATGCGTGGATCAAGTCGGAAGCAGCGCTGACTGATCTGAAGACCCTGCTCGACGATGCCGGCTTCAACTTGAGCGAGGCCACCGAGACGGCGATCGTCGAGTGGGATACGCCCGGCGAGATGGATACCGGTGTGCACGTGCGTGCCACGCTGCGGCTTGATACGGGTCGCCCGGCAATGCTGACGCTGATGGCCGTTCCCGATGCGCGCGAGGCGCTGTTCGCGACCGCGCATGAGATTGTGGAGACGCTGCCGTTCCTGATTGTGCCGATCGCTTTCGACAACATCCTGCGCGAGCCGGTCAAGGCCCGCAAGCTGAAGTTGCCGAAAGACGCCAGTCCGACTGATGCCTTCGTCGAGATCGGCAAGTCCGTTGCGGCGCAATGGTTCGGCAACGACGCCGCGTCGCGCGGCGGGCTCGAGGTGGAACACGTGCATCAGTTGCGGGTGGCCCAGCGCCGCTTGAAGACGGCGCTCAAGCTTTTCCCTGAATGGGTCGATGACACCTGGACCACCCGGATCGCGCCCGACCTGAAATGGTTCGGCGACTTGCTGGGCGATGCCCGCGACTGGGACGTCTTCACCGACACCACGCTTGCCGCCTACGCGGCATCCGATGACCCGCAGCACAAGGACGCGTGGACACCGACGCAAAGCGCCGCCGATACCAACCGTGACGCCGCCCGACAGCGTCTGCAGGACGCGATGAATTCCCCGCGCTACGCTCGGCTCGCACTGTCGTTTGTCGAGTGGTTCAGCACGGTGGAGGCGCCGCCGGACCAGGCGGACCAGACGCTCGCCACGTATGCGCAGAAGTGCATCACGAAGCATTATCGGAAGATCGAGCGCGCACCGGATCTCACCACGCTTGATGCGGCCACGCGGCACAAGGTGCGGATTCACGCCAAGCGCTTGCGTTACGCGCTCGAATTCTTCGCCTCGCTGCTCACCAGGAAGACCCATAAGGAAGTGGAAGAGGCATTGGGAAATTTGCAAAGCGTGCTGGGTGAAGGCAACGACGCGGCCGTCGCCGCTCAGCGCCTGGCCGATCTGGACGAAGCCGGTGATTTCCAGAAGGGTTTGGCGAAGGGCTTTGCCGTCAACGCGCAACGGATGAGCGCGGTGGAAGGCGAGCGCATCCTGCGCAAGATAAAACCGCCGCGGATCAAGTGAGCGAATGCATCGATATAATCGTCGCACTCTCTTATCGCACTGCTCCGCGCTCGCCCCATGACCGACGAATCCCGTAGTACACCGCACGATACCATCGAAGTGGCCGGTTCAGTCTGGCTTCGCAGCGGGGAGGCTACGCTCGGCGGCGCGGCGCGCATCGCGTTGCTCGCGGCCATCCAGCAGACCGGTTCGATCACGGGCGCGGCGAAGGCCGTCGGTATGAGTTACAAGGCGGCTTGGGACGCTATCGACACCATGAACAACCTCGCCGGCACCACGCTCGTCGTGCGTGCCACGGGCGGCAAGGGCGGCGGCGGGACCACGTTGACGGCGAAGGCGCTGAGACTGATCGATACCTATCGGGTTATCGAACGGGAGCACCAGGCCTTTCTCGAACGGGCGGGCGCGGCTATTGAGGGTTTCGCGCAGGACTGGCGACTTATTGGACGAATCGGAGTGAAGACAAGCGCACGCAACCAGCTGTTCGGCACGGTCAGCAAAATCACGCGCGGTTCCGTCAACGACGAAGTTGAACTCGCGTTGCCCGGCGGTCAGTCGATAGTCGCCGTGGTCACGCATGAAAGCACCGGGTCGCTCGGTCTCAAGGAGGGCGTCGAGGCGTTCGCGCTCGTGAAGGCGTCGTGGGTGATGCTCATGGTCGACGAAGGCAAGGAGTCCGCCGCACCCGTGCGGATCTCGGCGCGAAACCAGTTGCGCGGCAAGGTGTCCAGCGTGACGCCGGGCGCGGTGAACGCGGAGGTATCGCTGGCGCTGGACGACGCCACCACCGTGACGGCCATCATTACCAACGAGAGCGTCGCAACGCTCGGCTTGGTGGAGGGTCAGGCGGCTATCGCGGCGTTCAAGGCGTCGAGCGTGATTCTCGGCGTGACGGACTAAGGGCGTCGAGCGCCTCGTCCGGTTGCACGAGGCCCTCTCGCAAACTCACGACCTGATCGCCGAACATGGCGACGTCGTCGGGATCGTGCGTGATGAGCACCATTGGAATGTCCAGGCGGCTTTGAAGGTCGGCCAGTTCCTGGCGCATGCGCTGGCGCAGGGCCATGTCGAGCGCTGAAAAAGGCTCGTCGAGCAACAGCAATTTCGGATGCGGAACCAGCGCGCGCGCCAACGCAACCCGTTGCTTTTGCCCACCCGATAATTGCGCCGGAAATTGCCGCGCGACCTGGGTCAGATCGAACGCCTTCAGCCAGTAGTCCACATCGGCGTGAGCAACGTGCCTCGACGGATTCCACCAGCCGCGCTTCAGGCCGAAGGCAATGTTCTGGCGCACGTTCAGGTGCGGGAACAGAGCGTAGTCCTGGAACAGGTACGCGATCCGGCGTGCTTGCGGACTCAGGTCAACAGCGGTGGCTGTATCCAGCAGCGTGGTTCCATTCAGCATAATCTCGCCCTCGTCCGGCGTGATCAGGCCCGCGATGGTTTGCAGCGTCAGGCTTTTGCCTGCGCCCGACGGGCCGAACAGCACGATGCGCTGGCTGGTCGAACGAAACGCAATATCGAGCATGAAATCGCGCTCGGGCGTGACGAAATGCTTGCGCAGGCGGACGGTCAGGGCGGTCATGGTGGTTATGGCGGTTATGTTTAACGCACCGATGCCGTGGAGCGCTGCGGCAGCAGCCTGCCGGCGGCCAGCAGGATGACCACGCACGTGACCGAGGTCACGATCACGAGAATGTTTGCGGTGCTGTCGTCACCGGCCTGGACTGCCGCGTAGACGGCGACCGAGAGTGTCTGCGTCCTGCCCGGCAAGTTCCCAGCGATCATCAGCGTGGCGCCGAACTCCCCCAGCGCCCGTGCAAACGCGAGCAGCGCACCGGCCAGGATGCCGCGCGCGGCGAGCGGCAGCGTCACCCGAAAGAACACGGCAGCTTCACTGATGCCGAGTGTGCGTGCGGCGCGTTCGAATTGTGGATCGACGGTTTCAAATGCGGTACGCGCCGACTTCAGCACGAGCGGAAACGCGACTACGGCGGACGCAATCACCGCGCCTTGCCACGTGAACACCAACTGGATGTCGAACTTGTCGAGCCATGCCCCGATCACGCCGCGCCGGCCTAGCAGCACGAGCAGGTAAAACCCGAGCACGGTGGGCGGCATGACCAGCGGCAGCGTCAGCAACGAGTCGACGAGCTCACGCGCCGACGAGCGCCAGCGCGACAAACCGAATGCCACTGCAACGCCAAGCACGACATCGATTGCTGTCGCCCATCCAGCCACTTTCAGCGACAACAGCAGTGGGATCCACGCCTGGTCCATGTTTCTACGTTTTATAGAGCCGCGTTATTTCGCCGGCGGTTTAAAGCCGAATTGCGCGAGCGTCTTCTGACCGTCCGGCGACAACACGTACGCGATGAACTGCTGGGCGTCGGCGGCGTGTTTGCTTTGCGCCACCTGGGCGATGGGGTAGGTAATCGATGTTTGCGTCGGCACGCTCAGCGCCACTTTCACGCGATCGGGCATCACGGCGGCGTCGGTGCTGAATACAAAGCCGGCGTCCACTTCGCCGCGCGCCACGTAGTCCAGGCTTTGGCGCACGTTGGCCGCTAGCACGCCTTTGGCGCTGACCGCGTCCCACACGCCGGCTTCCTTGAGCGCGCCTTCGGTATAGCGGCCGACCGGCACCGATGCCGGATCGCCGTACGCCACGCGTTTCACGCTGGAGGCGGTGAGGTCCTTGACGCTGGCGGGTGCGAAGCTGCTGTCTTTCGGCACGATCAGCACGAGCGAATTTGCAGCAAAGTCCCGGCGCGAATCAGTAGCGATAACCTTTTCCTCGATAGCCTTGTCCATGGCTTTTTGATCGGCGGAGGCGAACACATCGGCGGGAGCGCCTTTCACGATCTGCTGCATCAACACGTCGGAGGCGCCGAAGTTCATCAGGACTTTCGTGCCGGGATGCTGTTTCTCATAAGCATCGCCGATAGCTTTGAACGCATTGGTCAGGCTTGCTGCGGCGGAGACGACGATTTCATCGGCGTGGGCGGCGGATTGCAGCGTGAGCGTGAAGACTGCGGCGATCAGCGCGTGTTTGAGAGTGAGCACGGTGGACGGGTCGAAGGGAATGGAAAGCGTATCGTAATATAGTTGTGGCTATAACGGTAGGCTGTTCGTTCCCCCAAAGAGTGCGAACGAGTGCCCTTTACGATTCCGAGGTTCCCGAAAACCTCACGTCGATATGTTGCGCCGGCGGTGCAACGGGCTTGTCATAGCGGCCCGCTTTCCACCGGGCGCGAATATACGGCTGCTCGCGGCCTGACAAATGCAGGGCGATATCGGTGATCCAGCGTTGCGTTGGCACAGAAATGCCATGCAGCGTGATGGCGATCATTGCCAGACTCACGGCAACCGGCGCCGCCGCCAACTTGCCGGGTTCCGCGCGCCAAGCGAACGCCACGAACACCAGCGCGGCGAGCGCGCCGACCCCGCACCCGGTCACCACTTCCGACACCGAATGGGCATTCAGCAAGATCCGCGAGACGCCGACCACGATTCCGATCAGTACGCCCGTTGACACCCCGAACGCGCGCACCCACCGGCGCCCCGGCAAACACGCGACGAACAACGCCACCGGCAATACCGCCGACGACACCATTGCATGACCGCTGATGCCGGTGAAATCCAGGTCGCGCACACCCACACCCCAACCCATGAACGCGATTTTCGTCAGCAACACCAGCCCACTGGCAGCGCCGAGCACGGCAAGCCAGCAGGCGGCGTAACGCCATGGATAACCAAGCGCCAGCCATGCTGCAACGGCGAGCGCGAGCGGAATCATGACGCCAACGCTGCCGAGCGCGGTAATCGAGAGCCAAAGCGAAAGCGGCAAGTCGGGCATGAAGATTGATTCTGCAGAGCGGGGAAAACCACAGTATACCTGTCAGGCGGGTTCCGAAATTTTTAGAGGAAATCTAAAAATACACAACGAATTCGAAACAATTTACCGCAACGTACGGTAACAGACGCGTATATGACGGCAAGTGACGCAATGTGAAATTCTGTAGCGCGCACACGGTCCCGGAATAAATGCTATTGTGCACTGCACAACATTCGTCATTCCCACAGGGGGTTTGGCGATCCATTCTTCCTGCGCGGACTATTATTCGATGCCAAAAAGCCTGACAAAACTCTGGCTACGAGGCTTGAAACGCCTTGTAGCGACGCAGATCGCTCCGCCCCGAGCGCCGAAAACGCGCGCTCCGGCGCAGCCCGTGCGCGCCAAGACGGCCAAACTGGCGGCGAAACCGAAAATCTCAGCCAAACCGCGTGTCGTCCGGGAATCACGGGTACGGCCGCGCGCCTCGGCGTGGGCGGCGGGCAAGTGGACCCGGTCGTTCCATTCAGCTCCGCCAACAGCGGGCCGCTTCGTCAATCACCTGGCTTACGCGCTTTACCTGCCTACCGGCGCATCCCTCGCGGACATGCCGCTGGTCGTCATGATGCACGGCTGCCAACAATCGGCCGACGAGTTTGCGCAAGGCACACGCATCAATTTGCTGGCTGACCGCTTCGGATTTGCCGTGCTCTACCCCGAGCAATCGAAGATCGCCCACGTTCACCGCTGCTGGCACTGGTATGAAGATTCCGCCAGTTCAGGCGGCGGCGAGGCGGCGGCGGTCGTCTCCCTCGTGCGTGAGGTTGTCGAGCGTCACCATTTCGACTCCGAGCGCATCTATCTGGCCGGCATGTCTGCCGGTGCGGGGCTCGCAGCCATGCTCGCCGTCAAATATCCGTCGCTGTTCGCGGCTGTCGGGTTGCACTCAGGCGTGGTTTTCGGCGACGCACATTCCGCAATCGATGCAATGGACGCCATGCGGCGCGGTAGCCGCAGCGACCCGGTCGGTTTGATCGACGCGGCAGTCGACGTTGCCGATTACCCCGGCATGCCGGCCATGATCGTCCACGGCGAGCTGGATTCGGTCGTATCGAAGACCAATGCCGAGCAGCTGACAACGGAATTCCTGCGCCTGAACCGTTTCATCGATGCAAACGGCGCCTGGCGCAGCGGCGAACGCCGTGAGGAAAAGCACGCCGACAGCACGGTGACGGACTACGTCAAGGGCGGCCGGCGCGTAGTCAAGACCTGCATCGTGCGCGGGCTGGGTCATGCCTGGAGCGGCGGTGACGACACCGTGCAGTTCCATTCGGCCAAAGGCCCGGACGCATCGGCCATGCTGTGGGAGTTCTTCAAATACCAGCGCCGTGTGCAATCGGCCGTGCGCGACGAGACCCTGGTCTAGCCTCGAGTGTTGTAAAAAAGTCTTTCGTATCAATGAGATTCTTTTTTGAGCGCTAGCATTTAATTAGGGATTACCCTATACTTCGTTCAAAGCACTAGGTACTTACCCTAATCATTTAAGCGAGGTTCACCATGTATCTGCTCAGCCGCCTCTTCCTGTTCCTGACGAAATCCGCCGACCAGCGTGACAAGGAGCGTAACGACGCTTATCTGGCCGAAGCCACTGACATTTACGACCTCGAATACCGCATGCAGAAGCTGGATCGTCGGACTTCGTCGCGTCATCCCTCGTGGCTCGCGCAGTAAGTTTCGCGGTAGTTCGACAGTCAATAGAAGGACAAGCAGGATTCGTCACGCCGAAATCGGCGTTGTCGAAGCAAAAAAATGCCGGCCACGAAGGCCGGCATTTTTGCGTCTGCGGATTGCTGCAGCGACAGGCGCGGGCTCTTTTCAACGCCCAGCGTCCTTGCTCAGACCAGCTTGACGCGCACGTCTACGTTATTGCGCGTCGCGTTCGAGTACGGGCACACCTGATGGGCCGTCTCTACGAGTGTTTGCGCTTCCGCCGCGTCCAGTCCCGGCAATGAAACGCGCAATTCAACATCAAGCGCGAAGCCGCCTTTATCGTTCGGACCCACGCCTACGTCGGCGGTGACGGTCGTGTCTGCGGGAATCGCTTTCTTCTCCTGACCGGCGACAAACTTCATCGCGCTCAGGAAGCACGCCGAATAACCAGCGGCAAACAGCTGTTCCGGGTTCGTGCCGGCTGCGCCCGAACCACCCAATGCCTTCGGCGTGCTCAATTTCACATCCAGATTTTCATCCGACGATACTGCCCGGCCGTCGCGGCCACCCGTGCTCGTTGCCGTTGCTGTGTAAAGAATGGTCATGATGTTCTCCGGTTCGATAGTTGCCGCTCGGCGGCAGAAAGGGGGACTGCAGTTCCAAGTTGCGTCATACGGTACCAACGGGATTAAATATATCGCGATAATAATTTGTGTACAAACTAAATCGATGTGCGAGTGATTGATTTTGACTATCGAAGGATTTCAGGTTTCGTTGTATTCAATCAGCGACGCGCGCAGTCGCACCAGATCGTCGCGCAGCTTGATGAGCCGGTCGGCGTCCGATCCGGCTGCGCAGTAGATCACGCCGGGAATATCGCGGATGGCCTTCTTCAGCTCGCGGCCGGCGTCGGTCAGATGGATATACACCTGCCGCTCGTCTTCAATACCCCGCACGCGCTTGACGTACCCCTGCGTTTCAAGACGCTTGAGCAGAGGGGTCATGGTGGCCGAATCGAGGCTCAGCCGTTCGGCCATCTGCTTGACGGTCAGGCCGTCGCTTTGCCACAGCACCAGCATGGTCAGATATTGCGGATAGGTCAGCCCGACCTTGTCCAGCAGCGGTTTGTACGTCTTGGTCATCGCGAGCGAGGTCGAGTACAGCGCGAAGCAAAGCTGGGCGTCAAGTTCGAGCGGAAATTGCGGGGAAGAGGCCATGGCTGTTGCGCCTTGCGCACGTTAAAACGGGATATAACGATAGTGTACGCAAATATTTAGCGCATTAAGGAAGTCGTGTGCCCATGCCGGACGACACGCGACAAAACAAAACGCCGATGACTGTTTAGTCATCGGCGCTCATCGGGACCTGCTTATTGGCAAAGGCTCATACCGGCGGTTCGGACGGATCGGGGATATCAGGTGAGTCTTCCGATTGCACACCGAAACAGCCGCGATACGTCGCGTAAAACGAGCAATACAACGCGGTCGTGACGAGGATGGACGCCGGCATCAACACCGCGAGCGCCATTTCCTGTGCGGCACCGAGCACCTGCATCAGCGCGCTGAGCCCGAACGACACCGCGATCGCAATACCAATCCACAACACGCCGTAAATAACGAACGCGCCGCGATTACGCCAGCAACTGACGAAGCTGAAAAACAGTGCTTTCACCGGTGGGACGTCATGCCACGCGACCAGGATGGGCGCGAACCAGAACAGCATGGCGACCGGCAGGTAACAGATCATGGCCACGAGCACCGCGAGCGGATTGAAGCTTGCCGCCACGGTTTCCGGGTCACCGGCGGGGCCGTTGCCGAGCATCATGTCGAGCAATAGCCCGCCGTCCGCCAGCGCGGACGCGGCGAAGATCAGGCCCATCGCGGCCACATAGATCACGCCCAGCACAAGCAGGCGGCGCGCGACGATCTGCCCATACGCACGAAATCCTTCGATGAGCACCGTCGGCCAGACCGGTTTCTTCGCGATGGTGTTGCGGCAGGCCACCATGAATCCCACGGCCACGCCCGGAATCAGCAGCAGGGGCAGCACCGGGCCGATCAGCGGCAGCCGCGAGATCAGCGTCATGGCGAACAGATAGGCGAAGAACACCGTGAGAAACGCGAGCGGATTCCGGCGAAACAGCCAGATACCCTGACGGAACCACACATAGCCGGTTTTGGCCGGGACTTCGATCAATTGCATTGATTAATTACCGTGAACGGGAGGAGGCGCAACTTTGATGCGCTCGCGCAAAATGCGTTCGAAATGGCCGGGATCGTGCGGTTTTAACATCTCGGCTTCGCGTGGCCGGTAAAAATCGTAAAGACGCGACACCCAGAAGCGCAACGCACCTGCGCGCAGCATGTCGTTCCAGTGATGCGCCTCCGCCGGCGTGAATGGCCGCACTGTCTGATAGGCGCGCAACAACGCGTCGACCCGCGCATTATCCAGCGCGCCGGTTGCCAGATCGACGCACCAGTCGTTCACACAGACGGCGACATCGAAGAGCAATTTGTCGTTGCCGGCGAAATAGAAGTCGAAGAAGCCGCCGAGCCGCGTTTCATCCGCCGTCGGATGGGCGAACAGTACGTTGTCGCGGAACAGGTCGCAATGGCACGGACCTTCCGGCAATAACCGATACTCATCCGACGCAAAAAACGCCGCCTGATGAGCGAGTTCGCTGGTGATCAGCTCGCGCTGTGCGTCGCTCAAATGCGACAGCACGGCGGGCACGTTTTCCTGCCACCACGCGAGGCTGCGCAAGTTCGGCTGATACGTTGGGAAATCGCGGCCGGCCAAATGAAGCCGCGCCAGCATCTGACCCACTTCGATGCAATGCAAAGCGCCCGGCGCCAGTTCCGGCGCGCCGTCCAGCTTTGTGACGATCGCCGCTGGCTTGCCGTTCAGCGTACCGAAAAGCGCGCCGTCGCGACGCGGCATGGGGTCCGGTACGGGGACGGCGTGGGACGCCAGATGGCGCATCAAATCGAGATAAAACGGCAATTGCGTGGCCGTGAGGTTCTCGAAGATCGTCAGCACATACTCGCCGCGTGTGGTCGTCAGGAAGAAGTTGCTGTTCTCGATACCGGATGCAATGCCGCGGAAATCGACGGCTTCGCCGAGTTCGTAGTGTTGCAGCCAGTCGGTGAGCTGGGAGTCGGTGACAGCGGTGAATACGGCCATGCGGGAGAGCGTCGGTGAGGTTGAACATGCAGGATGACCGACGGGTATGTCAGTCAGGCGTAGCGCCACCGTGACACGGCGGCGCAGCGCTTAAGCTCAGCGGATGAAGCGGGCAGCGGTCAAGGCTTCGGTGAAGGCTTATCAAGTGCTCAATAATTGCCCGATAAGCGCTCAACGAGCCTTCATAAAGGCTTAGTACTTCAAGTTCCAGGAAGGCAGGCGCGTGCTGGGCTTGCCGTTGTCGCGGACAGTTGGCGACGTGTCAGCCGGCGCGCTCATCTGGTAGCGCGTGCCGAAATTCGAGCGCACGTCGATTTCAACCGGCTTGCCTTTGTCGCGGTATTCCGTGATTTCGGTGCCGTTGGTGCTTTGTTCATGGTAGCTCGGCAGGCGCGGCGGCGAAATCTCGACCTTCGAGGTGACTTGCGCGGCGGGCCGGTTGATGGCCTTCAGGTCCGGCAGCCCGGCATTCTCTTCAGGCGACATGACGTGCGCCGGAGGTTCATCCGTCGCGGGGGCCGGTTGCGCGTAAGCGCCCATGCTGGCTGCGGCGAGAATGGCCGCGATGGCGACAGATTGAAGCGGCTTCATGATGTTTCTCCAGATGAGTGGCCGAATTTTAGCAAAACGCACTCGCTAAAGGGACGTTGAGTCCTTCCCAAAAGGCTTATTTTGCGCTGGTTTCATTGAAAGCGTGTTTGCGTGGCGGCACGTGTTGAAGAAACGCATCGCCGGGAGGGGTGTTCATGGGCGCGTTGTTCTTCCGTGTTAATGTCGATTCATCACAAGAGCGCAAAAGATCATGACAAACGACCGGACCCAAGCCAGCCATTCCACGCCTGCCAACAACTTCCCCACGGAGTCTTTCGACGACCCCGTGGCGGCGGTTGCGCGGGTGTCGGCAATCTACGAAGCCAACACCTCTTTCCTGCGCGACGCCTTCGCGCGCTACAGGAAGAACGAACCTTTTTCACATCGTGTGCGGGCGTGTTATCCGTTCGTGCGCGTGCGTACCGAGTTGAATACGCAAATTGATTCACGCCGTTCATATGGTTTTGTCGCAGGGCCGGGCATTTTCGAAACCACGCTTACTCGGCCTGATTTATTTGGCCATTATTATCGCGAGCAATTGCGCCTTCTTACCAAGAATCACCATGTCGGGATTGAAGTGGGCGTGTCGGCGCAACCCGTGCCCATTCACTTCGCGTTTGCGGAAGGCATTCACCTGGAAGGCGACCTGGATCGCGACCGGCTGCTCGCCATGCGCAATATCTTCGATATGCCCGATCTCGCGCTGCTCGACGACCGCATTGTGAACGGGACCTATGAACCGGCTCCGGGCGAACCCCATCCGCTTGCATTGTTCACGGCGGCGCGCGTGGACTTCTCCTTGCATCGGCTGAAGCATTACACGGCGACTGCGCCTACGCATTTCCAGAACTACGTGCTTTATACGAACTACCAGTTCTATATCGATGAATTCGTGAAGCTCGGACGCAGGATCATGTCCAGCGCGAATGACGAAGAGACGCGGGCCTATAGAAGCGAATACACGTCGTTTGTCGAACCCGGCGACGTGATCACGGGCAACGAGAACCTGGGCGATTCGCAAGAGGAGCAACAGGGCGTGGCGCCGGCACGTCTGCCGCAAATGCCCGCCTATCATCTGAAACGCGCCGATGGCAGCGGCATCACCATGGTCAATATTGGCGTGGGTCCGTCGAATGCGAAGACGATCACGGACCATATCGCGGTGCTTCGTCCGCATGCGTGGATCATGCTCGGGCATTGCGCGGGATTGAGGAATACGCAGCGCCTGGGCGACTACGTCTTGGCGCATGGTTATGTGCGCGAAGACCACGTGCTCGACGCCGATCTGCCGTTATGGATTCCGATTCCCGCATTGGCCGAGGTTCAGGTCGCGCTCGAGAAAGCGGTCGCGCAAGTGACGAAGCTCGAAGGCGTGGATCTGAAGCACGTCATGCGCACGGGAACGGTGGCGAGCGTGGACAACCGTAATTGGGAATTACGCGATCATCGTGAGCCGGTACAGCGTTTGTCGCAAAGCCGCGCCATTGCGCTCGATATGGAAAGCGCAACCATTGCTGCCAATGGATTCCGCTTTCGAGTGCCCTACGGAACCCTGCTTTGCGTCTCCGATAAACCTTTGCACGGCGAATTGAAATTGCCGGGCATGGCGGACCAGTTCTATCGCGCGCAAGTGGATCAGCACTTGCAGATTGGCGTGAAGGCGATGGAGTTGCTGCGGATGAACGGGCTGTCGAAACTGCATAGCCGGAAGCTGCGCGGTTTTGCGGAAGTCGCATTCCAATAACGCATTCCAATAACGCAAAAAGCGGCTCCGAAAGGAGCCGCACAGGGAGCGCTTACGCTATCAAACCATCACAGATAGAACATCCGGTCTTCGTCCGACTTGCCTTCGGCCGGTTGTTCTTCGGCTGTCTCGCGGTCTTCGTAGAACTGCAGCACCGCTTCCAGCACCTGGTCCGGATCGTCGATCACCTGCATCAGGTCGAGATCCTTCGCGCTGATCACGCCGGTCGGGACCAGCGTGTTGCGGAACCACGAGAGCAGGCCTTCCCAGAACTCGGCGCCGACCAGGACGATAGGCACGTGCCGCGACTTCTTGGTCTGGATCAGCGTCAGCACTTCGGCCATTTCGTCGAGCGTACCGAAACCGCCCGGCATGACCACCACGGCGTCCGAATTCTTCACGAACGTGACCTTGCGCGTGAAGAAGTGCCTGAAGCGCAGCGAGATGTCCTGCCACTGGTTGCCCGACTGCTCGTGCGGCAACTCGATGTTCAGCCCCACCGACGGCGACTTTCCCGCATGGGCGCCCTTGTTGGCCGCCTCCATGATGCCGGGACCGCCGCCCGAGATGACGGCAAAGCCCGCGTCGGAGAATTTCTGCGCGATCTCTATGGTGAGCTGGTAGTACGGCGACTCCGGTTTCAGGCGCGCCGAACCATAGATGCTGATGGCAGGGCGGATCTCGGACAGGTACTCGGTCGCCTCGATAAACTCTGCCATAATCGTGAACATCTGCCACGATGCGCGGGCCTTCTTGGCCGTCGCGCGCTCTTGATCTGCGAGCGATCGCAGACTCGGAATCACTTTTCTTTTGTTCATAATGCCTGAAGAACTTAATCTTGAAGGTAAGACCCTGCTATTGGTCGACGGATCCAGCTATCTCTATCGGGCCTACCACGCCATGCCGGATCTGCGAGGCCCTGGCGGCGGTCCAACCGGCGCGCTGTACGGAATGATCAACATGCTGCGGCGGTTGCGAAAGGACATCAATGCACAGTATAGCGCGTGCGTATTCGACGCTAAGGGCAAGACGTTTCGCGACGACTGGTACCCGGATTACAAGGCAAACCGGCCATCCATGCCGGAGGACCTCTCCAAACAGATAGAACCCATCCACGAGACCGTGCGGGCGCTCGGCTGGCCGCTCGTAATGATCGAGGGCGTGGAGGCCGACGACGTCATTGGCACGCTTGCGGTTGCCGCCGAAAAGCGCGGCATGAGAGTTGTCGTGTCGACCGGGGACAAGGATCTGGCGCAGCTTGTGACGGATCATGTCACCCTCATCAATACGATGTCCAACGAGACGCTCGATCGCGCCGGGGTGCTGGGTAAGTTCGGCGTGCCGCCGGAGCGGATCGTCGACTATCTCTCGCTCATCGGCGATACGGTCGATAACGTACCGGGGGTCGAAAAGTGCGGGCCGAAGACGGCGTTGAAATGGCTCGCGCAATACGAAACCCTTGATGGCATCGTGGCACACGCGGACGAAATAAAAGGTGCGGTGGGAGACAATCTGCGCAAGGCTTTGCCTTTCCTCCCCATGGCGAAAAAGCTCGTTACCGTACAGACGGACTGTGACCTGACGGCGCAGATCGTGTCGATGGAGGAAACGCTTCCGGCGCGGCCCGAGGCCCGCGACGAATTGCGCGACCTTTTCATGCGTCATGGTTTCAAGACCTGGCTGCGGGAAGTGGAAATTGCGGACGCGGTGGAGGGTCCGGAGGACACGCCAACGCCGCCTGCGCCGGCCACCGAAATGGAACGGCATTACGACACCGTGCAGACGTGGGAGCAATTCGACGAATGGCTCGCGCGCATCAACGCCGCCGAGCTGACTTCCTTCGATACCGAAACGACTGCGCTCGACCCCATGCTTGCGCAACTCGTCGGCTTGTCCGTGTCGGTCGAGCCGGGGCATGCGGCTTATATCCCGGTCGCGCATCGCGGGCCGGACGCGCCTGTGCAACTGCCGCGTGACGAAGTCCTGCAAAAGCTTAAATCGTGGCTTGAAGATCCATCGAAGAAGAAGGTCGGCCAGCACCTGAAATACGACGAACAAGTGTTGGCGAACTACGGCATTGAATTGAACGGCGTCGAGCACGACACGCTGTTGCAATCGTATGTGCTGGAGTCGCACCGGCCCCACGACATGGACAATCTCGCGCTGCGGCATCTGGGCGAGAAGACCATCAAGTATGAAGAGGTGGCGGGCAAGGGCGTGTCGCAGATCGGCTTCGACGAAGTGGCGCTGGAGCAGGCCGCGCCCTACGCAGCCGAAGATGCCGACATCACGTTGCGGCTGCACCAGGTGCTTTATCCGCAGCTTGCCGATCAGGCGCAATTGCTCGAGGTGTACCGCGACATAGAAATGCCGACGTCGCGCGTGCTGCGCAAGATGGAGCGCAACGGCGTGCTGATCGACGGCGAATTGCTGCGGGTGCAAAGCGGCCAGATCGCCACGCGCCTGATCCAGCTCGAAGCCGAGGCGTACATGCTCGCGGGCGGCGAATTCAACCTGGGCTCGCCGAAGCAGATCGGCCAGATTTTCTTCGAGAAACTGCAATTGCCGGTGGTCAAGAAGACCCCGAGCGGCGCACCTTCCACCGACGAAGAAGTGCTGCAGAAGCTCGCCGAAGACTATCCGCTGCCGAAGATCCTGCTGGAGCATCGCGGCTTGTCGAAGCTGAAGTCCACTTACACGGACAAGCTGCCGCGCATGGTCAATGCGAAGACCGGCCGCGTGCATACGAATTATGCGCAGGCGGTGGCGGTGACGGGGCGCTTGTCGTCGAACGAACCGAACCTGCAGAACATCCCGGTGCGTACGGCGGAAGGCCGGCGGATTCGCGAGGCGTTTATCGCGCCACTGGGAAGCAAGATCGTGTCGGCGGATTACTCGCAGATCGAGTTGCGGATCATGGCGCATATCTCCGGCGACCCGTCGCTCATGCGCTCGTTTGCAGAAGGCGAGGACGTGCATCGTGCGACTGCTTCGGAGATTTTCAGTGTCACGCCCATCGAGGTATCGAGCGACCAGCGGCGCATCGCGAAGGTCATCAACTTCGGCTTGATCTACGGCATGAGCGCGTTTGGACTGGCATCGAATATCGGCATTTCGCGCGATGCGGCGAAGCTTTATATCGACCGGTATTTTCAGCGCTATCCGGGTGTCGCCAACTACATGGAAGAAACGCGCTCGAAGGCGAAGCGCGATGGTTTTGTCGAGACCGTGTTCGGGCGGCGCTTGTGGCTGCCCGAGATCAACGGCGGCAGCGGGCCGCGCCGGCAAGGCGCCGAGCGCGCCGCGATCAATGCACCCATGCAAGGCACGGCGGCCGACCTCATCAAGCTGTCAATGATTGCCGTGCAGGACTGGCTGGAAGCATCGAAGAGTCAGACCAGGATGATCATGCAAGTCCACGACGAACTTGTGCTCGAAGTGCCTGAAGCCGAGTTGCCTGAAGTCCGCAAGCGCCTGCCGGAATTGATGTGCGGCGTCGCTAAACTGAAGGTGCCGCTGGTGGCGGAAGTCGGCGTGGGCAATAACTGGGAAGAAGCGCACTGAGGGTGCACTGAGGGCGCATTGACCGTGCGGGTGGCCCATCCAGCTAGTTTTGAATGATGTCATAGGGGAGTCTGAATGCATCGTTTCATCATCGTCGGCGGCGGAGCGGGTGGGCTTGAACTGGCCACGCGTCTTGGTGACAAGTTCGGTAACGCAAACGGCAAGCGTGTGGCGCGTGCGCAAGTCACGTTGATCGACCGCAATTCCACGCACATCTGGAAGCCGCTGCTGCATGAGGTCGCGGCCGGCAGCCTGGACCCGTTCTCGCAGGAATTGCCGTATGCGGCGCAGGCACGCTGGCATGGTTTCGAGTTCCAGCAGGGCGATTTGCTCGGCATCGACCGGACGGCCAGACGCGTCACGCTCGCCCCCCTTCTCGACGATGAAGCCGGTGAACTGATGCCGCAGCGCGACCTGGAATACGACACGCTGGTTATTGCGATCGGCAGTACGACGGCCTTTTTCGGCGTCCAGGGCGCGCAGGAAAATTCGCTCGCGCTCGACACCGTCGACCAGGCCGAGCTGTTCCGCAAACGGCTGATTGCCGCGTGCATACGCGCGGAGTATCGGGCGCCGGAACCGCAGCCGGCGAGCGCTGCCAATGCCGGCCCAAGGCAGCCGCGAATCCAGGTGGCTATTGTCGGTGGTGGAGCGACCGGCGTGGAGTTGTCGGCGGAACTGCGCAACACGGCGCAAGTGCTGCACGCTTACGGGCTGCACAAGCTCGATCCGAAACACGATATCGGCATTGTGCTGATCGAAGCCGGGCCGCGCATTCTGCCCGCGTTGCCCGAGCGTGTGTCCACGGCGACCGCCGATTTGCTGGACAAGCTTGGCGTGGCGCTGATGACCGGCGAAACGGTGGCCGAAGTGTCGCGCGGCTCCATCCGCACGGCGAGCGGCAAGACCATTGCCGCCGATCTGACCGTATGGGCGGCCGGTATTCGCGCACCGGGCGTGCTTGCGAAACTCGACGGCCTGGCCACCAACCGGCTCGGCCAGTTGATTGTGCGCCGCACGCTGCAGACCGAAACCGACGACAACATTTTCGCTCTCGGCGATTGCGCTGCCTGTCCGTGGCCGGGCGGCGAGAAAGAAGGGCGCAACGTACCGCCGCGTGCGCAAGCCGCGCATCAGCAGGCAAGTTTCCTGCTGAAGTCGCTTGAGCGCCGGCTTGAAGACAAGCCGTTGCCCGACTACACGTATCGCGACTTTGGATCGCTTGTGTCGCTCGGGCACTTCAGCGCGGTCGGGAGCCTGATGGGCGGGTTGATCGGCGGCAACATGCTGATTGAAGGACTGTTCGCACGCTTCATGTATCAGTCGCTGTATCGCATGCATATTGCTGCGCTGCATGGCTGGGCGCGCATGACGCTGGATACGGTCGCCCACTGGCTGCGGCGCTCCACCGCGCCACGCGTCAAGCTCCACTAAAGCTGTTTAGAATGGGCAGCCGCTTCGGAGTGCAGTGTGCGCTTCAAAGTGGTTATCGTTTGGTTCGCGCAGTTATCGAGTAGTCGTTGCCGCGCTTTCGGCTTGGCGGCCGGTAGCGTGGCGTATCCGTACCGGACGCCTGGTTCACTAGCACCGTGTGCCAGTGGTCATTCGCGGCCCATGCCGCTGGAGCTTCGCATGCTTACGCCTGAAATCGACAGCCTCGTTCCCCATGTCCCGTTTAACCGGCGCACGTTTATCAAGGCCGCGGTCGGCAGCGGTTTTGCCGCTTGCGTGATGCCGGTGTCCGCGCAAACCATCATTACCGATAGCGAAGGCCTGGAAGCCGGTCCGGTTGGATTCAAAGCCGCCGACGGCACGCTCGTGCCCGCGTATCGGGCGCAGCCCAAAGGCAAGACGCACTTGCCGGTGATCATCGTGATCCACGAGATTTTCGGCGTGCACGAGCATATTGCCGATGTCTGCCGGCGCTTCGCCAAACTCGGTTATCTGGCCGTGGCGCCCGATCTTTATGTGCGCGAAGGCGACGCATCGAAATTCACGTCGATGCAGCAGTTGAACGACCAGCTCGTCTCCAAGGTACCGGACGACCAGGTGCTTTCCGATATCGACTCGACCGTCGCCTGGGCGGGCGAACATGGCGGCGATTTGCATCGGCTGGGGATCACGGGGTTCTGCTGGGGCGGCCGGATCACGTGGCTTTACGCCGAGCGTAATCCGCAGCTTAAAGCGGCGGTGGTCTGGTATGGACGCGTGGTGGGGCCCAAGACGGCAAATAATCCGGCAAATCCGCTCGACCTCGCGTCAAACTTGAAGGCGCCGGTGCTCGGCCTGTTCGGCAAACTGGATCAAAGCATTCCGCAGGATTCGCTCGCGCAGATGAAGCAGGCGATAGCGACGGGACCGGCTGTCTCGCGCGGTTCGCAAATCGTGGTCTATGACGACGCGCCGCATGCGTTTTTCGCGGATTACCGGCCGAGTTACCGGAAAGCCGATGCGGAAGATGGCTGGAAACGCGCGCTTGCGTGGTTCAGGGAGCACGGGGTGAAGTAACGGGGAAGGGCGGCGATGGCCTCCGCGCGACGCACCTGGTGTGGGCGGCGAGACGGCCGCCCATCCCGCCCGTCCATATCGCTCTGTCTTCTTCCCTTCCTGGGGCAGCAAAAATCTCAGGCGCCTGTGGCTACTGGCCGCGATGCGTCCGCACACCATTCGCTCCACGATCCCCCATAAAGCGCCGCGCCGTGCAGGCCGGCGATCTCCATTGCCAGTGCGTTGTGGCAGGCCGTCACGCCCGAACCGCATTGCAGCACCACCCTGTCCGGCTGCGTCGCCCCGAGCAGGCCGCTAAATGCGTCGCGCAGTTCGTGCGCGGTCTTGAAGCGGCCATCGGCGTTCAGGTTGTCCTTGAAAAAGCGGTTCAGCGCGCCCGGAATGTGCCCGCCGACCGGATCGAGCGTCTCGTTCTCTCCGCGATACCGGTCTGCGGCGCGCGCGTCGATCAACACGTGCTCGTGCGTGGTCAGGTTGCGCACGACGGCGTCGACGTCGAACGTGACGGCCAGCGGCGCGCCGGCCTTGAACGTGCCTTCGGATGCGGGAGGGGTCGCTGTATCGAGCGGCTGGCCGGCCGCTTCCCACGCGTTGAGGCCGCCATCGAGCAGTGCGACGGAATCGTGTCCGAGCCAGCGCAACAGCCACCACAGACGTGCTGCGTACATGCCGCCCTGGGCGTCGTAGGTGACGACTTGCTGGCCTTCCTTCAGCCCCAGGCGCTTGAGCGTTGCGACCAGCGCCGCGCGTTCCGGCAACGGATGGCGGCCGTTCTTGCCCGTCTTTGCGCCCGACAAATCGCGGTCGAGATGCAGATAATGTGCGCCTGGAATATGTCCGGCTGCGTAAGCGGCTTGGCCCGCTTCGGGCGCGGCAAGGTCGAAGCGGCAGTCGACGATAAGCACGCTGCCGGGCGCGGCGGCGAGGCGTTCAGCGAGATTGGTCGCGGAGATAAGCGTGGTGTAGTGCGTGTGCGGCATGACAGCTCCCGGGGCGAACGCGCGGCCTGATGGGCCGAGGGACGGCGCGTTGCGGTAGTTAAGTTTCAAGTCTAAACAAGAAAGACGGACCGAAGTCCGTCTTTCTTGTTCAAACTTGCTCCCTCAAATCTCGCCCAACTGCCGCCGCAAGAATTCATGGAAGTGCTGCATCCCTGACTCCATCGGGCTTTGATACGGCCCGACCTGCGACTCGCCGCGGTTCATCAGCGCGCGCCTTCCGGCGTCCATGCGCTCGGCAATCTCGTCGTCCTCGCGTGCCGTTTCCATATACGCCGCCCGTTCCGCTTCGATGAATTCCCGCTCGAACAGCGCGATTTCCTCGGGGTAATAGAACTCGACGATATTCGTGGTCTTCTGCGGCCCCTGCGGGATCAGCCACGACACCACGAGCACATGCGGATACCACTCGATCATGATGCCCGGGTAATACACCATCCAGATCGCGCCGAACTCGGGCGGCTTGCCGTCGCGGAAGCGCAGCACTTCGTCGTGCCACTTGCGGTACGTCGGACTACCCGGCTTTTCCAGGTTCTTGTGCACGCCAACCGTCTGAACGCTGTACCAGTCGCCGAATTCCCAGGTCAGGTCGTCGCAGGAAACAAAGCTTCCCAGACCTGGATGGAACGGCGCGACGTGGTAGTCCTCGAGGTACACCTCGACGAAGCTCTTCCAGTTGTAATTGCACTCGTGCACTTCGACGTGATCGAACATGAAGCCCGAAAAGTCAAAATGTTTCGCCGGACCCAGCCGGGCCAGATCGGCGGCAACGTCGCGGCCACTGGACTCGAACAGCAGCCCCTGCCAGTTCTGCAACGGGGATTTACCGAGGTTCAGGCACGGGTTGTCCGCGAAATGCGGCGCGCCGAGCAACTGGCCGTCCAGGTCGTAGGTCCAGCGGTGTAGCGGACACACGATGTTCTCCGCCGCGCCGCGCCCTTTGAGCATGATGGCCTGGCGGTGGCGGCAGACATTGGAGAGCAGCTCGATCTGGTCCCGCTTGTTACGGACGAGCAGACGCCCTTCGCCCTCGCCGGGCAAAGCAAAATAACTTCCCGCATCGGGCACCATGAGTTCATGGCCGATGTAGCGGGGACCGCGTTTGAACAGCGTGTCGATTTCGCGCTTGAGAAGCGCTTCGTCAAAGTAAGCCGTGACTGGCAACTGACTGTGAATTGCGTTCAGTTGCAATGCATTGCTCAGATTGGACATTCCCACTCCCGTGAAGACGTGAAAGCAGTGAACAACCCAACCATCGAAAATTCGATTTAGGGAGCCCGCGATTATACCGAAAACCCCCTCAATGGGGCACTTAAGGTCTTGATTTGGGTCAATTCCCAGTGAGGAGTTCCGTGCGGCGACGTTTCTTTCTCCGGCTTTTCAGAGATAGGCAGTAAGGGCCTGAGACAGGCCATAGGCATGGGTGAGAGCACGCCTGAGGTCGGAAAAGCAGCTTTTGCCGTAGAATGTCCGACTTGTTTCCCGAAATCCGACATTACACCCACGATTCATGGCGAAGACCGCAACGCAGGAAGGCTCGGCCAGCGCGGAAAACGCGCCGCTCCCGGAGAATTACGAAACGGCGCTGGCCGAACTGGAGGGGCTCGTGGCGCGCATGGAGGGCGGCGCGCTGAGCCTCGAGGAATCGCTAGCGGCTTATCGGCGCGGCGCGGCGCTCGTCGGCTTTTGCCAGCAGCAACTAGAGAAGGTCGAGCAGCAGGTTCGCGTGCTCGACGGCGACACACTAAAACCGCTGCCCGCCGAGGTCCAGCGCGCCACTCAGGGCGCCGGTACAACGGCAGATAACGGGGACGACCTATGAATTTTGATCAATGGATGCGCGCGAGTCTCGACCGCGTGGAAACGGCGCTGGAGCATTATTTGCCGGGAACGGACGTCGCGCCCGCCAAACTGCATGAAGCCATGCGCTACGCGGTGCTCGGCGGCGGCAAGCGGGTTCGCCCGTTGTTGTGTCACGCAGCCGGTGAGCTGACGGGCGCCGGTTCGCAACAACTGGAAGCGGCCAGCGCGGCGCTCGAGATGATTCATGTGTATTCGCTGGTGCATGACGACATGCCGGCCATGGACAATGACGATTTGCGTCGCGGAAAACCAACGGTACACGTGCAATATGACGAAGCGACGGCATTATTAGTCGGAGACGCTTTGCAATCGCAAGCTTTCGTTGCGCTGACGGCGGACAACGGCCTGAGCGCGGCGCAGCAGGCGTCGCTCACGCGCGAACTGGCGCTCGCAAGCGGTTCGGTCGGCATGGCCGGCGGTCAGGCAATCGATCTGGAAAGCGTGGGCCGCAAGCTGACGCGCCCGGAACTGGAAACCATGCATCGCAAGAAAACCGGCGCATTGCTGCGCGCGGCCGTGCGAATGGGCGCACTCTGTGGCGAAGCGCCGGATGCAGCCGCCATGAGCGCGCTGGACGCCTATGCAGCCGCGGTGGGACTTGCGTTCCAGGTGGTGGACGACATTCTCGACGTCACGGCTGACTCGGCCACGCTGGGCAAAACGGCGGGCAAGGACGCGAAGGATGACAAGCCGACCTACGTGTCGATCATCGGACTCGATGCATCGCGCGAACTGGCGGCACAACTGGGCCGCGACGCGCACGCTGCGCTCGCGCCTTTCGGCCCGCGTTCCGGTCGGCTTGGGGAATTGGCTGACCTGGTTGTAAATCGGGTGCACTGAAACATACGATAAAACGCGGGACCGGCGGCGAGCCTGATGCAACCTTCACGCCTCACGCATGCTGCTTCAAGCAGCGCCGGGCAACAACCGAACGGCTTCCGCCAGTTTTCCTAAATGGGACGACGATGTACGACTTGCTGAAAACCATCGACGATCCGGCCGCCTTGCGCGCCCTGGACCGCCACGAACTAAAACCGCTGGCCGAAGAGCTGCGTGCCTATGTGCTCGACAGCGTGTCGCAGACGGGCGGGCATTTGTCGTCGAATCTCGGAACGGTCGAACTGACGATCGCGCTCCATTACGTCTTCGATACCCCGCACGACCGCATTGTCTGGGACGTCGGTCACCAGACCTATCCGCACAAGATCCTGACCGGCCGTCGCGATCAGATGAAGACGCTGCGCCAGGCCGGCGGTATTTCCGGCTTCCCGCGCCGTAGCGAATCGAAATACGACACGTTCGGCACCGCGCATTCCAGCACGTCCATTTCGGCGGCGCTCGGCATGGCGATCGCCAGCAAGCTGCAGGGCGACAACCGGTATTCGATCGCCGTGATCGGCGACGGCGCAATGACCGCGGGCATGGCGTTCGAGGCCATGAACAATGCAGGCGTGGCCGACGACGTGCCGCTGCTCGTGATCCTGAACGACAACGACATGTCGATCTCCCCGCCGGTCGGTGCGCTGAATCGTCATCTGGCACGCCTGATGTCGGGGCGTTTCTACGCGGCGGCGCGTGCCGGTGTGGAACGCGTGCTGCGTGTCGCACCGCCCATGCTGGACCTCGCTCGCAAGCTGGAGGAACACGCGAAGGGCATGATCGTGCCGGCTACGTTGTTCGAGGAATTCGGCTTCAACTATATTGGTCCGATCGATGGGCATGATCTGGAATCGCTGATTCCGACGCTGCAAAACATCAAGGAATTGCGCGGTCCGCAGTTCCTGCACGTCGTGACGAAGAAGGGGCAGGGCTACAAGCTTGCCGAAGCCGATCCGGTCCTCTATCACGGTCCCGGCAAGTTCAATCCGGCGGAAGGCATCAAGCCGTCGACGGCGCCATCGAAGAAAACCTATACGCAGGTATTCGGCGAATGGCTGTGCGACGCTGCTGAGCAGGATTCACGGGTGGTTGGCATCACGCCGGCCATGCGCGAAGGCTCGGGCATGGTGGAATTCGAAAAGCGTTTCCCGGATCGTTATTTCGATGTGGGTATTGCTGAACAACACGCTGTGACGTTCGCGGGCGGTCTCGCCGCCGACGGCATGCGCCCGGTGGTCGCGATCTATTCCACGTTCTTGCAGCGCGCCTACGACCAGTTGATTCATGACGTCGCGTTGCAGAACCTGCCGGTGGTATTCGCTATCGATCGCGCCGGTCTGGTGGGCGCGGACGGCGCGACGCACGCCGGCAATTACGATCTCGCGTTCATGCGCTGCATCCCGAACATGACCGTGATGGCGGCTTCAGACGAAGACGAATGCCGTCAGATGCTATACACGGGCTTGCTGCAGCCCGGTCCGTCCGCTGTCCGTTACCCGCGTGGCGCGGGCACGGGCGTGAAGACCGTCAAGAAGATGACCGCTATTCCACTTGGCAAGGGCGAAATCCGACGCGAGTCCACGCAGAAAGCGGGTTCCGGCAAGCGCATCGCGATTCTTGCGTTTGGCACCATGGTCGCCCCTTCGTTGGTGGCGGCGGAGGAGCTGGACGCGACCGTCGCGAACATGCGCTTCGTGAAGCCGGTCGATGCCGAATTGCTGCGTGAACTTGCCGCCACCCACGACGCGCTCGTGACCGTGGAAGAAGGCGCGATCATGGGCGGTGCGGGCTCGGCGTGCGTGGAAAGCCTGTTGGCGAGCGCGGTCATCAAGCCTGTGCTGCAACTGGGTTTGCCCGATGCATTCATCGATCACGGCGATCCGGTCAAGCTGCTGGCGTCGTGCGGGCTGGATGGCGCGGGTATCGCCAAGTCCATTCGCGAGCGCTTTCTTGACAACATCGAAACCGATGCGGGCAAGCTGACGAAACGCGTCGCCTGATCGGCAAACGCGTGGTGAAGACGGGCGTCGGGGACGCCCGTCTGGTTTCATCCGTGGGTGCCCAAGGTTCGCGCGACGAGATTCACGCCACGGACAAGGAAAAAGAATGAATCAGATGAATCCCGCCTTTGCGATGCCCGATGTCCAGAGTTCGCTCGACGTCCGGCAGATCCCGATCCAGCGCGTGGGCGTAAAAGCAGTTCGATATCCGCTGACCATCCGGACTTCGAGCGGCGAATTGCAGCCGGGCGTTGGCGTCTGGAATCTCGACGTTCATCTTCCCGCCGATCAAAAAGGCACGCACATGTCGCGCTTCGTCGCTTTACTCGACGAACATCGCGCGCCGCTCGACGAGGCCGCATTCCGGACCATGCTCACGGCGATGCTGGCGAAGCTCGAGGCACATTCAGGGCGTATCGAGGTGTCGTTTCCGTACTTCGTCATGAAGACTGCACCCGTGTCGGGCGTGCAAAGCCTGATGGATTACGAAGTCACGCTGACCGGCGAAATGCGCGGTGGCGAGACGCGAATCTCGCTGAAAGTGCTCGTGCCGGTGACCAGCCTGTGCCCGTGCTCAAAGCAGATTTCACAGTACGGCGCGCACAACCAGCGCTCGCATGTGACTATCGCCGCGGAATTCGAGGGTAATCTCGTGATCGAGGACTTGATCCGGATTGCGGAGGAAGAGGCGTCGTGCGAGTTGTGGGGCTTGCTGAAGCGGCCCGACGAGAAGTTCGTGACCGAGCGCGCTTACGAGAACCCGAAATTCGTTGAAGACCTGGTTCGCGATGTCGCCACGCGACTGAATGCGGACGAACGAATTGTGGCGTATGTGCTTGAAGCCGAGAACTTCGAGTCGATCCACAATCACAGCGCCTACGCCGTGATCGAGCATGATAAGCGGGTGTCAGTCGCGGCTGCTTGAAGTGCTGAGGCAGTGATGGCGCATCACGTTGATGTGGCCACTCAAGCCGCCGCCAGCGATGTCAGGTCCCAGCGCGGCTTCACCGTGAACGCATAATCGCGCACGGCCTGATCGGGCCAGCGCGCGAGCCGCAAGGCTCCGGCGAGCGCGATCATGGCGCCGTTATCGGTACATAGCGACAAATCCGGGTAGTGCACTTCGAAGCAGCGCTTCTTCGCGGCGGCCGACAGCGCCTCGCGCAATTGCCGGTTCGCTCCCACGCCGCCCGCCACGACCAGCCGCTTCAAGCCCGTCTGCTTCAACGCAGCGATCGACTTTGCGGTCAGCACGTCGACAGCCGCATCGACGAAACCCCGCGCCAGGTCCGCTTTCGATTGCTCGCAGACGTTCGCGCCAAGCTTGCGGCTGTGAGTGAGTACGGCCGTTTTCAACCCGCTGAAGCTGAAATCCAGATCGCCGGAATGCAGCATCGGGCGCGGCAGTTTAACGGCGCCGGATGTACCGAATTCGGCGAGCCGCGAGACTTCCGGGCCGCCTGGATAACCCAGGCCCAGCAGTTTGGCGGTTTTATCGAAGGCTTCGCCGGCGGCGTCATCGAGTGTCTCGCCGAGCGTTTCGTATTCGCCTACGTCGGTCACGCGCATCAACTGCGTGTGGCCGCCCGATACCAACAACGCGACGAACGGAAACGGCGGCGGCTCGCTCACCAGCAGCGGCGACAGCAGATGCCCTTCCAGATGATGAATCCCGACGGTCGGCAGGTCCCACGCCATGGCGAGTGAGTTGGCGATGCTTGCTCCCACCAGCAGCGCACCGGCGAGGCCGGGGCCCTGCGTGAACGCGATAGCGTCGATATCCGTTGGCACCGTCCCGGCTTCCGCCATGACTTGCTCGAGGAGAGGCAATGCCCGGCGGATATGGTCGCGGGAGGCCAGTTCCGGCACCACGCCGCCGTACTCCCGATGCATGGCGATCTGTGAATGCAGCGCGTGCGAAAGCAGGCCGCGCTCGGTGTCGTAGAGCGCAAGGCCGGTTTCGTCGCAGGAACTTTCGATGCCTAGAACAAGCATGGGGCGCAGGTGTCTGGGGTAACGGATAAGTATAGCAGTGGGCGGGTTTGGGCTTTCCGTGCAGTCCAACCCTGCCTCGAACCGGGGGTACACCACCCGTTACAATGCGCGCCATGGAAACCTACGATATCGCAGTCATCGGCGCGGGCGCGGCGGGCATGATGTGCGCCGCGGTAGCCGCGCAAAACGGCCGTCGCGTGGTGCTGATCGACCATGCGGAGCGGCTCGCGGAAAAAATCCGCATCTCCGGCGGCGGTCGCTGCAACTTCACGAACATCAACGCCGGACCGGCCAACTTCATCTCGGCGAATCCGCATTTTTGCCGCTCCGCGCTCGCCCGCTATACGCCGCAGGATTTCCTTGCGCTGCTCAAGCGTCATCGCGTGGATTGGCATGAGAAACACAAAGGCCAGCTCTTCTGCGATGACTCCAGCGAATCGATCATCCAGCTCCTGAAAAGCGAATGCGACGCGGGTGGCGTAACGTGGCGGCGCCCGGTCACCGTAGATACGATCCGCCACGACGGCGCCCGGTTTTTCCTCGACAGCAGCGCGGGCACGATCTCAAGCGCCGCGCTTGTGATAGCAACCGGCGGCCTGTCGATCCCGAAAATTGGCGCAACGGATTTTGCGTACCGGCTGGCGAAGCAATTTGGCCACAAGCTTGTCGATACCCGCCCGGCCTTGGTGCCGTTGACCTTCGCGCCTGCGGACTGGGAGCCGTTCGCGGCGTTATCCGGCTTGTCCGTGCCTGTGGAGCTCAGCGCGGGTGCGGGCCGCGGCCGTGGGGAATTCAGCGAGGACCTGCTGCTCACGCACCGCGGGTTATCAGGCCCGGGTGTCTTGCAGATATCGAGCTACTGGAACCCTTCGGAGCCTGTCTGCATCGACTTGTTGCCTGGAGCCGATGCCACCGGTGAACTGATCGCGGCCAAACGGGAGTCGCGCAAGCAAATCGGTACGTTTCTCGCCGAGCGCGTGCCGGCACGGCTCGCCCAAACCTGGCTCGACGTACAGCGCATACCCACGGACGCCCGCCTCGCCGATCTCCCCGACAAGACGCTGCGCCAGATTGGCGAATCACTGACCCGCTGGACGCTCACGCCGAACGGCACGGAAGGGTACCGGAAGGCCGAGGTCACGCGCGGTGGCGTGGATACACGCGAGCTTTCATCCACGACCATGATGAGCTCGCGCGTCGCGGGTTTATATTTCATCGGCGAAGCAGTCGATGTCACCGGCTGGCTCGGCGGCTACAACTTCCAGTGGGCGTGGGCGTCGGGCGTGGCGGCGGGCAAAGCGGCGGCTGAACGGGTCCGGGCCTAGAGCCGAAAAGGCATGACCAGCATGGCTTTCACCCGTAAGGGCCGGTGTCGGCGCAGCACGGCTTCCCTTGGGAAATCCTGGTTTCGACCTGCTATACTGCTTTGTTCGTAGCGGCAATCGGCGCGAGCGCAAAATGAGTGAAAACCGGGCGGTGATCCATGAGGAAAGAAGGCGATCCCTGCCGCGAGCGACCACTCGACACTGTCTCAGCGTCGTGCTGGCCGGCTTCAAAGGTACCCGAATTACCCTGTTCATGATCCCGCTTGAGGAAACGTCCCAAGCGGGTTTTTGCTTTAGCGCCATGAACGGCTGACGTCCACACTCTCTCAACACAGCACCAGCAGAGTTCCCAAGCAATGAGCCTCAAAGAACAGATCACCGACGACATGAAAACCGCGATGCGCGCCCGCGAAACCGAGCGCCTCGGCACCATCCGGCTGCTGCTCGCGGCAATCAAGCAACGCGAGGTCGACGAGCGTGTGACGCTGGACGACGCAGCCATCACGGCGGTCATCGACAAAATGATCAAGCAGCGCAAGGACTCGATCAGCCAGTTCCAGACGGCCGGACGCGACGACCTCGTGGCGAAGGAGCAAGCCGAACTCGGCGTTCTGGCGGCCTACATGCCCGAGCAACTGTCCGACGAAGCCATCAACGCCGAGATTCAGGCGGCCGTGGCGGCAACCGGCGCTGCCGGACCGCAGGACATGGGCAAGGTAATGGGCGTGCTGAAACCGAAGCTGGCGGGCCGTGCAGACATGACGGCGGTGTCGGGCCTGGTCAAAGCGGCGCTTGCCAAATAAGCTTACGAATTAAGCCTGCGCAAGCCTGCTTAAGTGCTTAAGAAAGTCTGACCAAGAAAACTCACTAAGTGATTCCGCATTCGTTTCTTCAGGACTTGCTGAACCGCGTCGATATCGTCGACGTGGTGGGCAAGTTCGTCCAGTTGAAGAAGGGCGGCGCGAACTTCATGGGCCTGTGCCCGTTCCATAACGAGAAGAGCCCGTCGTTCACCGTCAGTCCGACGAAGCAGTTCTATCACTGCTTCGGCTGCGGCGCGCACGGCACGGCAATCAGCTTTCTCATGGAGCACACCGGGCTCACCTTCCCCGAAGCGGTCAAGGAACTCGCCCAGTCGTGCGGCCTGACCGTGCCGCAGGAACCGTCCATGCGCGGCGGCGGATCGGGCGGCGAGGGTTACGCCCCCGCACCAAGCAAGGCCGTCAGCGTCGCGCTGACCGAAGTGATGCAGACCGCGTGCGAGTTTTATCGCAAGCAGTTGCGCGGGGCGCCCAACGCTATCGAATATCTGAAAAAGCGCGGTCTCACGGGAGAAATTGCGTTGCGCTTCGGGCTCGGCTACGCACCTGACGGCTGGCAGAGCCTGGAAGCGGTGTTCCCCGACTACAAGAACGACAATCTGGTGGAAGCGGGTCTGGTGATCGTCAGCGAGAAAAGCGACAACCAGGGCCAATCTCGCCGGTACGACCGCTTCCGCGAACGCGTCATGTTCCCCATCCGCAATGTGAAGGGCAACGTGATTGGCTTTGGCGGGCGCGTGCTCGACGGCGGTGAGCCGAAGTACCTGAATTCACCGGAAACCCCGCTATTCAGTAAAGGCAGCGAGTTATACGGCCTTTTTGAAGCACGGCTGGCCATTCGCGAACTTGGGTACGCGCTGGTCGTCGAAGGGTACATGGACGTTGTGGCGCTGGCGCAATTGGGTTTTGCGAACGCGGTCGCCACGCTCGGCACGGCTTGCACGGCAATCCACGTCCAGAAGCTGTTTCGTCAGACGGATACGGTGGTGTTCAGTTTCGATGGCGATTCGGCCGGCCGCCGCGCTGCGCGCCGTGCACTGGACGCCTGTTTGCCGCACGCCGCCGACAACCGCACGATCCGTTTCCTGTTCCTGCCGAAAGAGCATGACCCGGACAGCTATGTGCGTGAATTCGGCACCGACGGTTTCGGCGAGCAGGTCGATCGCGCGATGCCGCTGTCGCAGTTCCTGCTGAACGAAGTCCTGAACGACAAGGAACTCGACCAGCCGGAAGGCCGCGCCAAGGCGCTCTTCGACGCGAAGCCGCTGCTTCAGGCGTTACCGGCGAACGCGTTGCGCGTGCAGATCCTGCACATGCTGGCCGATCGGCTGAATACACCGTTCGGTGAAATCGCGGCATTGTGTGATATCGATTCGCGAGCGGCCGCCGTCGCCCGCGCTGCGTTGCCCAAGAGCGAGCGTCGTCGCGTAAAGGGCCATGAGCAGCGTGCGCTGCGCAACCTGGTGATGTACCCGGCTATATACGCCACGCTTGATCACGACAGCGAGCAGACGCTCGTCACCATGACCGAGCACGGCGAGTTGTTCAGCGAGGTGATCGGGCACGCGCGGGAATTGGGAGAAACGGCGGAGTTCCAGATGTTGTCGGATCTGTTGCGCAACGCCGCAAATGCTCCGACTTACGAGGATATCTTCCAGGAAATTCTCGCCTATGATGAAAATGTACGGGATCTGTTGATGCGCGATCCGGCTGACGAAAGCGCCAACGAACGTGTGCAGGAGCAGAAAAAGCTGCTCGCGGAAGAGTTGCATGCAACGGTTGTCAAGCTGCGTCACGACGGCTACAGGAATCGGCTGGATCAACTGGCGCAGCAATCGAGCCTGACTGCGGAAGAAATTGCCGAATTTTCGGATTTATCGGCTAAAGCTGCTCAAATTAAGGCCTTGCGCGGGGTGAGTCGGGACATCTAAGACGTACATGCTACAATTAAAGGTTTTCAGCAAGTTGTTTTTTTGACTTTTGTGCTCATTTGCGAAAGAGGTGAGGCACGCATGGTTAAGACTGCTAGCGGGAAGAAAACGACGGTACGCGGCTCGAGCGAGTCGAAACGGGCAGTGGCCCACAGCCGGTCAGTTCCTTCCCCCGGAGTGTCGAAGACCAGGGCGATTGCTGTTCCCTCTCCTCCATTGGGTACGAAGAAAAAAAACTCGGTTGCGTCGGCAGTGAGTGCGGGACCGGCCAGGACGGCGAAAGCCGTGAGGCCGGTGGGCAAGAAGACGCTGGGTCAGTCGAGGGATCAGGTCGGCCTGATGGCGGGCGAGACTGGCAGGAGTGGTAAGGCCGGAAATTCGGCCGGCAAGCAAGCGAGTGCAACGGAAGCGGCTGCTAATGCGGGCCGGAAACGCAACACGAAGCAGGGGTCGAAGCTGGCTCGCGTACGCGTCGTGAAGCGGGGACCGGCGCAGGACTCGGGGCGGCGCATTGCCAAGGGTACGCAGGACAAGGCAGCGCGCGCATATTCTGTATCCACGGTTCCATCGGCTGTCGTCCAGCAGCCGCGAGTCGAGACTAAAGCCGGTACGGCGAACTCCATGACGAAAAAGCTGAACGAAGTACCCGTCGATGACGACGCAACGCAGAACGCGCAAAACGTGCAGGCCGACCCGGCCGTGGCCTCCGCTGCGGATGCTGTAGCCGCGCCTGCGGCGAAGGTCGAAAAGGTCAAGGCGCGCGACCGGCGTGCGAAGGAAAAAGCGCTGTTGAAGGACGCGTTCGCTTCAAGCGCGCCCGGTACGGTTGAAGAGCTCGAGGAGCGGCGTGCGAAGCTGCGCGCGCTGATCAAGCTCGGCAAGGAACGCGGCTTCCTGACCTACGCTGAAATCAACGATCACCTGCCCGATAACTTCACGGAAACGGAAGCTATCGAAGGGATCATCAGCACGTTCAACGACATGGGCGTGGCGGTCTACGAGCAAGCGCCTGACGCTGAAACGCTGCTGCTCAACGACAACGCGCCGGCGGCTTCATCGGACGATGAAGTTGAAGAGGAAGCTGAAGTCGCGCTTTCCACTGTCGACTCCGAATTCGGCCGCACGACCGACCCTGTCCGCATGTACATGCGCGAAATGGGTACCGTCGAACTGCTGACGCGTGAAGGCGAAATCGAGATCGCGAAGCGGATTGAAGACGGCCTCAAGCACATGGTCATGGCCATTTCTGCCTGCCCGACTACCATCGCTGACATTCTGGCCATGGCCGAGCGCGTGCAGAACGAAGAAACGCGCGTGGACGAACTGGTGGACGGCCTGATCGACCCGAACGCCGCCGACGCCGACGGTTTCTCCGAGCAGGAAGCGGAAGCTATCGAAAGCGAAGAGGAAGAAGAGGAAGAGCCGAACGAGGACGAGGAAGAAGTCGACGAAACCACCGCTCAGGCCAACGCCAACGCCGCGCAACTGGAAGCGCTCAAGCGTGCGTCGCTTGAGAAGTTCTCGCTGATCAGCGAGTGGTTCGACAAGATGCGCCGTGCGTACGAGAAGGAAGGTTATAAGTCGAAGGCTTATCTGAAGGCGCAGGAAGCCATTCAGAGCGAGCTGATGACCATCCGCTTCACCGCGCGGACCGTCGAGCGCCTGTGCGACACGCTGCGCGCGCAAGTGGACGAAGTGCGTCAGGTGGAACGTCAGATCCTGCATACCGTCGTCGACAAATGCGGCATGCCGCGCGCCGAATTCATCGCCCGTTTCCCGGGTAGCGAGACGGATCTCGAGTGGTCGGAGAAGGTCGTTGCCGAGAACCACGGTTATAGCGTGATCCTGGCGCGTAACGTGCCGGCGATTCGCGAACAGCAGCAACGTCTGCTTGATCTGCAAGCGCGTGTTGTGTTGCCGCTGAAGGACCTGAAGGAAACCAACCGTCAGATGGCGGCCGGCGAGCTGAAGGCGCGTCAGGCGAAGCGCGAAATGACGGAAGCGAACTTGCGTCTCGTGATTTCGATTGCCAAGAAGTACACGAACCGCGGCCTGCAATTCCTGGATCTGATCCAGGAAGGCAACATCGGTTTGATGAAGGCGGTGGACAAGTTCGAATATCGCCGTGGTTACAAGTTCTCTACGTACGCCACGTGGTGGATTCGCCAGGCCATTACGCGGTCGATTGCCGACCAGGCGCGCACCATCCGGATTCCGGTTCACATGATCGAAACGATCAACAAGATGAACCGTATTTCGCGGCAGATCCTGCAGGAAACCGGCCTTGAGCCGGATCCGGCAACGCTCGCCGAAAAGATGGAAATGCCGGAAGACAAGATCCGCAAGATCATGAAGATCGCGAAGGAGCCGATCTCCATGGAAACGCCGATCGGTGACGACGACGACTCGCATCTTGGCGACTTTATCGAAGATACGAACACGGTGGCGCCGGCTGACGCCGCGCTGCATGCCAGCATGCGCGACGTGGTGAAGGACGTGCTCGATTCGCTGACGCCGCGTGAGGCGAAGGTGTTGCGGATGCGCTTCGGTATTGAGATGAGCACGGACCACACGCTCGAGGAAGTGGGCAAGCAGTTCGACGTGACGCGTGAGCGGATTCGCCAGATCGAGGCGAAGGCGCTGCGCAAGCTCCGTCACCCGAGCCGTTCGGACAAGCTCAAGTCGTTCCTGGAAGGGAATTGATGTTGGGTTGGTGAGATTGTGAGATTCAAGCGCGCGGCGGGCCGAACAGGTCCGCCGCGCTTGTTTTATAGACCGTTTCAAGGCAAACTCGCAGACCTCTGCGAGGATGAAAAAGCCGTCGTGTGATCAGGTTACATGATCAGGTTGTGTCGCAGGCTACTCAAGTTCCTCGCATTGATAGTCTTGGGATACGGTAAAATATTCAGTTCTTAGGGCCTCTAGCTCATGCTTGGTTAGAGCAGCGGACTTAGCAAGGACTCACCTAAACCATGCAGCACGGCATGGTGAGTCATGAATGGGTTGCCTTGGGGTAAGTTAGCTCTGCCCCTCGGTAGAACTGCTCAAATTCGGGGAAACCTCTGCTGCCTTGGCAGCGTGGCAATCCCGAGCGAAGCTCTCTTAGAGAGAACGTGTAGAGACTGAACGGGCAGGTCGTAAAGACAAGAGACAGTCCAGACCACAAACCCGAAAGGGGCGGTGAAAACCGTAGCTGGTAAGCATAATCCGTTGGTGCCGTGTTCGACTCACGGGAGGCCCACCAAACACCTTTAAAAAGCTCCTCAGGGAGCTTTTTTCTTTCGTGTGCGCTCCCCGCCGTTTGCACCCTCGAAGTGGGGTAAGTCGCCTTCGATCGTTTGCTGAAGCTGGTCATACTCGCGTTTCGATCGCTCAGGCGGTGCGCCAGTCGCGCGAGTTGACCGATGTGGTCGGCTGGACCCTCGTCCTGCCGCAGATGCCGGTGACGTCCGTGGCCGCGCATTTCAACCTGATCCCGGCGGCCTTGCTGGAGTTGCCTGACCGTTATGGCGTGATCAAGGGACAGGCGTCCACGGCAATGATCGTGCTCGTCGTCAACATGTGCCCGCTGTATTACCTGATCTGACCGGCTCGGCGCCGCGACGGACAACACGATCGCTCCGAGCATCGATCAACTCGTCGCGCCGGCATTGACGACGCTGCCAGGCAGGATGCCGGCGACCACGACCGCCCGACCTGCTTGCGGGTTCTTTCTTGACGTGACGTGCGAAGCGCCCGATGAGGGTAGTCTCGGCCGGATGTGCGAGGTCGATGTGGATCGTGCGATGTCAGGTTCACCAATCAGGTTGTTCCTGATCGACAGCGACGCTGCGGCAGATTTTTTAAGCGATGTCCATACCAGAAGGAATCCTTAATGGATCATGCCTTTCGACCCCGATTGCCTCCAAGCCCGGCTCGAGAGGATCGTGTCCCGATCCGTTACTGACTGGAATGCCGCCGCAATTCTTGATCCTCCGTCCCTTGCGACAGTTTTGAGTTACCCCAGCTTGATCACGCCGATTAGACGTTTTCGCAATCCGTCTGATACGGACGCCGGCGTACTTCGACTAACTGGGTGCCCTCGACTCTCCAAGCCAACCATGCCTATGGCAAACCCTTGTTCAAACGAAAATTCGTGGGCGTGAAAGGTTGGCGAAGGATTGCAAACCGTAGAATTTCAGCGGCGATTATCAAGCTGTTTAAATCAATTGACGCCACCCGGCTTATCGGGATTAACGGAGACAAAAATGACCTTCGCTGCACGAAAATATAATCGTTTGGGCAAGCACGCCGTCTCATCGGTACTGGCGCTTGGCGCGTTCTGCGCGTTCTGCGCGTTCACCCAGGCTGCGCGCGCAGCGGAGCCGGAGAAAATCACCATTATGGTGGGCGGGATCACCAAGCTGATTTACCTCCCGGCACGTCTCACCGAACAACTCGGCTACTTCAAAGCTGAAGGCCTTGATGTCGAGCTTCTATCGCAACCCGCCGGCGTGGACGCAGAAAATGAATTGCTAGCCGGCGCCGTGCAAGCCGTGGTCGGCTTCTATGATCACTCAATCGATTTGCAGGCGAAGGGCAAGGAAGTCAAAGCTATCGTCATATTCGGTCAGGTGCCGGGCGAAGTTGAAATGGTCGCGACCAAACAGGCAGACACGATCAAGAGCATGGCCGACGTGAAGGGCAAGACCCTTGGCGTGACCGGGCTTGGTTCGTCGACGAACTTTCTCACGCAGTACCTCGCGCATCTGAAAGGCATACCGAACTCTGACTATACGGTGTTGCCTGTCGGCGCAGACAACAGCTTTATTGCGGCTATCAAGCAAAACCGGATTGACGCGGGAATGACGACTGAACCGACCGTGTCGCAACTGCTGAAATCCGGCGATGCGAAGGTCCTGGTTGACATGCGCAGCCTCGATGGCACGCGCGCCGCGCTGGGTGGAACCTATCCCGCGTCGAGTCTCTACGTTCAGAGCGCTTGGCTCGACACGCATAAGGACGAAGCGCAAAAGCTCGCCCGCGCTTTTGTCCACACCTTGCAGTACTTGCATACGCATACCGCTGACGAAATCGCCGCGCAGATGCCCAAGGATTACTACGGCAGTGACAAGGCACTGTACGTGAGCGCATTGAAGGCCTCGCTGCCCATGTACACCGCCGACGGCAAGATGCCTTCCGACGGACCCGACACCGTGCTGAAGGTGCTCGCTGGGTTTAACCCGTCGGTGAAAGACAAGCATATCGACCTGTCGCGCACGTTCACAAACCAGTTCGTGAGCCAGGTGAAGTAAGCAACAGTACGCACATCAACAAAAGGCAGCCAATGAATCATGTCACCGCTCAAAATGGGCCTGCGATTGAGTTTCGCAACGTGTCGTGCCGTTTCATATCACCGGATGGCCACGCGACCGTTGCGTTACGCGAGTTCAATATGTCGGTTGCGAGGGGGGAGTTCGTAGCCATCGTAGGGCCGACCGGTTGCGGCAAGTCGACCACGCTCAGCATGATTACCGGGCTGCTCAAGCCTACAACGGGCGAGGTTCGCGTCATGGGGCAGCCGGTCGATGGCATCGACCCGCGCATCGGTTTCGTGTTTCAGGCAGATGCGGTATTTCCCTGGCGCTCGGTACTCGATAACGTCGCGGCCGGTCCTATTTATCGCGGCCGCTCAAAGCCGGCGGCGCACGAACTTGCTCACGACTGGATTCGCCGCGTTGGCCTCGACAAGTTTGCGAAGCACTATCCTCATCAGTTGTCCGGCGGCATGCGAAAGCGCGTGGCGCTCGCCCAGACGTTCATTAACAACCCGGAAATCCTGTTGATGGACGAGCCGTTTTCCGCGCTGGACATGCAGACGCGCACGCTTATGCAGGACGAGCTCCTGCAGTTGTGGTCGGGTAATGCGGGTTCCGTTGTGTTCGTCACCCATGATCTCGAAGAGGCGATCGCGCTTGCAGACCGGGTCTTCGTGCTGACCGCGCGGCCGGCAACGCTCAAGCGGGTGTACGAGATCGATCTTCCTCGCCCGCGGGTGACATCCGAAGTCCGGTATGAACCGCGCTTCATTGAAATCTCACGGGATATCTGGCACGACTTGCGCGAGGAAGTGCAAATTGGCTAATCACGGAAGCATAAAAATGAAGGACACAGCCCTGCCGAAACAACTCGACGCGGTCTCACTCGCCCGGGATGAACAGATAGCACAGCGGCGCATTCGCATGCGCAAATGGACCATCATCGCACTGCGCATCGCGGTGCTGGTCATCGCTCTCGGTGGTTGGGAACTGTCGGCGCGCATGAAATGGATCGACGCCTTTTTCTTCTCGATGCCGTCGCTGATCTATCTTCAACTGGTGGAGTGGTTCACCAACGGCACGTCGCAAGGGCCGCTCTGGATGCAAGTTCTCGTGACGCTTGAGGAGACCGTGCTCGGCTTCCTGATAGGTGCGGCAGGCGGTATCGTGTGCGGGATAGCACTAGGGCGCAACAAATTATTGTCCGACGTTTTCAGCCTGTATATTCAGATCGCCAATTCGATACCCCGTGTCGTGCTCGGGTCGGTGTTCGTGATTGCGCTGGGTCTCGGGATGGCTTCCAAAGTTGCGCTGGCCGTCGTCATGGTGTTTTTCGTGGTGTTCGGCAATGCATTCCAGGGAGTTCGCGAAGCCGACCGGTATATGATCGCAAACGCGCAAATCCTGGGGGCGTCGAAGCATCAGGTAACAATGACAGTTGTGATTCCGTCAGCCCTGAGCTGGATACTCGCCAGCTTGCATGTGAGCTTCGGGTTCGCGCTAGTGGGCGCGGTGGTCGGAGAATTTCTCGGTTCGAAGCAGGGCATCGGCTTGCTCATCTCGACCGCGCAGGGCGCATTCAACGCAAGCGGTGTGTTTGCCGCCATGATCGTGCTTGCAGTCGTTGCGCTCGCCGCCGATTACCTTTTGACGAGTGTCGAGCGGCGTCTCCTCAAATGGAAACCTGCAGCGTTTTAAACACCTATTTCATGCTTATTCGGGGAACGTGATTTCGTGATATTGGGCAGCTTGCGGGCCAGGCTTTTAGGATGGCTTTTACTGCCGCTGACGGTGTTCGTCTGCATATCCGGAATCATGTCCTTGCAGAATGCGCGGTCCACCGCGAATCTCCTGCAGGACAACACGCTGATTTCGTCTATGCGGATCATTGGCGAAGACATCGACTGGGACAATGGCGAGATCGTCGTGCAGATTCCGCCGGCATCCCTCGAACTGTTCGAGTCGCCCGAGCGCGACAATGTGTTCTACAAGATCGTGGATGGACACAACAGGCTGCTGGCGGGCAACCCCGACCTGCCGTTGCCAGACACCTACTCTTCCACGCCGGCGTTTTACAACGCCGTCCTCAATGACGGCCGGCGTGTGCGTGCCGCTGTGTATGTCCGTCCATTGTTCGATTCCGGGCGCGTGGAAAACATCACGGTGGCGGTCGCGAAGACGGAGTTTTCGCGGGACGCGATGGTAGCGGACCAATGGCGTCCCCAGCTTGTCCGCCTTGTTTTAATGCTGCTGCTGGCCATGCTGCTCGTCTATTTCGGCCTGACCTTCGAGTTGAGGCCGCTGATGAAGTTGAAGGATGACGTGTCCGACCGGGCGCCATCCCAACTGCAGCCGATTCGCGCCGAACGACTGCATTTCGAGCTTCGGCCTATTGTCGATGCGATCAACCAGTGCATTTCCCGCATGAGCCTGCAGGCGGCTACGCAACGCCAGTTCATATCCGACGCCGCGCACCAGTTGCGAACGCCGCTGACGCTTCTGGACACGCAGATCCAGTTTGCCCGGCAGCGGCCAAGCGAGGATGAGCAACTAGCCGAAGCGCTCGCGGGCATGCATAAAAGCAGCAGGAAGATGGCGGTGCTTACCAGCAAGCTGCTCTTGCTCGCGCATACGGAGTTTTCGCAGCCGGGGCGTGGCGAGGATTGTGTCGACCTGAGTGCGGCGATCTCAGGGGTACTCGGGGACCTCGTCGCATTTGCGCAACAAAAAGACATTGATCTCGGTGCGGAGATCAGCGACGACATGTGCGTGGCCGGTGACGAGACCTTGATGACCGCGCTGCTGACCAATCTGGTCGATAACGCGCTGCGCTACACGCAACGGGGAGGGTGGGTTACGGTGACGGCGCAGCGCAGCGGCGCCAGCGCCGTGGTCCAGGTGATAGATAACGGACCCGGCATCTCGGCGGAAGCGCGCTCGCGGGTATTCGAGCGGTTTTATCGCGTAGCCACCGATACAGAGGGTTCCGGACTCGGCTTGTCAATCGTGCGCGAGATTGCGAATCGGCATGGCGGTACCGTGACGCTCACACCCGGCAAACGAGGTGTGGGCCTGCTTGCGACGGTTACCATGCCCTTATGGTGCGATCCGGTGAGCGCGGTTGCCGAAGAAAAGGGGCGATGAATGAAATTGCTGCTGGTGGAAGACAATGCAGATCTGGCGCGCTGGGTGGTCAACCTGATACAAGCCGAACACTTCATGGTGGATTGGGCGGCGGACGGAGAGCAGGCGGAGACCCTGCTCAAGACGAAAGGCTACGACGCGGTCCTTCTTGACCTGCGCCTGCCAGGCATTAACGGCAAGGACGTGCTGACGCGCCTGCGTCGTGGACGTGACAACGTTCCGGTCCTGATGCTGACCGCCAACGGATCGACTGATGACAAAGTTGCTTGTTTCGCGGCCGGCGCAGACGACTACGTCGTCAAGCCATTTGACGCGCGCGAGCTGGTTGCCAGGATAAAAGCGATCATTCGTCGCAAGGCAGGCGGAGACGAAAGCCAGACGATAGTCTGCGGCGATCTTCAATACCGCTTCGAGTCACGCGAGTTTTTTGTCGCAGACGAACCTTTGCGTCTGCGGCGCCGGGAGCACGCGATCCTGGAGACGCTGATCCTTCGCCAGGGAAAGACCGTGTCGAAGGCGGCATTGATGGAATGTGTATTCGCAATCGATGACGAGCCCAGCGCTGACGCCATCGACATCTACATTCATCGGCTGCGCAAGCATCTGGCGGTATCGACTGCGCAGATCATGACATTGCGCGGTCTTGGTTATATTATTCGGATACCTTAAATAAGCGGTAATCGGTATTTCCACCGACGTTTTTCTGGGGCTCGTGAAAGTTTCACGAAGGATTGGGGTAGTTAAGCTTTGTTCGGCATCGAACGAATCATTAAAACCTATTCCAACGTGAAGTCATGAGGAGAACGTCGTGAAAAAGACCTACATGGTATTGGCTGCAAGTGCAGGCACCCTGATAGCCGGAAGCGCGCACGCACAGTCAAGCGTCCAGCTCTACGGGCTGATCGACCTGAGTGCACCGTCCTATCAAACGCACGCCGACGCAAAAGGCGATCACGTGGTCGGCATGGGCGTTGGCGGTGAGCCTTGGTTCAGCGGCAGCCGCTGGGGTCTCAAAGGCGTCGAAGACATCGGTAACGGGTCGCACATCATCTTCCGGCTGGAAAGCGAATACCGCATGAGCGACGGCCAGATGGAGGACCCGGGTCAGATCTTCGACCGCGACGCGTGGGTTGGTTATCAAGACGATACGGTGGGCAAGATCACGGCAGGCTTTCAGAACACGATCGCGCGCGATGCCTCGACGATTTATGGCGATCCGTACGGCAGCGCTGCATTGACGACCGAGGAAGGCGGCTGGACCAACGCCAACAATTTCAAGCAGCTCATTTTCTATGCGGGCAGTGCCACGGGCACGCGCTACAACAACAGCATTGCGTGGAAGAAGCTCTTCAACAATGGCTTGTTCATGAGCGCCGGTTATGCGTTCGGCAACACCACCACTTTCCCGACGGGCTCGAATTACCAGGCAGCACTCGGCTATAACGGCGGCCCGTTCAATCTCTCAGCGTTCTATAGTCACGCCGATAACGCTGGATTTATCAACCAGTCGTATTCGGCCGGCGGCAACTATACGTTTAGCATCGTCCGCGTGAACGCGGGCTATTTCCACTACACGGGTGACCAGGGAGCACTGGGGCAGCGCCATGACAACGCATGGACTGTGTCGTTGAAGCTCGCGCCGAAGGGCGCCTTCGACTACGAGGTCGGATATCAGCAAATGCACGTCAAGAACGCGGCGTACAACAGCGACGGAGATGTCCCGAACGCGAACATAGGGACATTCAGCATGACAAACGGTATTGCCAACGGATACAAAGAGACGCTTTACGCATCCGTTTTCTATCATCTCTCGAAGCGTACCGAGGTGTACATTGCCGGCGACTACATGAAGCTGCATGGCGGCTACACGGTTGCCACAACCTTCGGCGCGAACAATCAGCTCGAGCTGACTTCAGGCATTCGTACACGCTTCTGAACGGTGGGTGGGCGCGGTGTCGGCTTTGTAATTCCGGCATCCGACCCGCGCTAGCCCGGTCGAATGAGTGCTGAGGCTTACCAAGGGCTTACCGTTCACCGCGCTTTGCAGTCCCGCGCATATTCCGCACTAAGGCGGTTTTGCGCGTCGTTCAGATTATCCGGATAAGGCGCGTTGGGTGCACTTGCGTCGTAACCGGCCGCTTCGAGTTCGTAGAGTTCATTCATCACCTGCGCGTGTGTAACGGGTCCCTGGGTATGGACAAACGGGTAGTCGTTGCACTGCTGCGCTGTCAGCGTTTCTTCCGCCATGGAAGCCGTGCTGACAATCAAAAGCTGAGAAAGGACAAGAAGCTTGAGTGTGGTTTTCATAGAGCATTCCTAATATCATTTGACCGTTCGTAGAGCATCTTCGACCGGCACGGCTGGATGATCTCGCCTGTGCTTCAAACACTCGAACACGATACGAAAATCCCTCTAACAGCAAGCTGACGAGAAGATGAAGAATTTGTCATCTCGACCGGATTTGTTTTGCTGACCCCGCACGCAGTCAATTGTTTGTTCCCGGTAACGGCAACAAACACGACTGACGTAGATTGAATTAAGCGCTTTGATAAGCGTTATTCGATTCACTATCGCTCGCGACCCAATTCGCTGAGACGTGATATTGCGGATAGCGTCGAACGTGCCGTTCATTCACCCGTTTTCTCTAGCGTGCCCAGACCGGGATGAACCCCGAAGGTCTTTCTGGCGAATACCAGGTGTGATAGAAATGAAGAAGTGCCGTGACGTAATCAGGCACGAGGGGATCTGTGATGAAATCGCTTAAAGCAGTACTACTTGCTCTCACGGTGATTGCTTCGGCTTCGTGTGCATCGACAATCAGTTCATCCTACACAACGGATGTCCGGCTGAAAGACGGAAAAGCCGTCCGATGCGCGGTCAACGAAGCCGCCGTTTCTCCGCCCGCAGGAACTCCCCCGCTGACCTTGCGCGAGAAAAACGAGGCGGAAGTCCTTGCGACTCAACCGTTACGCCTGCTGTCGGGACCCTGGTCGCCTTATCCGGATCCGGACACCGCGCCGCAGCTGAGTTGCTATGAACTCCCGGGTTAGCCTGGTCGGCTAGAAGGATGACGCCTGATCGCGCTTGCCGTTGCGAGCGCGATAACCGTATTGCCACTCGTGGCTTCGATCAATGCGTCACCCGACCAGAGGAACCGCATGCCGGGAGGCTTATGGACGTTCCCGGGTTGCGGCGTCTTTATGCCCGTTCACCGGTGCAAACCGTTGTTTCAGGTGGTGCAGGGGAGAGCGGCGGAACATCTCGCGCCGCTCCTCTTCCTCGAAGAAGGCGAGCGACGGCTTCACCAGGTCGCTACGGCTTATCAAGCCCACCAGATGACGTGACTGCGCATCCGACACCACCGGCAAGCGCTCGAGTCCATGCACTGCCAGCCGGTTGGACACAATCCGGCAGGTCTCCCCTGGCAACGCCATGATCGGTGTGTTTGCGCCGAAGAGGTCACTCATTACCTGGATGGCCGGATTGTCCGTTCGCGCGATCAATCCGTCGCGCCCGATCATTCCTACCAAGACGCCGTCCCGCGTCACCGGAAACGCGCGATGCATTTGCTTTTCACCAAAGTAGGTCGCCAGCACTTGAGCGACCGGCGCATCTGCATCGATCGTCTCGACCTTGCGCGTCATCACTTCCTCGACGAAATGGCGTTCGAGCGGATCAATGCCGTACTCCCGGTAGATGTGACAACCCCGGCGTGCGATCTTTTCGGTAAGGATGGAGCGCCGCATCAGCAGCACCGTGAATCCGTATGCGACAGCCGAAGCCATGAGCAGCGGCAACAGCACATTGGCATCGTGCGTGAGTTCGAACGCGAACACGGTCGCCATGATCGGGGCGCGCATCATCCCGCCGAGCGTCGCCGCCATGAATACCAGCGGCCACACTGCGGGCTCCCCGCCGGGCAGGAACGGTCCGAAGATAGTTCCCATGGCCGCACCCATCATCAGCAGCGGAGCGAGTACGCCTCCTGATGTGCCTGAACCGAGGGCGATGACCCAGATGATCGCCTTCACCAGTATCAAGCCGGCCACGACGCTGATAGCAAGATGGTTATGCAGCAGATCGCCGATCACGTCATAGCCTACGCCGAGTGCGCGTGGCTCGAAATATCCGCCGATGCCCACGGCAATACCGCCAAGCGCGGGCCACCACATCCAGTGAACCGGCAATTTTCCGAAGAGGTCCTCGACCTTGTATAGCGCCGATGACAGGCCCCACGAGATTGCGCCCGCCACGAGACCCGCAACCACGCATGAGACGAGGCCGAGCGGACCCAACGGGATGGTTTGCAGCGGGAAGAGGGCACCGCTGCCGATCAGGAGAGGGCGCGTGAAACCCGCCACCGCGCACGCGACGGCAACAGGCAGCAGGCTGCGCGGGCGCAGTTCGAACAGCAGCAGTTCGACCGCGAGCAGGACCGCCGCTACGGGCGTACCGAACACCGCCGTCATCCCGGCTACGGCGCCGGCGACGAGCAGCGTCTTGCGTTCACCCGCGGTCAGGTGGAAATATTGTGCGAGCAGGGACCCCAGCGCACCGCCTGTCATGATGATTGGCCCTTCCGCGCCGAACGGACCGCCGCTGCCGATGGCGATCGCGGAAGAAAGTGGCTTGAGCACCGCAACCTTCGGCGACATCTTGCTCTTGCCGAACAGAATGGCTTCGATCGCCTCCGGAATGCCGTGTCCACGAATGGCTTCGCTTCCATAGCGAGCAATCAGTCCGATGACCAGCCCCCCAATCACGGGAATCACGATCACCCACAGACCGAGGGTATTGCCCGCGGGCGAGCGGCTGACGAACGACAGGGACTGGAAGAAGAAAAGGTTGGTGAAAAAATTGATCAAGTGGAGCAGGACATAGGCCGTGACCGTGCTCAACGCGCCGATCACTATTGCAATGGCTGTGATGCGCAACAGATGAGCATTCGCTGCAAAATCACCTCGTGAAGCGTTCTCGTGCACCTCGACTCCTCATCAATTCGGATCTATGTGTTTGCGTCGGCTGATGGAACGGCGTGACCTTGCTGCACTGTCACTGAAGGCAAGCGGTGTTGCCATGCCCCGACTTAAAAATCGATCTGCGGAACGCGGAACGTGTTCGCGAGCGACTTCAGTTCTGCCCGATGCAATTCGGCTAGCCGTGAGAGGATTTTCTCTCCGGGTTTCAGCAAATGAACCTCGACCTGGCGACGATCAGTTTCGCTAGGCTTTCGTTTGACCAGATCCAGCGCCTCGCACCGCGTGACGAGCGCGACTATTCCGTGGTGATGTGCCTGAAGCCTTTCAGCCAGTTCGCCGACGGTCGCCCACTCCCGGTCCGGGTAGCCCTTGATATGCAACAACAGCAAGTACTGCAGCGGAGTAATGCCTTCGTCCTGAGCAGCCTGCTCGGAGAACCGCTCGAACCGGCGCATCTGGTAACGAAACTGGGACAGCTGCTCAAAGTCTTCTTTTCTCAGCGCGCGAGAAGTTTCTTTCATAGGGATAGTCCAGTCAGGTTTCTGGATTGGAATTGTATCACATGGTGATATATACTCAGCGCATTCACGGCGGCTAGGCGTGTGTTTGCCGGTAGAGGCCCCGTATCAGGTCCGCCTGCGTGATCATGCCGACGAGTTTCCCCTGCGCATCGAGCACCGGAATATGGTGATGGCCATAAGCGGCGAACATTGGAACGAGCTTCGCGATCGAGGTGGTGACGCTGACCGTGGACACGTGGGTCGTCATGATGGACGCTACTGTCAGCGTTGAACCGGGGCGGGCGAACCATCGCTCGATGAATGTCGCCAGCGCACGAAGCTTTCCGGCCGCCATGTTTCTTGCGATGTCGGCCTGAGTGACGATACCGGCCACGAACCCGCGGTCGTCAACGACAGGAAGCGCCTTGATGCCATGACGCTTGAGTGTGGCGGCGGCCGTTGCGATCGTCGTGCCGCGTGTAATTGAAACGACGGGGCTGGACATGATGTCCGCGCAACTCAGTCCGTTGAGGCTGCGCACATACGATTGCAGCTGTATTTCCAGAAGCAGCGATTCGAGATCCGCCGGGTCGATGTCCAGCAATTCGTCGCGCCGGCCGAGTACCGCCTCGAGGTCCTCGCGCGTGAATCCGGGGCTGGCCCCTGACGAACGGACGCCGGTTTCCCTGGCTGAGCGCGCCGCGTGAGGATAGCGATGTCCGGTCGCCACATGAAACGCGATTGCGACCCCCAACAGCGCAAACGACTGCGCGGCTACTGGCGCAAAGACGAACCCGAATCCGAGAGCATGCACGGCTGGTCCACCGAGCACGGCGGTGAGCGCGACTGCACCCGAGGGAGGATGCACGCACCTGAACGCGAACATCGCACCAATTGACATGGCCACTGCGATCGGCGCGGCGTCGATCGGGTTCGTGATCCAGGCTGCGCACGCGACGCCAATGAACGCCGAAACCATATTGCCGCCGATGATCGACCAGGGTTGGGCGAGCGGGCTTGCCGGCACCGCGAACAGCAACACTGCGGAGGCGCCCATCGGCGCGACCAGGAGCGGGATGAGCGCGTGGTCTCCCAGGAAAACATGCATCACGCCCGCGGTGAAGGATATGCCGATCAGTGCGCCAAGACAGGACCTTAAACGTTCGGGCCAACCCAGCGTGACGGGTGAAGGGGAAAAGCTGAGAAGCCAGCTTGCGAGAGCAGGTCGGATCATAAGCTTGGAAAACTTGGAAGATATCGTGAGCGGGCGAGGTCATATGGAACGTCCTCGCTGTCGGGCAGTGTCTCCTGCCGAATGCATTGTAAAAGTATGTGATTATGACATATATCAGGATATCGCCTGAGTCGATTCCGGGCGGACATCGCAGCAAAACGGCAGGCCAGGTCATCATTTTATGTCCAGAAAAACTGAAATAAGCTTAGCTGGCAGCGACTTCGGAAGTCCGTGCACTACGAAAGTTGCATCTTTTTATACATCACGGTATGATACATGATCGAGATCAGGAGCGCAGGGATCGAGAGAGCTGGTTGCCCGTGGAGAGAAGGCAGAACGGACGAAAGATGCCTTTCGGAGTGCTGTTTCTGGGTACGTTGATATTGTTGGTATGCGTAGATTCCCTATCCCCCTCAAGTTTGACCGATTCATGCCGTTAGTACCTTCATGTATCGGCGCATCTCCAAGTCACCACGGTAATGGCTTCAATTCGTTTGTTGAGGCGCCGTCGGCATTGGAGGTCAGTAGGGAGAAACCAAAAACAATAAACGGATTCACTTTGAGGCGCTCTCTGGGTGCCTTTTTTTTATTCGAGCGGAGCAGGCCAACCCACTCCCGAGCCAGGAACATGAGGCGCACCTCCGGCATCTCGTTCACTGCCGACGGTTGCTATCGCTCCGGGAAATGAACCGTGACTGTGGCACTGCAGCCGGGGGAACAACTCCTGCGGATGCAGTGCAGGGAGATCGGTTGGTGAAGGAAGATCGCCAACGGGCCGCTTCCGTGATTACAGCGTTACCCTCCTTTCGCGGGGCTCCGGTCCCCTCACAAAAATCCGGACTTATCCTCCATTTGCACGGTTTCGGCCACGTCGGTTAGCGACGACACTGCAGTCATCGATCGATAACAATCCCTCTCCAGAACAATGCCGGAAGCCGGATCCAAGTTTATAAACAAGCTTTCCTATTGTTTTTATCGATCGAGTTTGTGACCTAAGCGTGCGTAGCGGATCCGGTTTGAGGGAAGGGTTCACCATTCCGCGTTCGCATGCTTGTGACGGCGTTACATGGCATTTAATAAACGTCCTTAATCGTGTGTAACACCGACGACTACCTCACTATCAAACCGGGGAAATACCCTGCGAATCTGGCTTTCAGGCGCGGGACACACTCTTCTGGAGGTAATATGAAATCGTCGATCCAGGCAGTTTTTTCGGCCGCGTTCCTGGCCGTTCCCATCGCTTCGTTTGCTCAACAGAACGGACCGGTCACGCGCGAGCAAGTGCGCACTGAACTCATCCAGCTACAACAGGCCGGTTATAACGGAAGCGCCAGCGATACAACCTACCCTACCGACTTGCAATCCGCCTTAGCGCGCGTGGCCGCACAAAACCAGGCACAAGCACAAGTGCAAGCGGCCCCGCAAGACAGCGAATACGGCACGTCGTCCAGCGGTACCTCGCAAGCAGGCCGGCCAGAAGTCCCCGTCGACACACAATCGATCTACAAGGGACATTAAACATCGGCTGCTATCAGATGTGTCATTAGCACCGTCCTGCAGCGTGCCGATGCGCTGCAGGTCATGGATGATCAAGCCGGCTCGATACGGCTAATCCACCATAGCGGGCTTGTCCGCCAAGGGTATTGCGGCCGGGGCCTGCCGCAGCTTTATCCTGACCTCGTCGATCACATACGAAAAAAATCTTGCGAGCGCACAAGCCCCGGCGACAGCACTGCTCGCCGGGGCCCGCGGATTTACAGCGAAATCACTGGATTCACAGCGCCGGGTTCATGGGACCGCTGCCTGGTCCTTTTCTGGGCCGGTCGCCGCCTCAGGCTCGCTCGCCGGTAATGTAGTGCTCGAGTTGCTGGATTGTGAACTCTTGTTCCTCGATGATGTTCTTCACCAGGTCGCCGATCGAGATCATGCCGACCAGCCGCTCGTGATCGATCACCGGCAGATGGCGCATGCGATATTCGGTCATCAGCGCCATGCACTCGTCGCTTGACTGGTCAGGCCGCACGAAACGCACTGCGTGGGTCATGATGTCCCGCACCGGCGTGACCTTCGACGAGCGGTCCTTCAGCACCACTTTTCGCGCATAGTCACGCTCCGTGATGATCCCGGCAATGCTGTCGCCGTCGGTGACGACCAGCGCTCCAATGTGCTTTTCCGCCATGAGTTTGATCGCGTCGTAGACGCATTCGGACGCGGTGATCGTGTAGACGCTCTGGTTCGGTTTCGACTTGAGGATTTGCGCAACGCTTGTCATGGACTGGCTCCATTTCCCGTTTCACCTTGGCGGCCCGATGACCATCCGCGACACGTTGTCGTGAAAGACCACCGCTTTCAGTATAGGTGGCCTGGTTGCAGGTTGAGGGATGAAGTCGGCCCGATTTTTGGCAGGTTGCCATCAGGCAGGCGGCGCTGCGCGAGACTTGACGGGAGGTTTAGCGGCAACCGGCGCCGGCCGATCGCCGCGCGCCGTTCAAGACACGCAACTATGCAGCCGCTGGATAACGGAAATCCTCTTCCGAGAAACCGCGCTCATACACCTGCTCACCGGCTACATAGGTCGCCTTGACGATTGATAAAACCGGCGTGATCAAGTGAAACGGAATCAGGAAATGAAGAGAAGCGCAACAGTGAGCCTGGTGCGCCGTCAAAAGAGCACCCGGTTTTAGCGCCCCATTTTTATAGCCCCATTGCCTGACCGTCGCTACGCGGATCATGCGCCCCGGACAATGCGCCATCCGGTTCAATCCGAATGACGCCCGGATGCCCCGCAAGCGGACTCTGCGCGGCAATAGCGCTCACTTCGTGCCCGCGCTCGGCTAGCGCGGCGAACACATCGGCGCCCGCATCTTCTTCCAGCTTCAGTGCGTCGCGGGTATCCGAGAAGGTTTTCCCAAGCAGGAATCGTGGACGAGCCAGCGCGCTCAGCGGGTCCATCCCGTAGTCGATCAACCGCGTCAGCACCGCTGCCAGCGTCTGCGGCTGGCCGTCCGCGCCCTGCGTGCCGAACAGCAGATGCGGCCGGCCATCCTTCAGGTACATGCCCGGATTGAGCGTGTGAAATGGCCGCTTGCCCGGCTGCACGGCATTGTGATGCGCGGCGTCCACGCTGAACGACGCGCCGCGGTTGTGCCAGAGAATGCCGGTGTCGCCGGCCACAATGCCGCTGCCCCAGTCGAAGTAGACCGTCTGCAGCAGACTGACGCTGCGGCCTTGCGCGTCCGATGCGCCGATGAACGCGGTGTCGCCGGGGCGGAATACGTGCGGCCACGCCCGCGCTGTGTGAAGGTTGATCGAGCGTGCATGGGCGTCGAGCGTGTCGGAGGAGAGCATCTCGTTCACGGGAACCCGGTTGAACTCCGGGTCGCAGACGAAACGGTCCCGGTCCACGAACGCGCATTTCACGGCCTCCACCAGCAGGTGGTAGTAGTCGGCGCTGCCTTCCGCAATGGACGACAGGTCGAAGCGCGCCAGCATGCCCATGATCTGCAGCGTGGTGACGCCTTGCGTGGGGGGGTGCAGGCTCACGAGTTCGCCGCCGCGATACGCCACGCGCAGCGGAGTTTCATCGCGTGCGCGGGTCTTCGCGAGGTCGGCTGGCGTCAGCGGCGAACCGGCCTGCCGCAAGCCGCGTGCAATGCGCTCCGCGAGCTCACCTTCGTAGAATTCGCGCGCGCCGTAGGTTGCAATGCGTTCAAGACTGCGCGCGAGCGCTGGTTGAACGAAGCGCTCGCCGACCGCAGGAGTTTGTCCGCCGGGCGCAAATACCGCTGAAAAGCCCGGCATTGCGCGTAATTCATCGGCGCGAAACTGCTGCCAGAAGTGCTGCGAAGGCGTGACCGGAAATCCCTCCGATGCATAGCCGATAGCGCGGTCGAACAGCGACGACCATGTGCGTTGGCCACCCCATGACGCCTGGCTGATCGCGTACGCCTGATGCCAGGTATCGACCGTGGCTGCGGTGGTCAGCGTGGAGCCGGCGCCGCGCAACGGGATGGCGGCGGAGAACGCGGGCAAGGTCTGCGCCGCCTGCCCGATGCCCGATAACGTGCGCAGCATGCCCGTCCGGTCGCCGATGACCCAGAACGCATCGCCGCCAAGACCGGTGAAATGCGGATAGGTCACGCTCAGCGCCGCGCCTATTGCAATGGCTGCTTCAATGGCGTTGCCGCCCGCGCGCAGCACCTCGAGTCCCGCTTCGCTTGCGAGCGCATGGGGGCTGGTGACCATCCCTTCGGTGGACGTGGCGAGGGTCGTGTTGTGCATGGACATGGAGGCTCCGTGATCGGTCAGCCGAGCGTGAAGCGCTCGCGGGTGGTCACATAGTCGCTCGCACCGAATCGTCCGACCGGGAAGTAGTGCTGAAGCCGCACACGCCATGTTTCGATATCGATCAATTCGTCACGTGCATGCAGGCGGTGAACGCATCCAATGAATATCTGCCGGCTCGTGGTTTCCAACGTCTCCCACAACGTGCATTCGAACGCCACCGGCGCTTCTGCGATCCGTGGCGGCGCGACCCGCGAGCTTGGCGTCGGCGTCAGCCCGACCTTCTCGAGCTCGCTGACATCGGGCGGCAGACGTTCTCCACACCGATGCATCTTGTCAGCCATCGCTTCGTCGCACAGATGCACGACGAACTCGCGGCCGCGCGCAATATTCACGGCGGTGTCCTTGAGCGAGCCATCGTCGAGGCGGTTGATGCTGATCATCACAATGGGCGGCTCCTCACCCAGCATATTGAACATCGAGAAGGGCGCCGCGTTGATCGTGCCGCTCGCGCTCAAGGTCGTGACCAGCGCGATCGGACGCGGCACGATCAGGCTCGCCATGAGCTTGTATCGCTGATATTCGGTGATGGCTTCGAAGTCTATTTCCATGATGGTCCGGATCAGTAACTTGGGGTTGGCGCCCGGATTCAACTCATGCCGAGCAGTTGCCCAAGGCTTTTCTCGCCCCGCATGCGCGACGTCTCAAGGCGCTCTTCCAGTTCGCGAAGGTGCGCTTCCATGCGCGCAATGGCGCCGGCCGCATCGCGCGCCTCGATGCAGTCGACAATCGCCGCATGTTCGTCGTGCTCGCAGGGTGCATGGCCCGGCGGCTCGTAGACGCCCACGATCAGCGAGCATCGCGACACCAGTTCCGTCAGGTAGCGTTGCAGGATCGAATTGCCGGCAAGCGCGGCAATACGCAGGTGAAAGTCGCTTGCAAGCCGCGCCCAGGATGGCTGGTCGAAGCGATGCATGGCGTCGTGTTCTTCAGCCAGCTGGCGGCGCAGTTCCTTGATGTCGTGCGCAGTCGCGCGGTGCACGGCGAACTCCACCAGCACACGCTCCATCGAGCGGCGCGCTTCGAAAATCTCGCGGGTTTCCTCGGGCGTCGGCTCGGCGATCACCGCGCCTTTGTTCGGCCGCAACACCACGATGCCGTCGTAGGCGAGCCGCTCCAGCACGCGCCGCACGACCGCGCGGCCGACGCTGAACAACTGGCACAACTCTGGCTCTGGAAGTTTGGTGCCGGGCGTCAGGCGATGATTTAGGACACCGTCGAAGATAGCCTGGTAGAGGCGGGCATCGGCGTCCTGCGCAGCTTCCTTGGCGGGTTTTGCAGCCACCTTCAATGGGGATTTCGGCTTCATTTTTCTGCTGAAAGGTGGGCTTGCTGCGATGTACCGGCGAGGCCCGCGCGCTCCATCTCGTCCATATGGCGAGCGATGGCGCCGGGTGTTGTGATCCACACGTCGCCGTTCGCGCGCGCGGCGGCAATGTGCTGCAGTGCGCGACGCAAATGCCGTAGCCGGTAGGGCTGTCCGACGAGATAGGGATGCAACGCAATACCCATCACGAGTGCCTGCGCATGGCGGCTACGGTTCGCCTGTTCGAGCATTTCGTCGAACTGGTCGATGATCATGTCCGCGAAGGCGCGCGCGTCGAGATGGCGGCCGACCATCATTGGCAAGTCGTTGAGTTCTTGCGGGTAGGGGACGGACCATAACGAACCGGAGCGTGTCGCCATGCGCACCGGGCGGTCGTCGTGGCACCAGTTCAGCGTGTAGCGGTAGCCGGTTTCCACGAGCAGGTCGGGCGTGACGCGCGACTCGGAGATCCAGGGCGAGAGCCAGCCCGAAGGCGGCGTGCCGGCATGGGCGGCCAAACGCTCCCGGCAGTGCAGCAGCAACGCGCGCTCGCTGTTTTCGTCCAGGTCGCTCTGCCGATGCGCATTCGTATGACCATGCGCGATCAGCTCGTCGCCGCGTGCGAGACAGGCGTCGATGACCTCCGGGCAGTGGTCGTAGAGCGATGTATTGATCAGCGTGCCCGACGGCAGGTCGAGCTGGTCGAAGAGTTCGATGCAGCGCCATACGCCCACACGGTTGCCGTATTCGCGCCAGCTGTAGTTGAGCACGTCGGGCTGCGGCGAGACCGGGCCGAGGGCGGCGCCCAGACCTTCGCCGAACGCGAAGTGCTCGATGTTGAAGCCGAGGTAGACGGCGAGGCCGGTGTCGCCGGGCCAACGAAAAGCGTCGGTGTCGGTGATCGGCCGATACGGAAAGCGGCCGTGCGTGGCGAGCGGGCCGAACGCAGGATCGTGCGGCGTGCGAACGGTGCGGATGATGTCCATGTGCAAATGCCCTGGTGACAAACGTGCTGCGCACGGGCGTGCCGTGCCTGAGCGGTTTCATGAACCTTTTTGGGGGATCGCGCCCCGTGCCGGACCCGCGGCGCACCGCGATTGTGCGGATTGGCGGGTTTGATTGCCGACAGTTCGGTCTCGAATCGTGTGCAATTTACACGCCATATCGTCTACGTTCAATAGATTCGATGGTTTGCGATCAAATCCTTGGTATGCGGACAAAGTGGCACATGTCTTGCATTCGGCGTCTTGCAGAGACCTTGCCTGTGCCGCCGATGGCCGCCCCTATTAAGGAAACGCCCTGCATGACCTCAAGCCTATGATCCAGCCCACGTCAGCCGTGCTCAAAACCGAGCCCGCCGATATCGAACTGGTGCATGTATCGAAACAATATGGCGATTCGCTTGCCGTTGATTCGATCGACCTGCGGATTCCCGGCGGCCAGTACTGCTGCCTGCTCGGGCCGTCGGGCTGCGGCAAGACCTCGACGTTGCGGATGATCGCCGGGCATGAATCGATCAGCGACGGCGACATTCTCATCGGCCAGCGTAACGTCACGCGCGCACAACCCGCCACGCGCGGCACCGCGATGGTCTTCCAGAGTTATGCGTTGTTCCCGCATCTGTCCGCGCTCGACAACGTCGCGTTTAGCCTGAAGATGCGCGGCGTCGCGAAGGACGTACGCCGTCAGCGGGCGGGTGAATTGCTCGAACTTGTCGCGATGAGCGCTTATGCCGAGCGCAAGCCGTCGCAATTGTCGGGCGGCCAGCAGCAGCGTGTTGCACTTGCCCGCGCACTGCTCAACGAACCGCGTTGCCTGCTGCTCGACGAACCTTTGTCCGCACTCGACCCGTTCCTGCGCGTGCAGATGCGCGCCGAACTCAAGCGCTGGCAGAAGGAGCTGGGCATCACCTTCGTGCACGTGACGCACTCGCAGGAAGAGGCGCTCGCGCTCGCGGATATGGTGGTTGTCATGAGCCACGGGCGCATAGAGCAAAGCGGTTCGCCACACGAAGTCTTTAACCGGCCGCGCACGGAATTCGTCGCGCGTTTCCTCGGTGGACACAACGTGTTCGGCGCAAACGGCCGTGCGTTTACCGTGCGTGCCGATCATCTGCGTATAGCGCCGCACGGCTCCACGCCGGTCCAGCCGCCCACGAGTGAAAGCGGCTTCAGCCGGATTGGCGGCATTCCGTGCACGGTCCGCGAAACCGAATACCAGGGCACCCATTTGCGCATGACGCTCGCGCCACTCGACGGTTCACCCGACCTGGTTTCACTGCTACCCGATAACGAATACGACCCTCAGCGCCTGGGACCTGATGCGCGTGTCGTGGTCTGGTGGAACGAGCAGGACGCCCATGCATTGGCGGCATAAGCGACCGCCAAGCGACCGCTTTGCGTTGCAGTGAACGACAATTTCAACCAAGGAAGATGGCCATGACCGAGCGTTACGAACACCCGTCCGAACCCAGCACGAGCGAGATGTCCGCAAGCGCCGCCACGACGGAATCCAGCCTGGGCGCGGGCAAGGGCATGTCACGCCGTACCTTGCTCAAGGGCGCGGTCGCCGCGGCCGGCATTGCAGGGTTCCCGTACGTGCATGCGCAGGAAAAGATCACGCTTCGCTACCTGGGCACGGCGGTGAACCAGAGTTCGGATATTGCGAAGAAATTCCAGGAAGATACCGGCATCCAGATCCAGTACATCCCGGTCACCACCGACGACGTCGCCAAGCGCATCATCACGCAGCCGAATTCATTCGATATTGTCGACACCGAGTACTTCTCGCTGAAGAAGCTGATCCCCGCCGGCACGCTGGCCGGCATGGACGCAAAGAAGATCAAGCTCGCCGACAAGATCACGCCGGTGCTCACGCGAGGCGAGGTAGACGGCAAGAAGATCGGTGACCAGGGCACGGCCCCCAAGAAGGTGATGTTCCTGACAGGCGCGCGCTCGACCGAGTTCTCCGCGACGCCCACCGAATGGATGACGCTGATCCCGACCACCTACAACGCCGATACGCTTGGCATTCGTCCCGACCTGATCAAGCGCCCGATCAATAGCTGGTCCGAATTGCTGAACCCCGAGTTCAAGGGGCGTGCCGCACTCCTGAACATTCCCGCTATCGGGATCATGGATTCGGCCATGGCGATCGAGGCAATGGGCCATGTCAAGTACGGCGACAAAGGCAACATGACCAAGGCCGAAATCGACCAGACCATCAAGATCCTGATCGAGGCGAAGCGCGCGGGCCAGTTCCGGGCCTTCTGGAAGGACTTCAACGAAAGCGTGAACCTGATGGCGTCCGGCGAAGTCGTGATCCAGTCAATGTGGTCACCCGCCGTCACGAAGGTCCGCACGATGGGGGTTGCGTGCAAGTTCCAACCGCTCAAGGAGGGGTATCGCTCGTGGGCGTCGGGCTTCGGGCTGCCGCGTTCGTTGCAGGGCCGCAAGCTCGACGCAGCCTACGAGTTCATCAACTGGTTCCAGGACGGCTGGGCTGGTGCATACCTGATGCGCCAGGGGTATTACGCGGGCGTGCTCGAGACTGCGAAGACCCATATGCAGCCGTATGAATGGGACTACTGGATCGAAGGCAAACCAGCCGCGCAGGATATCAAGGCACCCGATGGCCAGTTGCTCGAAAAGATCGGCACGGTGCGCGACGGCGGATCGTACAACCAGCGCATGGGGGCAATAGCGTGCTGGAACGCGGTGATGGACGAGAACATCTACATGGTCCAGAAGTGGAACGAGTTCATCGCTGCTTAGTCTGGTTTGGCGCAAGGCCGGCGTGTGTGATTCGCGCCGGCCGCCTTCCGTTTATCCAATAGGTAATCCGCGATGGCATCGATCGAGCTTCCCATCCAACCACTGGAGGCGAGCGTCAAGCACCGGCGCGCGGCCGCGTGGCTGCAAGCGACGCCGCTCGCGCTGACCTTCATCCTGTTCTTTCTCGTGCCGCTGGTCATCACGCTGATCGTAAGTTTCTGGGACTTCAACGAATACCAGATCATTCCGGCGTTCACGTTCAAGAACTACGCGGCGATCTTCGACGGCTGTTCTTCGATGACCGATGTGTGCGTGACCTTCAAGACCTACTGGTCGACCATCAAATTTTGCGCAATCGTCTGGGCGGTGACGCTGGTGCTTGGTTTTACGATTGCGTATTTCCTGTCGTTTCACATCCGTTCGTCAGGTATGCAGACGGTATTGTTCCTTGTCTGCACGATTCCGTTCTGGACCTCGAATGTGATCCGGATGATCTCGTGGATACCGCTGCTCGGCCGCAACGGGCTCGTGAACCAGGCGCTGCTGTCATCGCACATGATCGACAAACCGCTGGAATGGCTGCTCTATTCGAACTTCTCGGTCGTGCTTGCGTTCGTGCATCTCTATACGTTCTTCATGATCGTGCCAATTTTCAACGCCATGATGCGCATTGACCGGTCGTTGCTCGAAGCCGCGCGCGACGCGGGCGCGAGCGGCTGGCAGGTGATCCGCGAAGTAGTGTTGCCGCTGTCGAAGACCGGCATTGTGATTGGCTCGATCTTCGTGATCACCATCGTCATGGGGGACTTCCTGACGGTCGGCGTGATGGGCGGCCAGCAGATCGCATCGGTCGGAAAGATCATCCAGGTGCAGACCGGCTATCTTCAGTTTCCCGCTGCGGCGGCCAACGCGATCATCCTGCTGGCCGTCGTGCTGATGATTGTCTGGGCCCTCACGCGTGTAGTCGATATTCGCAAGGAGCTTTGACATGGCCGCCATTCGTCAGGGTCTGAAGCACCACCGCGAGCGGCGTCCCGCCAGCTTCTACTGGCTCGCGCTGGTGTTCGGGCTGTTCGTGTTGTTCCTCTACGGACCGGTCATCACAATCTTCATCCTGTCGTTCCAGGGACCCGAAGGCGGTCTCACGTTCCCCATGCGCGGTGTTTCGCTGCACTGGTTCGCGGTGTTGCGCCAGGGTGTGGGGGACATCGACATCCGGGCCGCGTTCGGACGCTCGGTGCGTCTCGCCGCAGTCGTCACGGTGCTGACGGTGCTGTTCTCGGTTGCGGCGGGGCTCGCGTTTCGCAAGCGCTTTCGCGGCGACACCGCTGTGTTCTACGTGTCCGTTGCGAGCCTGATCATGCCGTCGATCATTGTGTCGCTGGGAATCGGTCTGACATTCCGGCTGCTGGACAACGGCGTCAAGTATCTTGCGGGCGCCTGGGGTCATCAATCGTTCGTCGACAACTACACCACGTCGATGGGCCTTTATACCTCGGCGCTCGGCGCGCACCTGACGTGGACGCTGCCCTTCGGGCTGCTCGTGATGTTTGCTGTCTTCAACCGTTTCAACCCGGCTTATGAAGAGGCGGCGCGTGACTTGGGCGCTTCACCTTGGCAGAGCTTTCGGCATGTGGTGTTGCCGATCATCGGGCCATCGGTGATCGGGGTGGGGATGTTCGGTTTCACGCTGTCGTGGGACGAGATCGCGCGCACGTCGCAGGCGATCGGTGACCAGAACACGCTGCCGCTGGAATTGCAGGGACTCACGACTTCGGTCACCAGGCCCGTGATCTATGCGCTTGGCACGATGACCACGATGCTCTCGCTCACCGTGATGGTGGTGGGGCTTCTGACGGTGCGGTGGCTGAGCCGCCGGCGTTCGCGGGCGCTTGCCGGCTGACTGTCAGAGGTCCTCGCGGGTCAGGCAGCCGATAACGACCGCTCAAGCGCCGCCACGCCGGCGGGAAGATCCACCGCTACGCCGAGGTCGATCATCGTCCGGCCGAGGGCATGGATGGTCCTGAAGAGATGATGCTCGCGGCATTGCTCGCCCATCTGGCCGATCCGTACGATCGGCGCGCCGAACGAGCCTGCGATCTCGACGTGATGATGGCGCGAGATATGGGCGCATACGTCGGCACCGCTGACACCCTGCGGCAACGCGATACCCACAACCGAATTCAGCCGGCTCGGCTTCGGCACATAGAGCTTGAGCGTTAGCGCTTCAACGCCCGCTTGCAGCGCGTTCGAACAGCGCTGATGACGCGCGAACCGGCGCTCGAGCGTCTCCGCGCACACCAGTCGCAGCGCTTCGTGGAGCGCGAGCACGCCCGACACCGGGGCCGTGTAATGGTAGGACGCGTTATGCCAGAAGTTCGTTGCCAGCGCCGCGTCCAGGCACCAGTGCGTGGGCGGGACAGGACGCGTCATGATGCGTTGCCACGCCGCTTCGGAGAACGCGAGCAGCGAGACACCGGGAATGGACGACAGCCCTTTCTGGCCGCCGGTGATCACGGCGTCAATACCCCACGCGTCCATTGGCAACGGCATGGTGCTCAGCGTACAGACCGCGTCCACGATCACCAGCGCGCCGGCGGCGCGGGCGACCGAGGCGATTGATTCGAGGCTGCGGTTCCAGACCGTGTTCGATGTCTCGCCATGCACGATCGTCACGATCTCCGGACGAAACCGGTCGATCGCGTCCGCCGCCTGCTGCGTGTCCGCAGCCGCGCCGTCAACCACGTTCAGCGTTTCCACCTGAGCGCCGGTTCGCCTCGCCATCTCCGCCATGCGCTCGCTGAAGAAGCCGTTGCAGATGCAGAGCACGCGCGAGCCTTTCCACGCGAGATTCGTAATGGCCATTTCCATGGCAGCCGACCCCGGTCCCGCCACGCCCATCACCCATTTCGATTCGGTCTGGAACACATACCGCGCCATGGTCTTGACCTGGCCGATAACCGCGGCCATGGTCGAGCCCAGATGGTTGATCACGACACCGTTGGCTTTGGCCACGGCGTCGGGAATGGGTACGGGGCCGGCGCCCATCATCAGCAGAGGCTCTTCGGGAAGAATTGAAGAGAGCGGCAGGACCGTCGGGCACGCGATGCTGAACGTATCCGGCGTGCCGGAATCTGCGGAGAAGGTATGTCGGTCGTTCATCGAGGCTCGTTCAAAAAGGGCGTTGTTGGGTGGCCAAGCGACCGGCGACGAACGCAACGCGCTCACATTGCCCGCGTCCTGCGCTGGCCGAAACGGATCAGCAGCCAGTAGAAAGCGAATCGCCGGGTAGGTGAGAATACCGGTGCCGAGGCCAAAACGAAACGGCTATTCGGCTCGGATGTGCTGATCCAGACCTTCGAACGCGGAGCCAGCTCCAGCGTTTCGCCTGCCCGCAGCCACCAGTCTTCGGATTCACCTTCAATGGTCAGCCATACCGTACCCCGACAAACCGTCAGGGTATGAGGCCGATCGATGAGCCAGCAGGCTGGCGCATCATGGGGTTCCTGCTCCAAGGTCCGGATTTCACGCATGTCCCTCTCCCATCACGGCCGCTCACAGAGAGACGGCCTCTTGACTACATTATTTATTTAAACTTCAATCTTAGGAATGTACAGTCGCGAACAGTTGTGCCGTACTGTTCAGTGATTTTCCCTGCACACTTCAAGAGATCACGCCATGAACCTCGTCATCGATCCACACAATGGCGTTCCCATGACCGACCAGCTCGTGACCGGTATTTCGGGCCTGATCCGCTCGCGTCAGCTTTTGCCCGGCGTGAAACTGCCGTCCATCCGGGCGCTCGCGGCCAGCCGGAACATCAGCCGCTTTCCGGTGATTGAGGCGTATGACCGGCTTTCGTCACTGGGTTTTATCGTGCCGAAGCATGGTTCGGGCTTTTACGTGGCGAATCATATGGGAGCCGAGAACGGCGTGTCGGGCGGCTCGGATCCTCGTCTGGCCGAGGAAGAGTCGCATCAGATCCTGCAGCAGTTCAACTATCCTGGCGAGACCCTGAAGTTGAGCAGCGGGTTCGTGCCCGAGGCGTGGCGAGATATCGAGGGCATTGCCCAGACCGTGCGCCAGGTCATGCGGATGGATCCGAGCTGCGTGATCGACTACGCCATGCCGCATGGCGATGCGAACCTGAGGCACCAGATCCAGATGCGCCTCGCGATAATCGGCATTGAAACGGACATCTCGAACATCATTGTCACCACCGGTGCGAGCCAGGCGCTCGACCTGATCGTCCGCTTCATGTTGAAGCCGGGGGACACCGTGTTCGTGGAAGACCCCGGGTACTACAACCTGTTCGGCTTGCTCAAGCTGCAAGGCGTCAGGATTGTCGGCGTTCCGCGCCTGGCGAGCGGGCCGGATGTCGAGGTTGCGGAACATCTGCTCAAGACCATCAAGCCGAAACTGTTCTTCATCAATACCGTGTTTCATAACCCGACCGCGACGAACGTCGCGCCGCAGGTTGCGTTCAAGTTGCTGCAACTCGCGCAGCAGCACGACTTCACGATCGTGGAAGACGACATCTACGCAGATTTCCAGTCAACGCCGACCCAAAGGCTTGCGTCGCTCGATCAACTCGATCATGTGATCTACGTAAGCGGGTTGTCGAAGACGTTGTCGTCGTCGCTGCGGATCGGGTATCTGGCGGCCAGGCGCGATCTGATCAAGGACCTGGTTGACGTGAAGGTCCTCACCAGCCTGGGCGGTTCGCGCTTCAGTGAATGCGTCGTGGCGGCGTTGCTCGAGCGCGGCACGTACCGCAAGTATCTCGAGCGCTTGCGTCGCCGGATTCACGACACCCTTTCAAGGGCTGTTCAGCGTCTTGAGGAAAACGGCTGGGAGGTCTTCGATGAACCCACCGGCGGCAATTTCGTGTGGGCGCGCGTGCCCGGCATAGAGGACTCCATGGTCCTGGTCGACCACGCGCTGAAGTTTGGCATCACGCTTGCGCCGGGGAGCTACTACCGTCCCGACGGCGAAATGTCGGCATGGGTGCGGATCAACACGGCCCATACCGACGACCCGCGCGCTATCCGGTTCTTCGAACATATGGGGCGATAGGTTTTCGCTCGCGCCGGTGGACGGGTTTGGGGGTTTTGGCGGGGGTGGGGTTAGCGGTCGGGGTGGGTGCCGGGTTGCCAGGTTCTGGGGATAGCGGTCGGAGTCAGTGCCGGGTTGCTGCTTTCGGCGTTAGCGGTCTGCCTGAGTCGGATTTTCTCTTTATCACTATTAGCCACTGTGCGTGGCGGCACGTCATTTCTTGGTCCTTAGCGACAAAGAAACGAAGCAAA